>JARFTV010000023.1:25585-60029 GCA_029289325.1 Alphaproteobacteria bacterium
GGGACCGCATTGCAAGGGGCAGGGGCAGATTAAAGCTGCGCCGCCACATCCTCGGGGACGTCGAAGTTGTGCGTGACGGTCTGAACGTCGTCGTCCTCTTCCAGAAGGTCGATCAGCCGCATCAGCTTCTGTGCGGTCTCCAGATCGACCTCGGTCCGGGTCTGCGGCCTCCAGACCAGCTTGGATTCCGTCGATTCCCCCAGCGCCTTTTCCAGCGCGTCCGAGACTTCGGACAGGTTCTCGACCTGGCAATAGATCCAGTGGCCGTCCTCGTCCGATTCCACGTCGTCCGCGCCCGCCTCCAGCGCCGCCATCATCACGTCATCCGCCGACCCCGCAGAGGCGGGATAGGTGATCTCGCCGACCCGGTCGAAGGAATGTGCGACGCTGCCGGTGGTCCCGAGGTTCCCGCCGCATTTGGTGAAATAGCTGCGGACGTTGGAAGCGGTGCGGTTCAGGTTGTCGGTCATCGCCTCGACGATGATCGCGATCCCGTTGACCCCGTATCCCTCATACCGGATCTCGGTGTAATCCGCCCCGTCGCCCATCTGGGATTTCTTGATCGCGCGGTCGATCACGTCCTTCGGCATCGAGGCCGCCTTGGCCGCCTTCACCGCCAGCCGCAGACGCGGATTCATCTCGGGATCAGGCATCCCCATCTTGGCCGCGACGGTGATCTCCTTCGACAGCTTGGAAAACATCTTCGAGCGCAGCTTGTCCTGCTTGCCCTTGCGATGCTGGATGTTCGCCCATTTCGAATGGCCCGCCATGGCCCTACCTCGATCCCGTTTCGGTGATGGCGCGCTTTACACCGCCGCCGGGGCCAAGGGCAACCCCCGCGCCCCCGGAACGCTCCTCGTCGCCCGCCCCCCGCCCCGCGGGGAGAAGACGCAGCGAATGACGCGCCCTTGCCCGTCAGTCCCCCGCCGGCGGCGGCGAGACGAAGACATGGTCGCGCCCCATCGCATCGGTGATCACCACCTCGGCCATCGGCGGCACCACCCCCTCGGCCCCCAGCGCGCCGGTCAGGCCGGTCCAGACCTGCCGCAACAGGTTCGGGTTCTCGATCACTTCCACGCTGTAGCCGAAACCCGGCCCGCAGTCCTGAAACCGCCCCGCCCCGCCCTGCGCCGCCCAGTCCGCCCGGCAGACCGTCCCGTCCGACAGCGTCAGCGTCAGCCTCTCGGACGACAGCCGCGCCGCCTGCGGCACCGGAGCCGCCTGCAGCCCGGCGCAACCGCCCAGCGCCAGGGCCAGGATCAGCGACCTTTTCATCCTTCGTCTCCTCACAACGGGAAGAACAGCGGGATCAGCATACTGATCGCCACCATCATCACCAGATTCAGCGGCACCCCGATGCGCAGGAAATCGCTGAAGCGATAGCCGCCCGGCCCATAGACCAGCGTGTTCGTCTGATAGCCGATCGGCGTCGCGAACGAGGCCGAGGCGCCGAACATCACCGCCACGACCAGCGGGCGCGGGTCCACCCCCAGTTCCAGCGCCAGCCCGATGGCGATCGGCGTCAGGATGACCGCCACCGCGTTGTTCGTCACGATCTCGGTCAGGAAGGACGTCAGCGCATAGATCGTCAGGATCACCAGGAAGGGCGGCATCCCGTGCAGATGCGGCGCGACCCAGCCCACGATCATCTCGACCGCGCCCGAGGCTTCCAACCCCGCCCCCACGCCCAACATCCCGAAGATCAGCGCCAGCAGACGCCCCTCGACCGAGGCAAAGGCCTCGTCCGCATCGATGCAGCGCGTAGCCAGCACGATGCTCACACCCACGAAGGCCAGCCACAGGATCGGCGCCAGGTCCAGCGCCGCAAGCCCGACAACCGCCGCCATCACCGCCACGACGATCGGCGCCTTCTCCCGGCGATAGGGCCGCTCCGACGGGGTGGAGATGTCGACCAGCTCCATATCCGCCGCCAACCGCTGGATATCCCCCGGCGCGCCCTCCAGCAGCAGCGTGTCACCCACCTGCACCACCAGATCGTCCAGCTGCCGCCCGATGTTCTGGTTCCGCCGATGCACCGCCAGCGGATAGACCCCATAGCGCCGCCGCAGACGCATCGACCCCAGTGAGCGTCCGACCATGTGGCAGCCCGGCGTGATCAGCACCTCGACCGTCGCGGTCTGCACCGAGGACAGCTTGTCGACCAGCCGCAGCTCGCGCGATTCCTGCAGCGCCAGCACCTCGCTCATCGGCGTGCGCAGGACGACGCGGTCGCCCGCCTCCAGCACCACATCCGCCAGCTGCCGCCGCAGCGACAGATCCCCGCGCAGCACGTCGACGACCCGCATCCGCTCGGCCTTGAACAGCGCCACCTCGACGATCTTCTGCCCGATGATCGGGCTGCCCTCGGGCACCGCGACCTCGGTGAAGAACTTCATCGGCGCCCGGTCCCCCAGAAGCGCCGCCATGCTGTCGCGGTCGGGCAAGAGGCGCCGGGTGAACAGCACCAGATAAGTCACCCCGATCAGCGAGGCCGCGATCCCCAGCGGCGTGATGTCGAATATCCCGAACCCCTCCAGCCCCTTGGACCGCACCACCCCGTCCACGACGATGTTGGTCGAGGTGCCGATCAGCGTGATCGTGCCCCCAAGGATCGCCAGATAGCTGAGCGGGATCATCAGTTTCGAGGGCGACAGCCGCATCGCGCTGGCCAGCCGCATGAAGACCGGGATCATCACCACCACGATCGGCGTGTTGTTGAGAAAGGCGCTCATCCCCACGACGCCCACGGCGATCGCCGCCAGGGCGCGCACCGGCCGCTCCTCGACATGGCGCAGCGCATATTGCGTCGCCGTCTCCAGCGCCCCGGTCCTGACCAGCGCACCAGCCAGGATGAACATCGCCGCGATGGTCCAGGGCGCGCTGTTCGACAGCGCCCGCGTCGCCTCGTCCTGCGGCAGGATGCCAAGGACCAGCATCACCATCGCCCCGCCGATGGCCGTGACCTCGGCCGGATAGACCTCCAGCACGAACAGCAGCAGCATCCCCGCCAGGATCGCCAGGGCGACCCAGGGCAGAAACTCGGCTGGAACCGCGAACCCGAACATCACGCCCCCCGCGCCGGTCGCGGCTGCACCAGCGCCACGCCCGCCAGCATCACCGCCAGCGCCACCCAGGCCAGGGGCTGGAACCTTTCGCCCAACAGCAGCATCGCCCAGATCACGCCCGATCCCGTCACAAGGTAGGAGGTCTGCGCCGCAAAGACCGATCCCGCCTGCCGCGCCAGCCAGACATAGCCCGCATAGACCACGGCATGAACTGCGGCGAGGATCACCAGAGCCACCTCCGCCCGCCCCAACGGCAGGGGATCGACCCACTGCCCGGTGCCAAGCGCCAAGGGCGCCGCCATCACCGCGCCCACGACCGACACGCCGAACATTGCCTGCACCGCATCCATCCCCGCCGTTCCGGTCCGCGCGACCCAGGTTGCCTCGGCCGCATAGAACACCGGCCCGACCATCGCCACCGCCAGCCAGCCCAGGCTGAACGACCCGCCCGGCCCCGCGATCAGCGCCACGCCCAGCAGCCCCAGCCCCAGCCCGATCACCCGGCCCGGCGAAAGCCGGTCCATCCGCAGCGCCAGCGCCATCGGAAAGGCGATCAGCGGCACGGTCGAGATCAGCATCGACATCACCCCCGCAGGCAGATGCACGACCGAGGCATAGAAGGTCGCGTTCGGCACCAGCGTCCCGATCACGGCGATCACCACATAGAAGCGCAGCGCCGGCCCGCTCAGGACCAGCCCCTTGCCCCGCAGCGCCGAGATCACCCCCAGCACCACCGCCCCCACCACAAGCTGCCAGAAGATCAGCCCGAACGGCTGATGCCCGGTCGCCGTCGCCATCTTGCCAAGGCTCTGCGTCGAACCCCAGCCCAGCCCCAGCACGACCAGCACGGCCACCAGCACCCAGCGACGGCCATTCTCGCCCCCCTCCCCCGGCATGAGGGGACGGGACGCGGCGGCACCCGGCGCTTCCGCCACCGCAAGATCGCTCACGGCACCGACTCCTGCAACTTGCCGCCGACCCGGATCATCCGCACCTTCGTCGCCAGCCCGGTCCGGTCGTCGGTCTCGACATAGACCCCCGACAGCGTCGCCTCGCCCGCCGCAGGCTCGAACCGGCCCTTCGCCATCCCGGTCAGGAAGCGGCGCAAGGGCTCCAGCTTCTCCATCCCGATCACGCTGTCATAATCGCCGCACATCCCGGCATCCGACTGATAGGCCGTGCCCTTGGCCAGGATCATCGTGTCACTGGTCGGCACATGGGTATGCGTCCCGACCACCAGGCTCGCCATCCCGTCGCACCAATGGCCCATGCCCATCTTTTCCGACGTGGCTTCCGCATGGAAATCCACGATCGCCGCCTGAACCACCCCGCCCAGCGTATGGGCCTTCAGCACCGACTCCAGCGCCGAGAACGGATCGTCGAAAGGCCGTTTCATGAACACCTGCCCCAGCGCCTGCGTCACCAGCACCTTGCGGCCCTGCGTCGCCTCGAAGACCCGCGCGCCCCGGCCCGGCGCGACCTTGGAGAAATTCAGCGGCCGCACGATCCGCGGCTCCTGCTCGATGAAGCTCAGCATGTCCTTCTGGTCGAAGGCATGATCCCCCAGCGTCAGGCAATCCGCGCCCGAGGCCAGCAGCGCCTTGGCATGTTCCCCGGTCAGCCCGGCCCCCTGACTGGCATTCTCGCCGTTGACCACGACGAAATCCAACCCCCAGGCCTGCCGGAGGGCCGGCAACCGCTCGATCACAGCCGCCCGGCCCGACCGGCCCACGACATCGCCAAGGAACAACAGTTTCATGGTTTCCCGATTAGGCGGGGGGCGGGGTTCCGGCAAGTGGAATGAAGTCGCGGCTTCCGAAAAAGCGCTGCAATTCCGACGCCAAAGCTCCGCCCGGAAAAACCGCCCTATCGAAGGATTGTTCGGTGAAAATCCTTCGTCCCGGCGCCTCCTTCCTCCGCGTGGCCCGCGATTCGCGCCCGATGGTTAACGCAATGCAGCCCACCGCAGCGCCTGACAGCTGCCATACGGATGCCAGACAGGAAGCCGACGGGACGCAGCCCCGGAATTTATTGACGTATCAACGGCTTAATGCGGCGCACGCCGCTGCCCGTTCCCCAAACCCGACCGGCGCATTATCTCTTCCTTCATGACGACGCTTCCCCCCGCCCTTTCCGACTGGTTCGCCACCAAGGGCTGGACCCTGCATCCGCATCAGGAAGAGATGCTGGCCCGGTCGCAGGACCCCGCCACCCTCCTCATCGCGCCCACCGGGGGCGGCAAGACGCTTGCCGGCTTCCTCCCCACGCTCGCCGAACTTGGGAAGGACCCGCCCCCCGGCCTCCACACGCTTTACGTCTCCCCCCTCAAGGCCCTGACCGCCGACATCCGCCGCAACCTCGGGCTTCCGATCGAGGGCGCTGGTCTCAGGATCCGGGTCGAGGATCGCACCGGCGACACCACCTATACTCAGCGCCGCCGCCAGCGCGCCGACCCGCCGCATATCCTCCTGACCACGCCCGAGTCGCTCGCCCTCCTCCTCAGCTACGAGGATGCCCCCAGGATTTTCCAAGGGCTGCAACGGGTTATCATCGACGAAATCCATGCACTCGCCGAGTCGAAGCGCGGCGACCAGCTCACCCTGCAACTCTCCCGGCTTCAGGGGCTGAACCCCACCCTCCGCCGCGTCGGCCTTTCCGCCACGGTGGAAAACCCGCCCGCCCTCGCCCGCTTCCTCGCGCCCCGGACCACCATCCTCGAGGCCGACCCCGGCCCCGACCCCGACATATCGATGCTGGAAACCGAGGCTCCGCCCCCGTGGAGCGGCGGCGGCGGCCGCTACGCCATCCCCGCGATCCTGAACGAGATCACGCGTCACCGTACCACGCTCATCTTCCACAACACCCGCGCCCAGGCCGAGCTTTTCTTCCACGACCTCTGGCTCCAGAACACCGAGGACCTGCCCATCGGCATCCACCACGGCTCTCTGTCCCGCGAACAGCGCGAACGGGTTGAAAAAGCCATGTCTGACGGGGCCTTACGGGCGGTGGTCTGCACCGGCTCCCTCGATCTCGGGATCGACTGGGGCGACGTGGACCTGGTGATCCAGGTCGGCGCACCGAAGAACGTCAAGCGCCTCGTCCAGCGCATCGGCCGCGCCAACCACCGCTACAACGCCCCCTCCAAGGCGCTCCTCGTCCCGGCCAACCGCTTCGAGGTCGTCGAATGTCAGGCCGCCCTCGACGCCGTCCGCGCCCATACCCTCGACGGCGAACCGCGCGGCCCCGGCCCGCGCGACGTCCTCTGCCAGCACATCCTCGCCACCGCCTGCGCCGGACCCTTCCAGGCCGACGCACTTTATGCCGAAGTCACCACCGCCGGCCCCTATGCCCTTCTGACCAAAGCAGAATTCGACGCCTGTCTCGATTTCGTCGCCACCGGAGGCTACGCGCTGAAAGCCTATGACCGCTGGCAGCGCCTGAAGCAGACGGACGGTCAATGGCACCTCCGCGACCCCCGCGCCGCAGCCCTGATCCGCCAGAACCTCGGCACGATCATCGATACCGAAACCCTGAAAGTCCGCCTCCGCGGCCATGGCGCCCCCTTGGGTGAGGTCGAGGAAGACTTCGCCGCCACCCTCACCCCCGGCGACACTTTCCTGATCGGCGGCCAGGTCGTCCGCTACGAAAGCCTGCGCGAAATGACCGTGGAGGTCTCGAAGACCCCCGGCCGCGACCCCAAGGTCGCCGTCTTCAACGGCACCAAATTCGCCACCTCCACCCTGCTCACGGAGCGGATTCTTCAAATCTTCCAACAGGAAAGCTGGCCCGACCTCCCCGCCCACACGGCCTGGTGGCTCGGCCTCCAGCGTGAGGTCTCCCGCCTCCCCGACCCGCAGTCGCTCCTCCTCGAATCCTTCCCCCACGACGGCCGCGAACATCTTGTCATCTACGGCTTCGCCGGACGGAACGCCCAGCAGACCCTCGGCCTCCTCGTCACGAAACAGATGGAATCCCAGGGCCTTGCCCCCCTCGGCTTTGTCGCCACCGACTACGCGACCCTGATCTGGGGCCTCGACCCCGTCACCGACCCGGCCCCCCTGTTCGACCTTGAGACCCTTCGCGACGGCCTCGACCACTGGCTCGCCGGCAATGCGGTGATGAAGCGCACCTTCCGGTCCACCGCCATCATCGCGGGCCTGATCGAGCGGACGCATCAAGGCCGCCGCAAGACCGGGCGGCAGGCGACGTTCTCCTCCGACATCCTCTATGACACGCTGCGCCGCTACGATCCCGACCACCTGCTGCTGCAGATCACCCGGGAAGAGGCGATGCGCGGCCTGATCGACTTTTCGCGCATCGAACAGCTCCTCGCGCGCGTCGGCCCGAGGATCGAACTCAAGCGCCTCACCCGCGTCACCCCCCTCGCCGCGCCGCTCTTCTTCGAGCCCAGCCGCATCCCCGTGGAAGGCGCCGGACGCGACCGCCTCGCCACCGCCCAGGCGCAGGCCCTGATGGCAGCGGCAGGACTGAGCTGAACTTTCATGCTGGCCCAGATTTCCCCGCCCGAGGCTCGCCCCTTGCCACCCGCAAAGCGCCAAGGCATTCAGCGCGCATGCACCACGGGCTGATCTTCCACGGCGAAACGCTCCACCTCCTCCCCTCCGGCGCGCTCTACTGGCCCGCCCGGAAGACGCTTGCGGTTTCCGACCTCCACCTCGGCAAGTCCGAACGCCTCGCCCGCCGCGGCGGCTCGCTCCTGCCGCCCTACGAGACGCAGGCGACGCTGGAGAAACTCGACCGCGATCTGGAGCAGACGGCGGCCGAAGCGGTCATCTGCCTTGGCGACAGCTTCGACGACCTCGCCGCGGCGCAGGGGATCGAGGAAAGCGCGCGTCTCTGGCTCACCCGCCTGATCGCCGGGCGCGACTGGACCTGGATCACCGGCAACCACGATCCCGGCCCGATCGATCTTGGCGGCAGCCACCGGGCCGAGCTGAGGCTCGCCCCCTTCACCTTCCGCCACATCGCCGACCCAGCGGAAACCGCCGAGATTTCAGGCCATTACCACCCCAAGGCCAGACTTGCCGGCCAGTCGCGGGCCGCCTTCCTTGCCGATGCGAAACGGATGATCCTGCCCGCCTATGGGGTCTACACGGGCGGCCTGCGCTCCCACGATGCAGCGCTGACCGACCTGATGGCAAAGGACGCGCTGGCCTTCCTCACCGGCCCGCGCGTCCTTGCAATCCCAATGCCACGCTAGCCCCCGCTGGGTGCGTGGTGTCACGTACCCTAGGCGGTCAGCCCCTCGGGCTCGGCCAGCCCGTTTGCCCGGCAGCAGGCGGTCAGCGTGTTCGCCAGCAGGCAGGCGATGGTCATCGGCCCCACCCCGCCCGGCACCGGCGTGATCGCCCCCGCCACGGCCGCTGCGCTGTCATAATGGACGTCGCCCACCAGCTTGCCCTTGCCGTCGCGTTCGATGCGGTTGATGCCGACGTCGATCACCGTGGCCCCCGGCTTCACCATGTCGCCGGTGATCATCTCCGGCCGCCCGACCGCCGCGACCAGGATATCGGCCCGCTTGCAGACCTCGGCCAGGTCCTTGGTGCGCGAATGCGCGATCGTCACCGTGCAGCTGTCACCCAGCAGCAATTGCGCCATCGGCTTGCCGACGATGTTCGACCGGCCCACCACGACGGCGTTCAGCCCGGCCAGCTTCCCATGATGATCCCGCAGCATCATCAGGCATCCCAGAGGCGTGCAGGGGACCATCGACTTCTGCCCCGTGCCAAGCAGGCCGACGTTCGAAATGTGGAATCCGTCCACATCCTTCGCCGGGTCGATGCGGTTGATCACCAGTTCGGAATTCAGGTGTCCCGGCAGCGGCAGTTGCACCAGAATCCCATGCACCGAAGGGTCGGCGTTCAGCTTGTCGATGAGCGCCAGCAGCTCGGCTTCCGAGGTCTCGGCCGGCAGCCGATGTTCGAAAGATGCCATTCCGACCTCGATGGTCGAGGCATGCTTGTTCTTCACATAGACCTTCGAGGCCGGGTCCTCGCCCACCAGCACCACCGCGAGGCCGGGGGTCAGCCCATGTTCGGCCTTCAGCCGCGCCACATGCTCGGCCACCTGGGCCCGCACATTCGCCGCAAAGGCCTTGCCGTCGATCACCTTGGCCGTCATCCCGTATCCCTCCGTTCAAACCGCCGCCGCAAAGGCCGTGCGGTAATGTTCCATCTGCAGGCGCGTCGCGAGCACCGCGTTCTTCATCAGGATCGCCACCGTCACCGGCCCGACCCCGCCGGGGACCGGAGTGATCCAGCCCGCCACCTCGGCGCAGCTGGCGAACTCCGCGTCGCCCACCGTCTTTCCGTCCACACGGTTGATGCCGATATCGATCAGCGCGGCACCGGGCTTCAGCATCTCACCGCGCACGAGGCCGGGTTTCCCCACCGCCACGAAGACCGCATCCGCCGCGCGGGAATGCACGGCAACCTGCCGGGTCATGTGGTGGCAGACCGTCACCGTCGCGCCGAGACCCATCATCAGGAAGGCAATGGGCTTGCCCACGATTTCGGAATGCCCGATCACGCAGACGTCCAGCCCCTCCATCTTCAGGGGCAGGGTCTTCAGGATCTCCACCGCCGCGACGGCGGTGCAGGGGCCAAGCGTCAGATCATTATAGACAATATTCCCGATGGACGAAGGATGCATCCCCTCCACGTCCTTCATCGGATGCACCGCCTTTTGCAGTGCCTTGACCGGGATATGCGCAGGGAGTGGCCGCTGGATGATGATCCCGTTGACCCGCGGGTCCGCGTTCAGCCCGGCTAGCACACCCTGCAACTGCTCCAGGCTGATCGTCTCGGGATAATTCCGCGCCTCGAAGCCGACACCTGCGGCTTCCGCCGACTTCTGCTGGTTCCGGACATAAAGCTCCGCCGCCGCCACATCGCCGACCGAGATCGACACCAGCCGCGGCGCCCAGCCAAGCGCGGTCAGGCGCACGGCCTCGGCCCTCGTTTCCTCACGCATCCGGGCCGCGATGGCCTTGCCGTCGATCATTGTGGCAGTCATCGCGCCCCTGCTTTCATCCTTTTCGCAGACTGTCCGGGCCCAAGCGGCTTTCTTCCCGGGCAATCGACCAATCGATCAGCCGCCGCCACAGCTTTTCCACCAGATCGGGCGGCAGCCCGTGGGCCAAGGCGTGACGGCGCACGTTCTGCACCACTTCCTCCACCCGGCTTCCGATCCGCGCCGGCAGGTCGACCTCGGCCTTGATCTCGGCCGCCCGGTCGATATAGCCCGCCCGTTCGGCAAACAGGCGGACCAGATCCTCGTCCAGCCGGTCGATCTCGGCCCGGATTTCGGCCATCGTGGTGCAGTCGGCTGGTTTCCGCATCGTCATTCCCTCTTGCAGGCTGCCCCCGAGATAAGGGGACAGCCCGGCAGAGGCAATGCGACCTTAGAACAGGCCCTCGACATGGCCCTGGTCGTTCAGGCGGATCACTTCGGCCGACGGCACCTTGGGCAGGCCCGGCATGGTCATGATCTCACCACAGATCACCACGATGAAGCCAGCGCCGGCCGAGAGCCGCACTTCGCGGACCGGGACCGAGTGGCCGGTCGGCGCGCCGCGGACGTTCGGGTCGGTGGTGAAGCTGTACTGGGTCTTCGCCATGCAGATCGGCAGGTTGCCATAGCCGGCGGCTTCCCAGGCTTTCAGCTGGTCGCGGATCGACTTGTCGGCCAGCACCTCGTCAGCGTGGTAGATGCGCTTGGCGATGGTCTCGACCTTCTGGAACAGCGGCATCTCGTCCGGGTAGAGCGGCGCGAAGGTCGAGGCGCCCGACTCGGCCAGCTTGACCACGGCATTGGCCAGATCCTCGATCCCGGCCGAGCCCTGCGCCCAGTGCTTGCACAGGATCGCTTCCGCGCCCTGCTCGGCAACATACGCCTTCACCGCCGCCACTTCGGCATCGGTGTCGCTGTAGAAGTGGTTGATCGCCACCACGACCGGCACGCCGAACGACTTCACGTTGGCGATGTGACGGCCAAGGTTCGGGCAGCCCTTCTGCACGGCTTCGACGTTTTCGGCACCCAGATCGGCCTTCGCGACGCCGCCGTTCATCTTCATCGCGCGGACGGTCGCCACGATCACCGCGGCGGCAGGCTTCAGCCCGGCCTTGCGGCACTTGATGTCAAAGAACTTCTCGGCGCCGAGGTCCGCGCCGAAACCGGCTTCGGTCACGACATATTCGCCCAGCTTCAGCGCGGTCTTGGTCGCGATGACCGAGTTGCAGCCGTGGGCGATGTTGGCAAACGGGCCGCCGTGGACGAAGGCCGGGTTGTTCTCCAGCGTCTGCACCAGGTTCGGTTGCATCGCGTCCTTCAGCAGCACGGTCATCGCGCCGTCAGCCTTGATGTCGCGGCAGTAGATCGGCTTCTTCTCGCGGGTATAGGCCACCACGATGTCGCCCAGACGCTTCTGCAGGTCTTCCAGGTCGTTCGACAGGCAGAGGATCGCCATGACTTCGGACGCCACGGTGATGTCAAAGCCGGTCTGGCGCGGGAAGCCGTTGGCGACGCCGCCAAGGTTCACCACGATGTCGCGCAGCGCGCGGTCGTTCATGTCCATCACCCGGCGCCAGACGATCCGGCGCTCGTCGATGGCCAGTTCGTTGCCCCAGTAGATGTGGTTGTCGATCATCGCCGACAGCAGGTTGTGGGCCGAGGTGATCGCGTGGAAGTCGCCGGTGAAGTGAAGGTTCATCTCCTCCATCGGGACGACCTGGGCCATGCCGCCGCCCGCAGCGCCGCCCTTCATCCCGAAGTTCGGGCCGAGAGAGGCTTCGCGGATGCAGATCACCGCCTTCTTGCCGATCCGGTTCAGGCCATCGCCAAGGCCCACGGTCGTCGTGGTCTTGCCTTCGCCCGCCGGGGTCGGGTTGATCGCGGTGACCAGAACCAGCTTGCCATCGGGCTTGCCCGAAAGGCTCTTGATGAACTCCTGGCTCACCTTGGCCTTGTCATGGCCGTAGGGGAGCAGATGCTCCGAGGGGATGCCAAGCTTCTGGCCGATCTCCATGATCGGCTTCTTCTTCGCCTCGCGCGCAATCTCGATATCGGTCTTGAAGGCCATTCGCGTCTCCCTGGGGCTTCCATGTGCCATTTGCGACGTGATACCGGGCCGGATGCGCTTGGCTAAGGCATTTTGCGACGTGAAAGGGACCAAAATCGCCGTGACGCGTTTCCGATACGAAACCAGCGGCCGTGGAAGCGGAATTTTCACGTCAAGGAAATTATTTTCCGCTCAGTTTCAGCCCGGCTGCCAGCCGCGTTGCGCCGGAATGTGCAGCCGCATCTCGTCGCCCAAGCGCAGGACGCCCTCACGTTCCACCCAGGCGGTCACGCCCCGCCTGCCCTCGGCCGCACGCTTGAAGCCCTTGCCCTGACCCGGCAGGGCCTTCTCGATCGTGACGGCGGGCTCCTGACAGGGCAGGTTCTCCATGTCGACGACCAGCGTCACCCCGTCCGGCCCCTGCAGGCGGCTGGATGGCGGCAGATGGGTCAGGTCCGGGATACCCTCCAGCACGAGGCTGGCCCCGACCCAGGCATAGTCGATCGCCTCCAGCCCCATCTTCCGCGCGACCTCGGCCATCTCCTCGGCGCTGACGACGCAAAGCTGGCGGACGTTGCGGATTTCGGTGTTCCGCGGATGCTGCTTCAAGACGCGTGAGCAGGAAGGCCGCGTCAGCCCGGCATGGACCTCGCGCGCAAAGCCGGCGAAGCTGAGCGGCATCTCGGTCACCGGCTCCGCCGTGATCACCAGCTTTTCCACCGGTACCGGCTGGAAGCCCAGCCAGACAACGCGGGCGCTATGGTCGGTGGGGACTAGGGCAGGCATCAGGAACGCTCCAGGACAAAAAAGGCGCGGGCGAAGGGGAAGAGGACCCGGCCATCGGGCAGCGCCGGATAGGCCGCGGCCAGGGCGGCGTCATAGGCGGCAAGATAGGCCCCCGCCTCCTCTGCCGCCATCCCGGCCAGAAAGGGCCGCATCGCGGTGGATTGGGTGAAGGCGCGGACAGGGTGGCCCTCCGCCACCGGATCAAGAATCTGGACATACTCCGTCGTCCACGCCCGGACCTCGCCGAGGGGCATCAGCAGCCGGACGTAATCCGCCGCCGCCAGCACCGGGGCGGGGGCCGCGGGGAAACGCCCCGGAAAGAGCCGGTCGGCAACCTCTTGCAGCAGCCGGTGCGAGGGCGCCGCGCCCTGCCGCGGCATCTGCACCGCCAGCACGCCGCCCGGCACCAGCATCCCCGCCAGCCGAGGCATCAGCGCCATATGCTCGGGCAGCCAGTTCAGAGCGGCGTTCGAAAAGATCAGAGCAGGTGGGACCAGCGGCTCCCAGCTGGCGATGTCCGCCTCGATCAGCCGGTCATAGACCAGCCTCTCGCCCGCGCGGGCCAGCATCGCGGTCGAGCTGTCCACCCCCACCAGCCCCCGCCCCGGAAACCGGGTCGCAAGCGCCGCAGCCACCGCCCCGTCGCCACAGCCAAGGTCAACCACCTCGCCCGGCGGCAGGCCCTCGACCTGCGTCAGAAGGTCCAGCGCCGGCCGGAGCCGCAGGTCGCGGAACGCGGCATAGCGCGCTGGCTCCCAGTCTACAGCCATTTCTTCCACCGGAAGATCAGATAGGGCACCAGCGCCGACAGAACCATCATCCCCAGCGCCATCGGATAGCCCCAGGTCCATTCCAGCTCGGGCATGTATTCGAAGTTCATCCCGTAGACGCTGGCGATCAGCGTCGGCGGCAGGAAGACGAAGGCCACAACCGAGAAGATCTTGATCACATCCGACTGCCGGATGTTGATCACCCCCAGCGTCGCATCCAGCAGGAAGCGCACCTTCTCGGACTGAGCCATCGCCACCTCGCGCAGCGACCGCAGGTCCTGCAATTGCGCCTGTGCGATCGGCAGCTGCCGCGCATGAAGGCAGGGGCCATCCGCCACCTCGGGCGTCGAGGTCAGATAGGTCAGCAGCCGCAGCACCGTGGCAAGGCTTTCGTTCACCCGGCCGTTCATCGCCTCGGCCCGCCCGATCCGCTGGAGCACCGCCCCCAGGGTCTCGGTGCGGCCCGCGGGCCGATGCGCCGCGAAGATCGCCTTCGAAAGCAGTTCATGCTGCCGCGCCTCGGCTTCCAGAATATCGGCCAGCCGGTCCACGATCGCCTCCAGCAGCCCCAGCACCGCGTCCAGCCCCGTCTCCATCGCCACGTCGTGCCGCGCCGCCCAGTCGGCGAAATAGGTCAGCGAGCGGGGACGGTGATAATGCACCGTCACCAGCCGGTCGGCCAGGACGACGAAGGTGACGGGGCCGATCTCGGCTTCGCGGCCCTCGGGGCTGGCAATGACCTGTGCGGTCAGGAACAGCGCCCCATCCTCGCGATAGATGCGCGAGGAGACCTCGATCTCCTGCATGTCCTCCCGCGTCGGGATGTCGATCCCCAGCGCCGCCTCGACCGCATCCTCCTCGGCCTCGGTCGGGGCCTCCAGGTCGATCCACAGCGCCTCGGACAGATGCCGCTGGTCCAGGTCCAGCCGCTCCAGCCGATGGTTGCGCGACAGATAGGCCGAGATCATGCCAGTCTCCAGGAACTCATGCCAGGGAAGGATACTGCGGGGGCGATGGGGAGGGAAGCTGCGCCGGTCTCCCGGCCGCGTCGGGCACGCCCCGCCGCATCCCCGTCGCGAGGAGTGCTCGACAAACAGTGCCGAGAGCTGACAGCAAAAGGCCCCGACGCTGCGGGGCCTTGCCAGATATCAAAGCGGTGCCGGTTCCGGCTCGGGACCCGAGGACTTCGGGCGCGCCTTGGTCTTCGGGATCGCCGCGATCGAGGCGCTGCCACCGCCCGAGGACGGCTTGTCGGCGCTGTCGTCGCCGCCCAGCGGTTCCCCCGCGATCACTTTGCGGATCTCGTCACCGGTCAGGGTCTCGTATTCCAGAAGCCCCTTCGCCAGCCGATCCCAGTCATCGTGACGCTCAAGCAGGATGCGGCGGGCCGTCTCATAGCCCTCGTCGATGAAGCGCTTCACTTCCTGTTCGATCATCCGCTTGGTCTCGGCACTGACCGAGAAACCGGCGGTATTGCCCTGATAGCCTTCGGCCGCCTCGGCATAGTCGATATTGCCGACCACGTCCGACATACCCCAGCGCAGCACCATCGCGCGGGCCAGGGCGCTGGCCTGCTGGATATCGCCCGACGGCCCGTTCGACACCGCGTCCTCACCATATTTGATGATCTCGGCCGCCTTGCCCGCCATGGTCATCGCGATACGCTGTTCGCACTGATCACGGTGCCAGTTCAACCGGTCCATCTCGGGCAGGCTCATTACCATGCCAAGCGCACCGCCGCGCGGGATGATCGTCGCCTTGTAGACCGGATCGCATTTCGGAAGGCTCATGCCGACGATGGCGTGCCCGGCCTCGTGATAGGCGGTCATCTCCTTCTGCTCGGGCGTCAGGACCATGCTGCGACGCTCGGCGCCCATCATCACCTTGTCCTTGGCGTTCTCGAAGTCGATCATCGTCACGAACCGCCGCCCGGCCCGCGCCGCCATCAGCGCGGCCTCGTTCACCAGGTTCATCAGGTCAGCGCCCGAGAAACCAGGCGAGCCGCGGGCGATCGTGCGCAGGTCCACATCGGGGCCCAGCGGGACCTTGCGGGCATGGACCGACAGGATCTTCTCGCGGCCCTTGATGTCCGGGTTCGGGACATGGATCTGGCGGTCAAAGCGGCCGGGACGCAGCAGCGCCGGGTCCAGCACGTCCTTGCGGTTCGTGGCAGCGATGATGATCACACCCTCGTTCGCCTCGAACCCGTCCATTTCCACCAGCAGCTGGTTCAGCGTCTGCTCGCGTTCGTCATTGCCGCCGCCGATGCCCACACCCCGGGCGCGGCCCACGGCGTCGATTTCGTCGATGAAGACGATGCAGGGCGCGTTCTTCTTCGCCTGTTCGAACATGTCACGGACGCGGCTCGCACCGACACCCACGAACATCTCGACAAAGTCGGACCCGGAGATGGTGAAGAACGGCACCCCGGCCTCCCCCGCGATGGCGCGGGCGAGGAGCGTCTTGCCGGTGCCCGGAGGGCCGACCAGAAGCGCGCCCTTCGGGATCTTGCCGCCAAGGCGGCTGAACTTCTGCGGGTTGCGCAGGAATTCCACGATCTCCTCAAGCTCTTCCTTGGCCTCGTCGATGCCAGCGACATCGTCAAAGGTCACCCGGCCGTGCTTTTCCGTCAGCAGTTTCGCGCGGGACTTGCCAAAGCCCATCGCGCCGCCGCGTCCGCCGCCCTGCATCCGGTTCATGAAGAAGAACCAGATCCCGATCAGGATGATGAACGGCAGCCACAGCGAAAGCAGCGACATGAAGCCCGACTGCGCCTGCGGCTCGGCCTCGACGGCCACGCCCTTGGCGATCAGATCGCGGGTCAGGTTGTCGGTCAGCGCCTCGCCCTGCGGCTTGATCGTGACATAGGTATTGCCGTCGCGGGCGCGGACGATGATCCGCTCGCCATCCAGCGTCACACTGTTGACCTGGCCGCTGTCGACCCGCTGGACGAATTCCGAATAGCTGAGCGAGCGGGACGACATCGTCGTCTGGTTGCCCGAGAACAACTGGAACAGCGCCATCACTAGGATCAGCAGCACGACCCAGAAGGCGATATTGCGTGCGTTGCCCAAAAGGATCTCCTGTTTGATCCGCGCCAGCCATCAAGGCGCGCGGTCTTGGCTCTAAGATAAGCGTTTGCGGTCGGGGTTCAATCGGATAGTCCGAAAAGGTGGAAGGGGCGGGAAATCGTCGCAGTCCCTGCGCCGAAACCCGCCGAAGGCGCGGCCAGAAGCCGGTCGCCCTGCCATAGCGCCGGCGTCACCGCCAGCACCTCGCGCGGCAGGCCGGTCGCCCGCCAGTCGCACTGGCCCAGCCCCGCCGCCGCCAGAGCCCGGACCTCGCCCGCGCCCGTGACCTGCCAGCGCCCGTCCCAGAGGCCGCCCTCCAGCCCGCGCAGCGCCCGCGCCTCGCGGAAGAGCCAGCCCCTGCGGTGGCGGCAGCCCGCCAGCGTCGCATCCCGCCCGGCCTGCATCGCCGAAAGGAACCGCGCCACCTCCGCCGCCCGGGGCGCATGGTCCGCGCCCGTCAGCCAGCGCAAGGCCGCGACGACCAGCTGCCGCCGCACCTCCTCGGGCTCCTGCCACAGCGCGGCATCCACCTCGAGCGCCCCCGCCGCCTCGCGCAGGTTTCGGGCCGCGGCGCGGACCTGCGCCGCCAAGGCCGCCTGCGCCTGCGCCAGGTTCCCTGCCACCGAGGCCAGTGCCTCCACCGTGATCCCCAGCGGAGCCAGCGCCGCCAGCGCCCGCCGCGCCTTTACCCGCTGATAGCGCGGATCCTCGTTGGTCGGGTCATCGACCCAGCCGATCCCCCGCCCCCGCAACCAGTCGCGCAATTCCTGCCGACCCGCGTCCATCAGCGGCCGGACGAACCGCACGCCCTCCACCACGAAGGCCCGCCGCATCCCCGACAGCCCCGCGATCCCCGCCGCCCGTGCAAGGCCCATGAGCAGCGTCTCCGCCTGGTCGTCCCGCGTATGCCCAAGTGCCACGACCGAAAGTCCCCGCGACTTCGCCCAATCCAGGATCAATCCCATCCGGGCCTGCCGGGCGGCGTCCATCACATTGCCCGCGACCGGCCCATGCTCCCAGACCCGCACCTCATGTCGCACCCCGAACGGCGCACAGACCAAGGCGACCCCGGCCGCCTCGGCCGCGCTTTCCGGGCGCAGGCGGTGATCCACCGTCACCGCCTCGACCCGGCACCCTGCCGCAAGGCACAAATGCAGAAGGGCGGTGGAATCCCCACCGCCCGACAGCGCAACTCCGACCGTCTCGCCTTCCGGCAGCGCCTGACGGACCAGCCCGACCAGCCGCTCTACTGGCACCTCAGTCCCTGCATCGCCACGCCCGCCTGCGTCGCCGCCATGCTGGTGGGATAGCGCAGGCCCACTTCGGCCAGGGTCACGCAGGCCTCGGGCACCTGTCCCAGCGCCCCCAGCCCCTCACCCAGCTTCAGCAGCGCATCCGGGGCCATCGGCCCCTCGGGCGCGGCCGAAAAGGCATCCAGATAGGCCCGCGCCGCCCCGGATGTGTCGCCCAGCTGCGATAGCGCATCGCCGCGCAGGAAATGCGCCTCGGGGATCAGCGGCCCGCCAGGATAGGATTGGGCATAGGTCGCAAAGAGGTCCGCGGCGGCACGAAAGTCACCGGAACCGAGCACCCCCTTGGCCCGGTCAAAGTCTTCCTGTTCCGCCACTGCCAGTTCCGCCCCGCCAGCCGCCGAGGGGGGCGCGCCGATCACCACCGGGTCCGCCGCCGGTGCCGGAGCAGAGGCCGTGCCCCCGCCCAGCGTCGGGGTCGCGCCCAGATTGCCCGGATCGCAGCCCTCGGTCACCTCGCACAGGCGATACTCGATATCGCCGATCCGGTTCGTCCCGTCCGAGACGACCCGGTTCAGCTTCAGCTCGACCTCTTCGGTCCGCGCGGTCAGCCGGGCCAGTGTCGCCTCGATCGTGTCCATCCGCGTCAGCGCATCGCCCCCCGCCGCGCCGCTTGTCGCGGCCCCGGTCGAGACAAGCTCGGCCTTGAGCGCATTGAACTCGGCGGCCAGCGCGTTCAGTTCGGCACGAATGTCGGCCAGCGTCTGTGCGCGGTCCTGGGCGTGACCCAGGACCGGCAACAGGCACAGCGCGGCAGTCAGGGCAAGACGCCGCATCGGCTCAGACGCCCGCGCCCGCCGACAGCACCGTCACCGCGCGACGGTTCTGCTGGTAGCAGGCCTCGTTCGAGCAGACCTCGATCGGGCGCTCCTTGCCATAGCTGATCGTGCGCAGCCGGTTCGCCGGGACACCCTGGCTGATCAGGAAGTTCTGCACCGAGGCCGCGCGGCGCGCGCCCAGAGCAAGGTTGTATTCCCGCGTGCCCTGTTCGTCGGCATGGCCTTCGATGATGGCGGCATAGCCCGGATTGGTCAGCAGCCACTGCGCCTGGGCGGTCAGGATCTGCCGGGCCTCGGGGCTCAGCGTGGACTGGTCCACCGCGAACAGCACGCGATCACCGACGCGCTGGTTGAAGTAGGCGATGGACGACGGGTTGTTCGGGTCGCCAAGGCCCGTGGTGTCGATGCCGCCCATCCCCGCGCCGCCGGGGCCACCCGCCCCGCCAGGGCCGCCCGCGCCATAGCGGTCGGGATTCTTGCAGGCCGCGAGGCCCAGGACAGCGATCAGGAGAATCGATTTCGCAGCAAGGCTCATCGGGGGGCATCCTTCTTGTATGCTCGATTGCAGGGCAGAGTATCAGCTTTGCGCCGCCAGGGAAATCCGGCGGCGCGTCACGTTTTACGGCAAAAGCGGCGACCAGGCCGGGTCCGAGGCCGGGCCGTCGGTCGGGATCTGCTTGAGGTTCCGGCCGGTGATGTCGACCGACCACAGGCTTGCCTGCCCGCCGCCGCCGCTGGTCTCGCGGGTGAACATCAGGACGCGCCCGTTCGGTGCCCAGGTCGGGCCCTCGTCCAGGAAGCTGGCGGTCAGCAGGCGTTCTTCCGACCCGTCGGTGCGCATCACGCCGATGTGGAACCGGCCCTGATGCTGCTTGGTGAAGGCGATATAGTCGCCGCGCGGGCTCCAGACCGGGGTGCCATAGCGCCCCGCCCCGCCGGAAATCCGCGTCCCCTCGCCACCGCTGGCCGGCATGACATAGATCTGCGGCGTGCCGGTGCGGTCGCTTTCAAAGACGATCTGGCTGCCATCCGGGCTGTAGGACGGCGCGGTTTCGATCGAGGGCGCGTTGGTCAGCTGCCGCAACTGCCCCGAGGACAGGGACAGGGCATAGATGTCGGTATTCCCGCCCCGCTCCAGACTGAAGACCACCGTCTGCCCATCGGGCGAGAAGCGCGGCGCGAAGGTCATGGTGCCGGGCTGTTCGTCCAGCGTCTGACGGCGCAGGGTCGCCACATCCATCAGGGTGATCCGGGGAAAGCCGGTCTCATAGCTGGTATAGAGGATGCGGTCACCCTGGGGCGAGAAGCGCGGCGCCAGCACGATGGACGAGCTGTCGGTGAGATAGGCGACATTCGCGCCGTCGTAATCCATCACCGCCAGCCGCTTCAGGCGCTGGTTCTTCGGCCCGGATTCGCTGACAAAGACCACCCGGCTGTCGAAATAGCCGCCTTCGCCGGTGATCTTGGAATAGACCACGTCCGCGACCTTGTGCGCCATCCGCCGCCAGCCCTGGGTCGTGCCCGCGAACTGCAGCGCCGCGCCCTCCATCGTCGTGCCGTTGAACACGTCATAGGCGCGGAACTTGACCGAGATCCGGTCGCCCGAGACCGTGACCGCCCCGGTCACCAGCACCTGGGCATTGATCGCCTTCCAGTCCTCGAACGCGATGGGGGCGTCAAACCCCGTCACCCGGCTGATATGCGCCTCTTCCCCGATGGTGCGGAAAAAGCCCGTGCCCACCAGGTCCGAGATGACCACCCGCGTGATCTCGCGCGCATAGTCTCCGGCCCCGCCCTCGTCGATGAAGGTCGGCACGGCGATCGGCATCGGCTCGATCACGCCCGGCCCGATCACGATGCGCGGCGGCCCGCTCTGCGCCATGGCGGCAAAGGCCCCGCCAAGGCCAAGCGCCAGGGCCAGAAGGGCGGCGAAAGCAGTTCTCATGGGTCTTGTCATCGGCCTCATGCTCCGTTCTTGGTTCCGTTGCCCGCCTGCCCAGCGGGGAGAGAAGGGGAAAACCCCGCAGATGTTCCCGGTCATCGCGCGCGCATCCCGTTGGCGTCGAAGACCAGCTCCAGCACGCGCCAGGTCTCGTACTTGTCCGGCGGCAGCGGAATGCCGCCCTCGGCATGGGTCCGGTTCACCGCCCGCCGCGCGATGGAAAAGAGGTTCTCCACCGCCGCCTGCGTCGGCCCGTTCGACTCGATCAACTGAAAGTCGATCGGCCGCCCGTCCGGCCCGAAGGTCACCCGGATCACCACCATCGTCGAAAGCACATCGGTCGAGGCCGCACCCAGGTTCCACCGCCGCGCGATGGCGGACGAGATATTCCCCATCTCCCCCCCGGTCAGCGGCGGGCCCAGCGGGCGGTTCTGGCCCCCGGTCTGTGCCGTCTCGACCGGCGTTTCCACCGCTTCGCCCAAGAGCGCGTCGATGGCATCCTGCGTCGCGGCATTGTCCACCGGCTGCGCGGGCGGCTCTTCGCGCGGCTGTTCCCTCGGCACTTCGCGCGGGGGTTCGGCTGCGGCCACCTCTGGCTGCGGCGCGGGGCGCGCGGGCTTGGCGCGCGGCCGGAGCGAGGTCGTCATCCCCGTCTCCTCGCGCTGATTCTGGTTCGCCTCGGTCAGCGTGACGTCACCGGTGTCCCGGGCCACGGTTTCCTCGGTCGGCGGCTGCTCGATCACCTGTTCCGCAGCCGGATCCTCTGCCACCGCGGGCGTGGGCGTGTCCGAGGCCTCGGCTTCGCTTTCAGGCTGCACCGGATCGGGAGCGATGATCTCCTCAGCCTCGGCCAGCGGCTGGATCTCGGTCGATTCGGAATCCAGCGCCTGCTCGGTCTCGGCCTGCATGAAATCGCTTGGCTGCGGCACGACCTCCGGCTCGGGCCCGGGCTCGGGCGGCGGCTCCGGCCGCGCCTGCGGCCGCAGCGGCGCGGGCTCCGGCGCCGGCGCCGCGGTCGCGGCCTGCTGCATCGCGTCGAACTCCGCGCTCGACACGAAATCGACCGAGGTCAGCACGATCTCCTGCGGCGGCGCAGGCGAGAACAGCCAGTCGCCGACCAGCACCCAGAGGATCACCCCCGCATGCCCGATCGCCGAGACCACCGTCCCCGTCTGAAACCGCGTTTCCATCCGCCTCAGCCGTCCGTTCCGACGTTTGACGCGTCTCCCGCGCCAAAGCTTGGCCCCTCGGCATCGGTCACCAGACCGATCTGGTTGAACCCGCCCGCGTTCAGCGCGCCCATCACCTGCGCCACCCGCTGGTAGGGGACCGAGCCATCGGCCCGCAGGAACACCTTCTTCGAGGTCCGCTCGGCCGAGATCGCCCGCAGGCGCGGAATCAGCTCGCCATCCGCGACCTCGGTGGTCTGGATCGCGATCCGGCCCTCGGCGGTGATGGTGATGGTCAGGGGTTCTTCCTGTTCGGTCGGCAAGGCGGCGGCGGCGGTCTTCGGCAGTTCCACCGGGACCCCGACCGTCAGCATGGGCGCGGCCACCATGAAGATGATGAGAAGCACCAGCATCACGTCCACGAAGGGCGTGACGTTGATCTCGCTCATCGCAGCGGACTTGCCCCGCCGACGGCCGCGCCGCCCGCCGCCGCCGCCTTCGGATTTCACCACCCCCGCGCCCATGGATCAGGAATCCAGCTGGCGCGACAGGATCGTCGCGAATTCGTCGGCAAAGCTCTCATAGCCGCCGACGATCCGCTCGCTGTCGGCATTCAGCTTGTTGTAGAACACCACCGCCGGAATGGCCGCGACCAGACCGACCCCGGTCGCCAGCAGCGCCTCGGCAATGCCGGGGGCCACGACGGCGAGGTTGGTGTTGTTGCTGATGGCGATCTGCTCGAAACTGTGCTTGATCCCCCAGACCGTGCCAAAGAGGCCGATGAACGGCGCGGTCGATCCGGTGGTGGCCAGGAAGCTCAGGCCCTGGCTCAGGCTCTCGCTTTCGCGCGCGATGGCCACGTTCATCGCCCGGTCGATCCGCGCCTGCGCGCCTGCGATCAGCCCGCCGTCCTGCTTGTGGCTCCGCCGCCATTCCAGCATCCCGGCCGCGAAGATCTTTTCCGACTGGCCCTGCGGGTCCGGCCCGATCTTCTCGAACAATTCGTCCAGCGGCTCGCCCGACCAGAAGGCGCGGTCGAAGATCGTCGCCTCGCCGCGGGCCTTGCGATACTGGATATGCTTCTGGATGATGATCGCCCAGGACCAGAACGACATGACCAGCAGCATGATCATGACGATCTTCACCGTCAGCGTTGCACGTGCAAAAAGGGCGAGCATGGAGAAATCAATCTCCTGCGCCATCGCAAGGGTTTCCGTTTCCATACGCCTGCTCTTGTTGATCGGGCCGTTTCTTCGGCTCCGTTAGCGCTGATTCTAGCAAGAGTGCAGGGGGAATGCCAACACAACTCTGTGGGCGGCGGGGATTTGCCCGCGCGTGACCGCTGGCAACGGCACCCCGGCCCCCTCCTCGTTCGACTTCGTCTCCTCGTCGGCGCGCCCCGTCGGTGCCCTAATGCACCGGACCCGCCAGCCGCGCCCGCACCTCGGCCGGCAGCCGCGCCGCATGGCCGTCCTCCCCCAGGCAGACCAGCGTCACAACCGCGGCAAACAGCCGCTCGCCGCCGCGCAGGACCACCTGTTCCAGCACGATCCGCGCCCCGCCCAGCCCCTGCAGGACCGTCTCGACCACCAGATCGTCGCCAAACTTCGCCGGCCGCAGATAGTCCGCCTCGACCCGGCGCACCGCAAAGACAATGCCAGTCGCCGCCCGCAGCGCCATCTGGTCCACCCCAAGGCTCGCGACCCATTCGGTCCGGGCGCGTTCGATGAACTTCAGGTAATTGGCGTAATAGACGATCCCGGCCAGATCGGTGTCCTCGTAATAGACACGGGTGCGGAACTGGTGCGGGATCATGCTCTCACTCTTGCGGCCTCCGGCGCAGGCTAGGCGCTCGGTCCTCGACCTGCAAGCCGTTAAGAAACTCCTAACGCCCACGGACAAGTCGTTGGAAAGGCTTGGCTATCCAGAAATGTCCACCGTGGACAGATCAGCCCGACCGGACCCGCGCCGCCAGCCGCAGCGCATGGGAAGGATCCCGCGCCATGACCGGCAAGACCGGATCATAGCCCGCCCGGATCACCGCACCGATCTCCGGCCGCAGGATCACCCGCTCCCCCACCCGAGCCAGCGACGAGGCGCCGTCAAAGGCCCGATCCGACCACAGCAGGATCGTCTGCACCGCCTGAGCCAGCGCCAGCGTCTCCGCCTCCATCGCCGCCAGCGCCGCATCCATCTTCAGAAAGACGAAGGCCGCCTTGATCGCCCCATCCCGGTCGAAGCGGAAGATCCGGTACTGGTTCGCCCCCGCCGCCTCCAGCCGCGCCACAAGGCCCTCCAGCTCCGGCACCAGCCGCCCGAGGTCCTTGACCTCCAGAAGCTCCGCCCAGTCCCGGAAGCAGAAGACCATCAGGTTCGCCCCAAGCTCCGGGTCCGTCTCGGCCATCCGGTGCCCGGCCAGCGCGACCACTGCCTCGAAGGCGCCCTTGAACACGGCCAGCGAGGCGTCCTCCACCCCGAACACGACCGGCACCAGCGGCCGCCCCCAGCGCGCGAACAGATACTGCCCGTCGGCACGGGTGAACAAAGCCTCGATCTCGCCCGGTCCCATTGCGCCCCTCCAGTCAGACCCGCGCCCGCTAGCACTCGGCCAGCGACCGGGCAAGATCGGCATTCTCTGTCTGCAAATATCCTCTGGGGGTTTGGGGGGCGAAGCGCCCCCAACGACCGAGGAGGAGGCGAAGGCCGACGACGAGAGGAAGGACTTGCGCGGAACGCGCTCCGCTCAGCTTCCGAACAGATCGCCCTGCCCCACCGCCTTCGGCGCCTCCAGGCCCAGATGCCGCCAGGCCTTCGTCCCCAGCATCCGGCCCCGGGGCGTCCGGAGGATCAGCCCCTGCTGCAAGAGGTAGGGCTCGATCACTTCCTCGATCGCATCCCTCGGCTCGGACAGGGCCGCCGCGATGGTCTCGACGCCCACCGGCCCGCCGCCGTAATTCTCGGCCAGCAGCGTCAGATACCGCCGGTCCGCCCCGTCGAGGCCAAGGTTGTCCACCGACAGCCGCGTCAGCGCCCGGTCCGCCAGCTCGCGGCTGATCCGTCCCCCCGCCTCGACCAGCGCGAAATCCGCCACCCGCCGCAGAAGCCGCCCCGCGATCCGGGGCGTTCCGCGCGCCCGGCGGGCGATCTCGCGGCAGCCTTCCGGGTCTGCCTGAAGCCCCATCAGCCGCGCGCCCCGGGCGACGATCTCGTACAACTCGGCCTCCGAGTAGAACTCCAAGCGCGTCGGGATGCCGAACCGGTCGCGCAAGGGGGTCGTCAACAGGCCAAGCCGTGTCGTAGCCCCCACCAGAGTGAAGGGCTGCAGGTCGATCCGCACCGTCCGCGCCGCCGGCCCCTCGCCGATCACCAGGTCCAGCGCGAAATCCTCCAGCGCCGGGTACAGCACCTCCTCCACCACCGGGCTCAGCCGGTGAATCTCGTCGATGAACAGCACATCCCGCGGTTCAAGGTTGGTCAGGATCGCCGCCAGGTCGCCCGGTTTCGCCAGCACGGGACCCGAGGTCATCCGGAACCCCACCCCCAGCTCCCGCGCCATGATCTGCGCCAGCGTCGTCTTTCCAAGACCCGGAGGCCCGTGGAACAGCGTGTGGTCCATCGCCTCGCCGCGCATCCGGGCGCTTTCGATGAACACCGCGAGGTTCGCCCGCGCATCGGCCTGGCCGATGAACTCGGCCAGCATCTGCGGGCGGAGCGCCCTGTCGGTGTCCTCGGGCAGCCTTTCCGGCCGCAAGGTCGGGTCCGAACTCATTTCGGGGCCAGCACTTTCAGCGCCGCCCGGATCAGCGCGGCAGTGTCAGCCTCGGCCATATCTCCCGCGACCGTGGCCACTGCCTGCGCCGCGTCGCCCTGGCCATAGCCAAGGTTCACCAGGGCGGACAGCGCATCGGCCGAGGCGGCCGCCCGCCGCGCGGCGCCGTCATCCGCCTTGGCGGCCTTGCGCGGCGCGGGGGCCGCAACCGGCTCCACCACCACGTCGTCGGCAACCGCCGCGCTGGCCAGCCCCACGCCATGCGCCATCACTCCGGGCGCCTTCGCCTTCAGCTCGAGGATCACCCGCTGCGCGAGCTTTGGCCCCACGCCGGGCGCGGCCTGCACCGCCCGCGCATCGCCCAAAGTGATCGCGCGTCCCACGCCCTCGGCCCCCAGCGCACCAAGGATCGCCATCGAGGCCTTCGCGCCGACGCCCTGCACGGTCATCAGGAGCTTGTGCCACTCCTTCTCCAGCATGGTCGGGAAACCGAAGAGCTGCAAAAGATCCTCGCGCACCAGAAGGTCGGTATAAAGCGACACCGCCTCGCCGACCGGGGGCATGGCACGCAGCGTCCGCTCGCTGACATGAACGATATAGCCCACGCCGCGCACATCGATCAGAACATGGTCCGACCCGCGCCAGTCGAGCCGCCCGGAAATCCGCCCGATCACGAAACGACCCTCATCCCGCAGCCCTCAGCGCCGCCTGCAGCCGGCCGGACGACTGCACGTGATGTGCATGGCAGATCGCAACGGCCAGCGCGTCCGCCGCATCCGGCCCCGCGACCTTCACGCCGGGGAACTGCAACTTCACCATGTGATCCACCTGCACCTTGGCCGCATGACCGACGCCGACCACCGTCTTCTTCACCGCATTGGGCGCATATTCCCCGACCGTCAGCCCGAACTGCGCCGGCACCAAGAGCGCGATTCCCCGCGCCTGGCCCAGTTTCAGCGTCGCCACCGCATCCTTGTTGACGAAAGTATGCTCCACCGCCGCCGCTTCGGGTTGCCAGGTCCGCAAGACTTCGGTCAGTTGGGCATGAAGCGACAGCAGACGCACGGCAAGGTCGCCCTCGCTGCCATCGGAATGACAGATGCCATTCGCGACATGGCTAAGCCGCGAGCCCGCCACGTCGATCACCCCCCAGCCCAGGTTCCTGAGCCCCGGATCGATGCCGATGACCCGCATCTTGCCCCCGTCGTCTACCTCACCACAAGGGCTAGCACGAAAAGGGAACATCCGCCAATGGCTTTCCGCCCCGCCCGGCGCCACGGGACGGGGATTTTGCAGTTGCAGAATACGACGGTATACCGCAAATATCCGACGGGCGGCGGGAAGTCGCTGAAAAAGATTAAGAAATTGTGACCGCAGTCATGCAGTGGCTGCAAGGCCGCCTTGCCATTTCCCCGGCTTGTTGTGCACCTGCAGCAAGACTATTTGGCATTCAGCAAGGGAATAGGCCCTTGCATTGAGCAGTTTATGAACAGGATGCTAGCCATGGCCGCTGTCGAGACGACCCGCCCGGCGCCCTACGGCGCCATCACCACCTACCGCGCGATCACCGCGCTGACGAATGTCCTTGGGATGCTTGCCGCATGGAATGATGCGCGCGTGACCCGCAAGGCGCTGAACAAGCTTTCGGACCGCGAACTGGACGATATCGGCCTGTGCCGCGGCGACATCGAGTTCATCGGTCGCTAAGCGACGGGTGAGGCGCAAAGCCGGAATGTGAAAGGCCGCACCATCGGGTGCGGCCTTCTGCATTTCAGGAAGCGCTCAGCGCGGCAGCATTGCCTGCAGCTGGCCGGAAACCCACAAAGTCGCCGGGTCCGCGTGCATCATCCAGGCGCCGACCGGATCGAAGCCCGAGCCCGCCGCCAGAGCGCTTACCCGGCTTTCATAGGTCTGGGCGCCGACGTAATAGTGGATCACGCCCTTCAGTCCGATCCCCACCGCCAGCGCCAGCACCAGCGGCTTGGCAAGTTTCAGCAGGCGCGAGCCGCGGCGGGTGGAAGCTTTCCGCCCCAGCGTCCCGGCCGCCTCGAACCCGTACCCCTTGGCATGGGCTTTCTCGATCCGCGAGACGCGAGTGTAGAAATCGTTAAGGTTTGGATCGACCCACATAAAAGCACTCCTGGTTGGCAGACCGGACAAGGCATTCATGCCGCGATTCTATGGCGAAAATGCGGCACGTTTCCTGAACTGCAAGCCAACCAGGAAGCTGTCAAGGATTGTGCACGATCTCAGGTCTTCTGCAGAACAAGCGTCGACCATTCCCCGATATCGTCGCGGCTTTGCAGACAAAGCCCCTCGGCCACATAGGCGGCGGTGACCGCCTCGGCCTGGATCACCAGCAACCCTGAGAGAATCGCCCTCCCCCCCGGCGCGAGATGGGCGGCGATGGCCGGGGCCAGCTCGATCAGCGGGCCTTTCAGGATATTGGCGAAGATCAGGTCATAGGGCGCGGCGGCGGCGAGGCGCTTGTGGTCCAGCCCTGCGGCCTCCAGACATTCGACCCGGCCCACGAGGTCATTGATCGCGACATTCGCCTCGGCCACATCGACGGCAACGCGGTCGATGTCGCTGGCGATGACCAGTGCCTCGGGCAGCGTTGCCGCCGCCGCCATGGCCAGAACCGCGGTGCCGCAGCCGATATCGGCCACCTTGGCGGGCCGCCAGCCCTCGGTCAGCAGGCGGTCGAAGGCCAGAAGGCAGCCCAGCGTCGTGCCGTGATGCCCGGTCCCGAAGGCCACCGTCGCCTCGATCTGCAAGGGCACCCGGCCCGGCGGCACCTTGTCGGCGTCATGGCTGCCGTAAACGAAGAAGCGCCCCGCATCGACGGGCGACAGTTCCCGCCGCACATGCGCGACCCAGTCGACCTCGGGCAGTTCCGACAGCGCGAAGGGCTTGGCCCCGAAGGCGGTCGCCAGCACCTCCAGCAGGACCTCGTTCGGCGGCTCCAGGAAATAGCCGCCGACCTCCCACAGGCCCGAGCCATCCTCGATCTCGAAGACGCCGACGCCCGTGGGTTCCGGCTCCATCCGCTCCATGGCGGCGGCAAGTCCCTGAGCGGCCTCTTCGCCGGGCAGGGTCGTCAGGGCGGAATAGGTGGGCATGGGCGGGCACTCCTTTTCCCCGCCATTACGCCGCCGGGGCGAGGGTGACAAGCAAGGAGCGCCCGGCGCGCAGGCGCGCTGCCCCCGTCAGGCCGAAACGCCGGTCCCGATCGGGCAGGTCACGCCGGTTCCGCCGATCCCGCAATAGCCGTCGGGGTTCTTCGCCAGATACTGCTGATGGTAGTCCTCGGCATAATAGAAGGTCGGCACCGGCAGGATCTCGGTGGTGATCGGCCCCATCCCCGCCGCCTTCAGCGCCTGTTCGTAGACCGCCTTCGAGGCCCTGGCGGCCTCGGCCTGCGCCTCGGTATAGGTGTAGATCCCCGAGCGATAGGTCGAGCCCACGTCGTTCCCCTGCCGCATCCCCTGCGTCGGGTCGTGATTCTCCCAGAAGAGCCGCAGCAACGCCTCATAGCTGACCCTTGCCGGGTCGAAGATCACCCGCACCACCTCGTTATGGCCGGTCAGTTGCGTGCATGTCTCCTTGTAGGTCGGGTTGGGCGTATAGCCCCCGGCATAGCCGACCATGGTCAGCCAGACCCCCGGCACCTGCCAGAACTTGCGCTCCACGCCCCAGAAACAGCCCATCCCGAACATCGCCTCTTCCATCCCCTCGGGAACCGGCGATTTCAGCGGGATGCCGGACAGGAAATGCTTCTCGGCCGTCGGAATCGGGTCCGGCCGCCCCGGCAGGGCCTTGTCCGGCGTGACCATTTCCAGCGACTTTCGGGTGAAGAACATCTCGGGCCTCCATTTGACCCAGAATATAGGGCAAGCCGCCGCCCGCGCCAGCCTACTCTGCCGGCTGCGGCAGCCCGCGCGAGAAGACCGTCTCGAGCCCCGGTTCGGGATGGCGCGGAATCAGGCAGATGAGGCCGAAGGCGAACAGCGCCATCCCCGCCCCCAGCAGGAACACATGATCCGGCGAGGTTGCCCAGAGATAGCCCAAGGCCGCCGGCAGGAAGACCGCCGCGATATGGTTGATCGTGAAGGCCACTGCCGCCGTGGGCGCGATGTCGCGGGGATCGGCGATCTTCTGGAAATAGGTCTTGAGAGAGAAGCTCAGCGCAAAGAACAGCTGGTCCAGGATATACAGCGCTCCGGCAATCACGATCCCCCAGCCGAACCAGTAAAGCCCGCCATAGGCAAGGAAGACCAACGTCAGGCCGATATACTCGAAGCCCATCACGTTCCGCTCACCATACCGCCCCAGCGCCCGGCCCATCATCGGTGCGACCATCATGTTGATCAGATAGTTGCACAGAAGAAGGAGCGTCATCTCCGAGACCTTCATCCCGAAGCGCTCCACCATCATGAAGCCGGCAAAGACCACGAAGATCTGCCGCCGCGCCCCGGCCATGAACTGCAAGGCGTAATACAGCCAGTAGCGCCGCCGCAGGACCATGTGCTTGTGCTGCGGATGCGGGTTCTCGAACTGCGGATAGGCGATGGCCGCGAAAAGCACGATCAGCAGCGTCAACCCGCCCGAGGCCATGTAAACCGTGTTGTAATCCAGCCCGAGCGCATCCCAAAGCGCCACGATCGCCCCATAGGCCGCAAGGCTCGCCCCCGCGCCGACCGCCACGATCCGCCCCAGCACGATGGGCGCGCGCGCCTTGTCGATCCACTGCAGCTGCAAGGACTGGTTCACCGTTTCGAAATAGTGAAACCCGATCGAGGACAGAAGCGTCACCACCAGAAGGCCCGAGAAACTGGTGAACACCCCCGTCACCGCCGAGGCCGCCCCCAGAAGCGCCAGCGCCAGCAAGGCCAGCACCTGCTCCCGCATCACCAGCAGCACGAGGATCACGCCGATCGCCAGAAACCCCGGGATCTCGCGCACCGTATGCAGCCAGCCGATCTCCTTGCCGGTGAAGGACGCCACCTCGATGACGAAGTTGTTGAGAAGCGCCGACCAGGTCGCAAAACTCAACGGCATCGCCGCCGCCATGAGATAGAGCAACGCCTCCGGCCGCCGCCACCGGGGCAGACGGTCGGTCTCGGACAGGGGCATCGGGCTGGCCATGGACAGGACCTAGCGAAAATGGGGGCCGAGGCAAAGCCCAAGCTTGTCACCCGCACAATCCGGCCCCTTCGACCGCCGAACCACCTGACCTCAGGGAGCGCCGCGTTCGTCCACCGACAGCAGGATGCCCCAGGCACCAAAATTGTCGGACGGCAGGTCGTCGTTGATGCAAAGCTCCAGATCACCATCCTGCGCGACGGTGAAGGACGCGTTCGTGCCGCCCTGTGCGACCTGACCACCCGGTCCGCCGACCCGGAAGACCAGGGAATAGGCTCTCAGTCCGGGGAAAGGAAATGCAGCGCTGGCGGTGCTGCCGGGTGCCCCGGAAATCCCGTAGATGGAAAAAGCAGAAAAGGTGATCTTGTCCTCGGGGTTCTTGACTGGTGCCGACGTGATGACGGTCCCCGCCCGCACCGCGCCGATCGATCCGCACAACGGTCCGGGTTGCGCAAAGGCATATCTCATCTCTTCGGGAACGACCGTGTCGACCGCAGAGTAGCCACCCTGGCAATTCCTGACCGGCTCTGCCGTGATCGTCTTGGGCCCGCGCCAGTGGCCGGGTCCCGAAGCATAGGTATGCGTCAACAGTGCCCCGGTGTCGGGACGTCCGTCCCAGTCCAGATTTGCGTTCCACAGGATCGCCGAGGTCCCGTCGCCAAATTTCACCCGCAGGCGATCGCAGGTCCCGGTTCCTGCAACCCGGAACTGGACGGGCTTGTCTTCCACAAGACGGTTGCGCAGGGCCACCGCCTCCCGCTCGGCCCGGGTCGCATTTGGCGGCACATGTTCGATGACGCGGCCGACAAAATGGATCGTTCCCGGCGGACCGGAGGGCGTACACCCGGCAAGGGCCGGCGCTATTGCAAGGATCAAGGCCCGAAGAAATGCATCGCGCATGGCAAACCCCTGCCAGAACGGCGGATGCGCCTCAGGGACCCGCCCCAGGCGCAGGATTGCCGGAATCTGTCATCCGATCAAGCATGGTCTCGAAAGCAGGCGCCGGTCATGTCCCGCTGGGCCAGGCACACGATGGAAGATGCGACGATGGTAGGGTGGGCGATATCGCCCACCCTACGGTTCAGAGAAAACTCTGCGGATCGATATCCACCGCCAGCCGCAAATCCCGCGGCGGCTTGACCTGTGCCAGCCACTCTGCCAGCGCCGCCTGCAAGGGGGCCGCCTTTTCTGCCTTTACCAGAAGCCGAACCCGATGCCGCCCCCGGACCCGCGCGATGGGGGCAGGCGCGGGCCCCCAGACCTCGGCCCCGATCCGTCGCAAGGGCCCGTCGCGCCGCGCCAGTTCGGCCCCGAAATCAAAGACCTGCGCCAGATCGGTCGAGGACAGGATGATCCCCGCCATCCGGCCATAGGGCGGCACGCCCGCGGCCCGGCGCTCTGCCGCCTCGGCCCGCCAGAACGCTTCTTCATCCCCGCCAAGGATCGCCCGGATCACCGGATGCTCGGGCTGGTGGGTCTGGAGCCAGGCCTCCCCCTTCCGCTCCGCCGTCCGCCCCGCCCGGCCCGCGACCTGGCGCATCAGCTGAAACGTCCGCTCCGCCGCGCGCAGGTCCGACCCCTGCAGGCCGAGGTCCGCGTCGATCACCCCGACCAGCGTCAGCAGGGGAAAGTTGTGCCCCTTCGCCACGATCTGCGTGCCGATGATGATGTCCGCCCCGCCGCCTGAAATCTCGGCGATCTTCTCCTTCAGCGCGCGGGCTGACCCGAACAGGTCCGACGACAGCACCGCCACCCGAGCCTCCGGAAACCGCGCCGCCACTTCCTCTGCCAGCCGCTCCACCCCCGGCCCGACGGCAGCCATCCGGCCCTCTACCCCGCAGGAAGGGCAGGCCAAAGGCACCGGCTTCGTCGCCCCGCACTGGTGGCAGACCAGCCGTTTCTGGAACCGGTGCTCCACCATCCGCGCGTCGCAGTGGTCGCAGCCCACCTGATGCCCGCAGGCCCGGCACAGCGTCACCGGGGCAAACCCCCGCCGGTTCAAGAACAGCAGAGCCTGCTCGCCCCGCGCCACCACGGCGTCCACCTTCGCCGCCAGCGTTGCAGAAATCCACCGATCTCCCGGCAGCTTCTCGGCCCGCATGTCGATGGCGCGCATCTCCGGCATCTCCGCCGCCCCGAAGCGGCTCCCAAGATCCAGCCGCCGATACTTCCCCGCCTCGACATTGGCCCAGGTTTCCAGGGAAGGCGTCGCCGAGGCCAGCACCACCGGGCACCCGGCAATCGCCGCCCGCAGGACCGCCATGTCCCGGGCGTTGTACAAGACCCCGTCCTCCTGCTTGTAGGAGGTGTCATGCTCTTCATCGACGACGATCAGCCCCAGGTCCCGGAACGGCAGGAACAAGGCCGACCGCGCGCCGACTACCAGCCCGGCCTCGCCCTCGGCCACCATCTTCCACAGACGGCGGCGTTCGGTCATCGTGACACCGGAATGCCACTCCGCCGGCTTCGCCCCGAACCGAGCCTCCACCCGCGTCAGGAATTCCGAGGTCAGCGCGATCTCGGGCAGCAGGACCAGCGCCTGCCGCCCTGCCCGCAGACATTCCGCCACCGCTTCCAGATAGACCTCGGTCTTGCCCGAGCCGGTCACCCCCTTCAGCAGCGTCGCCGCATAGCCCCCGTGCGCCACATCGGCGACCAGCGCATCCCCCGCCGCGACCTGATCCCCAGCGAGGCGCATCCCCTTGTCCGCCTTCAGCCGCGGATAGGGCGTGTCGCGCGGCGCATCCTCCTCGGCCACCACGCCAAGCTTCACCAGCCCCTTCACGACCGAGGCCCCACATCCCGCCGCCTCGGCCAGCTCGCCCAGCGTGACCGGAGCGCCCCCGAACTCGCGCAGGGCCTCCACCACCCGATGCCGCGCCTCGGTCAACTGGTTCGGCACCGACCCTACCAGCCGGTAGACCCGCCGGGTGGACGGCGGATCGCCCAGGCCCGGCGTCCGCGTCGCCAGCCGCAGCATCGCCGGCAGGGGCGTCAGCGTGTATTCCGCCGCGCGCATCAGGAAGCTGCGCAACTCGGCGCGCATCGGCCGGGCGTCCAGCACCCGATTCACCGGCCGGATCCGCGACGGATCGAACGACCCCTCCCCCGGTCCCCAGACCACACCCAGAACCCGGCGCGGACCAAGCGGAACCTCGACGAAATCCCCGTCGCCGCAGCCCCCTTCCGGCGCGCGATAGTCCAGCAACCGGCCCAGCGGCTCTGTCGTCAGGACCCCCACGAGGTCCCCCGCCCGATACACCCGCTCTGCCACCTGCAACCTTTCGCTCACCCGCCGTTTGGGCTAAACCGCGCCCCGAGAGCATTCAACCCCCGCGCGGCACACCCCGCAACCGCCACAGGAGGCCCCCGATGAAATTCTTCCTCGACACCGCCGACGTCGACGCCATTCGCGAACTCCACGCGCTCGGCATGGTCGACGGCGTCACCACCAACCCCTCGCTGATCCTGAAATCCGGCCGCAACATCCTGGAAGTCACCAAGGAAATCTGCAGCTTCGTCGAGGGCCCCGTCTCGGCCGAGGTCGTGGCGCTGAAAG
>JARFTV010000023.1:60039-64530 GCA_029289325.1 Alphaproteobacteria bacterium
TGAAAGCCGACGACATGATCGCCGAGGGCCGCAAGCTGGCCGAGATCGCGCCGAACATCGCCGTCAAGGTCCCGCTGACCTGGGACGGGCTCAAGACCTGCAAGACGCTGACCTCCGAAGGCTTCATGGTCAACGTCACGCTCTGCTTCAGCGCCAACCAGGCGCTTCTGGCCGCCAAGGCCGGCGCGACCTTCATCTCGCCCTTCATCGGCCGGCTTGACGACATCAACCTCGAAGGGCTGGACCTGATCGGCGACATCCGCACGATCTATGACAACTACGGCTTCGAGACCCAGATCCTTGCCGCTTCGGTCCGCACCCCGAACCATGTGAAGGACTGCGCGCTGATCGGGGCCGATGTCGTCACCGCGCCGCCCTCGGTGATCAAGGCGATGGCGAACCATGTGCTGACCGACAAGGGCCTTGACCAGTTCATGCAGGACTGGGCCAAGACCGGCCAGAAGATCCTGTAAGCCCATACGATCCGCCGCATGGTCGGCGGATTGTTGCATCCTTGCCCCACCCGGCACGGAGGGGGGCCAGAAGCCTGTCGCCAAGCGGTTGAACTTCCGCCTATAGTGTTCGGAAATCATGCCCGAAACCGCTTGGCGAACCCCATGATCGAACCCGACCTGCGCGACCTCATCCTCGCGGAACCCGAACGCCTCCTGGCCGACCGCGACGTGATGAACGCCCTTGTCGCCGCCAATGAACGCGCAATGGGCGCGAATATCGTCGATCTGCGCGGCATCGCCATGCAGCGGCTGGAAACCCGCCTTGACCGGCTGGAGGATACCCACCGCTCGGTCATCGCCGCCGCCTACGAAAACCTCGCCGGAACCAACCAGATCCACCGCGCCGTCCTGCAACTGCTGGAACCCGCGAGCTTCGAGGGCTTCATCACCGCCCTCAGGGGCGAGGTCGCCCAGACCCTCCGCGTCGACATCGTGCGCCTTGTGCTGGAGACGGTTCAGGACGGCGGCGAGGCCGATCCCGCCCTGCGCAAGCTGGGCGAGGTCCTTCAGGTCGGCCCGCGCGGCCATGTCGCGCAGTATCTTTCCAACGGGCGCGGCGGGGCGATCCGCCCGGTCGTCCTGCGTCCCGTCACCCCGCTTGCCGCCACCGTCTACGGACCGCAGGCGGGCGAGATCCGGTCCGAGGCGCTGATGAAGCTCGACCTCGGCCGGGGCCGCCTGCCCGCGATGCTGGCCTTCGGCTCGGAGGACGCGCAGATGTTCCGCACCAGCCATGGCACCGACCTTCTGGCCTTCTTCGCCGGGGTCTTCGAACGGCTGATGCGGCAATGGCTTAAATGACCGGGGCGCTGCCCCTCCTTGCCCCCGCGCTTTCCTCGGCGCTGGCCGATTGGCTGGCCCAGCTGGCCGCCCTGAACGGCGCCGCCCCCCGGACGATCGAGGCCTATCGCCGCGACGTCGCCCGCTACCTGACCTTCCTCGCCCAGCACCAGCGCGAAGCCGCGGGCCTGGCCCGGATCGCCGCCACCAGCCAGTCCGACCTGCGCGCCTGGTCGGCATGGGAGCGTGGGCGCGGCCTCTCGCCCCGCTCGCTGGCGCGGGCGCTTTCCGCCGTCAAGGGCTTCACCGCCTGGGCCGCCGACCGCACCGGCACCGACGCGACCACCGTCCTCTCGGCCCGCGCCCCGAAGGTCCGCCGCAAGCTGCCCCGCCCCCTGTCCGAGGATGGCGCTGCCGCCCTGCTGGACGAAATCGGCAGCGACGCGCAACAGGACTGGATCGCCGCCCGCGACACCGCCATCGCCACGCTTCTCTACGGCCTTGGCCTGCGCATATCCGAGGCCCTGTCCCTCACCGGCGCCGCCCATCCCCTGCCCGAGGTGCTGCGCATCACCGGCAAGGGCGGCAAGACCCGGATCGTCCCGGTGATCCCCGCCGCCGCCGAGGCCGTCGCCGCCTATGCCCGCCTCTGCCCCTTCGATCTGACCCCCGGCGAAGCCCTCTTCCGTGGCGCGCGCGGCGGCCCGGTGAATCCCCGCCTGATCCAGTCGGCAATGGAACGCGCACGACTGCGCCTTGGCCTGCCCGCGACGGCCACGCCCCATGCGCTCCGCCACAGCTTCGCCACCCATCTCCTCTCCGCCGGAGGAGATCTCCGGGCAATTCAAGAGCTTCTGGGCCATGCCTCGCTTTCCACCACCCAGGACTACACCGCCGTCGACGCCGCGCGCCTGATGGAAGTCTACGAAAAAGCCCACCCGAGAGCCTGACTTGACGGCCAAGCCCTGTTGCGCCCCGGCCCGTAATCCGCCATCAAGAACCCGATGAGCCCGCGTCTGAAAGCCCTCTCCGTCCATCTGCTCACCGCCTCTGGCGCGGTGCTGTCGATGTTTGCCATGCTGGCCGCCGCTCAGGGCAACTGGAGCCTGATGTTCCTCTGGCTGGTCGTCGCGCTGATCGTCGACGGCGTGGATGGCCCCCTTGCGCGGCGCTATCACGTCAAGACGAACTGGCCGACCTATGACGGGGTCCTGATGGACCTGATCGTCGACTACCTGACCTATGTGTTCATCCCGGCCTTCGCGCTGTTCCAATCCGGCCTCCTGCCCGGCTGGACCGGCTGGCTGGCGATCATCGTGATCTGCTTCGGCAGCGTGATCTATTTCGCCGACACCCGGATGAAGACCAAGGACAACAGCTTTGCCGGCTTCCCGGCCTGCTGGAACATGGTCGTCCTTGTCCTCTTTGCCACCCAGCCCAGCCAGACGGTGATCCTTCTGGTGGTGATCTTCCTGACCGCAGCGATGTTCACCAACCTCAAGTTCATCCATCCGGTGCGGACCAACCGCTGGTACGAAATCTCGCTCGCCGTGACCGTCGCCTGGATCGCGCTGGCCGCCTGGGCCGCCTGGTGGGATTTCCAGGAAGGGTCGGTGGCGAAATGGCTGCTGGTGCTGACCTCGCTTTACCTGATGCTCGCCGGGATCGCGCAGCAACTGATCCCGGAAGGCATCCGCCGGGTGCGGTAGACCAAGATCCTTCCGCAAGGATTTCGGCCCTCACAGCCGCATCAGCATGACCCCCGCGACGATCACCAGCGCCGCCACCGCCTTTTCCCCGCTCATCTTCTCGCCGAAGACCAGCCAGCCGATCAGCACCGCGAACAGGATCGAGGTCTCGCGCAGCGCCGCCACCACCGCGATGGGCGCGAAGGTCATCGCCCAGATCGACACCGCATAGGCCCCGTAACTTGCCGCCGAGGCGAAGGTCCCCATCCGCCAGGCCTGCCAGTTCCGCGGGATCACGTCCCAGCCGCGCAAGGCCACCATCCCCAGCGCGAAGAACGTCCCGTCCGCGACGAAAACCCAGGCCACATAGGCCACCGGAGCGCCCGAGACCCGCGCCCCCATTCCGTCGATCAGCGTGTAGGTCGCCGTCGCCAAAGCCGAGCCAAGGGCAAAGGGCAGAAGCCGCCGGTCCTCCCCGCTGGCAAAGACCCCGCGCGCCATCAGGAGAATCCCCCCTGCCAGCACCGAGATCGCCAGATATTCCTGCGCGCTGACCGCATCCGCCAGGAAGACCCCGCCCACCAGCGCCACCACCATCGGCGCCGCCCCCCGGGCGATCGGATAGACCCGGCTCAGGTCGCCCCGGTCATAGGCATAGGTCAGAAAGAACTTGTAGGCGAAATGCGTGCACCCGGCCGCGATCACCCAGGGAATGGCGGCCGGATCGATTGGCGGCGCGAAGATCACCACCGCCAGCCCGATCGGCACCTCGACAATCGACAGGATCACCATCCCGCCGACCTTCGAGGTCCCAAGCTTGATCAGCGCATTCCACAGCGCATGGAGAAAGGCCGCGCCCAGGACGGCCAGGAAGATGCCAAGCGTCACCGCGCACCCGTGAGGAGACTGTCACAGCAGGCGTAGTCCGCGGCGCGCGGGTGCACAAGCCGGGGCGTATGTTCGCCTCAGCGCAGCCGCAGCCGGATCGGCCCCCGCGCCGTCACGGGATCAACCTCCACCCCGCCCTGCGTCGCCATGATCTCCGGCATCCCCGCCGCCACCTCCCGCACCTCGGGCATCAGGCTGCGCCAGTCCTCCGCCAGTATCCGTGCCGCTTCCGAGGGGCAGAAACTCCGCCCGCGTCCCCGCGCCAGCGCCAGGTCGAGGATCACGGAACGGAGGCGCGCGCTCACAGGAGAAGCGCCCCCTCATGGCGCAGCAGCGCCGCCTTGGTCTCGACCCCGCCGGGGGCGGAAAAGCCGCCGAACCAGTCGGTTCCGGTGACGCGGTGGCAAGGGATCAGGATCGGCAGCGGATTGGCCCCGCAGGCCTGCCCCACCGCCTGCGCCGGCGCGCCGACGGCCCTGGCGATCTGGCCGTAGGTCCGTGTCTCACCCAAAGGGATATCGGCCATCGCCCGCCGGACGGCTTCATTCAGCCCCTCGCCCCAGTCGAGCGGCAGGTCGAAGCGTCGCAGCCGCCGGTCGAAATAGGCCCGCAGCTGCGCC
>JARFTV010000024.1 GCA_029289325.1 Alphaproteobacteria bacterium
TGCGCGCAGGAGCCCGAACGGGATTAGGGGATTGTCAGTCGAAGGGATGGCCCAGAAGACAGAGAGGCGCGGGGAGCCCATGCCAGACCCTGTCACACTGCTCATCGGGACAGCCTGACCCCCAGTCCAGCACCTCCTTGGCGGCAACTACGGCGATGACCATCCGTTGCCACCCCTGCCCTTGCCTTCCGGGAGTTGCGGCGCCCTGCATCGACGGGCTATCGATACAGGGATATTCAGGACACGGACCGCATCAATGGCTGATTACGATCTCGAGGCACTGTCGCTCGGCGAGCTGAAGAAAATGCAGAAGGACGTCGCCAAGGCGATTTCCACATTCGAGGATCGGCAGAAGGCGGAAGCCCGCGCCAAGGTGGAAGCTCTCGCCCGGGAACTGGGCTACTCCCTCAACGAACTTGTCGGCACCGAGACGAAATCCTCCCGTGCACCGGCAGCGGCGAAGTACCGGCACCCTGAGAACCCGGCGCTCACCTGGTCGGGCCGCGGGCGCAAACCGCAGTGGTTCGTGGAGGCGCTGGCTGCTGGGAAGTCGAAAGACGATCTAGCCGTATGAAGTTGCCGACGACCCGATCAGTCGGTTCTTGATGGTACGACCTCGGAGAGGTCAAACTCGAATTCCTCGCCTTTTGGCCCCATCACCCGTGTCGGCAGATTGGGGTCAGGTGCTTGGCCCCGGTGATGCCCTTTGACCAGAACGACTTTGCCGCTTCGGTAGTGCCGCTCATGCTCGGACACCCAATGACGAACAGGGCCGTTCCGCGCCTCAAGCGTCTGCCTCTCGAATTCGAGGCGAGCGGTTCTTTCCGTCATGTGCGCAGCGGCCTGCGGGCCGATACGGATGGTCAGATGAGATTTCTGGGCGCCAAGGATCCACGACTTGCCAAACTTGCGTGCGGTCTTGGTCTCTTTCGCCGTGAAAGTGTCGCTCTCACTGGGGATGATCCCTCCCAGATCTGGCGAGACCAGCATCGCGAATAGCGCACAGGGGATGAAAAGTTCACTCCCGGTGTTGATCAAGTGAATTGTCCTCCGGGCCTCGATCGCCTCTTCGGAGTCACCGCAGATGGCCCGGTAGCGCATCATGGACGGGTTGAACTCGAACTTGACGTCTTCATAGTCCAGCAATCCTTGACCCGTTCGATTGAGCCGCATGAAGCTCATCGGGTCCATCGCCCTTACGCCGTCGGGCCGCGCGAACATGGTAATCCTCAGATGGTCGACCTCTCGATCATCAATCAGGAAACCGTGCACGCCAGACCCGATGGGCCGATCATCGTGGGCGGTCGAGGGTGCGCCCCGCTCGAAGCGTGCGACAGCGAGTTCTCTATAGTCGAACTCCACCCAGGTGACCTTTGCAGGAAATTGTATCTCGCCCAAGTAGGACATGGCCTGCGATCCAACGGCCTGCGCCCGCTCTTGCAGGGCGTCATGCAAGGTGTCGGCGTAATTCGCAGCATTATGATCAAGCAGGTAAACTTTGGCCTGCTGGAGGGCTTCGAGCGCATAGCGCCGAAATCTGGTCAGCTCATCCGATGGGACCAGATGCCAGACCATGTCGTCCTCCAAGGAAGACCGGCCACTGAGGGACGAGCCGTAGGTTGCGATCAAATCTTTGTAGAGCAAGTCGGGCATTCCTTTTTTTGCTGAAGACAATATCGGAGCTCGAACGAAAACGATCAATCGCGCTCCTGGCGGGTAGCTCAGAAGCAGGCAGGCCGACCACATCCATGGCCGAAAATCCTAAGCCTAGCGTTGGTGCACCGCGGCCTCTTTCTAAATGGCGATGCTGGGATGCCGACCTCGCGTCGGCACCATGGTCCCGTCTGTCGGAGCGACAGATGGCAAAGGGCCCGGGAGGCGCGAAATCGCGCCACCCAAGCCTTTGCGACGTAAGGCTGAGGCCTCACTGAAAGGGATCGATCTCTCCCACAATGACCACTTCGTCGCCGTCGATTTCATCGGCGGGGACAGCACCGAAGGTTCCATCCCCGGCCTGGAAGACGACGATCGAGACCATGAGCGTGGCGGCGAGGGAGGCGGCGAAAGCGTGTGCATCTTTGCGGGACATCTGTTTGGCTCCTGTCTTGGAGGCGGGGGACCATCCCCCGCGCGACAGGACCCCGCAGGCCCGAAGACTGGCTGACATCACCGGGTGCGTTCGGCTCGCCCGAATCCACCCGGCGGCACGGGCTCGCCCGTAGTCCGACCCCTCGCGGGTTGATCTCGAAGACAGGATTCGGGGCAAGGAAGGGAATGGCGAGCGGGGGATGGTGCCCTGACGACTGGAGCCAGTTGTTCCGCCGATGCTTCTAACGCCGCCAGCCTCCCGGGCAGGCTCTTGGTTGAAGGCCTCCGTCTTGGAGGATGGATCCTTTGGTGCCCCGCGATTTCGCGGGACGAGGGTGTGGCTGGTGAGAGGCCCGCCCTTGGGCAGGCCCCTCACGCAATGTCAGGGCTCAGGCGGCCAGGTCCGCGCCCCCTGCCCTATCGCTGTCCTCTGTGCCGACGATTTCTAACCGCGCATTCCGATAGCCCTCCCGCGCGATCCAAAGCTCCGCCGCGGTTATGGACTCCGCCAGATGCAGCAGCTCGGTATTGCCACCGAAGTCGAGGAGCACGCGCACCTGCCCGGCCTTCGGTTCCTCCGCCATCTCGAAGACCAGACCGCTGTCGGCCGAATGGCTGCGCATGATGGTGACGAGGATCACCCCGTCCGAAGAGAAGTTCCCTTCATGGAGCGTGAAAGAGGCCGGAGCGGTCCAGGTCGGATAGACCCGGGGCGGCTCCTTCTTCACGAGACGGCCCACGCCGTTCGAACGCTCCCAGGCCGCGAGCTTCTTGGAGAACCGTGCCGGCGGCTTGGGACTGCCGTCGGTATAGCGGATCAGCGCCCCCAGAGGGGCTGTGTCGATGATGGTTGTAGCAGACATGATTCCTCATCTCGAATGCGAGTGGTCGCATTCATCCTATTGATATTACTGTATTTTGTTCGACTGAGGGCGGGTTTCCCCGCCCCCGGATGGCTCAGATCACTCGGCCGCCATCATCGACGCGGCGTTCTCCGGCAGATCGGCCGTCAGGAAAGCCGGGAGATCGACGTCCTCTGGCTGGCCCGCGTCCTCCCCCTGCCCTTCTCCGACCGCCTTGCCGTCGCTTGCTGCCAAGTCGGTCCCGCGCAGGACCTCGGGCAACCAACCGCTGCCTTTGAGGAGCCGTTCGGCCTCGTTGGCCATCTCCCCCTTCTTCAGATGGTCGAGAAGTTGCGCAGTCCCCTCCCCCTTCGCCTCGCGCACGGCCTCGAGGATCCGGGCCTTGGGCACGCGGTTGAGGTAACCGTCGACCGTCGGCTCCCAGCCTGCCTCGACCATATCGAGATCGACCGCACGCGCCACCAGATCGGCATGTGCCATGCGGCGGGTCAGACCACTGGCGGAGATGCCAGCCCCATAGGGGTTCACCTTCTCATGGAGCGCGTTGATCCCGAAGCTGAGGCAATGCGCCAGAAGGGCGAGACGGCTGCCTTGATCGAGAACCGTCAGATAGTCCCAGAGCGCCGCATCATCGCCGAGAGGCAGATCAGCCTCCCAGGCCGCGTGACGTTCGTCGACCAGCTTCGCCACCACGCTGTCCTTTAGATCGGGCGCCTGGGCCGACATGTAGACGTGACGCACCGAGGCTTCGAGGCAGCTGCCTGAGGCCGAGGAGGTGCAGAAGGTGTCCGTCACCAGCTTCAGGAGCAGGAGCGTCAGAGCAACGTCCGGCGAACGCCCGACGGCCTCACGCAGCGCGAGGGTCCGGTGGGCCGTCAGTTCCATGACCAGCCGCTCGGGCAGCGGCTTCAGCGCCCCGTCGTCGTCCTCCTCGGACGCATCCGCGCCGATCGGGTGACCGCCCGAGGTGATGACGGTACCCCCGGCGGAGGTCGCCGACGGTTTCCAACTGGAACCTGCGACATCATTCCCCTGCCCAATGGCATCCGCACCATCGCCAACCTGGACCGCGGACTCCTCACGCGGCTCGTCCTCGGGCCGGACATAGCCGCGATAGATCGCAAGGCTGCCATCCCGATCCAAGGTCACGAAGACACCCGCGCGCGCAACCTCGGCCGGATCGTAGATCACCGGCCGCTGCTCGAGCGCTTCCATCGCCGTTTCGAGCTGGCCCAGCCGAGCGTCGATCTCCTCGGGGTATTCGTCTTGGCCGGAGTATTCCTCTTCCAGCCCGCGATACTCAGCGAGGAGCGAAGCGCGGGCCGCGCTTTCCTCGTCGGTCATCGGCGCGGGATCACCGGCGAGACGCCGCAGACCGTGGCTGTAGCCATAGGGCAGGTCGGTCGCCACCTCGATCCACTTCCAGCCCTCCGAGACCAGCGCATCGGCTTCCGCCTGAAGCTTCTCGGAGACAAGGCGATCGAGCAAGGCAGGGTCCTCCAACCAGCCTCCGTCATCGCCTTGGAAGAGATCACGCAGCACGACACCGCCCGCGGCCTCATAGGCATCGACACCGACGAAGACCGCGCGGCGATCCGAGGCCCGGACCGAGGTCTCCGTGAGCATGCGCCGGATGGCATAGGGCTCCTTGTTCCAGGTGTTCTTCACCGCATCCCAGACCTGCACCTGACGCGCATGATCCGGGTTCACCGTGAAGGCCATCAGCTGCTCGAGCGTCATGGCATCCTCGGCATAGACTTCCAAAAGGGCAGGGGCCACGGACGCGAGTTTCAGGCGCTGCTTCACGATCTGGGGCGTGACGAAGAAGGCCGCCGCGATCGCTTCGTCGCCCTGACCCTTCTCGCGCAAAGCCACGAAGGCGCGGAATTGATCCAGCGGGTGCAGGGCGACGCGCTGCATGTTCTCCGCCAGCGAGTCGTCCTCGGGCAGGATATCCGACGCGGCATCCCGAACGATGCAGGGGATCGGCGCGGTCTTGGCCAGCCGCTTCTGCTTCACCAGCAGCGACAGCGCCTGGAAGCGGCGGCCACCGGCCGGGATCTCGAACATGCCGGTCTCGACCCCATCGGCATCGAGCATGGGCCGGACGTTCAATCCCTGCAAGAGCCCGCGTCGCGCGATGTCCTCGGCCAGTTCCTCGACTGAGACGCCAGCCTTGATGCGCCGTACGTTGGACTGGCTCAGGACGAGCTTGTCGAAGGGGATGTCCCGCGAGGGGGACAGCGTGATTTTCTGGGCTGCTTTCGCCATCAGATCTTCTCCACGACGGGCGCCGGAAGCCACTCTCCCGATCTCATCTCCCGTCACCCCTCAAACTCCCAACCTTTCCCTCTCTTCGTCGGTCTTGACCGCGGTCAAGACGTGTAAGCCGCATGCTCTATGCGCGCAGGATCGTTTCAAAGTATGCCTCGGGCTGCCTGATCGCTTCGCCTTTCCCCAACAGGTAGTCCAAGATCAGCAAAAGCCGTCCAGCCCCAGCTTTCTGAAGACCACGCATCAGTTTTTCTTGGCGTATTCTAAGCAATCGACCGATGTCGAAGAGAACGCGGTTGAGGGCTTCGCCTGTTCGTGGCGGATCTGGGAAGAAGTCCGCAACATGTGAAAAGTCCGTCCACGCCATTTTTGCAGGGTCCCGGTTCATGGTCGCTGCTCCAACGCTTTGGGAAGCGTTGGTCTGCTTCACGTGCGTGTCTTTCTTTTTATGTTCTTTTTTTACAGGCTCTATCTGCCGGTCATTTTGTCCGTTTCTGGCGGACACCTCGCTCGTGCACTCATGGCCGAGGGTTTGGTCTCGCGATTGCTCTCGGTCCGCACGAGTGTTTGAATCGTGGCACTCTCCGTAGCTCGGCTTGGCGTTGGCTCCGAGCTCGCGGAGACCCGCGATGATTTGCAGAACTGTGTCGGCGGTCAGTGTTGCTCGACGAAGCAGGTTTCGGATCGTTTCCAGTGAAGCCAACCGTGCGTCATCGAGCCGTTCGTCTTGAAGGAGGGACGCGCGCAGCGCTAGGGCTTCTGCCTTAAGGGAGCGCAGGCGTTCACGCTCTTCCGTGACCTTCGATGCTTTGGCTGCAAGAGCGTCGTGGCTCTGCATTAGCGGACCCAAGTCGATCCCAAACGCATCCCTAATTATGCCTCCGTAGCGGAGAGGGAAGCGTTTCCCGTTCGCTGAAGTCTTTCGCTGAAGCAGCCCCGCAGCCTCAAGGCGCCCCAGGCAGCGGCGAAGCGTTCTTTCATCGATGCCGTTTGCGCGTTCTGATAAGGAGGCGTTGGAGGGGAACACAACGGTCAGTTTGCACTGTGTTTCACCAGAGTTTGGGCTCTGATCGCGCGGAAGAAAGCTGATGAGCGCTGTCAGCACGGTGACGTCGTTGCTCGTCAGGTTCAGGTCTTTCCGAAGAACCCGCACCGGCCCCAGAAGCTCGTAGGGGTTAGGGCAGGCAATAGCTGCTTGTTCCGCCAAGGCGGTTCGTGTTTGAGTGACATGTCTCATGGTGTTTCGGAAGAAAAAGCTTCCCCGGTCACCGCGAGCGGTGTTGAACTCGATTCGTTTTGGGGGTATCAATCAGGTGTCGAGACTGATTGAGGCCCTTCGGAAGCACCGCTTTCGGGGGGTCTTTACTTTTCTAGCCGGTCCTCCTTTCGTTTTCTGCTCGTTGCTCTTGATATCTTGACCGCGGTCAAGACACGGGGTCGTCACTTTGGGCCGTCTTGACCGCGGTCAAGAAGCTCGCCGATCAGTTTTCGGATGGCATCTTCGACGCGCGGGGCAAGATCAGCGTCCACATCGATGGTGATGCGGTTGCCCTTGCGGCCGATCTTAACGCGCTCACTTGACCCAGCCTTGGGCGGAGTTGTCTTGGTGGTCGTGAGCAGCGTAACTGCTGCGTCAAGCCGCTCTGGGCCAGGCAAGCTGCGGGGGATTTCGCGGGCGACTTCCTTGGCTCTCGAGACGTCCTTCTCGCACAGCCTGAAAAGCTTCTCCCAGACCCGCCGACCAACGCCATGTGCTGGTCCGATGGCCTTGATCAGCTCCATCGGAATGCCGGTAGCGATACGGTTCATCCGAGAGACGAGAGACTCATCGATCTGGAGTGCCCGATAGGCGATGGTCTGGGCGTTCTTGCGCGTTTCGTCTGTTTTCCCAAGTTCTCGAATGATCCCGGCGACGAACAGAGCCCTCTCGATAAACGAGGGGTCCTGGCGGGCATTATTTTCAACGCCTTGGGCGATCAGTGCTTCCTCTTCGGTCATCTCCATGACCGTGGCGCGCACTTTCTGACCAAGTTCACGACAGGCGAGAAGCCTGCGGCGTCCATAGACGATCTCAAGTGCCCCGTCTTGGGTTCGGCGGACAAGAACCGGAACCTTTTGCCCGTGCTCACGGATCGACGCGACGAGCTCCTCGAGGCCATCGCTGGGATCGATGCGATCCATGACCGCGGACATTCGCACAGTGCTCGGGTCGATCAGGCGCGTGGCGTGTTTATCTTCTTCCAACACGGATGCTTGCGCACGGGCGACTGTCGGGCTCGTGCGCTTCAGATCGATATCCGCATCCTCATCCGACGTTGACGCTTTACCCATCGCGTTCTTGAGTGAGTCCCCGAAGACCTTACGCGCCATGACTACGCCCCCATGCCTTGAGGATTTCGCGCTCAACTTCGTCGGTTACGCGTGAAACGGACTCGATCGCACGCTCGTATGTTCTGCGGTTCACGTCGCGAGGTTCGACCTCAAAGATGCTCTGCTGGGTGTTTGCGGCATCACCTACCGCCGTCGACTTCAAGAACTCGGCAGGGAGGACCGCATCGCCAAGGACCGTCCGAAGCAGAGAAGAGATCTGGACCTGTGGACCGTCGGTGTTCTCGTACCGGGTGATCAGCACCCGAACGAAGTTCAGGCCGTGCTCGGGAGCATGCGCCTCGACGACGCCCATCAGGTTGCTCGCCATGCCGAGAAAGCTTGCCAGAGACATCACATCAAGCATGGACGCGTTGAGCGGGATCAGGACCCCAGTGGAAGCAAAGAGGGCGGAGATCACCGAGAAGTTCAGCTGCGGCGGGGTGTCGAAGATCACCACATCATATCGGCTCAGGACTGGCTCAAGCGCTTCACGGATCCGACTGTGGAAGGTGGTGGCGCCGTGTCTGAAGCTCAAAGCGACCTCGAACTCGTACTCCATGATGTCCATGGAGGCCGGGATCAGATCCACTGTCGGGAAGTTCGTTTTGCGAATGATATCTGAGGCGGGCAGGGGCCCCTCGGATCTGATCAGATCGTAGGAGGTCGGCATGTCCGGATCGAGCTCAGGGGTAACCCCGAACAGGTTTGTCAGACTTGCCTGGCTATCGAGGTCGATAAGCAGAACCCGATAGCCGCGAAGGCCCAGTAGCTGACCAACATGAGCCACGGTCGACGTTTTTGCGGACCCGCCCTTCAGGTTGAAGATTGTCACGACCTGGCAGGGTTCGCCGGCTCTTCTGTGAGGGTGTTCATCGGGCTTGATCCTACCAGTCTCAAGAAGGACGCGTTGGGCTTCGACCATGTCCTCGGCAGAGAAGCTGCGGCGGTTGCCACCCTCGAGGATGCCTTCCGGAAAGCCTTCGAGATTTGACACATGATGGCGGAAGGTGTTCTGGTTGATCCGAAGCAGATCGGCGGCTTCCCGCATTGCGAAGCGACGGAGACCCTTCTGGGCATCCGGCGGGAACGTCTCCTGCGCATGTTCACGCAACCGGCTACCGAGCCGCTTGGACATGACATCGAATCTTTGAGAGGCCCTTATCCCGCTCATCACTGCCCTCAAGTCTTTATTGTTTTGTAGACCTTAACAGTTTTGGCGATTAAATCCAGCCCGAACTGTTGATCGGCCTGAGGGCGTTGAAGCAGCCTATTTCTGACGAGATAAAGCTGTTAAGTATCAATGCCTTGGGTGAACCTGTTCGCAGAGCACTTCAACAGTTCGTAGCCCGCGATGTCATGCCCACAACATGTATTGTCGACGCCTACGTAACGCAGATCTTCAGAATCGCGCGACCGATTCCCACGACTTCACGCAAGCAGCCCCAGCCTCTCAGCCCTCTCCAGCAGCATCTTCACGGATGACGGCTGCCAGCTTGTCCGCCCGCGGGGCGTGCGCTCGCGCATCGCTTCCAGTCTGGTGCAGATCGCCTGAAGCGTGATCTCGGGGTCCGCGCCCTTGATGGCAGCGACGATGGCGGGCAAGCGGTCGTCGGTCTCGCGGCGGCCGGCGCGGTCCAGTACTGTGGGCGGTAGGAAGCCGTCCCGCACATAGGCGTTGACTGCGCGCAAAAGGCGGCTTTGCGTCCATTGGCGCTCGCGGGGCAGGGGGCCGTTGACGATGCGCAGCACGTCTTCCCAGGCCATGTCGGGCCGCAGGCGTCGCACATGGGGCACCCAGTCCTGCGCCGTCTCGTTCAGGCGTTCCATGTAGCCGTCCTGCCGCGCCAGCCGCACTTTGCGCAACGCCGCCGGATCCCGGGCGCGGAGGCCCGGATTGCCGCCGACCCGGCCTTTGGTTTTTGCGCTGGCCAGCCCGGCCTTGGTCCGTTCGCGGATCAGGGCCCTCTCGAACTCGGCCGCGGCGCCCAGGACCTGGAGGGTGAACTTGCCCTGCGGCGAGGACGTGTCGATCGGGTCCATGAGCGAGCGGAAGAAGGCGCCCTTCGCCTCTAGCCGTTCGATCACCTCGAGGAGGTGCGACAGCGACCGCGCCAGACGGTCGATGCGCACGACAAGCAGCGTGTCGCCCTTGCCAATCCGCTCGAGCACGCGGGCCAGCACGGGCCGCGCGCGGTTCCCGCCCGAGGCCTGCTCCTCGTGGATCTCGACGCAGCCCGCAGATTTCAGGGCCTGCGATTGGGGCAGGGGTGTCTGATCCTCGGTCGAGACGCGCGCATAGCCGATCAGGGGCATCAAAACAGGCCGTTTGCAGTTTCCAATATCACTACTAAACGACCGTTTGTAAACGGATGCAAGGGCGCTCTCTACGGCCGAGGTCCGCGAAATGCCCTTGGTTTCCTCAGGCTGTGCGCGATCAGAGTGGTCTCGCAGGCAGTCGCGCGCGCGTGCTATGTAAGGAGTGCAGACGCAGTTCGAGAAAACCATTGAGTAAAGTGCAAAATGTACGTATTTTGCACATATGAAGCCGCAAGCATCTTCTCCACATGATAGTTTTGACGAGCCCCTGACCTGGGTAGAAGAGGTCGAGGAGAGATCCGAAGATGATCTGTGGTTCCTGCCCGGTCCGATCGAAGACGAGCCCGACGATCTGCCGCCTAGCCCAAGGGGCGAACCCCGCGAGACTGCGATCCTCGACGACTGGCGCAAAGCCGAGGCGGACAATGCTGCGCGGCTCGCCCGTGTCGCAGGTCGGCTCGGTGGGCTGGACGAGCGGTTGCGGAGGGGGCCTGAGGGCTGGCGCCACAGGCTCGCCCTGATCGAAGCGGCCGACCTAAGCTGGTTCGCGGGCGACCGCATCGGGCCGGATCGACTGGCGCTCTGGATCGCCCTGCGCCTGTCTGGCGTGCAGGACGACAGTGTCGCCCTGGCGCGGGTCGGATGGGCGGTTCGGCGCCTGATAGGGGGGCCAAGGCCGGAGGAGGACCTGGCCACTTTTGTGGATCGTCGTGACCCCGAGAACTTGGCGGATGAGGCGGAGCCCTTTGCGGATCGCGCGGGCGGTTGGCTGGACCTGATGGCGCAAGCTGCCGACCTGCACCCGATCAGCCGTGCCTGCATGGGCTTTCACATTTGGAGTTTGGCGGGTCTCGGGCAGCACGGAGACCGGATGGAAGCGGCTGTCACGGCCGCGCGGATTGCGACCGGAGAGGGCAGGGGAGCGATATTTGCCCCTCTCGCCATGGGCGGGGCAGGCGGGCTGCGCGCCGGTGGCACTGCTGCTGACCGACTGGTGCGATGGCTCGACGGGATGGAGACAGCAAGCCGGACCGCGATGCGGCACCTTGACGACATCGAGGCTTGGTCAGCGCGGTCCGAAACCGAGATGGTCACGCTCTCGGGCAAAACGCCCCCAGCCTTGCGCGCAGTTCTGACCGAATGGCCCCTTGTCTCCGCCCCAATGGCCGAGGCAATCACCGGCGCCAGTCGCGCGGCCGTTCAGCGGAACATGGCCTGGATGCAGGCGCGAGGTTTGATCCGAGAAGTGACCGGGCAGGGAAGATTTCGCATGTGGTGTGCACGCGCAGCCTAGGTTGCCTTCTCTCACCCCGGCTCCGTCAAACCGTCAGCATCGGCCTTCGCGCCTGCTTCTGGCAAAAGCCGCAAGAGTGCGATGGCCAGCACCAGCCAACCGATCAGGTTCACGCTTAGCACGCGCGCCGCATAGAGCGCCGCAAGGTCGGGCGGCACTGCCGGGGCAGAAACGGGTGGCAAGGGCGCTCCGAAAAGGTGGGGTGCCAGGATCAGGGCAAGGCCCGCGAGCCGCCCGGGCCAGGACCGCAACCCCGCAGCAAAGAAAATGCCGGCAGCCGTCATCGCGACAGTCGCAACCCACCAGAGTTGCCGGTCCGCCAGTTCCGCTGCCTCCATTCCGGGCAGTTCGGGCGGAAGGTCGATTGCAGGCGCAAGGGACAGGACGGCAAAGCCGATAAGGCCGAGGGCTGTGGCCGGGATCCTCCCGCCGCCGGGCAGAGCCCGGAACGCGGTCAGGCCGGCTCCGGCCAGCAGGCCAAAGCCCGCCCAGGTGAGGATCAGGGTCAGGACCGTCAAGCCATTGCGCACAAGCAAGTTGTCCGTATTTTCCGCGCCCTGCGCATCATGGCCGGGCGTTTCTAGCGGGTTAGGTGCAGGGTCGGGCTTGTTGCTCTCGATCCCGATCAGAACGAGTTCGCCCGTCTCATACCGTTCAGCCTCGACGATCAGGGGTTGGATGAGAAAGAACTGAAAAACGGCAGCCACGAGGCCCGCGATGGCACCCGCGATTACCCCGCCGGACAGCAAGGTCTTTGTCATGTCGATTATCCAGAAACGTCAGTGGCAGGGAAAACCGGTCGCATGACGTGTGTCATGCGTTGCAGCGTGCAATGCGTCAGGCGAAGCAAAACCAGCGGCAAAGATCAGCACTGCGCCAATAAGCGCGCTGGTCAGGATTGGTCCGAACTGGCTCTTCGATTGCTCCGCTGTGGCGGACAGGATTCTGGTGGACATGAAGGTTCTCCGCCCGTCACACCCGACGGGATTAGGGTTGCGCCATCGCTTGGCCGGTCTCCTGGCTCGCGGATTAACACAGTCCTTCGCCTTCCCGGGCATTGGCCCAGTGGCACGATGAAGGACCGCTACCGCATACAGTCGCGGGGGCGGCTGAGGCCTTGGGCGCCGCAATTGGGTCCGCCCTTCCTCATTCCCGATTGAGTTCCAGGACTCTGCGCCCCTTGAACACCAAACAATGAGAGCTTTGCGCCGAACCCCCGCGAAGTCAACTGACTACCGGGAGTGAAAATGCTGCACCGGTACTGCTTTGCCGCTCTGCTGTGTCGTGCAATCAGATCCATGCTCCACCCCGTGCCCGAGGTCAGCCAGGATTGGGCAGTCGGGCCGGTGATCGCCGCAGCATGCGTCGGCTAGGTGGCGCAGTGTGTCGATCATGGCCTGCATCTCGCGCACCTTCCGTTCGAGGCCGTCGATCTGGTCCGTCGCAAGGCGTTTCACATCCGCGCTTTGACGGGTCCGGTCGCGCCAGAGTGCCAGAAGCTCTTCGATCTTCTCGACCGAAAAGCCAAGGTCGCGGGACCGACGAATGAACCGCAGCATCTGCACTTCAGTCGGAGAGTAGACGCGGTAGCCTGATCCGGTCCGCCCTGCGGTGGGAATAAGGCGAATAGATTCGTAGTAGCGGATCATTTTGGCCGACACGCCCGAGGCCTTTGCCGCTTCACCAATGTTCATGATCATGCCTCCTTCAATGCACAACTGCGGCCTGGAACCGCCGCAGCCGGAGGGCGTTTCCAAGAACAAAGACCGACGACAAGGCCATCGCGGCGGCAGCGAAGATCGGTGACAGAAGAACGCCGAAGCTCGGCCACAGCACGCCCGCGGCAACAGGGATCAAGGCAGCGTTATAGGCAAAGGCCCAGAAGAGGTTCTGCCGGATGTTGCGCATCACGGCCTTGGACAGCGCGATGGCGTCCGATACCGCCGTCAGGCGACCGGTCATGAGCACGACGTCCGCCGCCTCGATTGCTACGTCGGTCCCCGTTCCGACAGCAAGGCCAACGTCAGCCTCGGCCAGGGCCGGGGCATCATTGATGCCGTCGCCGACATAGGCGAGCTGTCCCAACGCCTTCAGTCGCTTGACTGCGGCGACCTTGCCGTCCGGCAGCACTTCGGCCACGATCTCGTCGATGCCGAGTTGGCGGGCGATGGCGCCTGCGGTGCGGGCGTTGTCGCCAGTGATCATCGCAACTTTCAGCCCCATAGTGTGCAGGGCGCGGATTGCCGTTGGCGTGGTCTCCTTGATCGGGTCCGCGACAGCAAGGATGGCAGCGAGTTTGCCGTCGATGGCGGCATAGAGCGGCGACTTGCCTTCGTCTCCCAATCGAGCGGCAGTATTCCCAAAGGGCGATACGTCAATCCCCAGTCGGGCCATGTAGCGATCAGCGCCGATCTCGATCCGCTGCCCGCCCGCCTGTGCAGTGACGCCGAAGCCGGTAACGGAGTCGAAGGCTGTGACGGCGGGCAGGGACAAACCTTCGTCTTCTGCGGCCTTTACGATGGCGCGGGCGATCGGGTGCTCGGACTTCGCTTCGACGGCTGCTAAGAGTGACAGAACGGCGGCGCGATCGAAACCTGGTGCAAGATCGAGGTCGGTGAGGCTCGGCCTGCCCTCGGTTAGCGTGCCGGTCTTGTCGAGTGCCACGACCTTCACTCCCTGAAGAGACTGGAGCGCCTCGCCCTTGCGGAACAGCACCCCCATTTCGGCCCCGCGCCCGGTGCCCACCATGATCGAGGTCGGCGTGGCGAGGCCCATGGCGCAGGGGCAAGCGATGATCAGCACGGCTACGGCATTGACAAGACCGAAGGTCAACGCGGGGTCGGGGCCGAAGATCAGCCAAACGGCAAAGGTCAGTGCTGCAAGCGCCATCACTACCGGGACGAACCACATCGTGACCTTGTCGACGAGTGCCTGGATCGGCAGCTTGCCGCCCTGTGCCGCCTCGACCATGCGAATGATTTGAGCGAGCATCGTCGCCTCGCCCACCGCGGTGGCGCGGAACGTGAAGGCACCTGTCTGGTTTACAGTCCCGCCGGTTACCCCATTCCCAGCGGTCTTCTCCACCGGCAGCGGCTCGCCCGAAATCATGCTCTCGTCGATCCAGCTTGCGCCAGTCATTACCTCGCCATCGACTGGCACCCGCTCACCGGGACGGACCTCGACGACATCTCCCGGGCGCACCTCGGAAACAGGCACCTCGACCACCCCGCCGCTGCGGATCACCCGGGCTGTCTTGGCCTGTAGGCCGACCAGCCGCTTGATCGCCTCGGACGTGCGTCCTTTGGCGCGCGCTTCGAGGTAGCGACCGAGCAGGATCAGCGTGACGATCACCGCCGCCGCCTCGTAGTAGACATATGTTGTCCCGGCAGGCAGGAGCCCTGGAGCGAAGGTGGCGACCAGCGAATAGCCGTAGGCGGCCGAGGTGCCGACGGCGACCAGGCTGTTCATGTCGGGGGTGAGGCGGGCAAGCGCAGGCAGGCCCTTGCGGAAAAAGCGCAAGCCGGGGCCGAAGAGGACTGCCGAGGTCAGGGCGAACTGCAAATACCAACTGTTCTGCATCCCGATCGTGTTCATTACGGCCATGTGGACCGACATGAACAGGTGCGACCCCATTTCCAGAACGAAGACCGGTAACGAAAGGGCGGCAGCGATTACAACATCTCGCTTCAGCAACGCTTCTTCTGCGGCCTTTTTCGCTGTCGCGCCATCATGCGCAGCCATAGCTGGGGCTGCGGGGCGGGCGTCATATCCCGCGTCTGCTACCGCTCGGGTCAGCGCCGCCACATCGGCCGATCCTCGCACTGTTGCCCGCTCGGTAGCCAGATTGACGGTGGCAGACGCTACCCCCGGCACTGATGCCAACGCCCGTTCGACCCTCGCCACGCAAGAGGCACAGGTCATGCCTTCGATAGCGAGATCGATGGGCTTTGCTGGCACATCGTAGCCCGCATCTTCGACGGCCCTCACCAACGCACCGCGATCGAGCGCCACGCCCGTAACCTCGGCTCGCTCGGTGGCAAGGTTAACTGATGCCGTCGTCACCCCCGGCACAGCTTTCAAAGCCCGTTCGACATGTGCGACGCAGGACGCGCAAGTCATCCCGTCGACGTCGATCGTCATAAGATCGGTATCAATTCGAGACGATTGCTTTGCGAGCATGTTCATCACGGAATTCCTTTCAGGGATGCCTCCGCCGTATGAGATACGGCTTCCCATTATGGTAAGGTCAAGGGGCAACCTGAGATTCGTCATCACGGCTTTGTGGGCTTGACCTTACAACCGTGGGAAGCCCTATCTGATGACGCATGAGGCAAAACCCTGAAGGAGGCACTCATGCAGTTCCATATCGAGAACATGACCTGTGGCGGTTGCGCCAACAGTGTGACGAGGGCGATCCAGTCGGTGGATCCGGCCGCCGACGTCAAGGCGGACCCCAGCACGCAGAAGGTCGAAGTCACGTCCGCAGTTGCGCGTGATCGGCTGGTCGCGGCCCTGACCAAGGTTGGCTACGCCCCTGCCTGAAGCATCCAAAACAATACAGGACATCCGAAAATGAAAAAACGCACAGTAGTGCTCTCCGCAGCAGCCATTGCCGTTGTTGGCGGCCTTGCCATCGCCCAGACCATGGAAGGGATGGACCATTCTAACATGGGCGGAATGGGAGACATGGGCATGATGAGCCACACGTCGCTGATCCCGCCGGAACTCGCCGACAATCCGGCCGCACAGGCCTATGCCGCCGCCATGGATAAGATGATGGCCGACATGATGGTCCCATATACAGGCGATGCGGACGTCGACTTTGTGCGAGGCATGATCCCGCACCACGAAGCCGCAGTCGCCATGGCGCAGATCCAGCTGGAACATGGAACCGACCCTGAAATCCGCAAGCTCGCGGAAGAGGTGATCGCGGCTCAGGAAGCCGAGATTGCCGAGATGAAGGCCTGGCTCGCCGCACGCGGCCTGTAAGGCTCTTCAGTGGCGTGCGGGGTGGCTTGCTCCCGGCCATCCCGCCGCCCGACTGGCAGGGGCTCTTGATCCACCCTGGCAACGTGAAAGGAGCGCAGCTATGTCGGATGCACACCGGAACAAGCATCATCAGCATGGACATGGGATCGCAGCGGGCTCTGGGCCCGCCGACGTTCAGTCGGGCGCTTCGGCAGCCACTGATGAGAGACCTGCAACTGCACATGCAGGACACCATGCCGGGCATGGCGACATGGTCGCCGACTATCAGCGCAGGTTCTGGGTCTCGCTGGTACTCACGATCCCTGTTCTGATCCTTTCGCCCATGGTGCGCGACTTTGCGGGGCAGGGGATGACGCCGCTGTTTACCGCCGAGGAGTGGGTCGCACTTGCCCTGTCCTCCATCATCTACTTCTGGGGCGGTTGGCCTTTCCTGACTGGCGCGCTTCCGGAGATCCGGACGGGCCGTCCTGGGATGATGACGCTGGTCGCACTGGCGATCTCGACCGCGTATTTCTATTCCGCCGCCGTCACGCTGGGCCTGCCTGGTGGTGAGCCGTTCTATTGGGAACTGGCCACGCTGGTGACCATCATGCTGCTGGGTCACTGGCTGGAAATGCGGTCGGTTCTCGGTGCATCGCGGGCGCTGGAGGAACTGGTGCGCCTCTTGCCCGACACCGCGCTGCGGGTGACGGCCGATGGCGGCACCGAGGAGGTGGCGGTGGCGGCGCTGATCGCCGGCGACCGGGTGGTGATCCGCCCGGGCGCGAAGGTGCCAGTGGACGGCGTGATCACCGACGGCGTCTCGTCGTTCAATGAGGCGATGCTGACGGGCGAGTCGAAGCCCGTGACGCGCACGGCCGGCGAGACCGTTATCGGCGGGGCGGTCAACGGCGAGGGCGCGGTCACCATCGAGGTCAAGGCAACTGGGGAGGCGACCTACCTTTCGCAGGTCATCGCCATGGTAAAGGCCGCGCAGAACAGCCGGTCGCGCACCCAGGACCTTGCCACCCGCGCGGCCACAGTTCTGACCTGGGTCGCCATCACCGTCGGCCTGGGTTCGTTCGTCTGGTGGATCTGGGCGGGCGAAAGCGTCACCTTCGCACTGGAGCGGATGGTGACGGTGATGGTCATTGCCTGCCCCCACGCGCTTGGCCTTGCCGTGCCGCTGGTGGTGGCAGTCTCGACGTCGCTGGCGGCCAAAAACGGCCTCCTGATCCGCGACCGCGCAGCCTTTGAGCGGGCGCGCGACCTGAACGCTGTGGTGTTCGACAAGACAGGTACACTGACCGAGGGGCGGTTCGGGGTCAGCGATATCGTCATGCTCGACGGTGGCGATGCAGCAGTGGCGCTGCGCATGGCAGCTTCGGTCGAAAGCCAGTCGCAGCACCCGATCGCGCAAGGCATCGTGGCCGATGCCAAGGCCAGGGGGATCGACTTTCCCGCCCCGGAGGGGCTGCACAGCATTACTGGCGCCGGCGTCACCGCTCGGGTGGACGGAGAGGACGTGGCCATCGTCAGCCCCGGCCACCTGCGTCGGCAGAACACCCCTGTGACAGATCCGCGCCTTGCGGCACTGGAGGAGGCGGGCAAGACAGTTGTTGTCCTTGTGAGGGGCGGCAAGCCGCAAGCACTCTTCGCGTTGGCCGACATCGTGCGGTCGGAATCTCGCGATGTTGTGGCGCGCCTCAAAGCCAGGGGTGTGCAGTCGATCATGATGACGGGTGATGCGGAAGGCGTAGCCCGGTCGGTCGCAACCGAGCTGGGGCTGGACGAATACTTCGCTCAGGTCCTGCCCGATCAGAAGGCGGCCCGGGTCAAGGAATTGCGTGCCCGGGGACTGAAGGTTGCTATGGTCGGTGACGGTGTCAACGACGCCCCGGCGTTGGTCGAGGCCGATCTTGGCATCGCCATCGGCGCGGGCACGGATGTGGCGGTAGAATCAGCCGATGTCGTACTCGTCCGCTCCGACCCGCGTGATGTCGAGGCCATTCTCGGCCTGTCGCGGGCCACCTACAACAAGATGGTGCAGAACCTGATCTGGGCCACAGGATACAATGCGTTTGCAATTCCGATGGCCGCGGGGATCACATTCGGCACAGGATTCCTGATGACGCCGGCCGTCGGGGCCGTGTTCATGTCGGCGTCCACCATAATCGTCGCCATCAACGCCCAGCTTTTGCGGCGCTATCGGGGCTGACGCTCCGGTCACATGCCATGCAGCCCGTGCAGGCTGCCGGTGAGCAGGACCGGCGCCAGCAGGGGCGCCGCAACGGCAAGGACCAGTGCACGGTCGCGCCATCTTTCCAGACGCCAGCAAAGAAAGCTGGTCAGCCCCACGACCAGCGCAACTTCGAACATCCCGAAGGCCTCGCCGTAGAACTGCGGATTCCAATAGCTGACCGGACTGCGGAAAACCCAGTCCGAGACAGGCCAGAGCTGGCGGCGGGTATCATCGTGATGTGTCAGAAAGTCCGCAAGGGCATGCAGAAGACCGGCGCCCGCGAAGGCGCGCAGGATCAGCTGTCTGCGCCAGAGTGCCAACCCGAGCAGACTTCCCCAGACGAAAAAGCTGTGGTCCACGGCGAAGACAGCCTGCCAGCTCTCCGAAAAGAACAGTGTGCTGAAGACCTCATGTTCCGGAATGCCCGAAACGCGGGTTGAGCAAAGGACCATTGCAAACATCGGAAGGTCCGGAGCGAGCCCACCTGCGAGCGCGGCCACCAGGGTTGCGACGCAGAGGGGTCGTGCGAAGATTGCAGCCCCGAGCAGCATGTGGGACGGCGTGTTCATCGGGTCAGCAAACTGGCGCTGCCTGGGCAGCCTCGTCTTCCACAATCTGGCGAAGGAGCGCGTAAGGGATTGCGCCATTCAGGGCGGTCCGCCCGATTACAAGACCTGGCGTGCCGATGAAGCCAAAGATATCGGCGAGCGCTCGTGTTCGGTTCATCTCTTCCTGCACCTCTGCAGATGCCATGTCTTTGGCCAGCCGATCGACATCGAGGCCGATATCCGCCGCCACCCTGAGGACTGAGGCTTCTTCGGCGACCAGAGGTGTTCGCATGAACCGACGCCGAAGTTCTGGTTGTTTGCCTTGCTTCGCGGCAGCGACCGACGCCCGCGCTGCAAGCTCGGAAGCGGGTCCGAAGATCGGAAGTTCATGCTGAACCAGCCAGAAGGAAGCAGGATGATCGGCCATCAGCGTGTCGAGGTCTCGCTCCAGCGCCCGGCAGTAGGGACAGCGGAACTCGCTGAAATAGGCAATGGGAATGACCCCCTCAGAACCGCTGTTGCCAAAGAGGGCAAGGCAGGGGTCAGCACGTACCGCTTCGGCACGCGCGCGGCGCTGGTCTGCATCCTGAGGCGGCGCATCGAGTCCGACAAGGGCCAGCGGTGTTCCGGAGGTCTGGCCAACCCCGTCAAGTCGGCGAAACGGCGGCAGATCCGCAATGTCCACATAGCGCGGCCCGCGGCCCGGGAGCCGGTCCCAGGGAAGGGCACGCAGACCATAGATAAAGGCAACGATCCCGCCGAAGACGAGAAGGTCGCGGCGTCTCACGGTCACACCACCGTCACGGGTGTGCCGACGGGCACCTGTTCGTAGAGCTGGATCACGTGCTCGTTCAGCATCCGGATACAACCGTTCGAGACGGACTGACCAATTGACCACGGCTCGGTCGTGCCATGGATACGGTAGTACGTGTCGCGCCCTTCCCGGTAGAGGTAGAGCGCCCGTGCGCCAAGGGGGTTGTTCGGCCCGCCGGGCACGCCGTCGGCGAACTGGGCATAGCGGTCAGGATTGCGGCGGATCATGTCGTTCGTCGGTCGCCAGGACGGCCATTCGGCCTTGCGTTCGATGATCGCGGACCCCCTGAAGGCAAGCCCGGTCTTGCCGACACCGACTCCGTAACGGATCGCCCGCTCGGTATCGAAGACGTGGTACAGAAAGAAGCTTCGCGGGAACACGAGGATCTGTCCGGGCGCGTGCTGCTCGCGGACGCGCACCTCGCGCGGCTGGAACTCGTCGGCCAGCACAAACGGCTCTGCGGTATGGGCCCGAAGGATGTTGGGCGAGGACAGCGCTGCAAGTGCGGCCCCACCAATGAGGAAGCGTCGGGAAATCATGCTATCTCCTGAGAGGAACGAGAAGGACCGTATTTGTTCAGGAGAGGTGTCGCGGCGGAGGGGTGCGGGGACCCAAACTACGGCTGGAGCCCATGACCGGCGTAATCTCGAAATGCGACGATCCGGCCACCGCCATCAGAGTGACGAGCACTGGCTCGCTGGGGAAAACAAGCTGACATGTCCCGTGGCCTGATCCCTCGCCGCAGAGAGCATCCTGTATCAGGGGCTGGGCGTGAAGTGTGTCAGCATGCGCTCCGTTCGGCGATCGTTCTGAATGCGCCAGTCCGAAAAGGATGGCGAGCAGGAAGAAGCTGCACAGAAGGGCGGTAATCAATCGCATGGTTGGAGCATACACCCTCTCACCTAAGTGCCGACTGATCACATCTAGGTGAAGCACCAAATTCCTTCCAGGATTGGCGAAAACGCAACGCATTCACCTGTTTGTGACCCGGCCGCGATGCAAAGCCGTTTGACCTTCCCACGTTGGAAGGAAGCAAGCCTTCTGCAAAAAGGAGCAGAACATGCGATTCACTCGACGGCTTTTTGTTGCCGGAGCACTTGCCGCGCCTTTCGTGACCGGTCGCGCCGCCAGCGCGTCGGAAGACACGCCTGGCCCGGTCCGTAACAACATCTCGGCTTTTCGCACCCACGAGTGGCAGGATCACTTCGATGCTCTGGGCGTCGGGATCATCATCTCTGACACGACGGCCAAGGTCCTCCAGCACTGGACGAGCGACGGTCAAATGTACCTCTACCCGACCTCGGTCCCGCTGTCGGACGAGCTGACCCGCCGGGGCTATACCGAGGTCGTCGAGAAACGGGTGAACCCGAGTTGGGCCCCGACACCGTCGATGCGGGAAAGGAACCCGGAATGGCCGGCCTTCGTGCCTGGCGGCGACCCGACCAACCCGCTCGGCACCCGCGCCCTTTACCTGTCGTGGCAATACTACCGCATCCATGGTACACACGACACGCGCAAGATCGGTCGCCGCTCGTCGAACGGCTGCATCGGGCTCTACAACGAACATATCGAGGAAGTTTTCGACCGGACGCCGGTCGGGACGCAAGTGAAGCTGATCTAGCAAGATGAAACCTTCGTCGACCTCACCGAACCCACTCAAGAACCTGTTTTCGCACAGGTTCTTGCGGTTCGTGTCGATGTGGCTTCTGTCCGTGGTGCTGACGCTTGGCTTGGTCCTCGGACAGACCGCAGAGGCGGGCCCGGTCGAGGATCATCATCCCGGCACGTCGGTCGAGATCGCGGGCAACGCCGGGCAAGAGACCGCGCCGGCACCTGCTTGCCACCCGGGCCTCGCCTGTTCTGTTTTCGTGCTGCCCGATGGGCCGGTCACAGCACTGTCGTTGTCAATCGTGATCACTCTGCGACCGGACCTGACACAGTCGCAACGCCGCTTTGGCGGCCCGTCCGTCACCCTGCCTCCCCCCCGAACCCGGATCTGACAGTCAGGCCGGACGTGCGTCTGACGGTTCGATAGGCTCTCCGCAGCTCTGTCGACAGTTCAATCTCTGTCAGCCTGACACCAGACAGTTGTGCAAGCCGCACGATCCGCCGGAAGGGCGGGTCGCGGGATCGGTCAACAACAAGAAACCAAGGGCAGTCAGGCAGATGAAACCACAATGGACAGGCGCTTTGGCGCTTGCCGCTTCCGCAGTTGCGGCAGTGGCGCTGGCACATAACGGGGCGACGGGTGTCGTCCTGGAACGGATGAACGGTATGACGGCGATGCGGGACACGGTGGCGGAGCTGGCGCCGATGATGCAAGGCACGATCCCCTACGACACATTTATCGTGTCGGAGGGTGCGAGCGTCATCGCTGGTCACGCGGGCGAGACGATGCTGTCGCTGTTCCCGGAAGGCAGCCTCGAAGGGGTGACCTATGCCAAGCCGGAAATCTGGTCCGACTGGCAGGACTTCGCAGCGCTTGCCGAGGAATTGAAGACCTACGCCGACGCTCTCGCCGTGGCGGCTCCGAACGGGCTGGAAAAGGCGCTTCCGCCCGCCGACGATATGGCCGGGATGGATCATTCGGCAATGACGATGACCCCGGCTCCGGAAGTCAAGGAGGGTTTCACAGTAGCGGAGCTGATGGGCTACGGCGAAAGAACCCAAGAGGTCCAGGTCGCGCGCGGCACATCGGACCCGGCGACGCTGGCGTTCGATCTGACGACGCTGGCCGCTGACGACCTCTTCACCCGGATCAGCGCCACCTGTTCGTCCTGCCATTCGCAGTACCGTGCGGGCCGGAACTGACCATGCGGGGTTTGATCCGCGCTTCCGTCATTTTCCCGGCCGTGGCGGCGAGCCTCGGGGCCGGTGTCCTGGCGCTATGGCCCATCGGCGCGCCAGAGCCCGCCGCATTCCCGCCGGGGGATGCGGAACGCGGCGCCTATTTGGCCCGCGCCAGCGGTTGCGTGTCCTGTCACACCAACGCGACCGCCAAGGGGCTGGCGCTCGCTGGAGGTGCCCCGCTCGACACACCCTTTGGCACTTTCGTGCCCCCGAACATCACCCCGCACACCACTGCGGGGATCGGTGCATGGACCATTCAGGATTTCGCCAAGGCTGTTCGCCAGGGAGTCTCTCCGGAGGGTGACCCCTACTATCCGGTCTTCACCTATTCGTTCTACGCAGGCTTCACCGATCAAGAGATCGCCGACCTGTGGGAAGCATTCCGCACCGTTCCGCCGGTTGCGGATGCTGCCCCGACGCATGATGTCGGGTTTCCGTTCAATTTCCGCTCGGGCCTGAAGCTCTGGCGCGCTGCCTACCTCGACGCGCCGGAGACGGATGCGCTGATGGGCACATCATCGCCATGGAACCGCGGGCGTTTGCTGGTCGAAGGGGCGGCGCATTGCGCGGCCTGTCATACCGGCCGAACGCTTGCGGGCGGCTTGGACGACTCCGCCCGGTTCGCCGGAAACGACAGCCTTCCCGGCGGCAGCAAGGCACCGTCGATCCTGACAGCCGATCTCCTCGAACGCGGTTGGACGGTCGCAAATATGGCCTATGCCCTGCAGACGGGCCTGCTGCCCAACGGGGATGTTTTTGGCGGCAGCATGGCCGAGGTCGTGGCCGAGGGCACCTCGTACCTGACCGACGCCGACCGCGAAGCCATCGCGACCTACCTGCTCGATCCCGCCGGCAGCGGGGACATTCCGGAACCCGCTCCTCCTGTCACGGAGACCCCGATGGCGGGAATGGACCACTCGCAAATGGAGATGGGCAATGAGAACTAGAGTGCTCGCAGTGGCGCTTGCTCTGGGCGTCTTTGCCCTTGTGGCCGCGTTCATCTGGGCGACGGTGCGCACGCTCGATCCGCGAGACACCGTTGCGGATCGGGACGTGCCGACGGCCGAAGTGTCGGAAGTCCTTCCGGATGGTCGGATCGACGTCCAGGTCTATGCGCTCGGAAACCGGGATGTCCGCCTCGAGATCCAGTTCACACCGGATGCCGATGCCATCGAATCTGCTGCCATGAGGCCGGACGTGAACTTCGCGATGTTGGAGATGCATATGGACGGCTTTGATCCGCCGCTTCAGTTAGTCGAGGCCGGGGTCTGGCGAGCAAATCTCAAGTTGCCAATGGCTGGACGTTGGGTGGTCAGTGTTGGCTTTGGCGAGGATCGTGCAGAGGTTGAATTTGATGCAAAGTGACGGACCGACACAACAAGCAAGGTACGGTGACACCCTTCACCGGGGCATTCGCGGCATCGCTGTCGGCATCGCGCTGTTCGCCGTTCTCGGGACGGTGACCGCGGTCTGGGCGAACCCCGTCTTTGTCCGCATGACCCCGGTTGGCCCGTGGGAGTTCGGGGCCACCGTCCTGACGGCACTCTTGGCTGGAGTGACAGTGGCGCTCTGGGTTCCCCGATGCAGACTGGGGACGTCCGGGGCAGGCGGTCTTGCGAGTTTCCTCGGCATCGCCTGTCCGACCTGCAACAAGGTCCTGATGCTGATCTTCGGTGGTCCGGCGCTGCTTGCTTGGTTCGACCCGGTAAGGCCCTGGCTCGCCGCGGCCGGGGTCATCATCATGAGCATGGCGGCGCTCAGGACGTGGCGTGCGTTTCGCGATGACAGGGCAGGTGCCGCCGTCGTCGTCAGCAGCGAAAATCCTCCCATGGGAGGGCTAAAGTGAATACTTCAACAGGTTCGCTTTCTGGGATGCGCCGACTTGTGCGGAAGGTGATGGTCCGACACGCGCTTGTGGCCATGGTCGCGACGGGTCTCTTGATCGGCTTTGCTTCGGTTCATGCGGAATGGAGCCCGATGCACCGCTGGAACCGCGCGTTCGGTGATGCCTCGCTCGTCTTGATTGCCCTGTCGATGGGTTTAGGGCCGCTGACACGCTTCCTGCGGGTGGCGGTTCCGCTTCTGCCCTTCCGCCGAGAGATGGGCATTTACGGCTGCCTTCTAGTACTTGTGCATGCATCAATCATCCTCGTCGGCTGGGTCCAATGGGATCTGATGCGGCTCTTAGGGTTCGAATGGCATCCCGAACTTCTGGCCTATGTCATGTACCAGCATGGCTTCGGTCTCGCCAATGCCATCGGCATCGCTGCGCTGGTCCTCGCGGCACTGCTGGCGGCAACCTCCAGCGATTTCGCGATGCGCCGTCTTGGCGTCTCGGGATGGAAGTTCCTGCAGATGGGTGTTCTGCCGATGTGGTGGCTGACCGTGGTCCATGTTGCCTATTTCCTGTTCATGCATTTCCTGAGCTTCCACCGGGCGACACCAGAGCCGAACCCCCTGCAGTACTGGTTCGTCGGGCTGGTTGTGATCGTCCTTGGGCTCCGCACCGGGGCCTACCTGCGTACGATTCGCGCCAAGGCTGCTCTTGAGCCGCAAAGAGAGCAGGGAAGCCATGCGTAGATCGGAACGTGACCTCGTGCAGGCGGCGAAAAAGACAACCCGCCGGGCACTGATCGTTGGTGGTGCGATGACGTCAGTGGTGGGCGTCCTTGGTGTCCGGATGTGGCAACTGAGCGTCCGTGATGCCGAGCAATACTACCTGCTGGCCGAGGAAAACCGGATCAGCCTGCGGCTGGTGCGACCGGACAGGGGGCGCATCCTTGATCGGACTGGAAAAATCGTTGCGGACAATGAGCAGGCATATCGCATCACGCTGGTGAAGGAAGAAGCCCGCGATGTCGACGACGTTCTGGAAAAGCTGCAGGTGCTGCTCGGCCTGGACGCAGAGACTGTCTCCAAGGTCAAGGAGCAGATCGACCGTGTTCGAGCCTTCGTGCCGGTAACGGTGAAAGACCGCGTCACGTGGGAAGAATTGTCGATCGTGGCACTGAACTCACCTGTCCTTCCCGGTGTGCAGCCCGAGATGGTCCTGTCGCGCGTCTATCCTTTCGGGCCGGATTTCGCGCATCAGGTCGGTTATGTCGGGCCAGTCAGCGACAGCGATCTGGAAAACGAAGCGGCTGACAATGAGCCGTTGCTCCGCCTGCCCGATTTTGAAGTCGGCAAGACAGGAGTTGAACGAAGCCACGAACGCACCTTGCGCGGCTTGCCAGGCACGCGCCGCGTCGAGGTCAACGTGTCCGGCCGCACAATGCGCGAACTCGCTCTCGATCCGGCCACCCCGGGCCCGGACATGCAGATCACTCTCGACCACCACTTGCAGAACTTCATGCGCGTCCGGCTGGAAGGCCAAAGCGCGGCCGCGATCGTGATGGATGTGACGAACGGCGATCTGCTCGGCTGCACGTCCGCCCCCTCGTTTGATCCGAACCTTTTCGTGCGTGGGATTTCCAGCCGAGACTACAATGCGCTCCGAGACAGCGAGTATCGGCCGCTCGCCGACAAGTCGGTGCAGGGCGCGTATCCACCTGGATCGACGATCAAGATGTCGAATGCGCTGGCCGCGCTGGAAACCGGGCTGATGGACCCGGAAGAGACTGTCGCCTGCAATGGCTATGTCGAGATCTCCGGCCGAAGGTTCCACTGCTGGAAGCGCGGTGGTCATGGCCGAGTGAACATGGTCGGCGCGCTGCGCGAGTCTTGCGACGTCTACTTCTACGAGGTCGCGCAGCGCATCGGCATTGACGGCATCTTCGCGATGAACGACCGGCTGGGGCTTGGCCAGAAGTACGACCTTCCGCTGTCCGGCATGGCGCACGGCAACAATCCATCGCGTGCTTGGAAGCAGGAACGGTACGGGCAGGACTGGCTGATCGGGGACACCATCAATGCCTCGATTGGGCAAGGCTTCACGCTCGCCTCGCCGATCCAGCTTGCCACCATGACGGCGCGACTGGCTTCGGGGACCGCCGTGTTGCCCCGACTGGTGCGACCGCGTACCGGGCAGGACCAGGATACGGCTGCTCCGGCCCCGCTCGGTCTGTCGGCCGATGCACTGGCCATTGTGCGACAGGGCATGTTCGAGGTCTCGAACCACGAGCGCGGGACGGCCTATTCCTCGCGGATCGCCGATCCGACATTGGCGATGGCCGGCAAGACGGGAACGAGCCAGGTCTTCTCGATCACCGCTGCCGAGCGGGCGGCAGGCGTCCGCTCGCAGGACGAGCTGCCGTGGAACCGGCGCGATCACGCGCTGTTCGTGGCCTTTGCACCCTTTGACGCGCCCCGCTTTGCTGTCACGATCGTGGTGGAACACGGCGGTGGCGGGTCAACGGCAGCGGCGCCAATTGCGCGCGACATCATGCTGTTTGCACAGCATGGCGGCCTGCCGCCTGAGGACGCCTATCCGGCATCGCAGAGGGCGCGCATACGGGAGGACCTCGCCCTGCTGTCCGAACGCATCCTGCCGCCGGACGGCATCACCGCCACGGTGAGCCGGACATGATGCACCGTCTCAGAAGGGTGTCCTGCCGAAGCTTTCTTGGGGTCGCCATGACCGCAGTCGCCCTAGTTCTTCCGCCGGTTCCCGCGCGAGCGTTCTTCCATGATGCGCCCGACATCGAAGACGGGCGAGTCATTTACGCGGCCAAGTGCGCGTCCTGTCACGGTGCCAACCTGGAAGGGCAGCCGGACTGGCAGTCGGCGAGGGAGGACGGCACCTATCCCGCGCCGCCCCACGACGAGACGGGCCACACCTGGCACCATGGGGACGCGATGCTGCGGGACTACATCCGTCGCGGCGGGCAGGCGGTGCTGGACGATATGGGGGTCGACTTCACCTCCGGCATGCCCGGGTTTGGCGGTGAGCTGACCGAGGACGACATCGAGGCCGTCCTCGCTTATATCCGGTCGACCTGGCCCGACCGCATTCGTGCCGCACAGGCTGAACGCAGCCAGATGGAAGCAGGTTCGCCTTGAAGCCGCAAGTAAGGCCATCGACCTCCCAATTCCCGCTTGCCTCTCCAGGGACTAGAGGGTGCAGACCGCCTGAAACTCAAAATCTTCATCCGTCACACAAGGCTCTTCCCATGCGCGTCACGTCAATCCTGTTTGCTATCACGCTCGTTTTCGCTCCCGGCCTCCCCCTGGCGCAGGAGATTACGGAAGATCGGATCAAGGAACTGGTCGCCGAAACCTTGCGCGAGAACCCGGAGCTTGTGCTCGAGGCTCTCCAGACGCTGGAGGCGCGCCAGGCAGAGGCCCAAGCTGCCGCCGTTGCCGCGACCCTGGCCGACGAGCGCGCCCTGCTGGAGCGCGCCCCCAACGCTCCGGTCCTCGGCAACCCGGAAGGCGACGTGACGGTGGTGGAGTTCTTCGATTACAACTGTCCCTATTGCAAACGCGCGATGCCTGAAATCGACGCCCTGCTGGCCGAGGACGGAAACATCCGTCTTGTTCTGAGAGAATGGCCAATCCTCAGCGAAGGATCAGCGATCGCGGCGCGGGCCGCTTTGGCTGCACGGAAGCAGAACAAGTATGCTGAACTGCACAATGCACTGATGGGTGCGCGGGCGAAGTTGGACGAGCAGTCGGTGCTGCGGATCGCGGGCGAGGTCGGACTCGATGTCGAGCAGCTCAAGGTCGACATGCAATCGCCCGAAGTCGAGGAACATATCGCCACGTCGCTACGTCTGGCCGAGGCTCTCGGCTTCAACGGCACACCGTCATTCGTGGTGGGTGATCAACTGATTCCGGGCTTTGTTGAGAAGGCTCAGCTTGCCGAGGTGGTAGCCGCCGCGCGGGCCGCCGAATGAGTATCCGTCTTACGCGTCTTTTCGGTTTCCGACTTCAGCGGCCTTTCACGATCACCGAGACGGTCTTGGGCCGGATCAGGCATTCCCTCGTGGCAGCCACTTTGTGGATCGCCTTGACAGGGATTGCTTCGGCGCATTCATTCACCGTCGGCCTTCTGGTCGTCGGCGAGGACGTTGACGCAAGTCTGGCAGAAGCGGTGCGCGGTTTCCTCCTAGCGGCCGACGAACGGGACGGGCACGCCAACGAAACATCGGACGGACATCTCGGTGGGGTTGATGTGCAACTGCTGCCGCTGCCACGAGATGCGGCGGGGCTGGTCGAAGGACTGTTCGGTACGCCCGACGAGCCGACCGATGTCGTCATTGTCATTGGCGCCGAACCCGCGGCCAGCGACGCCGCGCGCGCGTATGCCTCGGCAAGCACGGTCTTGCGGCAGTTCGTACTGCCGGATGGGTGGGACAGCGCAGACGGAACCGACGGTTTTGTGTCGCGTTACCGGCTCGCCTATGGCGCAGCGCCCGGCGTAATGGCGGGGACGGCCTATCATTCTGCTCGCAGGCTCGACGCCGCAGTCAGACCATTGGACGGTGTGGTACCCAAGGAAGCACTGCTAAACGCCTGGAGGTCAACCGAATCCGGTCTGTCCTGGTGACCCGGGAACCAATGGCGCAAGGCGTCATTGGTTCTGGGCAGTCCTTGCACGACTGAACGGGATCAGGCTGCAGGGTAGCTCGTGAAGACGCTACTGCTGCCGTCCAACCCGACAAGGATGACGTCATAGGCTTCGCGCTCGGTCTCGGGTCCCATGCCGGGTGACCCGTAGGGCATGCCAGGCACGGAGAGACCGACGGCGACGGGTCGTTCAGCCAAAAGACGGCGGATGTCGGCGGCGGGAACGTGCCCCTCGACAGTATAGTCGCCGATGGTGGCGGTGTGGCAGGACGCGAGGTCTTCCGGAATGCCACGCTCGCGCTTGAACGCCGCAAGCTCTTCGATGCTGCGTTCCTCGAAGGATACCCGAAAGCCGCTGTCGCGCAGATGTCCGATCCACCCGTTGCAGCAGGGGCAGCCGGGGTCCTTGACGACGTGGATGGCTTCGTCGCCCTCGGCAAGTGCTGGGGTAGCCGCAATGGCGGCCAGCCAAGGAACGGCGGCGAGAACCTTGCGCCGGGACAGTGTCATGATGTCGGCCTTTCGTTGGAACTTTACGGGAAACATAGCTGCAAGTGCGGGGATCGGCGAGCAAAGTCTGATGAACCCGGCGACTGATCACCGAAATGCTACTCCAGCCGCGGGTCCCCGGCTTGAACCAGCAGAACCCCGTGGTTCTCGTCGGCGTCGTCGTCGGTGATCGTCCGTGCGGAGACGCCCGGCAACTCGGCAAACCCCTCCATCATCCGTTTCGGAAACCAGGTCATCGGCAGGCTTTCAAATCCGGGCACCCCTTCCAGCACCCGCGACAGCGCGATGGTGCAGTTTGCTTTCGGCACCGCGCCATAGGCCATTGCCCGCTGCATGATCAGTGCCGCAACCTCGGGCGATACCTCGATAGTCTGTTCAACCACGTCGTAGGTCTCGCGGGCATGGTAGTCGATGTAGAAATCCACCATCTTCGGGGTGACCCCGAAGTGCACGTCGTTGCGCTCGGGCAGCCGGGGATGCCGCCAGGTGCCAGCCGGATCGAACAGCACGCGCTGCGATCCGTTGATGAGCAGGCCCGCATGCGCTCCCGCTCCGCTGCGTGTCGAGAGGACCGTGAAGAGCGTGACCGAGGTCGGGCCGGGATGCTCGTAGCGGGCGGCGGCCACGGCCTCCTCGGGTGCCCAGATCGGTTCGGCACCGCAGGATGCCAGGCCAAGGATTGCCGCCATGGCGAACAGAAGTTTCCACATCGATTCACTGTCCCGCGTTTTGCGCAGGTTCTGCGCAATCGCGACGGATTCCAGTAAACTCTGCGATAGTGGGGCAGGGAATTCGGAAACTCGGCATTGATGCCGCAGCTTTAGAGATCAGAGTGCCCCTCAGGGACACCAAACTGTCAGGTGACGGAAGCAGGCTATCCTGATAATTGTCCCAAGCATGGCGTTCCTCACATTTCGCATGCATGTCCTGATCCTCGCCGCCTACGTCTTTGCGGCGATCATTCCCGTATTGGCTCTCGGCGAACGGCAGCAAGCTCAGGCTGACCATGCACAGATGATGGCGATGGCCGGCCATCTGGCGCACATGCCCGCGACTGACGGCCCGATGGACCTGACACAGCAGCTGATCTGCCAACAGCACTGCCTTTTCGCAGCGGCGACCTTTCCTGCGCCGGACCGGGTTGCGGAAACTGTCGCGCGGTCCTCCGATGTGGAGGCTAGTGTCGACATCCTTGCCGCCTCGCTGGCCATTCCGCCCCCAGGTCCGCCTCCGAAGATCGCCGTGATCTGAGCCTGCGGCTGCGGCATTCGCCGGGGACCGCTTGTCCAATTCACGACGCGATACAGGAGAATTCGCATGTCGCCCTTTTCTCGCCGCGGCTTTCTGGCCGCTTCTGCGGCCACGGCCGCTTCACTGATGCTTCCCGCACGGGTCCGGGCCCAGTCCGGCCGAATGTCGCTGACCGCCGCCACCCGCACCATTGACGTGCGGGGCAAAGCCGCAACCGTCTGGGGGCTTCTGGACGGCGCTGGCCGGTCCGGCCTTGTCCTCGATCCGGACCAGGCGTTCGCGGTCGATTTGACAAACGCGCTGGCCGAGCCAACGATTATTCACTGGCATGGTCAGATCCCCGACAACGCGCAGGATGGAGTGCCCGACCTGCCGATGCCGATGCTGCAACCCGGTGAATCCCGCGCCTACGATTTCGCGGCACGGCCCGGAACACACTGGATGCACGCCCATATCCCCGAGCATGAAATGATGCTGCTGGCCGCGCCTCTGGTGGTGCGGCGAGCCGAGGATGTGGCGGCAGACCGGAAGGAAGTGACGCTGTTCCTGCACGACTTTTCCTTCAAGCCACCTGCCGAGGTGCTGGCCGAGATCACCGGCGGCGCTTCGATGGCCGGGATGGATCATGGCCAGATGGGGCAGGGCGGCATGGACCATTCCGGAATGGACATGGGTGGCATGGGTCAGGGGGACATGATGGCGATGCCGGGGATGGATGGCATGGCGATGGACCTGAACGACTACAACTTCGACGCCTATCTCGCCAATGATCGCACGCTGGACGACCCCGAAGTGGTTCCGATCGACAAGGGCGGCCGCGTTCTCGTCCGCGTCATCAACGCTGCGGCCGCCACCGTGTTTTGGATCGACACTGGCGCGCTGCCGGGACGGCTGGTCGCGGTGGACGGCGAGCCGGTGCGGCCTTTGCCCGGCAGCCGCTTTGGCGTCGCAATGGGCCAGCGGCTGGATATCGAACTGGATGTGCCGGGCGAGGGCGGGGCCTTCCCGATCCTTGCCCTGCGCGAAGGTGCCAAGGAAAGGACGGGTGTCATCCTTGCCACGCCGGGCGCGGCGGTGACCAGGATCGCCGAGATGTCGGAGGCCGACCATCCGGCCTTCAGCGGTGATCTGGCGCAGGAGGGTGCTCTGCGCGCCGTCACCCCGCTGCCCGAACGCGCGCCAGCCTCGCAGCCGATGCTGATGCTGGGCGGCACCATGATGCCCTATGTCTGGACGATCAACGGCCAGACTTGGGGGTCCCATGTGCCGGTGACTGCGAAATCCGGCGACCGAGTCGAGATCATGTTCCACAACATGTCGATGATGGCGCATCCGATGCACCTGCACGGCCACGCCTTCCAGGTAGTGGGTGTCGGCATGGACCGGATCGCAGGCGCGGTCCGCGACACCGTGCATGTGCCGCCGATGGGCATGGTGACGGTCGCGGTGGACGCGGGCGAGGCGGCGCGGTGGATGCTGCATTGCCACCACATGCCGCACCTTTCGACCGGCATGATGACCGAGTTCGCGGTGTCGGCCTGACGCACGGCCGGACCCGCAGCCTGCCTGCGGGTCCGGGCCCTTTCCCGGAGAGAGCGGACCCATGCCAACACTCATCGGACGCCGTGCCGTCCTTGGTGCCCTCGCCGCGCCCTTCCTTGCAGGGTCCGCCGAGGCGCGCCCGCCCTTCCGGCTGCGCGAAGACCCGCAACCGCTGCTGTCCCCGCCGATCCTCGACGAAGCAGGCACAACGCGGAAACTCGACGATTTCGCCGGCCGGGTGATCCTCTTGAACATCTGGGCGACCTGGTGCCCGCCCTGCAGGGAAGAAATGCCGGCTCTCGAGCAGCTTCAAGGGCGTTTGGGTGGTGCCAACTTCATGGTCTTGCCACTTTGCATCGACGACGCTGGAATCGACCGCTGTCGCCGTTTCTACGACGATATCGGTATCGCTGGCCTCCCACTCTTTTGGGCTGAATCGCTGAGGGTGCAACTTGCTTTTGCCTTCATGGGCTTACCCACAACGTTGCTGATCGACCGAGACGGAAGGGAGATCGGTCGACTTCAGGGGCCGTTCGACTGGAATGGCGACGCTGCGGTCGGCCAGATCGTTGACGTCCTTCGCGAGTAGCCTGCGGCTGCAACAATTCGATACAATCGAGCAACAGTGTCGTAGCGTGCGGCAGTCACTCAGGAAGGGGAGCGAGACCGAAGGATATGTTGCAACAGCTGGGGACCACTCAAGCCACGGAAGGCCGAGTTCTTGTCGTAGATGACGATGGTGAAATCCTTTCGCTGGTTGCCAAGTTCCTGCGCGCCAACGGGTTTGTCGTCGCGACGGCCCGCAACGGTGCCGAGATGAAGGCGCAGATGCAGGCCGCGCAACCCGACCTCGTGGTGCTCGACATCATGCTGCCGGGAACCAACGGGCTGGATCTGTGCCGGTCGCTGCGGGCGGAAAGTCAGGTGCCGGTGGTCATGCTGACCGCCAAGGGCGACGAGATCGACCGCATCGTGGGTCTGGAGGTCGGGGCCGACGACTACCTGCCCAAACCCTTCAACCCGCGCGAGTTGCTGGCACGGATCAAGGCGGTCCTGCGCCGCAGCCGGTTCGCCGACAGCGCCGGCGCGCCGGGATCAGGTCGGCTGATCGAGTTCGATGGCTGGCATCTGGACACGTTGAAGCGCGAACTGACCGACCCCACAGGCGTCGTCGTGGACCTGTCGAGTGGCGAATACGACCTGCTGGTGACGTTTCTTGAAGCCCCCCAGCGGGTCCTCTCTCGCGACTATCTGTTGGACGCGACCAAGAACCGAACGCTCGATGTCTACGATCGATCCATCGATGTGCAGGTCAGCCGCCTGCGCCGCAAGATCGAGGCGCAGGGTGAATTGATCAAGACAATCCGCGGCGCGGGGTACCTGTTCGCTGCGTCGGTACGTCGCAAGTGAGGCGCATAAAGGCGCTGTGGGGCGCTGTCCGGGGACTTCGTTTCGACACGCTGGTCGCCCGGACTACGATCGTGCTGATCCTCGGGATTGCAACGGTCCAGATCGTGGGGCTGCAGACCTATCGCGCCTCGCTCAGTGCGGATTTGTCGGACGCGACCGAGCGGCGGCTGGCGGATCGGTTGCTGACCATCAAGCGGACGCTGACCGGACTGCCTGAAGAGCTGCGCGAGGATGCCGCCCACGATCTGTCGAGCGGGGCGATCGAGGCGCATTGGAGTCCGGACGAGAGGGCGGTCGAGGCCGACGGGACGAACGCGCTGTGGGTGGATTTGCAGGCGCGCCTGATCGAACTCGCACCCGAACTCGCCGAGGGTGGGCTAATCGTGGGTGCGCAAGGGGGCGAATCGCCGGACCCCCATGTCGCGCTTATCTCGATGCGCTTGGTCGACGGAACCTGGCTAAACGTCAGCCTGCTCAGCTGGACACCCCGCATTCCGGGCGCACCGCAAACGGTGATGGTCGCCTGGATGATCGCCGCGGTCGCGTTGGCAACGGCGGTTCTGCTGGTGCGCTGGATTTCGCGACCCCTGGGCCGGTTTGCCGAGGCCGCAAACGGGTTCTATACCACTGGTCGTGTGGCGGCGGTGCCCGAGACCGGGCCATACGAGGTGGCCGTCTTGGCCCGCGCCTTCAACGACCTGCAGGACCGCCTGGCCCGGTCGATCGAGGACCGCACCCAGGCGTTGGCCGCCGTGTCGCACGACCTCAAGACCCCGATAACCCGCCTGCGCCTGCGCGCCGAGGAAATCGACAGCGACCCCCTTGCGCGGTCCATCGCCCATGACCTCGACGAAATGGAGCGCATGATCGACCAGACACTGTCCTACCTGCGTGGCGATCGGTCGGACGAGCCGATGCGCCCGGTCGATCTGGTGGCGATCCTCGAGACCGTGACCGATGATCTGAGCGATCAGGGGGGAGTGGTGACGCTGCAGGGGCCGCGCGCGGCGGTCATCTCCGGCCGGCGCCTGGGTTTAAAGCGGGCCTTCGCGAACCTCGTGGGCAACGCGGTGAAGTATGGCGGCACGGCGCGGGTGTCCGTTGCAGAGAACGCAGCGCAAGTCACCGTCACCATTGACGATGATGGCGAGGGCATCGCCCCCGCTGACCGCGAGCGCGTGCGGTTGCCTTTCGTGCGACTGGAATCCTCGCGCAACAGCACGACGGGCGGTTTCGGGCTGGGGCTGACCATTGCCGGCGCGGTTATCGACGGCCATGGAGGCACGCTGGACCTCGACAGCGCTCCATCAGGCGGGTTGCGCGTCAGCGTGACGCTGCCGAAGCCCGCCGCCTGAAACACTTTGTTACAGAGCGGAAATCTTTGCGAGACGCGGGTTCCGCTAATGGATGCCAAGGCAACAAGAGGTCGAGGTGGGATATGCGGTTTCTCTTGGTTTCCATGGTGGCCGTGACTATTGCCTTGGCAGGTGCAGGCCACGCGCACCCGGGGCACGACAAGGGTGCGCCGCCCCCGCCCGTCAGCGCGACCATCGCCCCACGGGCAGAGGCAACGTCCGCGGTGTTCGAAGCCGTAGTCATCTCGCGCGGGGCCGAAATGCAGGTATTCATCGACAGTTTTGCCTCCAATGAGCCTGTTGCCGGTGCTGCAGTCGAGATTGACACGCCCAGCGGTATCCTGACGGGCATAGAGACCGAACCCGGGGTCTACGCCTTTGCAGCGCCCTGGATCACCACGCCCGGAAGCTATGACCTCGCCATCACCGTCATCGCCGACGCGGGTTTCGATGTTCTTGTCGGATCGCTGACAATTCCCGCGCCGCCAGCCCCATCTGTCGTAGAGGCCAGCGCGGCAGAGGTGCTGGCTGCCGGTGTTCTCGGCGACCTTCGCGCTCGCCTGACTGCGCGCGATGTGTCGTTGGCAGTGGTGGGGGGCCTTGGCCTCCTGATCGGCATTGTTGCCATGCTCGTTCTGCGTCGTCCGCACAGACGTGCCGCCGCAAAGGTTGCAGTGATTGCTCTGGCAGTGCTGTCTGCTGCACCCGCGCCCGGCCAAGCCGAGGTTGCCGCGGCAAGTGCTGCCCTCCCGGCCCCTGCCGCAGTAACACGCGACGTGGCGCAACGCTTTCCGGACAGCGGCCTCTTCGTGCCAAAAGGCACGCAGCGCGTTCTTGGCATCCGGACACTGCTTACAGTAAGCGAAAAACACGGGCGGCGGGTTGAATTGCCCGGGCGGGTGATTCCCGACCCCAATGCATCAGGATATGTGCAGGCCTCGCTTGAAGGCCGCCTTGTCGCCCCCGAAGGCGGCTTTCCGCAGTTGGGATCAATGGTTAAGGCAGGGCAGATTGTTGCCATTGTCGAGCCGACGATTGGTGCCGTGGACATGGCAGACCGTCAGCAACAGATCCGCGAAATCGAGCAGCAGCTCGAATTGGTGACTCGACGACTTGATCGGGGTCGACAGCTTTCCGGCGCTGTCGCAAAGACACAAATCGAAGAGCTTGAGATCGAGCAGGAAAGTCTGATGGCCCAACGGGACGCGTTGGTGTCATTGACTGACATTTCTGAGAACCTGATTGCGCCCGTCGACGGCGTTATTGCGTCGGGCCAGGCGATCGCGGGCCAGATCGCCTCGCCTGGTGTCACGGTCTACGAGATCGTCGACCCGGACAGGTTCTGGGTCGAGGCGTTGAGCTATCGCTCGGAAACACTTGGGGCCGAGGCTGTGGCGGTTTTCGCAGACGGCACAACCGTTGACCTTGCCTATCAGGGAACCGGTCTGGCGGACCAGGGACAGGCTGTTCCTGTGCGCTTTTCGGTCGTGGGGCAGGCCGAGGGCCTTCGCGCAGGGCAGCTGCTTAGGGTGATCGCCGCAACTCCTGCCGATCAGGAAGGGATCGTTGTCCCGCGCGATGCGGTGCTGCGCGGGGCGAACGGTCAGCTCGTGGTCTACGTCAAGACCAACGCCGAGCGGTTCGTGCAGCGCGAAGTGCGGGTCGAGCCTCTGGACGGCGACACCGTGCTGGTAGTCGCGGGGCTGGAGGTAGGCCTCCGCGTCGTGTCCGAAGGGGCCGAGCTTCTCAACCAGATCCGATAGGCGGCGCGCATGTTCAACTTCCTTGTCACGCAGTCTCTACGTAACCGCATGTTCGTGCTGGCGATTGCCGTCGCCATGGTCCTGTACGGCGCGCTGACGGTCACCCGCTTGCCGGTCGATGTCTTCCCCGACCTCAACCGCCCCACCGTCACGATCATGACCGAGGCCGAGGGCCTGGCGCCGACCGAGGTGGAGCAGCTCGTCACCTACCCGCTGGAAACTCAGATGAACGGTCTGCCGGGGGTCACGCGGGTGCGGTCCACGTCCGGTGTGGGCCTGTCGATCGTCTATGTCGAGTTCGACTGGAACACTGACATCTACCGCAACCGCCAGCAGATCGCCGAGCGGCTGGCGCTGGTGCAGGCACAACTGCCGCAAGGTGTGGTGCCGCAGATGGGCCCGGTCGCTTCGATCATGGGCCAGATCATGCTGATCGCCGTAACGGCCCCCGACGACGTGACGCCGATGGAACTGCGCGAGGTCGCCGATTTCACCATCCGGCCCCGCCTGCTGACGATCCCCGGTGTGGCCAACGTGATCCCCATCGGGGGCGAGGTCCGGCAGTACCGCGTGGCGCCGAATCCGGCTGCGATGCGAGCGTTCGGTGTGACCTTTGAGGATGTGGAAACCGCACTGACCGGCTTCGGGGCCAACACCGGCGGCGGCTTTGCCGACCAGTACGGGCGCGAATTCCTGATCCGCAACATCGGGCGGACGCAAAGCCTCGAAGATCTCGGAAGCCTCGTCGTGGCCTCGGTCGCAGGCCAGCCGGTCGCCTTGAACCAGGTCGCCGAGGTCAGTTTTGCCCCGCGCAACAAGCGGGGCGATGCAGGCTTCATGGGCGATGATGCCGTCATCATATCCGTCGAGAAGCAGCCTGACGTCGACTCGATCGACCTGACGAACAAGGTCGAGGCGGCGCTTGCCGAGATTACGACCGCGCTTCCCGACGGGATCAAGGCCGACAATATCCTGTTCCGGCAGGCAACATTCATCGAGACGTCGATTAGCAATGTCACCAAGGTGCTGCTGGAGGCCATCGCCGTCGTCGCGGTCGTGCTGTTCCTGTTCCTCTTGAACGTGCGCACGACGGTTATCTCTTTGACCGCGATCCCCGTATCGATCCTTGTGTCGGCTATCATCTTTTATTGGATGGGCCTGTCGATCAATACCATGACCCTTGGTGGCCTTGCCATCGCCATCGGCGAACTGGTCGACGATGCCGTGGTCGATGTCGAGAACATCTTCCGCCGCCTGCGCGAGAACCGCGAGAAGGGGAACCCCCGGTCGGTGTTCGCCGTGGTCGTCTCGGCCAGCCAGGAGGTGCGGTCGGGGATCGTCTACGCCACGATGGTCATTGTGCTCGTGTTCGTGCCGCTCTTCGCCCTGTCGGGCATTGAGGGACGGCTGTTCGCGCCGCTGGGGCAGGCCTACATCATCTCGATCCTCGCCAGTCTGGTCGTGTCTATCACGCTGACGCCCGTGATGGCCTACTACATGCTGCCGGGGCTGAAGCGGCTGGACGAGCATGAAGGCCTTATCGTCCGCGTGCTGAAACGCGGCAACCGGCGGCTGCTGGACTGGTCCTTTGCCCATCCACGCCTGCTCATCACCGGGGTACTCGCGGCGGTCATCACCGCAGGCACCTTTGCCACCCAACTGCCCCGCGCCTTCCTGCCGCCCTTCAACGAAGGCACGCTGACGATCAGCATGCTCTTCAACCCCGGTATCTCGCTGGAGGAATCGCAGCGTGTCGGCCTTGTCGCCGAACGCCTGATCCTTGAAGTGCCCGAGGTCGTGCAGGTCGGCCGCCGCACTGGCCGAGCAGAGCTCGACGAACATGCCGAAGGCGTCCATTCGTCCGAGGTCGACGTGGAACTGGCTGAGGGCGGCCGCTCCAAGGCCGAGATCGAGGCCGACATCCGGGCGCGCCTGTCGGTGCTGCCGGTGACCACGAACATGGGTCAGCCGATCTCGCACCGGCTGGACCACATGCTGTCGGGTGTCCGCGCGCAGATCGCGCTGAAGATCTTCGGCGAGGACCTCGACACAATGCGCGCGCTCGCCGAACAGTTCCGTACCGAGCTCGCGCAAATTCCCGGGGTCGTGGACCTGCAGGTGGAAAAGCAGGTCCGCATCCCGCAACTGGAAGTCGTGGTCGACTACGACCGGGCGGCGCTTTACGGTCTGCAACCGGCGGCCGTGACCGAACAGCTGGAACAGCTGTCGAACGGCAGCGTCGTGTCGCGCATCGTCGACGGCAACCGCCGCTTCGACGTGGTCCTGCGCCTGCAGGACGAGGAGCGCACAACACGCGGTCTGGGCGATCTGCTTATCGAGACGCCGACCGGCTGGATCCCCGTCAGCCAGATCGCTGACATCGTCGAAACCGACGGTCCGAACCAGATCCTGCGCGAAAACGGCAAGCGGCGGCTGGTAGTGCTGGCGAACTCAGACGGGCAGACCGACATGGCCCAGATCGTCGAACAGATCCGCGCAGTCATGGCCGCAAAGGACCTGCCGACCGGCTTCTTTGCCACGCTGGAAGGCACCTTCCAGGCGCAGGAGGAATCGATGCGCACGATCGGCCTTCTGTCGATCCTGTCGTTGGCGATGATCTTCGCCATCCTCTACAGCCGTTACCGCTCGCCGTTGTTCGTGGGCATCATCATGGCCTCGGTACCGCTGGCGCTGATCGGCAGCGTCGCGGCGCTGTGGTGGGCCGGGCAGCCCCTGTCGGTCGCATCGATGGTGGGCTTCATCACCTTGACCGGGATCGCCACGCGGAACGGCATTTTGAAGATCAGCCATTACATCAACCTCGCGATCCACGAAGACATCCCCTTTGGCCGCGAGCTCGTCATGCGCGGCAGTCTGGAACGCCTGACGCCGGTGCTGATGACCGCGCTCTCTGCGGGCGTGGCGCTGGTGCCGCTGATGCTGGGGGCGGATGCGCCGGGAAAGGAGATCCTGCACCCGGTCGCCATCACCATCTTCGGCGGCCTGGTCACGGCGACCCTGCTGGATACGGTGCTGACGCCAACCCTGTTCCTGCGCTATGGCCGCAAACCGCTTGAAGCACTTGTCGCGCAAGCGCGTGCCGCCAAAAGCCAGGACGGTCGTCGGCCCGCCTCCGCGCAACCCCTCGAAACCTTCTAGGAGAAGAACCCATGTCTGTTCGAACGTTTCTCGCTGTCGCCCTCACGCTGGCAAGCCTTGCCGCGCCCGTTCTTGCCAGCCCTCCCGGCATCGGCCCGAATGGCGGGATCAGGGTCGACACGGGCACGGTGCATGTGGAGCTGGTCGCCGACGGCACGCCCACGATCACTGTCTACATTTCGGACAGCAGCTATGCCCCTCTGGATGCGGCCGGGTGGTCGGGCAACGCGATCTTGCTGGTCGACGGCAAGCCCCAGCGTTTTCCCCTTGAGGCGACGGAAGCAGGCACCTTGTCCGGGACGGCTACGGTGCCTGTCATGCAAGATGTGAAGGGTGCGCTTCAGCTTACGGCGCCGGACGGAAGCTCGACACAGGCGAAGTATTGAGCAACACGGGCTGTTGGATCGCAACCTTTCGTGAACCGCAGTGGTACCGACGCGTCGCGGGACGTCAGCTGACGCGGAGCGTGATCCAAACGAGCGCGACATAGCGCACGGCCTTGGCCAAGGTCACGACCAGGGTCACGCGCCACAAAGGTTCGCGCATCAGGCCGGCGACAACAACCAGCGGGTCCCCGATGACGGGGACCCAAGCCAGAAACAAGGTCCACCAGCCGCGCAGTCCGTACCAGCCCTGCGCGCGTGTAAGTGCCGCAGGAGAGACTGGCGACCAGCGCAAATGGGCACCGTCACGCATCAGCCACCCGAGGCCCCACATCGCCAACGCGCCGAGGACATTCCCGGCGGTGGCGACCGTGACCAGCAGCCAGACCGGATGTCCACCGGCGAGAACAAGGGCAGCCAGTACGACCTCTGACTGCGCCGGAATGAGTGTTGCCGCGACGAAGGCGGCGGTGAACAGGCCGGCAAGGGCAAGCATAGGGTCAGGCGACCCGACGCGGCCACTGGCGGTGGAATGCATCGATCACGACCGCATGCTGGTGAGCCTCGTCGGCGTGTTCTGCAAGGACCGGGTGGTCTGCGGGCAGGTCGAGATGATCGTGCGCGACCTTTTCGGGGTCGAAGGCGGGCCAGAGCCGCATGACCGCGACCAGGGCCAGCGCACCGACTGCGGCGAGAAGAAGAGCAGCGGCAGGCAAATCCATCGAAGCTCCGGCCCAGCCTGCCAGCGGATAGGTCACAAGCCAGGCGGCGTGGCTGAGTGCGAACTGTGCGGCAAATACCGCCGGCCGATCCTCGGGGCGGGCCGAGCGGTTCAGGATACGCCCGATCGGGGTCTGGGTCAGGGCAAAGCCGAACCCGATGATAGCCCAGAGCGCCATCAGCGCCGGAAGACCGCCCGCCAACCCGGTGGCGGCAACCCCGGCCAGCATAAGTCCGGCCCCGGCCAGCATCACAGGGCGGTCGGCGAACCGCTCAAGGATGCGTGGCAGCAGAAATGCCGCCAGCATCGACCCGCCCCCGAAAGCGGCAAAGGTCAGCGCGACCTGCGGTTCGCCGAGCGCCAGGCGGCTGTCGCGTAGCCCTTTAATGGGCTCTGCCTCAATCTGTGTGGCGGAGGGGCAGCATTCTTGCCCTCAACAGTTCTGGCCCGGCTCGGCCGTACATGGCGCGTTTGAGGGTCTTCAGACGATTAATCTGACCTTCTGCTTGGCCGTTGCTCCAGGGCATCTCGATAGCGTTTTTTACCGCATCGAAATCCCGGTTCAATGTGCGTGCGAAGCGCACGATGGGCGCCAGGTCGGTTTCGATCGCGTCGTCGATCCATGCAGGGAGCGGGTCTGCCTCGCGGCCACGCAGGATACCGTTGAACCGCATGACGAGGCAGCGCATCGTTGCGAAGGCGGGAGAGCCAGCCTTGAGCGCGTCGACCTTCCGCGCCTGATCCGGGGTGAGTTTTCCGCGGGGTTTGATACACAGCGCTGCCGCGATGACCGGGGAGATCGCGTGCCCCGTTTCCGGGTCCCGGACCGGTTCCAGGATCTGGTGCTCCAAGGCAGGGCCCTTCGCTTGCTTTTCGGCTCAGCGCCACCCCGCCAGCAGCCGCTGCAAATGCGTCGGGCTCCCCTCGTAGCCACGCTCTCGGATCAGACGGAACAGGGCGCTTCCAGTTCGAATTCCGCCCTTCCAGCTTTGGCTCAGGAACTCTTCAAAGTACCACGGCGAAGTCGGCTTCAAAGCTGCCCGCCTGCGGTCCGGCGGCGTCTCGAACTGCAGCCATTTCGCGATGCTGCGACGAGGGAACCCTGTTCGCCGCCCAATCTCGCTGCAGGTAAGCCCCTGATTTCGAAGCGCATGGATGGTGGTGAAAATCTCTTCCCGAGACGTCCTGTGCGCAAGGCGGGACTTCAGAAGGCTTCCCTCTGCGGTGATATTGTCGGCGTCGGACAGCAGCGCCCTGCCGGTCGCACGGCCGTGAAGGTTCATCTGCTCCTCGATAGCCTGCCGCAGGTTCTGCACGATATGAAACCGGTCGGCGACCTGTTCCGCTTGCGGCGCGCCTTGCCGGGCAGCCTGGGCGTAGAGACCGCAGCGATCTCTGCTGATCACTTCCACCTCGGGATGTCGTTTCAGCCAGTCGGTGCAGGTGACCACATCACGATCTTCGAGAACATCGATGACCGCGCGACGCTCCAGATCGACAATGATCGTGCCGTAGGTCTGCGACTTCCGCCAGCTCCAGTCGTCGATCCCGATGACGGTCGGCGGCTCGGCAGTGTCTTGAGCACGGTTCTTCAGCTGCCTAAGCACCGTGTCATCACTGACCCCAAGGCCCAAGCGGTGCAAGAGCCGCTCGGCAGGCCGCCCGCCGGTCGCGTGCCCAAGATGGCTGACAATTTCCCCGACACGCGAAGTGCGCCGCGCAAAAGGACGCGCAATCGAGCCGATCTGGTCCGAGAAAGTCCGGCGCGGGCAGGCGGGTGCCAAACATCGCCAACGGCAAACCCAGAGGGTTACCGTAACCCCGTCACCATGGGCGGGATAATCCTGCAGCCGCCTACGCCGCCAGCCGTGACGACGTCGCGATTGCAATCCACAGTCTGGGCAGATGCCGTTTGGTGTCAGACTGCCGGATACAGTCCACCCGCCGGAATCGCGCCGCTCAACGCTTTGAACGGAAACATCGCTCCCGGGCGACCAGTGCTTCCTTGAAATCACCACTATCCCTCCTGAATCTTCCCGTTCTCAGGATAGTGCGCCACACAGATTGAGGCAGAGCCGGACATCATGCTTTTTGCCCAGCATGGCGGCCTGCCGCCCGAGGAGGCCTATCCGACCTCGCAACGCGGGCGCATCCGGGAAGATCTTGCGCAACTGTCCGAACGCATCCTGCCGCCGGACAGCGCAACCCCCACGGTGAGCCGGACATGACCAATCATGCAAAATGTGAGCCCTGCCCGGAGCGCAGTTTCGTTCTGTCAGGCGGCATACCTGATCCTCATAAAGGTCGGGAAATTAGCGGTCCCTGAAGGGGCCTTGCCAGCACGAGTTTCATTCTGTGGGTCAGGCGATGGTCAACGTGGAATCTCCCCTGCCATTACCGCTTGGCCGTGCACCGCTAGGACTGCAGCGAACTTGGGGCATCCGAACTGTCGGACGACGCCCAGGACTCGAGCCTCATACGCGGTCTGACCAATGAGCCTGCACAGGTCTGATGCATGAAACTGTCGGTTGGCGCTCGGCGCAGCACGGATCAGTTCATGAAGCTCCTGGGTCTTTGGGTCTGATGAGCGAAGCGGTACCTGCTCCGCTGCCGGAGTTGGCCCAACGCCTGATGGGCCAGTCCGCCAGCGCCGCATGAAACCCAGGAGAAACCCCGCTGGCACTTCTGCATTCCCGCGCGCCCGGTTGAAAGCAAGGAAGCGCTCCCAGATGACCTGCGTGTCGACGTTCCAGCAGGCGAGCGACGCCTTCGCGGCTTTGATCAGCTCGGCCCACGGCGTCCGGTAGACATTGGCTCCTGCGCCAATTTCAATCTTCCCTGCAAAGATAGTTTTGTTCTTATATTCTCTAGATAGTGATGTGTCACCCGCAGCTGACACGACATCTGGCAGCACATCGGCAGCCTCGTGCGCTCCGAACCGGAATAGCCACGGCGCGAACTTGCCATTTGGCTTCCACCGTACCAGCGCCAGACCGGACGCGGCGAGCTCAACCAGAAGCGCCGTCAGATGTTGCCGCGAAACCCCCATCTTCTCAGCGAGATGCGTCAGCGTGAACGCGGCCGTTCCGCGCTCCAGCCCGTTGTAGCCATCCTTCCAGGCGATGCCGTCGAGGATGATCGTCGCGAGCTTGTGCGCCGCCGTGGAGAGCGGGGTTTCAGTTATGCGGCGCAGGATGGCGCCGGTCGTGAGTTCCATGATGTGCCGTTTCTTCAAGGGGCGACACCAGACCGTGAGGCGTGAAAAATTTCGTTCCGGCAAAGGCATTTGCCGGTTGAACGGGTCCAAAGCTCGCGCTAGATTCCCACCACCACGAGGAAATCAGTGCGGCGTCGGGCCTATAGTCTGGCGTCGTTTCTGTTTCTGGGGGTCTCAGTCTTTCGATCGTATCGTGGCTAGGCCAAAGGTCAGGTCATCAGTAGCGCACCTCCTCGAAGCCGTAGGGTCAGGACCTATTGATCTCGCCGTTGCAGCATGATTCAGCCTCCGCAAGGAGACTGAACGATGAGCAACCTTTTCTGGCTGACCGATGCGCAGATGGCGCGGCTGCAGCCCTTCTTTCCCAAGAGCCACGGCAAGCCGCGGGTTGATGACCGGCGCGTGTTGAGCGGCATAATCTTCATCAATCGCAATGGCTTGCGGTGGTGCGATGCGCCGAAGGAATATGGCCCGCCGAAAACCCTCTACAACCGCTGGAAGCGGTGGAGTGACAAGGGGGTATTCGCCCGGATGATGGATGGTCTGGCCTCCGAGGCCGCTGTTCCGAAGACAGTGATGATCGATGCGACCTACTTGAAGGCGCACCGCACGGCGACCAGCCTGCGGTCGAAAAAGGGGGGGCAAGCGACCAGAGGGGCCGTCTGATCGGTCGAACCAAGGGCGGCATGAACACCAAGTTGCATGCTGTTACCGACGCTGAGGGCCGTCCTCTCCGCTTCTTCATGACGGCAGGCCAGGTCAGCGATTACACCGGTGCGGCGGCCCTTCTGGGCAGCCTACCAAAGGCGGAGTGGTTGCTGGCCGACCGCGGATATGACGCTGATTGGTTCAGGGAAGCGTTGAAAGACAAGGGGATAAAGCCCTGCATCCCGGGCCGCAAGTCGCGCGGCAAGCCCGTGAAGCACGACAAGCGCCGCTACAAACGCCGCAACCGGATTGAGATCATGTTCGGGCGACTGAAGGACTGGCGGCGCGTAGCTACCCGATACGACAGGTGCCCAAAGGTCTTCCTCTCCGCCGTCGCTCTCGCCGCAACCGTCATGTTCTGGCTATGACACCAGAACGAGTCCTGACCCTAGTAAGCTCACTATTGCTCTCTTAGTGCTGGTTGACACCGCTAGTTCGTCTATAATTTAGGCCGAGTTCAAATAGCTTCGGTCAGATACTATAAATGCGCTTGATCGCGCGATTGACAATTGGTTCATGCTCCCAAAGTTGGGATGGGTCACGAGCGGCTTGTTCTGGTTGTCTTCAACTCAGGTCGAGCGGTTGCGGCCACTCTCCTCAAAGTCGCCAAACCAGCCGCGAGCTGATTCTTTACGGGTACTAAGCGGGATAGTCTGCCGACACCTCATTATTCAGGTCGTCAGAACTGTCCCGCCGTATTCGGCTGCTGTACAGCGCCTACGGCAAAAATTGACGTCGATAATCCGACGTTGTGCTGAAACCTCGGTTAGTCAAAATAACATGACCGGACACCATTTTCTGCGTGAGCACCAAAAGACGCACAGGCAGTCTGGCTGATCCGATATAATTACAGTTCATGTCAGGCGGCCGGATAGCTTGAAAAAACTTCCAGGCTTCCATCCCGGCGAACCAGCAGAACGTCATAGGCGTCCCGACCGTCTTCTGATCCCATGCCCGGCGAGCCGTAAGGCATGCCGGGCACGGCGAGGCCAACTGCGTCAGGACGCTCGTCAAGAAGCCTGCGGATATCCGCAGCCGGGACATGGCCTTCTAGCGCATAGCCGTCAACAGTGCCCGTGTGACAGGAAAACGCCTTTGCTGGTATGCCCTGATCCATCTTGAAGCGGATTAACAAGGTTCCCATCGACACCTCATCCGTAACCGTGAACCCCTGTTCGCGCAGATAGTCCACCCATGCATCGCAACATTCGCAGCCACGCCCCTTTACGACATGGATCGGCGGTTCTTCCTGTGCCCTTGCAGCAGGGGCTATGGCCAAGGCGGTCGCTGCCAGAATGACCTCGCGGCGGCCGATGCGATAGTCCGTCATCCACGTTCTCCATCGATCGCCGTCATGAAGCCGGTTTCGCTGCGCCAGGTGGCGAGGGTATCGAGATCTTCTGCCGAAGCAATCTCTTGTTCCGGCAGGGCATCCTGATCTTTCGGGTCAACCGGTCGGCCGTCGACACGAACTTCGTAGTGAAGGTTGGGGCCGCTCACGAGCCCGGTCGCGCCGACGGCACCAATCTCGTCTCCAGCCTTGACCCGTGTGCCCACGCGAACGTCTTCGGCAATTTCAGAGAGATGCGCATATCGCGTCACAACCCCGCCGCCGTGATCGATGTCGATCGTGGTGCCGTAGCCGCGGATCGTTCCCGCAAAGATCACCCGCCCGGCACCAGTTGCCGAGACGTCGGTCCCCACAGGTGCCGCATAATCGATCCCGGTATGCATGCGCACGCCGCCCAACACCGGATGGTTTCGGCGGCCGAAAACGGATGACAGTCGTGCGCCAAGTATGGGCGCCGCTGAACGCTGCACGGCTTCACCGTCTTCGAAGACTATGACTGGACCCGCGGCTTCGGTCGCAACGAGTTCGAGCACGCGATCCGCAAGTTCAAGTCTGGCGTAACTCAGGCGAGGCTCTCCCGCGATGCTGCCATCGGGAAGCTGATCTTCCTGCCAGACCAGCGCGAAGGTTTCTCCGCCTTTGAGATCGCGCCTGAAATCGACCTGACCCGCAAGCAGTGCGGTCAAATCAACCGCAAATCGTTCGGGTGCATTTCGTGCCATCAGGGCGTCATAGAGAGTTCCGTTGAGGGTCAAGGTCTCTCGCCGGTCTGTCTCACGAACCGGCGGGTCAAGACGCTGTGCCGCGATCGGCCCGTCGAACGAGAGAGCGATCTCCACACCATCTTCCACGAAGAGCGATAGGCGTGTCAGCGATGCCGGATCCCAGGACGCCGTAGTCCATTCGATCCGGTGGCCAGGTCGCAGGTCCGTCAGGTCGTAGACACCTGAGAGCGCAAGGGCTGCTTCTGCCCGGACCGTCCCGGGGATTCCTGCGTGACCAAGGACGCTGTCCAGGGTGTCACCGGGGGCGATTGTGGCTTCGAATGCCACGGGCAAATGCGCCGTCGGAGGATCGGCCACTGCCTGGAGCGGGGCGAAAGCCGCGATAGCAAGGATCAGAAATGCGGAGCGGATCATCTGGCAGAATGACCTTTCAACTGAGGGTTCGGCGGAGTTTGGGGACGGCGAAACGCCGGTCTTCATGGAAGTCTATGATGCTGGCAAAGCGCCCATCGGGGTGGAAAAGAAATACACCGGCGGTGTGGTCCATCGTGTAGTCGCCGCCCTCCTTATCGACGCGGCGATAGGTTGCGCGAAAATCTGCTGCCGCCTGAGCGACCTCGTCAGCAGGGCCCGTCAGCCCAATGATGCGTGGATCGAAGTTGCTGACGTAACCGGCTAGGACATCGGGCGTGTCGCGCTCCGGATCGACCGAAATCAACGCCACGATCAAACGATCCGCGTCGGCACCCAGCTCCTCGAGCCAGAGCGATATGTCGCTCAATGTGGTCGGGCAGACGTCCGGGCACCAGGTGAAGCCGAAAAATACCATGACAGGGCGACCGGCCCAGTTAGAAGGTCGGACCAAGCGACCCTGGTGGTCGGTCAATGTCCAGGTCATCTGACCGATCGGCACGGGCAGGACCTCGCTGCGGGCTGGCCGATTGCGCGTGCGATAGGCCCCGACGCCCAGCATGAAGGCGACGGCTCCGACTGCCCCTCCCGCACCCAGGATTATTGCCCTGCGTCGGCGCAATCCGGACCCTCCGCGCGCAACGAGAGGACGTCGACATTCACGGTAACCTCGCCAGACTTTTCGAAGGAAAGGGTAACCGGAAAGCTGTCGCCCTCCTTGAGGGCCGTCGTCAGCTCCATCAGCATGCCGTGGTAGCCACCCGGCGCGAGCTGGACACTCTGACCGGCAGGGACCGGGACTGACATCGCATGCGGCATCGATGCGATGCCATCCTGTACGACAGTCTCGTGCAACATCGGCATTCCGGCTGCTGGCGTCGTGATGCCAACGAGCGCATCGTCGGTCGTCCCGGAGTTCTTGATCTCGACATAGAACACTCCGGGCCGTCCCGCGCCGATTGTCGCCTTGGACCAAGCGTGTTCAACGGTAAGATCGCCGATTGTCACGGTCTCACAGGCCATTGCTGCAGGTGCGGAGAAGATCAGTGTTGTGGCGAGAAGGAAGTGTTTCATGGGTCAGAGCCTTGTTAGAAGGTCGGAAACGATTTCGGCAGCAGATGTACCGTAGGTGAATTGACGCAGCCACTCCCCGTCTGGGCCGATGAGATAAAGGCTAGGGCTGTGCGCCATCGTGTATCCGTCCGGCGACGAAGTGTCGGCCTCCTGCTCGTAGAAGATCTTGAAGCTTGCGGCCGCAGACTTTGTATCCTCTTCGCTTCCTGCCAAAGCAAGGATCGCTGGATGAAAGGCCTTTGTGTAGTCATCCAGCCCTAAACGCCTGTCCCGTTCTGGATCGATTGAAATGAAAATCGGCTGCACCGATCCCGCGGCAGATCCAAGATCATCCATGACCTGAGCGACTTCGGAGAGCGTCGTCGGACAGACATCCGGGCAGCTTGTAAAGCCGAAGAACACCAACAGGAACTTTCCGCGAAATTCGGCAGTCGTGCGCATACGGCCTTCGCTGTCTGCAAGCGCGAAGGTAGGCATAAAGGCTGAATCAGCTGTTGCGGTGTCGTCCGTTGCAGGCCACCACCGCACCGCCAAAAACGTGATGACCGCCGCAGTGGCGGCGATCCAAAGGATAATCTGAAGAGAACGAAGACGCATGAACAGTCCGGAAGGCGAGATCAGCCTGTCGTCTAGAACCTCGAGCAACTAGAGGTTCAACCGACGAAAAAGTGAGGATTTCAGGATCGGCGATGTTTCGCCGATCAGGCTGCCCCAAGATACCTTGCGAGAGCGATTCCAAGGAGAGTGCCGAGCAGCCCGAAGGCGATGGCGAAGCCTGCGCCGTACTGCAGGCGGTCGACGGTCTTTCCGCCCCGCCGCCGTGCAACGAGGTAACCCCAAAGGAACCCGATGATTGCGAAGAGCGGCCCGATCATTTCGATGCACCTTTCAGGTTTGCCTGTTGCTGCCGGGCCCAATAGCCACTGATCGCCCACGAAGTGAGCATGAGAAAGAGAAGCGCCCAGTCTCCGAAGCGGGCGTAGATGGTTGCGGGCAATGGGCGGGGCAAGCGGATGTCGATCACGCCTGACGTGTCGATTTCGAGCATGGCCAATGTTGCCCCGTAGGAATCAACCACTGCCGAAATTCCCGTGTTGGCGGCCCGGACGAGAGGCAGGCCCTCTTCAATGGCCCGCATCCGGGCCGATGCCAAATGCTGCCATGGCCCGATCGAGGCACCGAACCAAGCGTCGTTTGTCGCGTTGAAGATCCAGTCCGGTCTGATCGCATCATCGACCACGTGTCCGGGAAAAATGATCTCATAGCAGATTGCGATCCCCGCATAGGGGTGTGGGCCGAACGCCAGTGTCCGGGGCCCTGGCCCCGGCGTGAAGTCTCCGAGCGATTGAACCAGACGCTGAAGGGGCAAAAGGCTCCGCCACGGAACGTACTCACCGAACGGGACGAGATGATGTTTGGCATAGCGGGTCAGGATGGTGCCGTCACGAGAGATAGCAAGCACGGCATTCCGGTAGACTGTCCCGGCCCCGGTTTCCTCCCGTTCCGGGCTGCCTGTCAGCAAGACGCCGGTCTCGGGCAAGAGCCAGCCCAACATTGCCCGGGCACCGGCATCCTCTGCCAGGAACCCTGGCCAAGCAGTTTCCGGCCAGAGTAGAATGTCGTAGCCCCCGGGGCGGGCCGAAAGCGCGATGAGCTTCAGAATGTTTGCGTTTCGGGCAGCATCATCCCACTTGGCACTCTGCGCGATGTTCGGTTGAACGACACGGATTTGCGCGCCGCGCTCTGATGGCGCATCAGCGAGTAGCAAGCGCAGTGCACCAAATCCGGTCACCGACAAAGCGATCGCGCCTGCGGCTGCGAGGCGGCCGATGCGTTTCCCGTCGGTGGTCGCGGCAAAAGCCAGTCCGGCCAGCGCGGTGCAGAGCACCAAAAGAAATCCCAAGCCGTAGCTTCCAACGACAGAGGAGGCCTGAACGGCGACCGGCCAGTCAGACAGCGTGTAAGCAGCAAGGTTCCAGGGAAACCCGGTGAGAACATGCCCTCGCAGCCACTCCATTGCGGTCCAGCTTGTCGCCATCGAGAGCGCCAACTGCAGCCCGGCGCGTTCCATCCGCGCCGCCAGAGCGCAGGCCAGGGCAGGAAAGACCGACAGAAGCGCCGAAAGACCAAGAACCGCCGGCAAGGCCAGCCATCCGAACCGGTCAGCCTCAACCTGAAAACTTTCGGTGATCCAGAAAAGCCCGACCGCGAATTGACCGAGTCCAAACAAGTATCCCAGCCCGAACGCGCTGAAACCTGATGCGCCACGCACCAATACTGTCAGCAGAGCAAAGGGGACAAGCGCAAGTGGCAAGATCGAGTATGGCGGAAGAGCCAGGACAAAAAGGGCACCTGCCACGATGGCGGCCCCCAGGCTGGCCCAGCTTCGGACAGGCTTCCGGGTCGAGAACTGGTGTGCGCTTGGAACGTTCAATCTTGCCACAACCCCTAAAATGGGAGGGATGGCTAACTGCTCTAGTAGCTTGAGGTGCAACGCATATGTTGGAAGATCACAGCATTGTCAGATTGGTGGCGCAGCGGTCGATTTTCGACGTGGGCTTGAAACTGTGGAAGGATCTTCCGCTTAGAACAAAACGACCAAGAGTTGGTGGGACATCTTCGTCGCTTGCAAGCCGCCAGATAAACTAGTGTGCGGTTGCGGGGAGAAAGGATGGTCGCGCTCATCGCCCCGAGTGCCGCGTGCTAACGGCTGTTTGATTTGCCTCGTCCACGAGCGAACGATACTCACACTCGAAAAGCGCTTGGAGGAGTGTTCCATGACCAGCGATTTGATGAAGCGGCGGGCTTTGCTGAGGGGCGCAATCGGGGTGGCCAGTTTTGCATCCCTGCCAGCCTGGGCGCAGGAAGGCAGCACGGAGTTTCAAGCTCCCGTCTCCAGCAGCGTGCGGAACAACGTGTCCAGCTTCCGGATGCCTCAGTGGCAGGATTACTTTGAGAACACCCGCGGTGGCGCGATCCTTGCGGACACCAAGTCACGTGCACTGCACTTTTGGTCAGAAGATCAATCGATCTACCTTCTCTATCCATCGTCCGTCCCTCTGTCCGAGGAACTGACCCGGCTCGGGCGAACCGAGGTTGTCCGCAAGGCCGTGAACCCGCCGTGGCGCCCGACGGCTTCCATGCTCGAGCGAAACCCAGATTGGCCGAAGATGGTGGAGGGCGGTGCACCTGACAACCCACTGGGTGTTCGGGGATTGTATCTGTCATGGCCAGCCTACTTGATCCACGGTACTCACGACACCCGAAAGATCGGACGCAGATCATCGAATGGATGCATCGGTCTATACAATGAGCATGTCATAGAACTCTACGACATCGCACAAGTTGGCACTCAGGTGCTGCTGATCTGATTTCTTGTACCGCCACACTCTTTGACCCAAGCGGGTTTCCGTGACGGGTTTCACCCTTGGAATCCAGAAGGAACAAGCAGGCGTTAGCCCAACACAACAGTCGACAGCAGATTCACGTTTAGCACGATGATCACCGTCGCGATCAACCAGCACACGGCAGTCAACCACCATGGAGCCACCAGTTCGCCCATCTTGGCGCGGCTGGCGGTGAACATGACCAAAGGCACGATGGCAAAAGGCAGCTGGAATGACAGCACGACCTGACTGAGGATCAGAAGCTGCCCCACGCCTTCGGTGCCATAAAGCAGGATCACGAAGATCGCGGGCACGATCGCAAGGCAGCGGGTGATGAGCCGCCGCGCCCAGGGGGCGATGCGCAAATTGATGAACCCTTCCATCACGATCTGGCCTGCCATGGTAGCGGTCACTGTGGAATTGAGGCCCGCACACAACAGCGCCACGCCGAACAGGATCGGCGCCAGCGATGATCCCAGCAAGGGCTCTAGGAGCAAATGCGCCTTGTCGATCTCGGCCACGTCGTTTTCGCCCGCGGTGTAGAAGGTGGCGGCCGCGAGGATCAGGATAGAGGCATTGATTGTCAGAGCGAACATCAGCGCGATGGTGCTGTCCCAGGTCGCCAGTCGCAGCGCCTCGCGCTTTGACGGCAGATCCAGTCCAAACGCCCTTGTCTGGACGATGCCCGAATGCAGATACAGATTGTGTGGCATGACCGTGGCCCCGATGATCCCAAGTGCGAGGTAGAGCATCGTCGAGTTGTTGAAGATCTCGCGGCTAGGGGCAAAGCCCGCAATGACTTCCCCCCAAACCGGATCGGCCTGCGCGATGAGCACGACGAAACAGGCGGCGATTAGAGCCATAAGCGAGATGATCAGAGCCTCGATCCAGCGGAAGCCCTTGTTCTGGAGCCACAGGATCAGGAACACGTCAGCAGCGGTGATGAAGATGCCAATCTCCAGCGGAATGCCGAAGAGCAGATTTAGGCCGATGGCGGTGCCGATCACCTCAGCCAGGTCGGTGGCGATGATGGCCAGTTCGGCAAAGATCCAGAGGGGAATGGACATCCACTTCGGAAAGGCGTCGCGGCAGGCTTGTGCCAAATCGCGGCCCGACGCGACCGCCAGGCGCGCGCAGAGAGATTGCAGGAGGATCGCCATGATGTTCGACAGCAGCGCGACGAACAACAGCGTGTAGCCAAAGGCCGCACCACCCGCGAGCGAGGTCGCCCAGTTGCCGGGGTCCATGTAGCCCACCGCCACCAGATAGCCAGGGCCGATGAAAGCAAGGAAGCGCCTGAACCTGCTGGTGCCGCCATTGCCGACCGCGATAGTGCGGAAGACTTCCGAAAGGGAGGGTGTCTCGCTCTCTCGACGCCAAGCGTTCGCGGACATGGATTTTGCTTTCTGCAGTCATATGGTCGCGCCAAAGTCTTGGCGCACAAAGTTAGACAGGGCTAACAATCTGCCCTATGCCTTTACTTGTCAATCCATCCCATGCGACACTGACGCGATGACAGAGGTTGATCCTGCACCCCACGCCACATCGGATGACCGGCCTGCGGACCTGCGCGCCGGAGCGTTTCAGGGCGTGCGCGAAGCCCGGCGCAATGAGCTGGCCGAAGATTACGTCGAACTGATTGCGGAGTTGATCCACGACCAAGGTGAGGCGCGGCCCGTGGACATCGCCGCGCGGCTTGGCGTGAAAGTGCCGACGGTGAGCAAGACGCTCGACCGCCTGGCGCGGGAGGGGCTGATCACACGCGCGAAGTATCGGTCGGTCTTTCTGACAGATGACGGGCGTTCGCTGGCAAAGGAATGCCGGCGGCGGCACGAGATCGTGCTGCGCTTTCTCATCAGTCTAGGTCTCGACCCCGTAACGGCGGAGCGCGATGCCGAGGGCATCGAGCATCACGTCAGCGAGCGGACGCTGGCTCTGTTTTCGGCCTTCGCCAGCCGGTCCTGAACGCCGTCAGCTATTCTCGACCGCGAACCGCACATCGGCGATCAGGCTGTCGGCGCTGAAGTTTTCCAGCCGCTTTCCGTTCAAGAAAAACGTCGGTGTCTGGCGGATGCCCAGGGCTTCGACATCGGCCGCGTCCTGGTTCAGAATCCCGGTGATCCCCGGGAAGAACTGGTCGGTCTCTGCCTTCTCGAGATCGAGACCTGCCGCACCAGCGATTTCCCAAGCGACATCCATCTCTGGCGAGCCATGAACGGCCCAACCGGGCTGCTGCTCGAGAAGTGCGTCCAGCACCGGCTCGAACTTGTCCTGCATCCGCGCGGCCTCGAGGATGCGCACGGCCTCGTCCGAGCCTTCGTGGAAGACGGTGTAGCGCAGCACAACGCGGACCTGCGTCGGAAACTGCCGTCGGATTTCCTGCACCACAGGGTGGTAAGCGCGGCAGGCCTCGCAAGAGGGATCGAAGAACTCGACCAATGTGACGGGCGCATTGGCGGGACCGAAGCTGGGGGAATACTCTCGGACCAAAAGCGCCTGATCTGCGGTGGGCGTGGCGGCTGCCAGTGCCTCGGCCTCGGCTTCACGGCGACGGTTCAGGATGATGGTGCCAGCTGCAAAGGCGGCAAGCCCGACTGCGGATGCTCCGATCAGGAGGTTGCGACGGTTCATGGGCGGTGCCCTTTCGGCAAGAGGAGACAAACAAGGATCGCCGCGAAGGCGACCGCTGAAAGATAGGGGATGGGCAGGCCGAGGATCATCTGTGCCTCGCCGGTGCAGGATGGGCCATTCTCAGTGCAAGGCACGATAGGCGCGGGCAAGAGGCCGGCGTATAGACCCGAATGCCAGGCCGCAAGTGCCAGCCCGGCCAAGGCCAACGGTAAGGCGTATGTGCGCGCTATGCCGTCTGCGCGCCAGAGCGACAGACCAAGGATTGGCGCGAGCGGGAACATGGCGATGCGCTGATACCAGCAGAGCGTACAGGGCATCTGTCCCAACACTTCGCCGATAAAGAGCGCGCCAAGCGTCGCCGCCAATGCAATCAGGAAGGCGGCGATCAGTGAGAGATCGTCGCGCGACAGACTCTGCGGGTCAGCTTTGGTCAAGAACATGCTCCTTGCGGCGTCGAAGGGGAAGAGAGGCGGCAAGGATCAAGACCGCGCCCAGAGTGATCGCAATATCGGCGACGTTGAACGTGGGCCAATGCCAGTCGCGCCAATAGAAATCAAGAAAATCGGTCACGGCACCCTGTCGCAGGCGGTCGATGATGTTGCCAAGCGCGCCACCCGCAACCAGGCCATAACCTATTCGTTCCAGCGGGTGCTGCGCCCGAAAAGCCATGACGGCGAAGGCAAGCGTCAGCGCGCCCGTCAGCGCCGCCATCAGGAGCGGCTTGCCCGCCATGACGCCACCCATCATACCAAAACTCGCACCCTCGTTGAAGCCAAGGGTGAGGTTGAAGCCCGGAAAAACCGGGACCGCAGTCCCCTGCGACAGCGCAGACAGGGCCGCTGCCTTGGTCAATTGGTCTGCCACCACTGTGGCAGCGATCAGGCAGATCAGCACCGCTCGGGTCATCGTGCAGCCTTTCGGTTTATGCCGATCCAGCGCGGGACCGATGCGGCGTAACGGTCATAGTCAGACCCGATTGCGTCATGCAGGGCGGCCTCTTCCGACCGGACTTGCGTGCTGGCCGACCAGAGAAACAGGATTGGCGCGAGGACTGTCGGGACTGCCGGAACCGCCATCGCAACACCTGCCAGCAGGGCAAACTGACCGACAAAGGTTGGGTTGCGGCTAAAGCGGTAGAGCCCGTTCGAGACCAGATCGCCGGTCTCGCCGCCTGCCACGCCGACGCGCCACGACGATCCCATCGACATCTGTGCTGCAAAGGCGACCATCGCGCCAAGTCCGGCGACAAATACTCCGATCAGGCCGAGGACCACGGCACCCCCCTCGGTCCAGAGGGGATCGACCTTGTGCAGGGCAGGCATGGCGAGCCAGAGGAGTGGCCCGAAAAAGGCAAGTACGAAGGCGAGACGGAAGCCCATCGCAGCCAGACGGTCGCGTCCAGTGGCGCGCGAAAACAGCCAGACAGGCCGACCCGCCGCTTGCGCCGCCAGCGCACTACCCCAGAAGAACAGAGCCAGATAGCCGAACAGAAGGGCCAGCGCGGCCCAGCCAAAACCTGAGATCATGATGTCAGCTCTCACGCTCAGGGTTGAACCGAAGCAGGCGCAGGGCGTTCAGGGTCACAAGCACTGTCGCCCCGGTATCGGCCAAGATCGCAATCCACAAGCCGGTCAGACCGAAAACCGAGGTCACCAGAAACACGGCTTTCAGCCCCAATGCGATGGTCACGTTCTGGCGGATGTTGGCCATCGCTACACGCGACAGGCGGATCGTGGCGGGGATGTCTGTCACCCGGTCGCGCAGGATTGCCGCATCGGCGGTTTCCAGCGCCACATCGGTGCCCGAGCCCATCGCCACGCCGACCGACGCCTGCTTCAGCGCCGGCGCATCGTTGATACCGTCGCCAATCATCATGACGCCGCCCTTGGAGCCGATCTCGCGGATATAGGCGAGCTTGTCTTCGGGTAGCATGTCGGCCTCGAACTTCAGGCCGAGGCTTCCGGCAATCGCGGAGGCTGTGCGGGGGTTATCCCCGGTCAGGATCACCGAGGTCACCCCCATGGCCGTCAGCTGGCGCACAGCATCCTTGGCGTCCGCCCGTGGCTCGTCTCGCATGGCGATCAACCCAAGTGGGGTCTTCTCGCGGAACACCGCAACAGCGGTCTTGCCATCCTCTTCGAAGATTGTGGCCTGTCGCAAACCAAGGCCTTCAAGCCCACCATGTTCCATCGCGTAACGCGGAGAGGCGACCCATGCCGGCGCACCACCCACCGTCGCGACCACGCCTTTCCCCGTCAACGCCTTTGCATCCTGCGACGACAGCGCGGCCACGCCTGCGTCCTTTGCCTTGTTCAGGATGGCGATGGCCAGCGGGTGGCTCGACCCCGTCTCGACCCCGGCCGCAACGGCCAGAAGCTCGGCTTCGGTGGTGGCCCCGAACGGCACGACGTCCGTCACCTGTGGACGACCATGTGTCAGCGTCCCGGTCTTGTCGAAGGTCACGACATCAACCTTCGCCGCCGCCTCGATCACGGCACCGCCTTTCATCAAGAGGCCGCGCCGCGCGCCCGTGGACATAGCCGAGGCAATGGAAGCGGGGACCGAAATGACCAGCGCGCAAGGGCAACCGATCAGCAGTAGGGCAAGACCGCGGTAAACCCAGATGTCCCAAGGCTGGTCGAACGCCAGCGGCGGCACCAGCGCCACCAGCGCCGCCACGGCAACGATGGCGGGCATATACCAGCGGCTGAAGCGGTCGATGAAGCGCTCGGTCGGCGCGCGGGCCTCCTCGGCCTCTTCGACCAGACGGATGATGCGGGCGATGGTGTTGTCTTCCGCGCCCTTGGTGACTTTTACCCGCAGCGCTGCCTCGGTGTTGATTGCGCCTGCGAAGACCGCATCCCCCGGCCCGCGCGTCTTGGGCACGCTTTCGCCAGTGACCGGGCTTTCATCGACGCCCGAGGTGCCGTCCACGATCTCGCCATCCGCCGGAATCCGATCGCCGGGGCGGACCAGCACGGTCTGGCCGACGTTCAGGCTTGCGGCAGGCACCTCGCGCGTGGTGTCGCCGGTGACGAGTTGCGCGGTCTTCGGGACAAGATTTGCCAGTGCCCGGATCCCGTCGCGCGCTTTGCCTGCCGCGACGCCTTCCAAAACTTCGCCCACGGCGAAGAGGAAAACGACCAGCGCCGCCTCTTCGGCCGCATTGATGAACAGCGCGCCGATGGCAGCGATGGTCATCAGGCTTTCGATGGTAAATGGTTGCCCCATCCGCAATGCCGCAAAGGCACGCTGCGCCACCGGGGCCACGCCGATCAGACAGGCCGCGACGAAGGCCCATTTGCCGATCTCGGGCGCAAGATATTCGATGATCCAGGCGGCACCCAGCAAAAAGGCAGTGAAGATCACCAGCCTACCCTTGGCCGTTTGAAACCACCGCTTGCTCCGGTCAGCAGGGTCGTCATGGATATGGCCGGCGCTACCGTGGCTGGACTCGTCCTGCTTGGTGCCGGCTGCCTTTAGGCCGTGATCGTGACCGGCATGATTGTGACTGGCATGATCGTGTTTGGCGTGATTGACATCCGCATCCGCGTCAGTCTTTTCGACTGCAGCTTGTCCGGGCAAAACGAACTCCTTCTTCGCCGATGCCGTGCGTGGCGCAATCTCGTAGCCAAGTGCGCGGACAGTCTTTTCGATCCTGTCTTTCCCGGTCTGTGTTTCATCGAGCGTCAGTCGCAGGCGCTCCGACATGATCCCGACCTCAACGCCGCTTACTCCCGGCAGACGCGCGACAGCATCTTTGATTTTAGTTGCGCAGGACCCGCAGTCCATGCCTGTCACTGTCCAGTCGCAGGACGTTTCGCGTGCAGCTTCTGGCATCGTCATTCCTCCTGCCGCAGGGCGGGCAGTTGATTTCATCGAATCAGTAACCTAATGTCTCTAGCAACTATAGCTTCAAGAGGAATCTGATGCTGACCATCGGAAAATTGGGCGAAGCCGCCGGGGTGAAGGTTCCGACGATTCGCTACTACGAGCAGATCGGCCTTTTGCCCGAAGCGGAGCGTAGCTCAGGTAACCAGCGGCTTTACAGCCGCAAAGCGCTGGAACGACTGGCCTTCATCCGCCACGCCCGAGACCTGGGCTTCAGCCTCGAGGCAATCCGCGACCTCCTCAGCCTGTCGGACAAGCCCGACCAATCCTGTGCCGCCGCCGATGCCATCGCCAAGGCGCAACTGGCTGAGGTCGAAAGCCGTCTTGCGAGGCTGACGGCGTTGAAAAGCGAACTGGAACGCATGGTCGTGCAATGCGCAGGCGGGAAAATCGCCGATTGCAGGGTGATCGAAGTGCTGGGCGACCATTCCCTATGCTCTGCTGATCACCGCCACCCCGAGCCTGAGCCGAATTGACGGCCACCACAAGCGCGCGTGCGGTTGATGCCGGAGCAGCGTCGGCGCGAGATCGCGGTGTGCTTCATCTATTGGACATATACGCGCCAAGTCGCAACAAAACTTTGACTGGTTCCCGGTTTGGCAAGTCCTGCCATCTTCTCCAGTCTGTTAACCTTGGTACTTTCGAATCTTGCAAGAAGGTCGGGTGCGGTGAATGATGAGATCTACATCATTTCCTTTCGGTTCCTGGCGTGCAGAGCAGTAGTGGTCGAATCATGTCTGACTAACGCACCAGTCGTTCTTTTTTCCCTCCTGACCGGCGCGAGACGTCACGTAACAAGCAATCGCTCAAACCAAAAAGCTGGTCAACGACTGCTTACCGTGGCCACGATGAATTAGAATTCGGAGTTTCTCTTCTCATCGCGATATCTCAGTCGCGATGACCGCGTGGCCATGGACCGCAAGGATGGCCGCGAATCTTGCGCATCCGAATTGTTCAGCGACTCTAATAACCCGGGCATCGTAGGCCGCTTTGCCAATAAGCCTGCAGAGATCAGATGCGTGAAACTGCCAATTCTTGCTCGGAGCAGCCGAAATCAGCCGCTGCAGTTCCTGTTCCTTCAGGGTTGCCGCGCGCTTCGGCTCTACGTGCACAGCGCCTTTCACTTTCGTTTCTGGCAAGGCGCGCCACCGCCGCATGAAGCCCAGAAGAAACCCCGCGGGCACAGCTGCATTCCCGCGCGCTCTGTTGAACGCAAGGAAGCGCTCCCAGATGACCTGCGCATCGACGTTCCAGCAGGCGAGCGACGCTTTCGCAGCCTTGATCAGATCCGCCCAAGGTGTGCGATAAACGTTGCTCCCTGCATCAATGTCGATCCTGCCTGCAAAGATAGTTTTGTTCTTAGAGTCTCTAGATAGTGATGTGTCGCCTGAGGCTGACACGACATCTGGCGGCGCATCGGCAGCCTCGTGCCCCCCAAACCTGAAGAGCCACGGCGCGAACTTACCGTTTGGCTTCCACCGGACCAGCGCCAATCCTGAAGCCGCAAGCTCGACCAACAGTGCCGTGAGGTGCTGACGCGACACTCCCATCTTCTCGGCGAGATGCGCCAGCGTGAACGCGGCCGTTCCGCGTTCCAGCCCGTTGTAGCCGTCCTTCCAAGCAATCCCGTCGAGGATGATCGTCGCGAGCTTGTGCGCCGCCGTGGAGAGCGGCGTTTCGGTGATACGGCGCAGGATGGCACCGGTCGTGAGTTCCATGATGTGTCGTTCCGTCTTGGGGCGACACCAGACCGTGAGGCGTGCAAAATTTCGTTCCGGCAAAGGCATTTGCCGGTTGAACGGGTCCAAAGCTCGCGCTAGATTCCCACTACCACGAGGAAATCAGTGCGGCGTCGGGCTTATGGTCTGGCGTCGTTTCTGTTTGTGGGGGTCTCAGTCTTTCGATCGTATCGGTTGAGACGGTATGGCTAGCTCATCAGTAGCGCACCTCCTCGAAGCCGTAGGTGCCCTCGTAATCGGTCCAGTCGACGAAGACCCCGCGGAACCAGTAGTCAGAACAGCTAGTCCCCGGGCGGAACGCTGAAGCGGACGGAACCCGGGCCGGCGTGGACCGCGCCCAGGCGAAGTCACCCTGTTCTCCGTAGGCCCCCTCGCGGATGGTCGACCAGGTGTTGCAGTCACCGTCCCTGTTTCGGTGCCGCCGGTATTCGATCTGAAACACATGGATCGAGCGCACGAAGTCATAAGCCGGATCCGATATGTCGACGTCCGCACGGTCTTGGGCCAAGTGAAGCTCGCGGGAGCTCTCGACCTGTGACTGGGGCCGTGGCCCGCCCTCTGGCCATAGCGCAATCTCGAACAGCCGCTCCATAGGGGCTATTTCGCGGTTCAGGGACGCCCGCATCGGACAGTTCCAGATCTGCAGCGGCGGCTCCACCGGCCAAGGCGTGATCCGGGCGATGAACACAGCGCGGGCGTTGGCGCATTCCGCCGAAGCTGGCCATCCGCCAGCGAGGCAGAGAAGGATCGCACAATCGACGGGATAGGCGGCAGCGGGCGCCGAAAGAGAAACTGAGACGGCAGTCGCTGCGACGGCGGCCACAGCTCGTAGGGAGTTCATTGCTGGTTTCCTTTTGAAAGATCCGGGAGGGGAGGGGCAAGAAGACCTGATCTGGCGCGATCAACCGTCAGGCTCCGGGCCGAGGGACTGGTAGTCGGGGATGACGCGGTTGATCTCTTCAGACACCGCGGCTCGGGCGGCATCGAGACAGCGCAGATATGCCTGCGCCTCATCGAAGTTGGCTGTGAACTCCTGCCCGATCTCCGTCCGATACTCGGCACGCGTGGCTGCATCGGTCACCGGTGCAGGCGGGACCGGCGGCAGGCAGTCCAACACCGTCACCGTTTGCGCTGCCCCGCAGACAGGCATCGTGAGCAGGGTGGCGGCGAGGTAGGCGCGTCTAGAGAAGAAAAGTGGCATGCATGGTCCCGGGGTTTCAAAACATGTGCATGAATTGCAAAACACCGCTATTGACGCAATAGGATTCTACCGCTAGTGGTGCCGTCACGTTGCGCGACGACATGTTTCTCATCAGCGCGACATGCACTATGTTCTGCCGTGAGCGTGTTGCTTCGGAAGGTGCCAACCCATGAGGAACTTGACCCCGGTGATCTTGCAGGCCGGACTTAAGGAGGCCCTGACCGAAGGCGGCATCGTCGAAGCCCTCTGTGTCGAGGACGCAAAGAAGGTTCTCAATGTCTGGCAAGGCACCTGGCGCATCCAGTTGCGCCTTGGCGACCAGACAGCCCTTCTGGTGATCTCGCGCGGGCTCGAACCCCGGGAGTTCAAGACCGTGACGGGTCTGATCTCCTTCGCGGTCGAGCTGGGTCTGACCACGGTCCCCGTTCCTTTGAAGAAGGGCGAGAAGGCGACCTGGACCCATGACGCAGCGGTGGAGCCCATACCCTGATCTGACCCTCTGCGGCGGGCTGGCGCTTTGGCTCATTGCCACACAAGGTGCCCTGGCCGAGGTCATTGACCTTGGGGCAGGGGCAGAGGACCTGCGGGTTCGGGCCAGCGTTCTCGATTTTGGCAAAGAGCTCCCCAAACGCGGCGACCTGAACGGCGCCGAGTTCGCAGATGGAGCTGAAGCCGATGCTGATGACGAAGGTCTCGTCGTCCTCGCCTCCTACAGCACATCTCAAAAGCGCAGCGGGCCGCGCGGCACGGTTGAGATCGAGGATCTCGTATTAGATGTCGGCGACGACTACCTCCGCCATCCTGCGCTGAAGGCGGCGGGGCTCTCTGGGACGCAATGGCTCGCGCTCTTCCGAGCCAATATCGCCGTGGAATCCGCCTTCAATCCGGATGCGCGTTCATCGGTCGGTGCAATCGGTCTTGGGCAGTTGATGCCAGGAACCGCTGATCTGCTCGGCGTCGATCCCTACGATCCGGAAGACAATCTGCACGGCTCGGCCCGCTATCTCCTCGCCCAACTCGAGGACTTTGGCTCTGCCGATCTTGCTCTCGCCGCCTACAACGCCGGACCCGAAGCGGTCCGCGATTACGGCGGCATTCCCCCTTATGCCGAAACCGAGGGCCACGTGGCCAAGGTTTTGCGGCTGACCAACGCAACCCTCAGTTCGGAGTAATCCAGATGTTCCGCAATCTTTTCGGCGCGCGTTTGCCGCGCCTGGCTTTGCACACCCTTTTGCTGGCGCTGCCCTTCGCGGCAATCCTCGCGGAGCCTGCTCTCGCACAGAACCTCGATCCCCTTGAGAACATGCTGCAGACGGTGGTCGACGCGCTGACCGGCCCGATCGGACGGCTGATCGCCATCCTCGCCGTCGTGGCCGCGGGCTACATGATGTTCACCGGCCGCCTGAACTGGCCGTTGTTCCTCGCGATCTTCTTCGGTGTCGTGCTGGTCTTCTCGGCTGCGACGATCATCGACGGCTTCGCGGCCCCCTAAAGACGGGCCACGTCACCGGAGGGCGGGGCTTTCCATCCCCTTGTTCCGCCTTCCGGTCCAAGCCAACCAACCTTGGACTATTCTATGCATGACGCGCCCCTGTTCCTCGGTCTCACCCGGCCGCCGAAGATCTTCGGCCTGCCCATCGGCTATTTCGTGAGCCTTATGCTGGGCTCGGTAATCCCCTTTGTTGGGGCGAACGACTGGCGGTTTCTGCTGATCGGGGTCGTCGGCTATCCCGTCCTGTGGTTCGTGGCAGACCTCAATCCGAATCTCTTCGAGACGGTCGCGGTGGTCTTTTCCCGGACCCAGCGCACGCGAGGCAAGTCGGCCTTTGGCGGAGATCGCCATGTCAGCTGACCTCAAATCCCTCTTCCCGGCCACTCCGGCGCTTCGATCTGTCTTGCGGCCCGAGGACCTCGCAGCCGAAACCCTCGCGCGACACTTGCCGTGGCTCTCCGCACCGGCGGACAATCTGATCCTGACCCGGCAAGGTGACGTGATCGCCTCTGCCGTGGTCGAGGGGCAGGACAGTTTCACGACGGAAGAGGGGGACCTCTCGCTCGCGACTACCTCGCTCGCGCGTCTGATCGGGCAGCTGGGCGAAGGGTTCGGGTTCCATATTTCGAAGCTGACCCTGCCGGACGCACCCCAGCTGAAGCCCTTCGATGGTGAGAGCACTGGGGCCGCCTTTGCAGCCATGGTCGATGCCCGTTGGCAGGGACATCTTCGCGCCCGCACGTTGAAGCGTCGGGTGCTGATGGTCTCGCTCATTCTGCGCCCAACCGCGCTGAAACGTGCCCCCCTTATAGGTGCCCTCTTCAAGGCAGCCTTCACCGGCGATCTCGCCCAGAGGATCGAGCGCCTGAATGAAGCGATGGGGCTATTGGCCGGTGCCTGCCAGGGTCTGGGCTTCCGGCGGCTGACCGTTTCCTCCGGAGAATGGCTTGGGTTATTGGGTGTTCTCCTCGGACAGCCGATGGCCAAGGTCCTGCCGATGCGCGGCCAGTTTCTGAGTGATGCAATCGCGTCATCGCAGATGACCTTTGCCGGGAAGCGGGTGGAGATCGAGTCCGGCGCCGGGCGGCGCTTCGGGACTATCTTCGGCGTGAAATCCTATCCGGCCCGCACCTGGGCGCGGATGCTCGATGCGCTGGAACTGCCCTACGACATCGTCATCACCAACAGCTTCACGCCCGCCCGCA
>JARFTV010000025.1:0-24863 GCA_029289325.1 Alphaproteobacteria bacterium
ATGTTCTGGCTATGAAGCGAGAACGAGTCCTGACCCTAATCTGAAGGCTTGACCGAAAGTGTATCATTGGTGTTAACCACTCTATCTTCCGCGCAACTATCATCCAGTCGGCGCAGTCGCCGATTTAAAGCGCGAGCTTCCCGAGATGCATTAGCTTTGCAATTGCGGCGAATCTGTGATGCGGTCACATTATTGCCAATTTCCATAAAAGCCGTTAAATTGCCATGGGAGTGCCGCAAACCACGACCAACGGTATCCTTGGATACTTTTTCCAATTATTAGACCATTCCTGCGGGATCTTTTGATGCTGCCTGACGCGCAGTAGAGAAAGGACATCTCCTATGGCCCGCAATCTTCCCCTTTGGCCAGATATTCAGGCCAGGCGGATCAAGGCTAGAATGTGAATGAATGGGGGCCAGGGCAGCGGGTCCTCACGTGCAATTCACGCGGGCTGTCGAGGGATGCAGCGGATGATCGACCAGCACACCAAGCCGACGATGGCCGAGCCGACACAAGACCCCGCGCCTCCGGTGGAGAAGCGCGGCGGCCGAGCCGTGGCGCCGGGCCAGACGCAGACCGCATGGGCCGGACCCGTGCGACAGCGCCGCCGGATTTCCAAGATCGGCACGGCGGCGCATGAACGCGCCACGGCGTTCGACGAGATGGTGCAGGCGGCGAACTCTCCGGTCGAGCGACCGCCGCTCATCTCGCCCATCGTGCTGGTGACCGCCCGGCCGAGGGATGCCGTCACGCTGGAGTCGCTGATCGGCGCCTGCGGTCATTCCACCGTGACCGCCCGGAACCTGGACCAGGCGGCACAGGATGCCCATGCGTTCCGCTGGAACTGCGTGGTGGTCGATCTGGACAGTCTGAAGGACCTCGCCGGAGCCATCGATGCGCTGGTCAACCTGCGGGCGGAACGGCCGAATGTCCTGGTCGTCGTGCTGAGCAAGGAAGTGAAGCGTGACGATTTCAGCCTTGAGCGGTTGGCCATGTGCGACGTCACCCTGCGCCTTCCGGTCCGGCCAGAAGACCTGCACTTCGCGCTTGAGGAGGCGCGGGTGAACAATCAGGTCTGGGTGAAGCGCTGCCGCCAGATGAAGCTGCTGGGTGCCGCCGGAAGCGTCGCCTGACCTCTGCCTCACCGGCGAACATACTGGCCTGCGGCTCGCGCCCGCAGGGGACCGTCAGCCTGGCGCTGCAGGGCGCTGCGCCAGAAGCCAGTCGCGCACGGCCACCGCAGAGGGCGTCAACGCCCCCTCCCGCGGCCAGATGACGTGGAAGCTCATACCGGTCGTCAGCGCATGGTCGGTGAGACGAACGAGGACGCCCTTGTCTACCAGCCGTTCGACAAGGTGGTGCCAGCCCAGGGCCACCCCCTGCCCTTCGATCACCGACTGCACGACCAGAACATAGTCGTTGATCTGCAATCCCTTCGGCACCCGCCGCCCGTCGATCCCCGCAGCCGAAAACCAGTCCCGCCATGTGGCCGCCGTCCGGAACGGCTCTTCCAGATGGATCAACTGGTGCGAAAGCAGGTCTTGCGCGTGCTGTGGCCGCACTTCCTGGGTCAGATAGGTCGCCCCGCAGACCGGATAGATCTCTTCGGCCGCCAGCGCCTCGGCCTGGTAGTTCGGCCAGTCTGCCGGGTCGCCGCCGCGCACGGCAAGGGGGATGCCCTCGCCCAGCAGGTCAAGGTCGCGGTCTGCGGTCTGGATCCGCAGGTCGATGTGGGGAAGCTCTGCGCGGAACCGGGCCATGCGCGGCACCATCCAGAACGAGGCGAAGGCCGTGGAACAGGACAGGGTGACATGGCTGCCCGTCGCCACTGCCCGCAGGTCGCGGGCCGAGCGCTGGATATGCGACAGGCCGATGGACACATCCGCATGGAACCGCTCGCCCGCTTCGCTCAGCCGCACACGGCGGTACTCACGCAGGAAAAGTGCCGTTCCCAGATGCTCTTCCAGCCGGGCGATGGCATAGCTGACCGCGGCCTGGGTCATCCCAAGCTCGCGCGCGGCGGAGGTGAAGCTGGACAATCGACCCGCGGCTTCGAACACGACGAGGTTGTTGATCGACGGGACAAGGCTGCGCAGCGTTTCCATAAATCCACCTTATCAAGTCCATCAGAACTTTCCAGCGTCACAGCACGGACGGAACAACCTAGCCTGTCACCAGATTATCGAAAGGGGCCGATCATGCCGGACGGGAACAGCCAGGATACGAGGCGCCAGCGGGGCGGGCGATCGCAGCGGCGCGAGGCCCGGGTCGGGGTCGAGCAGGGGACGCACCGCCCCTATATCGTTCGGGGCATCCCGACTTATGACATCCTGTCCGACGAAAGCCTGACCGCCATAGAGGCCACCGCCGACCGCATCCTTGCCGAGATCGGCATCGAACTGCGCGAGGATGCCGAATCGATGCGGCTTTACAAGCAGGCCGGCGCGGATGTGACCGCAGAGACCGAAGGCGTCTGGCGCATCAGGTTCGAACCCGGAATGCTGCGCGAGATCCTGAAGACCGCCCCCGCCGAGTTCACCCAGCACGCCCGCAACCCTGCGAACAGCGTGCGGATCGGCGGAAGGAACGTGGTCTTCGCGCCCTCCTACGGATCGCCCTTCGTGATGGACCTCGACCGGGGCCGCCGCTACGGCACGATCGAGGATTTCCGCAACTTCGTGAAGCTCGCCCAATCGTCGCCCTGGCTGCACCATTCCGGTGGCACGGTTTGCGAGCCGACGGATGTGCCGGTGAACAAGCGCCATCTGGACATGGTCTATTCCCACATCCGCTATTCCGACCGTGCCTTCCTCGGATCCATCACGGCGGCCGAACGCGCGGCGGACAGCGTGGAGATGGCCCGGATCCTGTTCGGGGCAGAGTTCGTGGATCAGAACTGCGTGGTGATGGGGAATTTCAACACCACCTCGCCGCTGGTGATCGACGGGGTCACGGCGGCCGGAATCCGAACCTATGCGGCGGCTAATCAGGGGTCCATCCACCTGCCCTTCCTGCTGGGCGGCGCAGTCGCCCCGCTGACGACAGCGGGGATGGTGGCACAGGGGCTGGCCGAGTCGATGGCATCCTGTGCGCTGACCCAGCTGGTCCGGCCCGGATCGCCCGCGATCCTGGCCTCGTTCTTCTCCTCCATGTCGCTACGATCCGGGTCGCCGACCTTCGGGACCCCCGAACCCGCGATCGGATCGCTGGCGATGGGCCAGTTGGCCCGCCGCCTCAACCTGCCGCTGCGCTGCGCCGGCAACTTCTCGACCTCGAAACTGCCCGACGGTCAGGCGATGCAGCAAAGCATGATGTCGATGATGTCCGCCGTACAGGGCGGAGCGAATTACGTCCTGCATTCGGCCGGCTTCCTGGACGGGCTTCTGTCCATGTCCTACGAGAAATTCGTCATGGACACCGATATGTGTGGTGCGCTTCACACCTATCTCGACGGGATGACGGTGAACGAGGATACGCTTGCCTTCGATGCGCTGGCCGAACTGGGCCCCGTACAGCACCTGTTCTCGACGCAGCACACCCTTCGTCATTACGAAACCGCCTACTGGGATTCCGCGCTGGATGACAACCAGCCTTGGGAGACCTGGGATGAACAGGGTGGCATCGACTATGCGCAGCGCGCCAATACCCGCTGGAAGAAGCTGCTGCGCGATTACGTGGCCCCGCCGCTGGACGCAGGCATCGACGAGGCGCTGCAGGACTTCATCGCCCGCAGGAAGGCCGAGATGGCGGACATGTGGTATTGATACCGTCGGTCGCCGGACGGACGACATCCGCAGCACCGCCCCGCCCGGCCGCTGGTCCGGGCGCGGCACACTCCCCGCAGCAGGGGAAGCCTTGGCGAAGCCGGACGAGGCTAGCGGTATCCGGACATTTCATGGTCTTCCACCGCGCGATCCACGACCATCATCGGACAGCCGCGAGAGCAGGTCTCGACCCGGGCCTCGATACCGTAGAGCTTGCGGATCATCTCGGGGCGCAGGGTTTCCAGCGTCGGGCCGGCGGCAACGATGCGACCTTCGGCAACGGCAATGGTCATGGTGCAGGCGCGCATGACCTGGTTGAGGTCGTACAGCGCCAGGATCACCACGGCGCCCGTATCCGCGGCATAGGCACGAAGATGCTCAAGCACCTCATACTGGCGGTAGAGGTCGAGAGCGGCCGTCGGCTCGTCCATCAGGACGATGCGCGGGCGGGTCACAAGGGTCTGGGCGATCGAGACGAGCTGCCGCTGCCCGCCAGACAGTTCCGCCAGATGGCGGTCGGAGAGTGCCCCGATCTTCAGACCAGACAGGATCTTGTCCACGGCATCCAGTTCTTCGGCCCCCATGCGCCAGCCTCCCTGCCGCTGCTTAAGGGCGAGGACGACGGATTCGTAGACAGTCAGTGCTGCGCTCATGCCCGTGTCTTGCGGCATGTAGCGCAGGTCGCCCGGTTCCGCCCCGGCGATACACACCTCGCCCTTGCCGGCAAGCTGCCCGGCAATCCGGCGGAAGAGCGTGGACTTCCCGGCGGCATTGGCGCCCACCAGGGCCGTCAGGTGGCCGCCCGCGATCTCTGGCGTGGAGGCCTCGGCATAGATGATCCTTCGTCCGTAGCGAGCTTCGACCTTCCGCAGTTGCAGAGTCACCATGACCGTCTTCCGTTCGTGAAGATGAGAATGGCGAAGACGGGGACGCCGACCAGGGCCGCGATGATGCCGATGGGCAGAACCGCACCGGGCAGGTTCGCCTTCGACAGCACGGACGTGGCCGACAGGCTCAGCGCGCCGGAAAGGATGGATCCCGGCAGGGAGAAGCGCTGATCCTCTCCCAGCAGGAGTCGCGCGATATGGGGGCCGACGATCCCGATAAACCCGATGGTTCCGACGAACGACACGGGCACGGCGGCGAGGGCCGAGACGAGGATCAGCGTCTCAAGCCGCAGGCGCCGGACGGGAACGCCCATGGCAACAGCGCGCGCCTCGCCCGGTCGGATCGCGGTCAGCGCCCAGGCCCGCCGGGCAAAGATCGGCGTCACGACCACAAGGATCAGGGCAGTGACGGCGACCTTGGTCCATGTCTCCTTGGTCAGGCTGCCCATGGTCCAGAACACCACGGCGGCCAATGCCTGTTCCGAGGCGAAGTATTGAAGCAGCGCCAGAAGCGCATTGACGGTGAAGACGAGCGCGATGCCCAGAAGGACAATGGTTTCCACCGTGACGCCCCGCATCGTCGACAGACCGAAGATCAGAAGCGAGGCCAGCATTGCCATGGCAAAAGCATTGATCGGCACCATCAGTGCCAGGGCGGCGGGGACAAGCGCCACGCCCAGCACCATGGCGAGCGCCGCACCGAAGCTGGCGGCGGCCGAGATGCCAAGCGTGAACGGGCTCGCCAGCGGGTTCGCGAGGATCGTCTGCATCTGCGCCCCCGCAAGCGACAGGCAGGCGCCGACCGTGACAGCCATCAGCGCGATCGGCATGCGGATCTCCCACACAACCATGCGCATCTACACCTCGGCCCGGGCGGGTTGCAGCAGGGTGGAAACGACATCCCCCAAGGCATACCGGGCAGGGCCGAGCGAGAGATCGACCGCAACGGACAAGCAGAGAAGTGCTGCGAGAGCGGCAAGGATCGTCAGGCGTCGCGCGACAAGGCGGCGGTAGGGATGGCGAGGCACGCCTGCGGCGGCCATCGGTTCGGTAAGGCTCGTCATGGCGGATCCGGCAACGGGGGAAGCGGGTGGCGCAAGGACGCGCCGCCCGGAAAGACGTCAGTTCAACGAGACCCAGTAGCCCGGACGGTATGCGACGGGAAGGAAGCGGGCATGCAGCTCTTGCAGTGTCGCCTCGGGATCGAGGTCTGCGAAGAGCTCGGGGTGCAGCCATTTCGCAATCCGCTGGACGGCCACGAAGCTGTAGGGATTTTGTAGAACTGATGGCAGATCGCGTGGACCTGACCTTGCCTGACAGCCTTGGTGCCGGCAAACGCGGGGCGCTGCATGAGGGCTTCCAGTTTGCCTTTCGCCGCCGCCATGTCTGCGCCGAGCGCCACGCCGACCCATGCGCCACCGGGCACATAGGCCTCCCAGTTGCCACCCGTGACGATCACCACCTCGGGGTTCGAGGCGACCATCTGCTCGGCATTCAACGTGCCGAAGGTGCCGGGAATGAAGGGCGCGGCCATGTTGGTGCCGCCTGCCTCCTCGACCATGCGGCCGAAGTTCTCGGCCCCGAAGGACATGCAGCAATCTTCCGAATAGCCGCCCGCCCGCTCGACGAAGACCAGCGGCCGGATCAGGTCGGTCTCAGCCGCGATGACGGACCTGACCTTGTCCATTTCCGCGGTAAAGAAGGCATTGAACTCGGCCGCGCGCTCTTCCTTGCCATAAAGCTGGCCGATGAGCTCCATCGACTTCATCGTGTTCTCGAAGGGCTTTTCCCGGAAGTCGACGTAGACGATCGGGATGCCCAGGGCAGCGAGCTTTTCCTCATAGCCCGCCTCATCGGTCGCGGCTTTCGCCTCGAGATTCAGGATCATCACGTCCGGGTCCAGCGATACGGCCTGTTCGATGTCGAAGGTGCCTTCCTTTAAGCCGCCGAAGGTCGAGATCGAGGCGATCTGCGGGACTTGCGCCTGATAGGCGGCATAGCTGTCGGGATCCGCCTGTCGGAGGTCATCGCGCCAGCCGACGATGCGGGCGAAGGGGTTTTCCGTCTCCAGCACGGCGGTGAAGAAAGCCTGCCGACCCTCGCCCAAGATCACGCGCTGGACCGGCGTCTCGAACTGCACCTGCCGTCCGGCGATGTCGGTGAAGGTGACTGTCTCGGCTTGCACGAAGCTGGCTGCGAAGAGGCTCAATGCGGCTGCACCCAGCAGGGAGGGGAGGCAGTTCATCATGGCTCCTTGGTTGTTGCGGGAGCTGGCATGATTTCTTGAGTAAATCTATCAACATTAAATTTTTACTATTTAATAAGAAAATACTAGCCGACTCGCAGCACACCAGAGAAAGGGAAGATCATGGCGCAAACCGACAATGCACTTCGTCCGAACCGCGATCTGCGGACGACATCCGCGAGTATTGGTCGCACCGTGCAGCAACCTTTGACCGGGACCCTGGGCACAGGATCGGAAGCGCGGCCGAGCGTGCTGCGTGGAAGGCATTGTTCCAGCGCCATCTGGGTGTGGCGGGGGGCGTCGCCTGCTGGATCTGGCCTCGCGGACGGGGGAAATCGCGTTGCTCTGCCACGACTTGACTGGGCAGAACCGATGCTTGAGGGCGCCCGCGCCAAGGCGGCGGCCGCAGGCGTGGCGGTGACCTTCCTTCAGGCCGACGCGGAACACACGATGCTGCCCGCCGGATCACAGGACGTTATCGTCACACGGCATCTGATCTGGACCCTTGTCGATCCGGCGGCGGCCTTCGCCGAGTGGTTCCGCGTTCTTGCACCGGGCGGGCAGCTTCTTGTCGTGGATGGGGATTTCGTGTCGCGGGGATGGGTCGGGTCGCTTCTGTCGCGACTTCTGGGAACCTCGCGCACCACTGTCGCGGATGCGATGGCCGACCGGCACGCCGAGATCCTTTCACGGGTACACTTTTCAGCCGGAGCGCAGGCAGAGAAAGTCGCTGAATTGCTGTATGCGGCTGGTTTCACGAAGGTCAGGATCGACACCGCCTTTGGCGCCATCCACCGCGCGCAGGCCGCCGAGGTCGGCTGGAAGAGGGCCCTGCTGCGCCGGAGCGAGCATCGCTACGCGATCAGCCCGTGCCGACCATAGCGCAGACGCCGACGCCCCACCGCCACCTAAGGCATCCGCCACGCCGCAAGCCGACGACGGGGCTTGCACTGCCAAGGACGCAAAACGGTCTGCGGGACGCGCTTCCACGGGCGGTCCAGGAGTCTGCCGCCTCTCCCCTCACTTCAGCTCTGCTTGGGCCGAAATGCGTCGCAGACCGTCGGGTCCGTCTCGATCCGCGCCGCTCCGATCAGGTCAAGGCAGTAGGGCACCGCACGGAACACGGCGGTCAGGCAGGTGGCGATGGCCGAAGGCTTGCCCGGCAGGGTGATGATCAGGCTTTTGCCCCGTATGCCTGCATCCTGCCTCGACAGGATGGCGGTCGGCACCTCGGAAAGGCTTGCCAGACGCATCGCCTCTCCAAAGCCTGGCAGGCGTTTGTCGATCACGTCCTCAAGCGCCTCGGGTGTCTGGTCGCGAGGCGCGGGGCCGGTTCCGCCGGTCACGAGGACGAGGTCGGCCCCGTCCTGATCGCAGAGGTCGCGCAAGGCGGAGGCCACTGTCTCGCGTCCGTCGGGCACGATGGTCCGGGTGATGCGCGCGGGAGAGGTCAGCACCGACCGCAGCCATTCCTCGGCGGCGGGTCCGCCCTTGTCTTCGTATTCCCCGCGGGCGGCACGGTCAGAGACGACCAGCACGGCGATATGGGCGTCAGGCATGGCTGGTCACTCCCTTCAGGCACCAGTCGACCACCGCCGCGTCCTCGGCCGGCAGGGCCTGCGACAGACCACCCGCGAAATCCAGAAAGTTCGGCAGGTTAAGCCCGTTCACCCCCACGAGGACTGTCATCCCGCGCGAAAGCGCCTCGCTGATCACGGGGACGAGGCCCCGCCCCTCGGCCTCGGCCTTGCCGAACTTGTTGACGAGGAGCACATCTGCCCCGTCCAGCCGGCGCGCCACCTCGGCCACGGTCTGTTCCAGCGCGCCGTGGTCCAGCATGCATCCCCGCGCAGCCGCGCCACGATCCTCGCTGATGCGGTAGACGGGGCCATCGGGCAGGACGCGCAGGTCCATGTCGCAGCGCGTCCTGTCGGCGCGGGCGATATTGGTCTGCACTGTTCCGGCAAGTCGGACACCGGCCGCTTCCAGCCTTGCGGCGATGACTGAAAGGAAGCGGTCCGTCTCGCCCCGTCCGGCAATGCTGATATGTGCAAGCCTCATGCCGTACCCTCCTCCGCGTCGTAGCGCCCGGATTTGCCCCCGTCCTTCAGCACGAGCCGGACCTCCTGGATCACCATGCCCTTCTCGACGGCCTTCAGCATGTCATAGACCGTCAATGCGGCGACCGAAGCCGCCGTCAGCGCCTCCATCTCGACCCCGGTCATGCCGGTCGTGGATACCGTGGCGCGGATGCGGATGCCGGGAAGCGACGGGTCGGGCGTCAGGTCCAGCGCCGCGCGAGTCAGCGGCAGCGGATGGCAGAGTGGGATGAGGTCCGACGTGCGCTTTGCCGCCATGATCCCGGCCAGCCGTGCCACGCCAAGGACATCGCCCTTCTTCGCGCGGCCTTCGGTCACGAAGGCCAGGGTCGCGGGTTGCATCCGCACTGCCGCCTCGGCCACCGCGATCCTGTCGGTCACGGGCTTGCCGGAGACGTCGACCATATGGGCACGGCCTTCGGCGTCGAAATGGGTCAGGGTCATGCTCTCTCCTCGGCGATACCGGCGCAAACGGGGCAATCGGGGCTGCGGCAGAGCGCGATTTCCCGATTCTCGCCCCAGAGCACATCCTGCATCAGAAGTCGCCCGCGCAGGCTGCGCCCCGCGCCCGTCAGCAGCTTTATGGCCTCGGCAGCCATCATCGAGCCGACGATACCGGGCAGCGCGCCCATGACGCCTGCGTCGGCACAGCTGGGCGCCAGGCCCTCGGCCGGCATCGTCGGGAAGAGGCAGGCAAGGCAGGGTGCGCCGCGGGCCGGATCGTAGACCGTCACCTGCCCTTCCCACTGGCTGATCGCGCCGGACAGAAGCGGGACCCGCGCCGCGACGCAGGCGGCGTTCAACAGGTGCCGGGTCGGCAGGTTGTCGGTCGCATCGATCGCAAGGTCGTGGCCCGTGACCATCGCTCGGGCGGAAGCGGCATCCAGCCGCGCCCTCACGGGCTTCACCGCAACGAAGGGGTTGATCCCTGCCAGGGCGATACGCGCAGATTCCACCTTGTCCATTCCAAGCCGTTCCTCGGCATGGATGATCTGCCGCTGAAGGTTCGATAGCGACACCGTATCGTCGTCGACCACCGTGATCCGCCCGACTCCCGCCGCGGCAAGATACATCAGGACCGGAGCTCCCAGCCCCCCTGCCCCGACGACAAGGACCGAGGCGCGCTTGAGCCGGGCCTGCCCCGGGCCGCCGATCTCGCGCAGGGCGATATGCCGGGCGTAGCGGAGCAGTTCGCCCTCGGCATAAAGGGATGCGGTCACCTCCATCGCCTCAGCCCCCCGTCATCGGCGGGAAGAAGGCGATTTCTGCAACCCCCGCGATGGGCGCCGAGAAGTCCGACAGGTTCTGGTCCAGCGCCACGCGGACCGAAGCCGGATCGGCGAAGGCGGCCGCGTGCCTCTCGCTGCGGGCGGCCAGTTCCGCCACCAGATCGGCGACAGTCGCGGCCGAGGTTTCAACCTTCTCACGCGGGGCATCGATGCGTTCGCGAAGCCATGCAAAGTAAAGGATTTCCACGCTTGCCATCACTTATCCGCCCGTATGGTTCATGCCACGCGCCATCACACCTCGGGGCTGGCCACGCGAATAGTCGAAGTCATGTCCCCGCGGCTTGCGGAGGATTGCAGAACGGATCGCCGCCTCCAGCGCGTCGTTTCCGGCCGTGTTGCGCACGACGGAGCGCAGGTCGGACGATCCTTCCTGCCCAAGACAGGTGTAAAGTTCACCCGTGCAACTCAGCCGGACACGGTTGCAGCTTTCGCAGAAACTGTGGCTGAGCGGAGTGATGAAGCCGATCTTCTGCCCCGTTTCTGCCAGCCGGACATAGCGCGCGGGCCCGCCCGTGGTTTCTGCCAGCGGTTCCAGCGTGAAACGGTCGGCCAGCCTTGCGCGCATCTCCGACAGGGGCAGGAATTGCCCGATCCGCGACTCGGCCCCGTCCTCGCCCATGGGCATGAGTTCGATGAAGGTCAGGTCATGGCCCTCGGCGGTGCACCAGTCGACCAGCGGAAACAGTTCGCCCTCGGTCAGGCCGCGCAAGGCGACGGTGTTGATCTTGACCCGCAGACCCGCTGACCGGGCGGCGGCAATGCCCTCCATCACCGGGGCGAGCTGGCCGCGTCGCGTCAGCCCGGCAAAACGCCCCGCATCCAGTGTGTCGAGCGAGACATTGACCCGACGCACCCCGCAGGCGGCAAGCTCGGCCGCATGACGGGCCAGTTGGCTGCCATTGGTGGTCAGCGTGAGTTCCCGCAGCGCGCCGCTGTCCAGATGCCGCGACATGGAACGGAAGAAGCCCATGACATCGCGCCGCACCAGAGGCTCGCCCCCGGTCACGCGCAGCTTGGTGACGCCAAGCGCGATGAAGGCGGAACAGAGCCGGTCCAGTTCCTCAAGCGTGAGCAGGTGCTTGCGCGGCAGGAACTGGACACGATCGGCCATGCAATAGGTGCAGCGGAAGTCGCAGCGGTCGGTGACAGAGACGCGGAGGTAGCTGACCGGACGGCACAGACCGTCGATCAGCGGCCTGCGCACCGGGCAGGCCGTGGTGCCAACGTCGATGGGTGTCTGCAGCATGACCTCAACCTCCCTGGCCGAAAGGATGCCAGTCGATGACGTCGCCTTGCGCGACGCCGTCGGACAGGGCGGCAATGGTGGCCAGCCCGTCCGCCTGTGCCAGCGGGTAGAGCGTGGCCGAAACCCCGTTGCCCAGCCGCTCCACCAAGGGAAGGCCCGTCCCGTCCGTGCCGAGGCAACGGACGGGAAAGACCTCCTGACGGCCGGGACGGTGCCGCCAGGAAAAGCCCGCGCGCGCCTTGCACGGCGCGAAGGGGGCGGGTGATCTGCCCGAAAGATGGGCAATCTGGGGCGCGACGAAGAGATGGAAGCCCACGAAGGCCGCCATCGGGTTGCCCGGCAGGCCCGTAAAGGCAGTGCGGCCGATGCGCCCGAACATGATGGGCTTGCCGGGCTTGACCGCCACGCGCCAGCCAGCGCTCTCGCCCCCCGCCGCTGCAAACGCGGGACGGATCGGGTCGCGTCCGCCCATCGACACCCCGCCCGAGGTCAGAACGAGATCCGCGTCTTCGGCAATTTCGGCCAAACGTCGCGACAGCGGATCAACCCTGTCGGGCATGGTGCCGCCATCCACGGCCTCGCACCCGGCCATCTGAGCAAGGGCGAGCAGCATTGGCCGGTTGGCATCGAAGATCTGCCCCGCCCCGCGCTGTGTGCTGTCGGCAAGTTCGTCTCCAGTGGACAGTACCACGACCCGCGGACTGCGGGTGACGGTCACCTTTCCGATCCCGTTCGCCGCGAGAAGGCCGACATGCTGCGGCGCGATCCGGGTGCCCCGCGGCAAAAGGAGCGCGCCCAAGGGTTGATCGCTGCCCGCTTCGCGGATGTTGGCACCATGCGGCGGCAGGGTATGCAGATGGATGCGCCCATCCGTCTCGGTCACCTCTTCCAGCGCGACGACGCAGTCGGCGCCTCCGGGCAAGGGCGCGCCGGTGAAAATGCGCAGCGCGGCCGCTGCTGGCAAGACAAGGGGCTCCGCAGCGCCGGCCGCGACCGTTCCTGCGACCGGCAGGACGGGCGTTGCTCCGGTAAGGTCCGCAAGCCGCAGAGCAAAGCCGTCGACGGCGGAATTGGTGAAAAAGGGCATCGCGTTGGTCGCGACCACGTCGCGCGCGCAGACATGACCCAGCGCGGCCGCCAGCGGCAGGTCACGCACCGTCTCGATCCTGTCCACTTGCGCGAGCGCGATGTCTCGCGCAAAGCGGACGTCGATCAGGGGCGGTGCATCCAGGGAAACGTTCATCGGTCGGGTCTCTTGCAAGGCATCTGCGGCCGGACGGATCCGGCCGCAGATAGGTCAGGTCACTTCACGGCGTCCGAGGCATTTGCCATCAGGAAGTCCATGATGAGTGCGGCTTCCGCGTCATCCAGACCCGCACGGGGGAACATCGACGGCGTGATCGCCTTCCACTGCAACTGGGTGAAGGCACCCACGTCGCGCGGCCCGTGGCAAACGGTGCAGCGTTCGTAGAACAACTGCTCGCCTGGCCCCATCTCGGCATAAAGCGCCTCGATCACGCTATCCAGACGCTCCAGCCCAAGGTCGGCATCGTCGATGGCGGCCAGTTCCATCCCTTCGATGATCGGCGGCTTCTCATACGCCATGTTCGGACCATCCGGGTCCTCGCATTTGCGGATGGAGGCAAGGCAGGTGTTCGCCGTGGTCGCCTGGCTCAGTCCCGAGGATTTCTGCGTCGAGGTCAGGAAGTTCACCAGACCCGAGTTGCAGCGCCCCTTGCTGTCGAGGCTTGGCCAGCACCCTTCATAGATCGAGATGACGCCCGGCATGATCTCGTCCGACACCACCGCACCGGCGATGACGGTGCCGCGCTCGTTGTAGATCTCGACCAGGTCGCCGTCTGCGATGCCCCGGGCTGCCGCATCCTCGGCGTTGATCCGCACCGGCTCGCGGCCCTGCACCTTGTAAAGCTCGCGCAGGCTGGCCGACTGGTCCATCTGGCTGTGCAGACGGAACCACGGGTGCGGGCTGACGACGTGAAGCTGCCCGTCCTGGGCATTGCCCAGATATTCCGCAGGTTCCAGCCACATCGGCATGCCGGGGCAGTCCTCCAGACCCATGTTCCCGATGGTTTCGGAGAACATCTCGATCTTGCCCGACGCGGTGTGCAACGGGTTGGCGTCCGGGTCGGTGTAGAAGTCACCGTGGCGCACCCATGCCCGCGCTGCCTCGGGGATCGGCTGGTAGGCGTAACCACGTTCCCAGAACTCTTCGAACGACGTCGTCTCGGCCGCCGTGGTCCCGGCATAGGCCTTCCTGATGATATCCATGTATTCAGGATAGACCCCGTCCTCGGCGAACTGGGACTGGCGGTAGAACAGATCGGCCAGACCGGCGAAGATGTCAAAGTCGCTGCGGCTTTCGCCGATCGGTTCGATGACCTTCTTCATCGCGTAGATGCGGTCGTTGGAATAGGTCCCGCCGACCGAGATGTCGTCGCGCTCCAGGGGCGAGGACGCGGGCAGCACGATATCGGCCCAGCGGGTCGCCGCGGTCCACCAGACATCCTGGCTGACGATCGTCTGGACCTTCTCCAGTGCCTTGATCAGCCGGTTCGTGTCCTGCTGGTGGGACATGAAGTTGTTGCCGGCGTTGTAGATCATCTTGACGTCCGGATACTTGCGGACGTTGCCGTTGTAGACGACCTCGGCCCCCGGATTTTCCAGCGCTTCGGTCAGCCGCGAGGCAGGGACGATGTAGTCGGTGACGAAGTTCTTGCCCTGGCTCAGACCTGCAGGGGTCTTGCCGCCCGACTGCGGCATCCCGCCGTTGCCGTAGTGCCACGAGAAGCCGACGCCTTCGCCCGGTTTGCCAATCTTGCCGGTCAGCGCCGCGAAGTTGATGATGGCCCAGTGGGTCATCTCGCCGTGATGGGCGCGCTGGAGCGACCAGGCCCCCGCGATCTCGGTCTTGGACTTGGCCATCAGTTCGGCCAGTTCGCGGATTTTCGCGGCTTCGATGCCGGTGATGGCGGATGCCCATTCCGGCGTCTTCGGCGTGGCGTCGTCCCCCTCGCCCTTAACATAGGCGATCCACTTGTCAGCGCCGGTGGTGTACTTGGCCAGGTATTCCTTGTCATCCAGCCCCTGTTCCAGCACGTGATATGCCATGCCAAGGAACAGCGCCACGTCGGTGTTCGGGACGATCCGCACCCATTCGGCATTCAGCACCTTGTCAGAGGCCGTGCGCTGTGGGTTGATCGAAATGAACCGGGTGCCGTTGTCGCGGATCTGCTCCCACGGGGTATACATGCCGTGGTCAGCCACGGTGTATTCCACGCGGTTGTTCTTGACGGGATCGCAGCCGACAAGGACGAACACCTCGGTATTATCGCGGATGACTTCCCAGGCAGTCTGAGCCGAATAGACCTCCATGTCCCCGATCACGTGGGGCAGCGAGATCTGGCTCGCGCCGCCGGACCAGTCGCCCACGGTATTGGTGCAACCGCCGATCATGTTGAAGAATTTGCCCTGCAGAACGTTCGGACGCATGATGCCCGCATGGCTCCAGCCCCCGTAGGAGGTGGACAGGATCGCTTGGTGGCCGTGATCCGTGATGGTGTCGGTGATCGCCTTCGCCGTCAGTTTCAGCGCGGTATCCCAGTCAACCCGGACATAGGGTTCCTTGCCACGCAGTTCGGGCTTCACGTCGCCCGATTTCCAGTTCTCAAGATACGACTTGCGGACCATCGGGTAATCGATGCGGCTCTTGTCGTAGACCCGGTCCAGCACGCCGTGGGTCAGAAGCTCGGTCGGGCGGGCGTCCAGTTCGATCATCGGCGTGATGCCCACGATCTTGCCGTCGCGCACCACCGCCTCGAACGGGCCGTAGTGGCTGGCGCTGAAGATGCGCCCGGAGAAGGAATTGGGATCGACGGCGGCCAGCGCGGTCGAGTTCATAAGCCAGCCGGACCCGAAAAGGGCGGCGCTGCCCTTCAGGAAGTTGCGTCTGGTCGGATTGATCGATGTCATGGCGGACCTCCGTCTTGTCTGCGACCAGAGATTGACCCAACGCAGCGATGCGGACCTTGACGACCGTCAATCCCGGCGGTGAAGAAGTGTAAAGAGATGTAAAGACGGCTTGCCCATGGCTGCGCATATCCTCATCGTAGAAGACGACCGCGTGACCCGGATGCGGCTTGCCGCCTATCTGCGAAGCCTTGGCCATCGCGTGACCGAGGCGGAGGATGCCGATGAGATGCAGGACGTGATCGAGACCGATCCGCCCGAGATCCTGTTGCTGGATATCGGACTCGAGGGCAAGGACGGCTTGACCATCACCCGCGAGCAGCGCAGCAAGTCGCGGGTGGGGATCATCCTGCTCACCTCGCGCGATGAACAGGTGGACCGCATCATCGGGCTGGAGATGGGCGCGGACGACTATGTCACCAAACCCTTCGACCGTCGCGAGCTGGCGGCGCGGATCAAGAACCTCCTGTTCCGCATCACCGAGATCGGGCGGAGTGCCCCCGTGGCCGAGGCAGTCGAGGAATTCGGCCCCTGGCATTTCGACCGCATCCGCCGCCGCCTCGTCTCGGCCTCGCGTGTCGAGACGCTCAGCGCGCAGGAATTCGACCTGCTGGACGCGCTGACCCGGAACCCCGGCATTACCTTCGGTCGCGCCAGGCTGAGCGAGATCGTGGGTCGCGGCGAATTGCGCGCTGGCGACAGGACGATCGACGTGCTGGTCGGTCGGCTTCGCAAGAAGATCGAAGCCGATCCCGCGCAGCCGGAGTTCCTGCTGACAAGGATGGGCGAAGGCTACTGCTTCGCAGCTTCCGCCTCGCGCTGAAGCGTCAGGCCCGCGCAGTGCGCTGCGTCCTCCAGTTCCCGGATCGTGGCGGAGGCGACGCTTTCCAGTGTCTCCAGCGCGGACAGGTCATCCGACTGAAGCCGCTGCATCAGTGCGCAGAACGCCTCCAGCCGGAAGTTCGACGCGGCCCCCTTCAGCCGGTGTGCCCGCTTGCGCCGCGTCGCGGCGTCAGGCGCATCTTTCAACTGCTGCACGCACTCAGCCAAGTCGACCAGCAAGGCCGCAACGATCTCGGCCGTCTGCTCCGCACCGAGGCCGGCGATATCCTCGCGAAGGACAGTCTCCACCGAAGGTGCGGCGGTGGTGCCCGCAGTGGACGCGGCCGAGGACAATCCCCCCTCGAGAAACGCCGCCAGGTCGCGGGGCGAGATCGGTTTGGTCAGGACCCGGTCCACACCGAACCGCTTTCGCGTTTCGACATCGTCCCGGACAAGGTCGGCCGTCAGGACCGCGACCCGTGCCGCCTTGCGCGGCAGCTGCGCAAGGACGGCCTCCCCAGCAAGGTCTGGCAGGTCCAGATCCACCAGCATCGCATCGAAGTCACCGTCCCGCGCCGCGGCAAGCGCCGCAGTCCCTGTCGCAGCCTCGGTGACGCTGCACCCCATGCGTTCCAGATAGCCCCGCGCCACCAGACGGTTGACGGGGTGGTCGTCCACGACCAGCACCCGCCCCCCCACGCCGCGCGTGGGAAAGGATTGCGGCACGGGGATCTCGTCGGGGCCGGCCTCGGGAAGTTGCAGGACGAGCGTAAAGCTGCTGCCGCGCCCGGGCTGGGTGGATACGCGCAGTTCCGCGCCCATCGCATCGGTCAATTGCCGCACGATGGCCAGACCCAGGCCAACGCCCCTGACCCCGCTCTGGCGGGCCGTGCGGCTTCGCCCGTAGATGTCAAAGGCCTGCCGGGTCTCTTCCTCAGTCATTCCCGGGCCAGTGTCGCGGACGCCAAGGCTCAGTTCGTGTCTGCCCCCCCCGACGGACCGCGCCGCGACGGTCAGGACGACACTTCCCCGCCGCGTGTATTTAACCGCGTTTGACAGCAGGTTGACCAGCACCTGCCGGATCTTCGCAGGCTCCCCGACCAGCCGCGGGGGGAGAGCCGGGTCTATCCGCACCACCGCCTGCAGGCCGTGTTCGGCCGCGATCACCCCAAGATGCGCTGCCAGCCCCTGCGCGAGCCCGGACGGATCGAACACCGAAAGCCGCGTCTGGTTCTGCCCCTCCTCGCCCACAGAGAAGGTCAGGATCTCTTCGGTCAATTCCTGCAGATCGCGGGCCGAGGTCAGCGCCACCCCCAGCCGTGCGCGTCGCTCCGCATCGGATTCGTCTTCGGCCAAGAGGTCCAGCAGCCCGATCAGCCCATTCAGCGGGGTGCGAATCTCGTGGCTCATGCGGGCAAGGAAATGGGTCTTCGCGCGGCTCTGCTCTTCGGCATCGGCGCGGGCCGCGTTGGCGGACTGCATTTCGGCCACCACTTCGGCGGTTCGGTCGATCACCGCCGCCTCCAGTCGCCCGCGCAGATGCGCGGCTTCCTCCGCGCGGTCGCGCAGGATATTGAGCGCCTCTTCCAGACGCCCGATCTCGTCGGCACCGCTGATCGGGACAGGCTCACCGAGATCGCCGCCCGCAACGGCCACCATGCGGTCGGCCACATCCTCCAGCCGGAGGACCACGCGCCGGCGGATGCGCGCCCAGACCATATAGCCGGCCAGCAAGGCCAGAAGGATCACGCCCGCAAGCGCAGTGGACAGGAGCGTCGCCTGCCAGCCTGCGGCCACGACCCCGGCCTGCATCTGTTCCCGCGTCTCGACCCTCCCCTGCCGCGCCTCGTCGATCAGAAGCTCCAGCCGGCCGTCCAGGTCCGCCGAAAGCACATTGAGCGACCCCTGCGCCTGAAGCGCCGCGCGCCGCTGCGCCAGGAGCCCTTCAGCCGAAAGGCCAAGCTCAAACTCCGCCACAATCTCCGAGGCAACTTCGCGGGACCGCGCCGAAAGCATAAAGGGAACCCGGTCCCGCAGCAGCGAAACGGCCGCCGCATAGTCCTTGGCCAGCGCGTCCAGTTCCGTCACCGCGCCCGCGGTGACGATCCGGTCCACAAGCCGGTCGAGGGTTGAAACCGCCTCTGCCATCTCGGCCAGGCGCTCATAGGCAAAGAAGTTCACATCGGCCAGACGGTCCAGCCCCGCCCGCGCTGCCGCACTGTCCGGCAAGCGATAGAGTTCCCAGATGTTCGCCGTCACGCGCAGGCGTGCCAGGTCCGTCTCGGTGGAAATCAGCTTGGCCAGCCGTGTTCCGGATTCCGACAGGGCCACGCGACCGGCGGCAGTCCCTGCCGTGGCGTCGATCAGCCCGGCCACGGTCCGGTCCATCTCGGCCACCACGCCGCGCACCGCCTCGGCCGAACCCGGCCCGAACGCGCGTCCAAGAAATGCACGCATCGCCGCAAGATCCGTGGCGATGCCGTCAACCCGTCGCCCCAGGGCGCGCGACAGGTCTTCCGCTTGACGCGCCTCGCGCGCCGCAGCCAACTGCCCGGCAAGCGAGACCGCGAAATCGGCATCCTGCGCCACCCGCTCGGTCCGTTCGATGATGGCGATGCTGTCCGACAGGACGCGCTGCTGCGTCTGCGCGAGGAAGCGGTTGACGCCGAACGATACCAGACCGACAACGACCATCAGCCCGGAGAGGACCATGAAGACGGACTTGAGCTGCGAGTCGAACCGTCTGGTGCGCATCAGCAAGGATTACCGCCGGATCGCCGGCGCAGCAATCTTTGCCGCCTGTAGCCTTTTCGGCGGCATGGCACAGGCGGAGCAGACACTCCTCTGCGTGCTGGTTCCGCATTTCAAGGACGAATACTGGGTCAGCGTCGCCTACGGGCTTGAACGGCGGTCCGACGAACTGGGCCTCTCCGTGCGGTTTTTCGAAGCGGGTGGTTATGACGCCCTCCAGAGCCAGCTGGCACAGCTCGACACCTGCAAGTCGCTTGGACCGGGGGCGATCCTGATCGGCGCGGTTTCGTCGGATGCACCGGCGCTGCTGACGGCCATAGAGGCGGCGTCCGAGGACCTCCCCGTGATCGGGCTGGTGAATGAACTCCATTCCGACGCGCTCGTCACCCGGATCGGTGTGGATTGGTCGGTCATGGGTCGCACATTGGGCCGCCATCTAGTCGAGCGTTTTCCCGACGAGGGCGCGACGGTGGCGGCCGTCCTTCTGTCCGGTCCGCCAAGCGCGGGGTGGGTCGGGCCGCTGCAGCGGGGTCTGGAGGAAGGTCTTGCCGGATCATCGGTGACCATCGTCGCAACCTATGGCGCGGATACCGGCATCGCTGAACAGCTCCGCCTCGTCGAACAGGCCCGTAAGGATCATCCCGAGGCCGGCCTCTTGATCGGACCCGCGCCGGCTATTGAAGCCGCTATGGCTTTTGGAAGTCTCGGTAACGGCGGTCCCGCTCTTGCGGCCACCTATGTCAGTCACAGCGTTGCGCGCGGACTTGTCGGCGGACAGGTTCTGGCGGCGCCCTTCGACGACCCGATTCTGCAGGGCAGGCTCGCAATCGACGCCGCGCATGCCGTCCTCGGCGCCGCAGTAGTGGACAAAGAGATACGCACCGAGATTACGGTCCTGCAGGAGGGGCTGGGCCCAAACGACATTGGCCTGTCCCCTGCAGACTATTTCCCGCGTCTGGACTGACCAGCACCTGGGGGCCTGTCCGCGGCGTCGCTTTCCTCTTGTCCGACCGCTGGTCACCCGGCAATGCTGGGGCCCGAGATCAAGCCGATAGCCAGACGGGATGCAGCCATGACTGAGACAGCCAAGCCTGTCGTCCACCTCGAGGACGACAGGTTCAAGGTAACGGAATGGCGCTTTGCGCCGGGGGCAGAAACCGGATGGCACCGGCATGAGCATGACTATGTCATCGTCCCGTTGACCGACGGCACCCTAAGGCTGGACTTGCCGGGCGATCAGCAGGCCGAGGCGCGGCTGACCCAAGGGGTTCCCTATTCCCGCCGTGTCGGGGTGGAGCACAATGTCATCAACGGGTCGACAACCGCGCCCCTGTCGTTTCTTGAGGTCGAGGTGGTGGATGACGCCCAGGCCCACCGGCGGAAGGCGACGATGGAGCGGTTGATGGCCGCGTTCAACGCCCGCGACCTGGAGGGGCTGATGGCCTGCATGTCAGCCCATTGCGCCTTTCATGCCGCCGCCGGGCCCGAGGCGGAGGGCACCATCCACCGTGGCCCCGATGCCGTGCGCGCAGCCTATGCGGCGATCTTCGACGCCTTTCCCCAGGCTGCCTGGACCGAGGGAGCGCATGTCGTCATGGGCGATACCGGCCTTTCCACCTGGCGCTTCCGCGGCACCACGCGCGAGGGCGGGGCGATCGACGTGCGGGGCTGCGACGTCTTTGCCTTCGACGGCGACCTGATCGCGCTGAAGGACAGCTACCGAAAGGCGCGAGGCTAGCGGCTGTAGCGGATAAAGGGCGTGACCTTGCCGATCCGGTCGTAAAGTCGGCGGCCGGCTTCGTTGAAGTGCTGGGTCATCCAGTAGACGGCGGGCGTGCCGTTCGCATCGGCAGCGGCATAGACCGCCTCGATCAGGGCGCGGCCCAGCCCCGTGCCGCGCGCGGCGGCGTCGACATAAAGGTCCTGAAGGTAGCAGACATTCTCGTCCTTCCAGCAGTGGCGGTGGAACAGGTAATGCGCCAGCCCCATGGCTCGCCCATCCACCTCGGCGATGAGACTGTTGAAGTCCTGCGGGTCCTCGCCCAGCAGGCGTGCGAAGGTGGTGGCGTAGACCACTTCCGGCACCGTGGTTTCATAGTAATCCAGATAGCCCGTCCACAGGCGGCGCCAGTCGGCCTCGTCCGTGGCGCGCAAGGGGCGGATGATGACCTCGGGCATGCTCCCTCCGACGAGAATGGCCGACCCCGACGTTGCGGGGCCGGCCTGAGCCTTGGCAAAGGGCTTACTTCATCAGGTCAGCGACAGGAATGGGCGAAGAGATCGTCCATTCATCAACCACACCCGGCGTGCCATTGTTCGTCTCGACGATCAGGTAACGCGCCTGGTTCTGGTGGTGCAATTCGCTGGTGAAGGTGCGCGGCCCGAAAAGCGTCGGCTCGCCCTTCATCTTTTCAAGCTCGGCCACAACGGCGCTGGTTTCCGTGGTCCCGGCACGTTCAACCGCTTTCGCCCAGACGTCGATCATCACATAGCCGGGATAGGTGTATTGCGTGGCCGGCGCACCACCCGTCACTTCTGTGTATTTCGCGTTGAACTCGTTCACTGCCGGGTTCGGGTCGTCACCATAGATCGAGCCCTGGACCGGGACGAAGAAGTTGGACAGGTCCGGGACCGCCGACAGCCAATAGCTGCCATCCACGCCCGAGCCGTTCAGGATCATCGAGTTTATGCCCGCCGCCCGCAGCTGCTTGATGGCCGAAACCGCGCCCGGCATCATCGTGCACAGCATGATCGCATCGGGTTCTTCGGGGAGCGACTTGATCCGGGTGATCTGCGCGGCGATCGAGGCATCCTCGTTCAGGAAGGTGTCCTGTCCCACCAGCTCGGCGTCGGCCAGCTGCGGCATCATCCAGTCGAAGCCGTCGCAGATGCTCTTGTTGTATTCGGTCCAGGTATCCAGCAGCCGGTAGAAGGTCCGCGCCTCTTTCTTGTTGTAGGCCCATTCCGCCATGGTCGCGCCTTGCACGGCACCCAGCACAGAGGCCGAGAAGGAATTGGGGCCGACACCCTGGATCCCGGCCTTGATCGATTCTGCGCAAAGGAAGAACGAGATCAGCCCGTTCGATTCCGCCGCTAGCGCAGCGGGGGCGCCAAAGTCGTAGTCGCAGGACACGACGACCAGATCCGCGCCCTGGTCGATGACCGACAGACCGGCCTTCGCGCCTTCGGCACGATCGGTCTTGGTGTCGGCGTTGACCACCTCGATCTGCTTGCCCAAAAGGCCGCCGGCATCGTTGATCTCGGCGATGCGGATCATGGCGGCGTCCTGCGCCGGCTTGTCATAGGCCTGCATGAAGCCGGTCTCGGCGGTGGCAAAACCGACGATGATCCGCTCATCATCGGCGAAGGCTGCGCCGGACAGGCAGGTCGTGGCGGCGAGGATTGCTGTCAGTCTGTTCATTGATTTGGCTCCCGTTGGTTGGTTTCAGGTCGTGCCGGGTTCGCCCGGCTTTTCCGTCCGGGCACGCCGCCCGGTCAGTTCGCTGTTGCCCATGATGCCGGTGGGCCGGAACATGAGGATCAGGATCATCACCGCGCCGAGCGCGATTTCCTGTACACCGCCCGGCAGGGCGATCGTGCTGGTGCCGATCTGCACACCGGCCTCCAGCCAGCGCAGGCCCTGGATCAGGCTGGACAGGATCAGCACCCCCAGCACGGCCCCGGACAGGCTGCCCATGCCGCCGACGACCAGCATGGACAGTGTCGTGAAGGTCAGGCCGAGGTAGAAGGTGTCCGGCGTCACGATGCCGATGGAATGGGCGTAAAGCGCACCGCCCGCCCCCATGATCGCGCCCGAAATGACAAAGGCGATCAGCCTTACGCGGGCAATGTTCACGCCACTGGCGGCCGCGGCGGTGGGCTCGTCCCTGGCCGCGCGCAACGCCAGTCCATAACGGCTGATCGAAAATGCCCAGGCGATGAAGACGGCCAGAATTGCGGCGATCATGTAGGGCCAGATGCTGCGCAGGATCGGGATGCCGACAACAGAGGAGGTGGCGGCGGTCACGCTGCTCCAGTTCGAATAGATGGCGTTGACCATGGCCAGCATGGCAAAGGTCGCGATCGAGGCGGCGATCCCCGACAACCGCATCAGCACGGCGCCGAAGACCAGGGCCCAGAAGGCGGCGAACCCTCCACCTGCCAAAGCGGCCGCCCAATAGGGGATCTCCATCTGCATCAGCCAGTCCGGCAGGCCCGGCATGGCGCTGCCCTTCATCATCGGCTTGATCGTGGTCCAGGCCGCGACATAGCCGCCCAGGCAGGCGAAAGCGATATGGCCAAAGCTGATGACGCCAGAGTTGCCGACGAAGGTGTAGAGGCCGACGACGAAGACCACCTGAAGGAAGATGTCGATCACGGTCTGGTTGAAGGGCCGTGACCCGGCGAACCAGGCCGCAAGGGCAAAGGCCACCAGAAGCGCCGACAGGATCAAAGGCGTTGCGATGGTACGGCGAAGGATCGAGGGGCGGGCCATCACACGCGCTCCTTCGTGCCACGGGCCGCAAGCAGGCCTTGCGGGCGGAAGATCAGGACCAGGATGACAGCTCCATAGACAAAGGCATCGCGGAAGGCGCGGGCATCTGGCGGCAGGATCACCTGCATCACCGTGGCGATTGCTCCCAGGGCAAAGCCTGCGATCACTGCGCCCGCCAGGCTGCCCATGCCCCCGATCACCGTGGCGATGAAGGCCATCAGCATGACGCTTGCCCCCATCATGATGTTCGCCGTCCCGGTCTGCGACCCAAGGATCAGGGCAATGGCCGCCGCCAGCGCACCCGAAAGCGCGAAGGCCCCCATGATGACGCGGTTCGCCCTGACGCCCAGCATCCGGGCCATGGTAAAATTCTCGGCCGCGGCGCGCATCTCCAGCCCGAACCGCGTTCGGCGCAGGAAGGCAGTAAGCCCGATCAGCACGCCGATGGTCACGAGGATGGTGATCAACTGCAACAGCGGGATCCGCGCACCCAGAATCTCGACCGGCTGGCTCAGCCCCGGCAGAAGCGAGATGCTTTTCGGCCGGCTGGAAAACAACATCAGGAGGAAATACCGGATCACGAAGCCCAGCGCGAAGGAGGCAATCATCATCGTCGCGGGATTGGCGCGGCGGAACCGGCGGAAGACCACCACCTCGGACAGGACCGAAAGACCGGCGCCCACGGCGAGCGTGAAGGGGATCAGCAGGAACCACGGAAGGTTGCCAGCGAAGATGATGGCCACCGCATCGACCGAAGGCCAGAGCAGCGCGAAGACCGAAAAGGCGATCACATCGCCATGGGCGAAGTTCACCAGCCGCATCACGCCGAAGATCAAGGCGATGCCAAGCGCACCGAGCGCGTAAAGCGACCCAAGGGAAAGCGCGTCGAAGACGACCTGCATGATCCCGCCCATCAGTGCTCTCCGTATCCGAAGTAGGCGGCCTGCATGGCCTCGCTCTGCCCCAGCGCGCGGGCGTCACCGTCCAGAACAATCTCGCCGCCGCGCATCAGCATCATTCGCCCGCCAACCATCATCGCCCGCGTCGAGGATTGCTCGACAATCAGCAGCGTCAGCCTGCGTTCGGCCCGCAGCGCGATCAGCCGTTCGTAGACCTGGTCGGTGATGTTCGGCGCAAGGCCGAGGCTGGGCTCGTCAATCGCCACCAGCCGTGGTGTCGTCATCAGGGCGCGGCCGATCACCAGCATCTGCTGCTGCCCGCCCGACAGAAGACCCGCCTGCGTATGGCGGCGCTCCTTCAGGATCGGGAAGGTAGCAT
>JARFTV010000025.1:24873-25581 GCA_029289325.1 Alphaproteobacteria bacterium
GCTGCCCGGGCCCGCCAGCCGCGCGTCCCCGCGTGCATCCCCGTCCCCACCATCAGATTTTCCTCGATGGACAGCGAGCCGAACACGTCGCGCCCCTCGGGCACCATCGACAGGCCAAGGCGCGCGATGTCCTCGGGGGCCTGGCCGGTGATATCGTGGTCGGCGAAATCCACCCGCCCCCCGGCCGGAGGCGTGACCCCGGCGATTGCACGCAGAAGCGACGATTTGCCCGCCCCGTTCGGTCCGGTGATGAACAGGATCTCGCCTTCCGCAAGGGTGAAGGTCACGCCCCGCACGGCGGTCAGTCGCCCGTAACGGACCGAGACGTTGGAGAGTGCAAGCAGGCTCATGCCTCTACCTCCAGCACGGGCAGGTCGGTGTCGGCGGCGCTGCCCATATAGGCGTGGCGCACCCGCTCGCTGGCGCGAATGGCGTCCGGTGGGCCGCTCTCGATGACCGCACCGCTGTCAAGAACGACGATGTGGTCGCAAAGCCCCAGCACGAGGCCAACATTGTGTTCGATCAGCAGGACACCGCAGCCCATGTCCGATGCGATGCGGCGGATCAGGGCCGAAAGCTCGGCCGCTTCCTGCGCGCTCATCCCCGCGGCGGGTTCGTCAAGCAGCAGGAACTTCGGCCGCCCCATCAGCGCCCTGCCGATGGCCACGCGACGCTCGTCCGTATAAGGCAGCGCACCCGCGATACGGC
>JARFTV010000025.1:25591-49279 GCA_029289325.1 Alphaproteobacteria bacterium
GCAAGCGGCGCGATGCCGACCCAGTCCAGCATCCCTTCCGCCTCGATGATTGCCGCAGCTCGCGATTGGCCCAGACCGACGCCCGTGACCTCCAGATTGTCGATCACCGCAAGGTCGCGGAAGAGCCGCCCCCCCTGGAATGTCCGCGCGATCCCGCGACGGCGCAGCTCATGCGGTTTCAGTCCAGAGAGGGGCTGTCCTTCCAGGAGAACAGCCCCTTCCGTCGCGGGCTGAAAGCCGGTCAGCACGTTGACAAGCGTGGTCTTGCCCGCCCCGTTCGGACCGATCAGCCCGACGATCTGACCGGGAGCGACTGTCAGGTCCACCCCTGACAGCGCCTTCAATCCGGCGAAGGCCACGGATACCTTGTCAGCGCGCAGATCCTTCATCTTGCTCCTTTCCGGTCGCGGGTGATCAGGTAAGAACCGCTGGCATCCAGCCGTGCGGTCCAACCCGGTTCGATCACGATGGTCGTGGTGACTTCCTCGATCACCGCCGGCCCCGTGATGACGGCATTGGCCCCAAGGGGCGTGCCGTCATAGATCGGCGTGCGCATCCGCTTGCCGTCGGCGGTGAAAACTGCGTCGCGATGGCCCTTCAGGGCCTTCCCAGGCGGGGCGCCCTTGCCGATGCTCATCCGCGCGGGCTTGTCGACCACGCCGTAAAGCGTGCTCTCGATGTTCACCACTTCGACGGTCGAGCTGGGTTCGGCGTAGGTGTAAAGCTCCTTGTGGCGCTTGTGGAAAGCGTCCTTGATCTTCTTGATCGACTTCGCATCCACCTTGAAGTTGCCGATTTCCACCGTGCATTCATGGACTTGCCCGACATAGCGCATATCAAGGCTGCGCTTCGTCACGATGTCCTTGCCCTTGAAGCCGTCGCCCTTCAAGTGATCGACGCCCTGCGCCTCGATCTGCTTGAACAGCTCGTCGATCCGCGCATAGGCGGCATTGTTGTCCAGCCGCAACGGCGCGGTGGCCATGTAGTTGTACTTCACGTCGCTGATGATCTGGCCAAAGGCGCACAGGCCCGAGGCCAGCTTCGGCAGGACGATGGTGTCGATCCCCATCGCATCGGCCAGGGCGGTGATATGTGCCGCCGTGGCGCCCCCTGCCCCGACCAGCACGAAGTCGCGCGGGTCGTAGCCTCGCTCCACCGTCACCCGGCGGATGCCATTGACCATGTTGGCATTGACGATGGTGAACATGCCATAGGCGGCCCGCTCCACGCTCATGTTCAGGGGATCGGCAAGGTTCGATTTGATCGCCTGATGCGCCTTGGCGGCATCCAGCGGCAGGCGCCCGCCGACAAGACCATCGGGGTTCAGATAGCCCAGCACCAGGTTCGCGTCCGACACGGTCGGCAACTTCCCCCCCTGACCATAGCAGGCCGGGCCAGGGTCCGAGCCCGCCGATTGCGGCCCCATCTGCATCAGCCCCATCTCGTCGATCCAACCGATCGAGCCGCCGCCCGCACCAAGCGTCTCGACCTGGATCATGGGCACACCGATCCGATAGCGCAGGAAGTCGATGTTCTTGTTGATGTTCGTGCTGCCGTCCTTGGTCAGCGTGATGTCAAAGGACGTGCCGCCCATGTCGACGGTGATCACGTCCTTCTTGCCGAAGGGTTCGCAGACATACTGGCCGGCGGCCGGGGCGGAAGCGGGGCCGGAGTTGATGGCGTAAACCGACCGATCCGTCATCGCCTGACCGATCGCCAGACCACCGTTCGACTGGTAGTAGCGCACCGGCTGCTTGGCCCCGAGACTGCGGAAATAGCTGTCCACCGCCTCGACATAGCGCTTCATGATCGGCGCGAGGTAGGCGTTGACCACCGCGGTCGAGGTGCGCGTGTACTCCCGCACCTGCGGGTAAAGTTCCGACCCCAGTGTCAGCACCACGCCGGGCAGCATCTCGCGCACGATCTCGCCGGCGCGGCGTTCGTGGTCGGGGTGCAGGACGGACCAGACAAAGCTGATCGCCACCGTCTCGACGCCCTCGGCGCGGAACAGTTCGCAGGCGGCGCGGACGTCTGCCTCGTTCAGGGCCTCGCGTACCTCGCCGGTGGAAAGCACCCGTTCACGCACCCCGCGCCGCAGATAGCGCGGCACCAGCATGGTGGCGGGCGGATAATCGGCATCGTAGCGATAGCCGTCCTCCTTGTGGCCCAGCCGGATTTCCAGGCTGTCCTCATGGCCGGCCGTGCAGATCAGTCCGGTCTTCGCCCCATTATGGGTGATCAGCGCGTTCAGCCCGACGGTCGTGCCGTTGATGCAAAGATCGCAGTTCGAGACCACATGTTCCGCGGGAACGCCCAGTTCCTCCGAGATCAGCGCCAGCCCGTTACGGATCGCCAGCGTCGGATCCTGCGGAGTGGAAAGCGCCTTGAACAGCCGCACCTGCCCGGATTTGTCTGCGAGGACAAAGTCGGTGAAGGTTCCACCCGCGTCGATGCCCAGTCGGTAATCGGATTTCATCTCATGTCCCCCTTATTTCGCGGCCATTGCGGCGCGACGGCGCGCACGCAGCTCTTCGGTTGCCTTGATGTCCACGTGCAGCGTGGTGGGGTCGGTGATGATGACTCCGTAGTCCTCCCTTGCTCCGTCGATCGAGACGAGGTTGTTCTTCACGTCCCAGACGACCTTTTCGACGGCCCGTTCCATCGGGTTGCCATAGCCGCCGCCGCCGGGGTTCATGTTGGTGATCCGGTCACCGGGCTTGATGACCTTGATGACGTTCTCGCGGATCGTCTGCGAGGTCTCGCCTTCCACCAGTTCCAGCCGCCCGACCTTGGTATCGATGATCGTGCTGGCCGCCCCCGCCGCGCCCACCGCTGGAATGCGGCGACCCTCGCCGAAGGTGATGAAGGTCATGTCGTCGTTCAGCGGCTCCACCTCCCAGGCGGTCCCGCTGCCGCCCCGGAATTTGCCCGCGCCGCCACTGTCGGTCATCAGCGAATAGCGGTGGATGATGATCGGATAGCTGTATTCCAGAAGCTCCACGTCACCGCTGGTCAGCGCACCGAAGCAGCATTCCGGCCCGCAGGCGTGCCAGCCGTCCTGGGATGGCGTTGCCCCCGCGCCCGAGATGATGGTGGCCAGCACCATCGTCACGTATTCCTCGTCATGCCGCTTGTCCCAGCCGGCGATGTTCAGCCCGTTCGCATGACCCCAGCTGGCCGAGACCTTGGACGGCACCGCCTTCTCGAAGGCCAGCCGCACCGCATCGGTCAGTGTCTCCATCGGAGTCGTGGTGCAGTTCATGTGCGGGGCGGGTTCGGCCGCGTTGCAGATCGTGCCTTTCGGCCCGAAATCCACGCTGACGCAGCGGTAAAGACCCTCGTTGTAGGGGGGCGGCAACTGGGCGAACATCATCAGGCCCAGATACACGCCGGAATGGCTGTTCCCCTCATAGCTGTTGATGAAATAGGGGATCTGCGGCGGCGAAGAGATCGCGATGTGGCAGCTGTCGCCCGTGATCGTGACAGTCGCCTTGATCTCGAAATCGCCATAGCCGTGGCCCGCGTCCTCCAAGATGGCCGAGCCCTCATAGGTCCCGTCCGGCACCCCCGCGATCAGCCCGCGCATCTGGCGTTCGGCCATGTCGAGAAGCATGTCGATACAGGCGTCCACCTGCTCTTCGCCGTATTTCTCCAGCATCGCCAGCAGGGCGCGTTCGCCCACCTGGCAGGCACCGATCAGCGCGTTGAAGTCACCCTCCTGGTCGCGGCGGGCGCGCATGTTGGTCAGGATGAAGTTCAGCACATCCTTGCGCGGCGTGCCCCGGTCCCAGACCTTTACGGGCGGGATGCGCAGACACTCGGCATAGATTTCCTTGGCGTTCGGGTTGTAGCCCGCCGGGACCGGCCCGCCCACATCGGTCAGGTGGCCCTTGCAGACGGTCCAGTACTTCAGCTTCCCCTTCCAGAACACCGGCTTGTAGAAGCAGGTATCGATGGCATGGCTGCCGCCCCAGGCCGGGTCGTTGTGGATGATGAGGTCGCCCTCGTGGATATCGCCCTCAAAATACTTGGCCACCACCTTCATCGCGGGGATCAGGGAACCCAGGTGGATCGGAATGTCCTGGCCTTGCAGGATCATTTCGGGTCGATGGTTGAACAGCGCCGTGGAATAGTCGTGCGCCAGGTTGAACACGCTGGACCGCGCCGTCTTTTCCAAGCTCAGCGTCATCTCGCGTTGCGTTGTTTCAAGGATTCCCCGGACCACCGACAGGGTGATCGGGTCGACCTCAACCTTCTTCTTCCTTGGCGTGCTCGCCATCACGAAGCCCTCCCATAAGGGCCGCGCAATAGGGCGGTGATCGGGCAAAAGGCCCGGTCTTCCTGTCTGCTTTCCCTGTCGCGCGGCGTCTGTTGCGCCTTTGATCGGGGAAGGCTAGCGGGGCGATTGTGCCCGCGTCTTTGCACCGGGTGCACCGGTTTTTGCGTTTCCGTGCAGTGGGGCGTCTTGTCGGCTTGTCCGACTCGTCCACCCGTGTCCTGATGTGTGGAAGGGGGAAGGATGCGATGAAGACCACCATCACCACGCGCGGAGTGGACCAGGCCGCACGCAGCCGCCACTGGCACGAGACGATTGCACGCGCCTACTTCCCACTGGACCTTACCTTCCCCCAGCCCGAGGTTTTTGACGGCGAACTGACCTCCTGGGACCTTGGCGGCGTCTCGATCTCGCGGCTGACCTCCGACGCGCTTCTGTATCGCCGCCTGCCACGGCATTTCCGCGAGCCCGGTCCCGAGGAATTCCTGGTTACGCTGCCCGCCAGGGCCGAGGTCCGCTTTGCCCAGGGCGGCAAGGAAGTCCGCGCAAATCCCGGCGCCTTCTTCATCGAACGCAGCCATGAGCCCTATGAGTTCTCCCACGCCGAACCGGCCGACCTGTGGGTGATGAAACTCGGCAAGGACATGCTCGGCGGCCGAATCCGTGCGCCGGACCGGTTCTGCTCGCTGCAATTCGACGCGACGAACGGGGCCAACGGGCTGTTCGTGGACATGATCCACCTGATCCCCGCCCGCTACGACACGATGACCGAAGAGACCCGGGCCATCGTCGGCCGCCAGTTGGTCGACCTGCTGGCGCTGGCCATCCAGTCGGACGAAAGGGTGCTGACCTCCGGGGCCTCGACCGTCCGTGCGGCTCATCTGGCCCGGATCGAGGGGTTCGTGCGTCGCCACGTCGACAACCCCGACCTGGGCCCGGATGAGGTGGCGGCGGGCTGCGGGATCTCGATCCGCTACCTGCACGAGCTTCTGCGCGACACCAACACCACACTGGGCCAGTGGATCCGCGACATGCGGCTTCAGGCGGCGATGGAAGATCTGAAGAACCCGGCCGATCGCCGCGCGATCGGCGAAATCGCCTATGCGCGGGGCTTCACCGATCAGGCGCAGTTCAGCCGGGCCTTCCGGGCGCGGTTTGGCGTCACGCCCAAGGAAGCGCGGGGGCGGGGCTGATCGGTCCACGGTCATCTTCCCCCGCGCCCTCTACCCCTACAGACCCAGATGCGCGCGCACGCGGGCCAGCGCCGCCTGCCGATCAGCCCGAGCCGCCAGCGCCTGGTCCATCGTCACCTCGACAAAGCGCGCGGGCGAATGGGGCTGCAACTGGCCGATCAGGTCCATGTCGGCGCTGATCACGCAGCCCACCATCATGTACCCCCCGCCCGAGACCGCATCGCGGTGCAGCACGATGGGTTCGGTTCCGCCCGGCACCTGAATGCTGCCATAGGGATAGCAGGCATCGACGATGTTGGACGGGTTCGACCCTGCGCCGAAGGGTTGTTCGCGCGGCACGAAATCCAGCGCCGTGCCTCCCTTGAAGCGATAGCCGATCCGGTCCGCCTCGGGCGCGACCTTCCAGGTGTCGGCGAAGAAGCGCTGGCCAGCCTCGGCCGTGATCCGGTGCCAATAAAGCCCCGGCAGCATCCGCAGTTCCGCCGGGCTGCCCGGCATCCGCCGCAGCGCCTCGGGGACGCTGCCCTTGCCCTGCACTCCCTCGCCTACCGGCAGTTCATCGCCCGCCTTCAGCGCGCGGCCCTCATGCCCGCCCAGCGCCCCCAGCGTATAGGTGGCGCGTGACCCCAGCTTCACCGGCACGTCGATCCCGCCCGACACCGCGATATAGGCGCGTGCGCCGGATTTCAGGAAACCGAAGGACAGCCGATCCCCTGCCTTCACCGGAAACGCTTCCCAGCCAGCCCGCTCTTCGCCATTGACCTTGGGCGGGAGGTCCCCCCCGGTCACCGCCACCGTGGCAGCGGCCGTGAATTCCAGTTCCGGCCCCATGAACACGGCTTCCAGCACCGCCGCGCCTTCGTCGTTGCCGACCAGCATGTTCGCCACCCGCAGGGCAAAGCGGTCCATGCCGCCCGACAGCGGGATGCCCAGATGGTAATAGCCCGGGCGGCCAAGATCCTGCACGGTGGTCGACAGGCCCGGATTGATCACCTTAACGGCCATTGAGCGCCTCCATCAGTTTGGCATTGGTCCCGGCCATGTCCTTGTTGAACTCGGACAGGGAGAACGTCGCCGGGCGGATCACCGGCTCGAAGCGGTTTTCCTCCACCGCCTCAAGCGCCGCGTCATAGTCGTCGCGGCTGATCGGCTTCCATTTCACGATGTCGCCGGGACGGAAGAGGCACATCTCGTCCTGCAGATACGACACCTTCTGCGTGGGGTCGTAGATCGGCATCGGCGTGACCCCGAACATCTGATAGCCGCCCGCCCCGCGGACCGAGTAGATGCAGGAGAAGCAGCCGCCGTGGCCCACGGTCAGCTTGGGCGTGTCGGTCCGCGGCCGCAGGTATTTCGGGACCTGCAACTGCCGCTCGCGCTCGACCATCTGGTACAGGAAGGGCAGCCCCGCCACGAAACCCACCATCGACACGAACCATGGCTGGCTGGAATGCGCCTTGATGAAATTCTCGACCGTGCCCAGCCCGTTGATTTCGGCGGCATATTCAAGGTCAGTCTTGCTGGGGTCCTGATGCCGCTCGCGGAACCGCATCAGCGTCTCATGCGTCCAGGGGTCCTGGTAGAAGACCGGGATCTCGATGATCCGGGTCTGCAGGCTGGCGTCCGACTGCGAGGCCGCCGCCTCCATCCCCTGCAACTCCTTCAAAAGGTCGTCGGGCTTGATCGCGTCGGGATCGAACTTGACCTGAAAGCTGGCATTGGCCGGGCAGATCTCGGTCACGCCCTTTATGCCGGCGGCCCGAACGGCGTTCGTCATGGAAAGCGAGGTGAAGAAGGCCTCGAGCGACATGGATTCGGAGACTTCCCCGAAGATGTGCTCGTCCCCTCCGAAGCTGAAACGGATCGTCATGGTCCCTCCCTCATGGTTCCAGGTCCGGCACAAGCCGGGCGGAATGGGTCTCGAGCCAGCCTTCCAGCCAGCGGGTGTGAACGGCATTGGCCAGAACGGTTGCATCCTCGGCCAAGGCCAGGAACAGCGGCTTCGTGGTGCGCAGACCGTCGATCCGGGTCTCTTTCAGCGCGCGCACCAGCCGCGCGATGGCCGCCGCGCGGGTCTCGCCATGCACGACCAGCTTGGCCAGCAGCGAGTCATAGAACGGCGGCACGGTGTAGCCGGCATACAGCATCGACTCGAACCGGACGCCCGGTCCGCCCGGCACCCGCAGGTCTGAAACCGTGCCAGGGAACGGCGCGAAATCGCGGCTCGGGTCCTCGGCGTTCAGGCGGACCTCGATGGCGTGGCCACGCGCCACGATATCGCGCTGCTTCAGGCGCAGGGGCTCGCCCCCGGCGATCCGCAGCCCTTCGGCCACGAGGTCGATGCCGGTGATCATCTCCGTCACCGGATGTTCCACCTGGATGCGGGTGTTCATCTCGATGAAGTAGAACTGGTCGTGCTCGTCATCGTAAAGGTATTCGACCGTCCCGGCGCCGGAATAGCCCACCGCCCGGGCCAGCCGCACGGCGCTTTGGCACAGCTCCTCCCGCACACGGTCGGACAAGGCCTGAGACGGCGCTTCCTCCCAGACCTTCTGGCGGCGGCGCTGAAGGCTGCACTCCCGCTCCCAGCAATGCACGGCATCGGTGCCGTCGCCCAGGACCTGCACTTCGATGTGACGGGCCTTGGTGACCACCTTTTCCATGTAAAGCCCGCCGTCCCCGAAGGCGGCCTGCGCCTCGGCGGCGGCCTGCGGAAAGGCCGCCTCGAACGCGGCAAGGTCATTGGCGATGCGGATGCCCCGCCCACCGCCGCCGGCCGCAGCCTTGATCATCACCGGAAAGCCGGTGTCCATCAGGATATGTCGGGCCTCCTCGATATCGGCCACGCGCCCGATGCTGCCCGGCACCACCGGCACCCCCGCCGCATCGGCGGCTGACCGCGCGGCAACCTTGTCGCCCATCGTGCGGATCGCGTCCCCGGACGGGCCGACAAAGACCAGCCCCGCCGCGGCGCAGGCATCGGCAAAATCGGCGTTCTCGGCCAGAAAGCCATAGCCGGGGTGGATGCTGTCGGCTCCGGTTTCAGCGGCGGCCTTTAGGATCGCCGCCTGATTCAGATAGCTCTTCTTCGCCGCCGGAGGGCCGATGTTCACCGCCTCATCCGCGATCTGGACATGCAGTGATTCAGCGTCGGCGTCCGAATGGACCGCCACGGTCGCGATCCCGAGGTCCTGCGCCGCGCGGATCACCCGCACGGCAATCTCGCCCCGGTTCGCGACCAGAAGCTTCTTCAGCATCAATCCACCTCGGCCAGAACAGCGCCCGCCATCACGGGCTCTTCATTGTCGGTGACGAAGCGGATGTTGGTCCCGGCAACGTCCGACCGCACCTCGTGAAAGGACTTCATCACCTCGATCAGCCCGATCACGTCGCCCACGGCGACGGCATCGCCATCGGCCTTGAACGGCGGCTGATCAGGAGCAGAGGCGCGGTAGAAGGTGCCGGGAAGCGGAGACTGGATCTGGGCCATTGGATGTCCTTTCAGGTGTAGGGCTGGACGGCCGCCCGCACCGCGCGGGCAATGTCGATGGCATTCGGTGTGTCCGAGTGGATGCAGATCGAATCGCAGCGCACGGGAATGTCGCTGCCATCCGTCGCCGTCCCCTTGCCTTCGGTAATCGCGCGGACACAGCGCGCGGCCATCAGCTCGGGGTCTTTGGCGTCATGCTCGCGCGTGACGATCAGGCTTCCATCGGGGCGGTATTCCAGGTCGGCGTAGAACTCGGCGATGAAGCCATGGCCCCGCGCCGGATAGACTTTCTCGTGCAGCGTGCCGGTCATGCCCAGCAGCGGAACCTTGAAGATATCCGCCGCATCGCAGATCGCGTGAGCGATCTCCTCCTGCCGGGCAGCCATGCCGTATAGGCTGCCGTGCGGCTTGATATGGTTCAGCTCCATCCCCTCGGCCTTCAGGAAGCCGCAAAGCGCACCGATCTGATAGATGATGCAATTGGTCATCTCTTCGCGGCCCATCTTCATCTCGCGCCGCCCGAAACCTTGCAGGTCCGGCAGGCTGGGGTGGGCGCCCACCTTGATCCCGTGCCTCTTTGCCAGCCGCACCGTGGCACGCATGTGGTCGAAGTCGCTGGCATGAAAGCCGCAGGCGACGTTGGCAATGTGGATCATCGGCATGATCGCCGCGTCGTCCCCCATGCGCCAGAGCCCGTAGCTTTCCCCCATGTCGCAGTTGATCGTGACCGGCATAGGCCCCCCTGCTTCTGCTTATCCGGCGTCACGTTCGCTGGTGGACGGCCGCATTGCAAATTCGATTATTTGCGATACGATATCAAAAAATTCGATGACTCCACATGTCCCTGACCATCCGCCAACTTCGCTACTTCATCGCCGCCGCCGAGACCGGACAGGTCAGCCATGCCGCGATGGAGTTGAACATCTCCCAATCCGCCGTCACGGCCGGAATCCAGGGACTAGAGGCTACCTTGGGCGCGAGGCTCCTGGCGCGGAATGCGCACGGGGTCTCCGTCACCCCCGAAGGCGCGCGGTTCCTCTCGCGGGCCAAGGCGATCATCGCTGCGGTCGAGGAAGCCACCCGCAGCCCCCTGGGCGAGGAAAGTCAGGTGGTCGGTCGGCTTCGGCTGGGCCTGACCTACACGGTGGCCGGCTACTTTATGGCCCGCCACTATGCCGCCTTCCGGCGCATCTATCCCGGAATCACGCTGGAACTGTCCGAACAGCCGCGCGCGGCGATTGAGAATGCGCTCGTATCGGGCGGTCTCGACCTGGCGGTCATGCTGACCTCGAACCTCGCAAATACCGAAGAGCTTGCCTCCGAAACCCTCTTCCGGTCACGCAGACGCCTCTGGCTGCCGTCCGAACACCGCCTGCTGGCCGCGCCCGAGATCAGCCTGAAGGATGTCGCGCGCGAACCTTATGTGATGCTGACCGTGGACGAAGCCAGCCGCACGGCCGGGCGCTACTGGGACAAGTACGGGCTGGTGCCCAGGACCGTCTTCACGACCTCCTCGGTCGAGGCGGTGCGCTCGATGGTCGCGGCTGGGATGGGGGTGACCATCCTCAGCGACATGGTCTATCGGCCATGGTCGCTGGAAGGCCAGAGGATCGAACAGCGTCAGACGGTCGAGCCGGTCCCCTCGATGGATGTCGGACTGACCTGGCCGAACGATCGCCCGCTGTCGGATCCGGCAAAGGTCTTCCGCGCCTACATCTCGGCAACCCTCGGCGCGGGCACCTGAAGCAAGACCCGACCGGATGTGGCGGCCCATGGTCGGCGCCGGGTCGCAGTGGAAGCCAGACAGATCCGGAACGACGGTCGGGTGCGGCTTGGGATACCTGTTGCAAAAAGGAACAACTTCCCGACGGATGCGCCAATCCGGGTCGGGTGTCTTCGCAACCCCGGACGGCTGGTGACAGCATCGCCTGTGCTTGGGAAACCACGGAATTCTGGTTGCCGGTTTTCGGGACGTGGAGTGCCACCACGGGTTGGAGTCCCGAAAAACTCTCACTAGTTCAGGCCCTTGAATGAAGGGGGCGCTCCCATGTCGATCGGCATTTCAGGACTGACCAAAAGGTTCGGGCGGACGGATGTCCTGCGCGGAATTGACCTGGGCATCAAGAAGGGGGAACTGGTTGCTCTGCTGGGCCCGTCAGGCTCGGGCAAGACCACGCTTCTGAAGATCATCGCCGGGCTGGAATGGCCCGATGCGGGGCGGCTGGAGGTCGATGGGGTCGACTGGCTGCAGCTTGCGGCGCAGGAACGCCGCATCGGCTTCGTGTTCCAGCACTACGCCCTGTTTCCGCACATGACGGTGCGCGACAATCTGGCCTTCGGCCTGACCGTCCGTCCGCGCGCCGAGCGCCCGGGCAAGGCCGTGATCGCCGCCAAGGTCGATGAACTGCTGCATTTCCTGCAGATCGCCCATCTTGCTGATCGCTATCCGGCCCAGCTTTCGGGCGGACAAAGACAGCGGGTGGCGCTTGGCCGCGCGCTGGCCATCGAGCCGAAGGTATTGCTCCTGGACGAGCCCTTCGGCGCACTGGATGCCGCCATCAGGCGCGACCTGCGCCGCTGGCTGCGAGGGGTGCATGACAGCACGGGATCGACCACCATCTTCGTCACCCATGACCAGGAAGAAGCCTTCGAACTGGCAGACCGTGTCGTCGTGATGGGCGAGGGCAGGATCGAGCAGATCGGCCATGCCGACGCGATCCATGACCATCCGGCCACGCCCTTCGTGGCGCGTTTCATGGGGGCAACGGTAGAACTGCCCGTCACCCTCCAGGCAGGACGGATCGAGGCGCCGGGCCTGGACCTGAGCGCCTTGCCACGTCGGCCCCTGCCCGATGGACCGGCCGACCTGTTCGTCAGGCCCGCAGACATCCTGCCCGTCCCCGACGACGCTTCGCCATGGCGGATCGACAGCCGCATGTCGAACGGGGCGAACCTGCGCCTCGTTCTCAGCCATGCCAGCGGCGCCCTAGCCGAGGCTGACGTGCCCCGCCGTGCCGTTCAGGCGGATGCCCTTGTCGCAGGCACAGCCGCGCGGCTTCGGGTTGCGGCCGGAACCGTGTTTCCGGCGACGCGCGGCGCGCCCCCTGCCCAGAAAACTGAACCGAAATCCCTGAAACTGGAGTCTGTCCGATGAAACAACCCCTTCTGGCCGTCGCGCTCGCGCTTGGCCTGGCCGCGCCTGCCGCGGCACAGGACCGCCTGCTCAATGTCAGCTACGACATCTCGCGCGAATTGTTCGAGGCACTGAACCCCGCCTTTGCTGCCCATTGGCAGGAAACCACAGGCCGCACCGTCACCATCGACATGAGCCACGGCGGGTCCTCCCGTCAGGCGCGTGCGATCCTGGAAGGCCTCAGCGCCGATGTCGTGACCTTCAACCAGGAAACCGACATCGACGTGCTTGCCGAAGGCGGCCTTCTGCCCGCCGAATGGCGTGACCTGCTGCCGAACCGCGCCTCGCCCTATTACTCGCTGCCCGCGTTCCTGGTGCGCGCGGGCAACCCCAAGAACATTCAGGACTGGGACGATCTGGCCCGCGAGGATGTCGCGCCGGTGTTCCCCAACCCCAAGACCAGCGGCAACGCGCGCTATACCTATCTGGCGGCCTATGCCTATGAGCTCGCGCGCAACGGCGGCGACCACACGGCCACGCAGGAGTTCGTCAAATCGATCCTGTCCTCGGTTCCGGTCTTCGACACGGGTGGCCGGGCAGCGACTCAGACTTTTGCCGAGCGCGGCATCGGGGATGTGCTGGTGACCTTCGAAGCCGAAACCGGCGGCATCGCGGCCGAATACGCCGCTCAGGGGTTCGAGCGGGTCACGCCGTCGCAAAGCCTGTTCGCGGCCTTCCCGGTTGCCGTGGTTGCCGAGAACGCCAAGCGCAACGGGTCGACCGAGGTGGCCAAGGCCTATCTCGAATGGCTCTATTCGCCCGAGGCACAGCGCATCCTTGCCGAACACTTCTATCGCGTCACGGATGAGGCCGTCGCGGAGGAATACGCCGACCGTCAGGCCGGTGTCACCCTGGTCACTGTGGACGAGGTCTTCGGCGGCTGGGGCGCAGTCCGGGCCGATCATCTGGCCGATGGCGCGATCCTCGACCAGGTCTTCGTGAACCAGTGATGAGCGCCGCCGCCACCCAGACGGGCGCACCGATCCGCGCCAAGCGCGTCCTGCCGGGCTTCACTCTAAGCCTTGGCACGACGCTGCTCTATCTGACGCTGATCGTGCTGATCCCGGTGATCGCCCTGATCCTCAAAGGGGCCGAGATCGGCCCTGCCAGGTTCTGGCAGATCGTCAGTTCCCCCCGTGCGGTGGCGGCTTTCCAGATCACTCTGACGGCGGCGGTGATCGCCACCGTCCTCAACGCCGTCTATGGCCTGCTGATGGCGTGGGTTCTGGTGCGGTATGATTTTCCCGGCAAGCGCCTCCTCGACGCACTGATGGACGTACCGTTTGCGCTGCCCACGGCGGTGGCCGGGCTGTCGCTTACGGCTCTCTTCTCGGCCAACGGCTGGTTCGGGTCGGTGCTGCATCCTGCCGGGTTTCCGGTGGTGTACACGATCTGGGGCATCGCCCTTGCGATGGCCTTCACCTCGGTCCCCTTCGTGGTCCGGACGGTCCAGCCGGTGCTCGAGGACATGGACCCGGCGCTGGAACAGGCCGCCGTGACGCTGGGCGCCCGGCCTTGGGCGATTTTCGCCCGCGTGGTATTCCCCGCGATCCTACCCGCCTGGCTGGCAGGCTGCACCACCGCCTTCGCCCGGTCGCTGGGGGAATTCGGGGCCATCGTGTTCATCGCGGGCAACCTGCCCTTCCAGACCGAAATCGCCGCCCTCCTGGCCTTCATCCGGCTGGAGGAGTTCGACTACAACGGTGCCGCCGCCATCGCGCTGGTTCTTCTGGGCTTTGCGCTGGCGCTGCTGCTGGTGTCGAACCTGCTGCAAACCTGGGCCTCACGCTACCGCGAGGCCAGCCGATGACCGCGCCTGTCGTGATCCATGCGCCGGGACAATCGCGCCGGGGCGAGCGCATGCTCATCGCCATCGCCGTGGTCCTGACGCTTTTCTTCGTAGCGGCCCCGCTGGCCTACATCTTCGTGCGGGCCTTTTCGGAAGGATGGCGGGTCTATGCCGCCAACATCCTGCATCCGATGACCCTGCACGCGATCTGGCTGACCACGATCACCGCCATCATCGTCGTGCCGCTGAACGTCGCCTTCGGCATTGCCGCCGCCTGGGCGGTAGCCAAGCACCGCTTTCCGGGGCGCGGGATCCTTGTCACCATCATCGAGATTCCCTTCTCCATCTCGCCCATTATCGCCGGGATCTGCTACCTGCTGCTCTATGGCAGGCAGGGGCTGCTGGGACCCTGGTTGCAGGCAAACGATCTGCAGGTAATGTTCGCCCTGCCCGGCATCGTGCTGGTCACCATGTTCGTCACCGCCCCCTTCGTCGCGCGCGAGGTGCTGCCGCTGATGCAGGCTCAGGGCAGCGAGCAGGAACAGGCCGCCGTGACACTGGGGGCCAATGGCTGGCAGATTTTCACCCGTGTGACATTGCCCAACATCAGATGGGCGCTGCTTTATGGCGCGGTACTCTGCACGGCCCGTGCCGTGGGTGAGTTTGGCGGCGTCTCAGTCGTCTCCGGCAATGTCCGGGGCCAGACCAACACGCTGCCCTTGCACGTGGAACTGCTCTTCAACGACCTGAACGCCGTCGGCGCATTCGCCGCCGCCTCGACGCTTACGCTCATCGCCATCCTGGCGCTTTTCGTGAAGGCGCTGCTTGAGGGCAGAAGGACCCGGTGATCCCGTCGAGCCGTCGGCGCGGTCGGGTCCGTGGACGGTGTGCACGCCACAACTTGGTGCGGGGCGGGACCTACCCGCCCCGGCACAGGTCACTCGGCCTGCTCGATCGAGATGTTGATCGCGGCAAACCAGTCCGCCACCGCGCGGATCTCCTGGTCGCTCAGTTCCATTGCGATGGGCGACATCACCTCATGTGTGCGCTTGCCACTGCGAAACGCCTTCAACTGGGTGTCGATGTAGATGTTGGTCTCTCCCGCAAGATTGGGTGCATCAGGGATCAGCGCCAGCCCATCCGCGCCGTGGCAATCGACGCAAGCCTCGGGGGCCGCCGAAGGATCGGCGGTCATCTCCACTGCGATACTGTGCCCCGAATACCACGCCGCAAGATCGGCGATTTGCTGGTCAGACAGCGAGCGCGCCACGATCGACATCATCTCGTGCTCCCGTCGGCCGTCACGGAAGGCAGTCAACTGGTGGACCAGATAGGCAACCGGTTCGCCGCCGATATGCGGCGCGATCGGAATTCGGGCCAGGCCGTCCAAGCCATGACAGGTCCGGCACTGGCCAGCCAGTTGCTTGCCCGCTACCGGGTCGCCCGGCAAGGCATCGCCTTCGGCAAAGGCGCCCCCGGTGAGGATGACCCCACCGAGAGCCAGGGTTGAAAGACCCCTCATTCCGACGCGGTGCCGACATAGGCGATGCGCCAGATCGCGCCGGCGAAGTCGTCTGAGACCAGCATCGAGCCGTCGGGCAGGAACGCGATGTCCATCGGACGGCCGCGATACTCGCCGGTCTCCTTGTCCAACCAGCCGTCGGCAAACACTTCCGTTCCGGCTGCATTGCCCTCGTCATCCAGCGCCGTGAACATGACCTGTGCACCGACCGGCACCGTCCGGTTCCACGAACCGTGCTGCGCCGAGAAGATGCCGCCATGGTACTTTTCTGGGAACGAACTGCCCCGGTAGAAGCTCATGCCGAGGTCCGCCGCATGGGCCTGCAACTCGACGGCAGGCGCCACGAATTCAACACCCTCGGGACGCGGGACATCCTTGTACTCGGGGATCTCGATGCTCGCCCCGCCCAGCCACGGATAGCCGAAGTGCTGGCCCGCAGCGGTCTGGCGGTTCAGTTCGCCGGGCGGAATGTCATCGCCCATGCCGTCCGTCTGGTTGTCGGTCCACCACAGGTCGCCGTTCACCGGGTTGAAGTCGTGCCCTACCGAGTTTCGCACCCCGCGGGTAAACACCTCGCGGCCCGTGCCGTCGGTGTTGATCCGGATGATGCCGCCGATGCCCAGCCGGTCATACAGTTCAAGCTTCTCCACCGGCTGCACGTTGTGCGGCTGGCCAAGCGAAATGTAGAGCTTCCCGTCCGGCCCGACGCGGCAGACGCGTGCTGTATGGTTGAAACTCTCCTCCTCGACGGGGATCAGCTCGCCTTTCGGCACCACCACTCCCACCGCCGGGTCCGGCCCTTCGAAGAAGAACTCGGCGGCAGGGAACACGAGCACCCGGTTGCGCTCGGCAATGTACAGGAAGCCATCGCGTGAGAAGCAGGGGCCGTTCGGTATGTCGAAGGTGATCGAGGGCGCGAAGTCCATCACCTGATCCGCAACGCGGTTGCGGTCACGGTCCACGACCGACCAGACCTTGTCCTTGCGCGTGCCGACAAAGGTCACGGTGCCCTGCGGCGCCACGGCCATCGATCGGGCATCCGGGACGACCGCGTAAAGGCTGACCTCGAATCCCTCCGGCACATTGATGAACTGCACGATATCGGCAAGCGCCTCGGCCGTCGGGCCCGTCTGGTCGATGACGGTAAAGGTCGCGTCGGTGCGCTGCATGTTCGACAACTTTTCCATGTTGTCCTGAGCCGAAGCGGCCCCCGCGAGCGCCGTACAGACGCCAAGTGCGGCGCCGAGCTTGAGTTTCTGCATTTGATCCTCCCTGATGTGTGACCTTGAACCAGGCGGGCACCTCCTCCGTGCCTGCCTGAAACCGCCCTGTGACCGGGGCTTCGGTTCGTTCTTTACGGGGTGCACGCCAGTTGGGTGGCCCGTGCCGCCGGGTTTCTGCACTGGTCAAAACCTTACGACCGCAGGCATCTTTCGGTCCTTGCAGTCTTCCAAGGCAAAGCGAAACGACGCCGCAGCTCGTCGCCAAGGGTGGGGATTGAAACCGTCCCGGCGGAAGTCTTCACAGAAGGTGACGCATACGAGCCGACAGTCCGCCTACGGCCTGTCGTGGTTACAGGTTTGCCCGACACGGTCGCGGGAGCAAGCGTTTTTCCGCGCCTGACGTCATCTTGCCCCCGGCAAATGCCGAGGCACGGTCCAGCACGCCGCATTTGCCCATGTTGCAGGGCGCCATTTCGTCGTCAATACTTGGCCTTCTCCGCGAACCAGCGGACGCGGGTCGGGGTTGGCAAGGGGTGCGCATGATCGTCAGGGAAAAACCGGGTCTCTGGGACCTGCTGACCGCCCTTCGCGGGTCCATCGTGCCTCGGGTCATCGCGCCGGTCGCCATGCTGTGCGCGATCGCGGTCCTGGTGGTGGCGCTGGATCGGCTGACCGGCCTTGCGCCTCATCTGGATGGATCGACCTTTACTGTCTTCGGCATCGGTCTGTCGCTTTTCCTGGGCTTCCGCAACAACGCGGCCTATGACCGCTGGTGGGAGGCGCGGCGGCTCTGGGGCGGTCTTCTTGCCGACATGCGCAGTTTTTCGCGTGAGGTCGAGGTCTTCCTTGCCGACCAGCCCACGCGCGAGCAGGTGCTGCGCGAGGCGCTGGTGTTCCTGCATGCGCACCGGCTGAACCTCCGTCGCCTCTCGCCGCGCGCGCCTGGCCAGGAGGAGGTAGCGGGCACCCCCCATCCCCCTGACGCGGCCCTGGATCGGATGAACGCCACTCTCGCGGCGGCCCATCGCGATGGCCGACTGGACGGTTTCGGCGCACGCACGCTGTCGGGCCGTCTGGCCAGCATGGCGTTGCAGCAGGCCGGCTGTGAACGCATCGCCAACAGCCCGCTTCCCTTCGTCTATTCGCTCCTGATCTACCGGACGACCTATCTCTACTGTTTGCTCTTACCACTGGCCCTGATCGACACGACAGGCTGGATGACCCCGGTCTTCGTTGCGGTCGTGGCCTACATGTTCCTTGGCCTCGCCGAAGTGACCGAGGAACTGAGCCACCCCTTCGGCACCAGCCAGAACGGCATAGCCCTCGACGCCATCTGTCGTGCGGCAGAGATCAGCCTTGCTCCGCATCTGGGCGAAGAGCCGCCCGAGCCCTTGCTTCCGGTGAACCACTATCTCAGCTGACAATCGGCGCGCTCAGCCCGGTTCCTGTAACGGCGACGGCACAGCGCAAATGATCGCGCAGGTACGAACTGCCGACGACCTCACTTCCCTAAATGACCGCGATTGAGCTGCGCCTCCGTTACCCGGACTGCGGCCGGCTGCTGATCCACACCTGGCTCCGCATGGTGGAACAAAGACTGCCCTTCTTGATTGAGCGACCAAGGGAGGAACGACCTGCTGCGCCTCGCGCTCCTCGGCACTTCGCCGTTCGACTAGGCCAGCCGGTCCTTGGGAAAGGAGGATTAGAATGATCGTGCGACTTAGAAGTTTCTTCGCCGAGTTGGAAAGACGCAGAGGACATCAGGTCCCGACCCTGATGGATCGCAGTCATTACTGGAACGCCTCTGATCCCATCGAGGCCCGTCTTGCCCAAGCTCTTTCCCGATTTCCAACGGATGAACTCGGCTTCCTGATCATGAGCTATGGCCTTGATGGCCAGAACCCGAGGGAGCCGCATGTTGTCGCGGATGCCTTGGGGATGGTTCTCCCCAAGGTCCTAGATACCGGGGACGCGGCAAGGGCCCGATTGCGCAACAAAATGGAGACACGTGATCTGATCGAAGCCATCGCGGGAGAAGAGGTCCCGCATCTCGCTCGACATCTGGAGGCAATCTCCGCACTGGCCGACGAGCTGAACCGAAGGGCCGCCACCGATCTCTGGTTCTATGGCCGTCGCCCGATCCGAAGGCTTGCGATGAGTACCGCCTTGGAGGGCGGTTTTGACGCCTTCTCCACCCTCATTCGCCACAGGTACCAGAGTGGTGCCCCGATAATGGCGTAGCCGTTCAGGTTACGGCTGCATGGGATCGCACTCGATCTGCCCCCTCGCTGGCCCACGGCTTCCACCTCGCCTCGCTGCCCACCGATCTGCGGCTGATCGTCGTCGCTCTGGCCAGTTGGCAGCACCGCGCGACAGAAGCGCAATGGTGGCCAAGGGCTGCTAGAGGGGCCTGTCAGCCATCCCACCGCCAAGATCGGCAACCATCTCGGCCAGCACCCGATCAGCTTCCCCGGGATCGAAATCCATCTGGTAACGCTTCCTGACACCGTGGTCGGACAGGAGGTGGTATTCGGAGGGTTCGACGCCGTGGCGCGCGAGGCAGCTGCGAACGCAAGCGAGGGCACAACCGTCAATGCCAATGATGCGGCGCCCCGATTTGGCAAGACGCACCAGCTTGGGCACGTCGCCACCGACACCGGCGATACAGGACATCTCGGCCAACCCACGCCGATCCAGCGCAATCGCCAGATAGTTGGCCATCTGCGCAGCACTTGAGCAGCCGGAACAGGAATAGACCAAAGGGAGGTGATCGCGTGGGGGCATGACGGACTCCGACGGCACGTTCCCGATCCCACCACGAGCCTGTTTGAATGTCGACTGACAGGGTGTCGCAGACCTCACGCGGCCCTGCTCCGCACCGGCGGGCTGAATTTAGGTAGTTCAGGGATCGAACCGGAAAAACTGCGAACTGGACCGCGAAATGCGCAAAAAGGGCCCCCAGGGACCTGCGCATCTTCCAACAAAACAAGGGATTTTGATGGTACCGCCTCCCCGGCTCGAACGGGGGACCCCCAGATCCACAATCTGGTGCTCTAACCAACTGAGCTAAGGCGGCACTCGGGGGCGATTTAGCCCCCCTCCCCCGGGAATGCAAGCGGCTTTGCGACGGTTTCGCGCAGTGGCGCGCGCGAATTCTCCTTGCACCCTGCCCGGCCGCCCGCTACCCCGCGCGAAAGTCAGGAGGCTGGCCATGGGCATCAACTCACCAAGCGACATCACGGCGAACATCCAGATCGGCCCGACCGATGCCGGCATGGTCCGGATCTATGTCGAGGCCGAGGGCGGGATCGAGCTTCCGCTCGATTTCGACCCGGAGGAAGCCGAGGAAATCGCCGAGGAACTGCGCGCTGCCGCCGAGGCCGCGCGGGCGATGGGGACGAAAGCGGCCGGACGACCGAAGAAACGCTGATCCCGGCAGCCGAACTCTTCAAGGACGGAACTTGTCAGGATCAGAGCAAGGGATGCGCTCAGCCCAAGAAGCCCGGATCGCGCAAACCTTGCAGCCGTGACGCCGCTGCCCGGGCAAAAGTGCGCAGCACGACCTTGCGTCGCGCGCCGGACAGCGGTGTTTCGGGTGCCATCCGCACCACCTCGGCGTCATAGGGATCGGCAAGGATCAGCCCGGTCCCCTCGGGCAGAAACTCCACCGGGAAATCCGCGTCCACCGCCCAGAAGAAGCGGTCGCACCAGTCGAGATAGCCCTGCCACTTGCGGTCCGCGCGGAAATCCGCCCGGCCAGATTTGCATTCCACGACCCAGACCTCGCCCTTCGGACCCAATCCCATGACGTCGACCCGCAGGCCCGGCGTCGGAATCAGCTCTTCGACACAGACGAAATCCAGCGCCCGCAACCCACGCGCCACGCCCCGCTGCAACCGCTGGCCCGGCAGCGGCGGCAAGACGTCGTGGGAGGAAGCGACCGGGATGTCCATCGCCCAAATATGAACCAAAGGTGAACATCTGTCCAGCCTTGCAGGCCGCACTCCCGCGCCCTATCTTCACGAGTGGCGGGTGCTGCTCCTCGCGTGCGGGCCGATTTTCCAGTGGCCGATAAGCAAGCGAACGGGGGCTGGCTCTGCCCGGATCCTGGTCCGGGTATCTGGCGCCCACCTGAGACCTCTGGCTCTCGGGAAAACCCATGGTTCCCACGGTTGCTGCGGGCCCGCCACCCTACTCCATCGGGGCAAGACCGAGATAGGACCGCCCTTCCAAGACCGTCGGTCGGAAGCCTCAGGCCCGGCGCCGCGCCCTGTGCGGCACTTTCACCGGCACCAGCACCGGCTCACGCGCGCCATGACCGCCGCCCGGACCCTCCTCCGGCTCGGCCATCGACATCACCCGGAAGCCGAACTGGACGGCTGAAAAGACGATCCCGTTGAACACGACCAGCATCGCCGCCGCGACCAGCCCGATGTCCGACCCCAGGATCAGATGCCCGACCCCCGCCACGTCCCACCAGACCAGACCTCCGGTAAACAGGGCCGCGATCGCGAAGCCCAGGCCAACGCTGCGGATATAAAGGCGGACGAGTTCTGGCATCGATCCCTCCATGAGTTGCAGCAAAGCTAGGACGCGCGCGCGGCGATTCCAACCCTCAGATCATGATCCGCGCGAATCCGTCGCGGAGCGCCGCCGACCAGGCCTCGCTCATCGCGCGGAACGCCGGATCGCCCGCCTCGATCCGGCGGCGGAGGCCGACCTTGCAGGCGTCCTTCTCGATCACCGCCAGGTCCAGCGGCATCCCGACCGAAAGATTTGACCGCAGCGTCGAATCCATCGACAGAAGCACCGCCTTCTGCGCGTCGACAAGGCTGGTCGTCGGCTTCACGATCCGGTCCAGGATCGGCTTGCCATACTTGTGCTCGCCGATCTGCAGGAAGGGCGTGTCCTCCGTCGCCTCGATGAAATTCCCCTCGGGATAGATCAGGAAAAGCCGCATCCCCCCGCCCCGGCGCTGACCCGCGACGATCATGCTGGCCGATGCCCCCTGCATGGCCGCAAGCTTCAGGTCCACCTCCGCCCGGACCGCCGCCAGCCGCGCACCGACGATCTCGGCCACCTTCAGCATGGTGGGGGCAAGCATGATGCTGGTCTCGGGCGTGGCGTCCTTGTCCGCGATCGCCTCGCGCAGCTTGGCAAGCGCCGTCTGCGTGACCGACAGGCTGCCGGCGGTCATGATGGTGATCACCCGCTCTCCGGGCTCCTCGAAGGTGAACATCTTGCGATAGATCGAGATGTTGTCGAGCCCGGCATTGGTGCGCGTGTCCGACAAAAGGACCATCCCCTCGTTCAGCAACAGCCCGACACAATACGTCATCGCCTTCCCCATCCTGGGCCCTGGCCCGATCCCCAGCCTATTGGCTCAGCCGTCGGGCCGCAACGCCGGCAAGGCGCGGTCCCGACCGTAGGGTGGGCGTTATCGCCCACCCTACCCGGTCAGACCCAGCGCATTTCCGCCAGAAGCGGCAGATGGTCCGAGGGCTGCACCCCCTTCCGCCAGGGCACCGGCAAGGGCTGCAGCTCCAGCTCATGGCTGTGCGCGATCCGGTCCAGCGCCAGCCGTGGCAGGCGCGAGGGATAGGTCGGCGCAGGCTCCATCAGCCGGAAGGCCCGGACCAGGCGACCCAGCCCGACGCGTCGGGAGTATTCGTTGAAATCGCCCAGGATCAGCGTCGGTCGCGGCGGGTGGCGCAGCACCGCCTCGCGCAGGGCATCCAGCTGCTTGCGGCGCGAGCTGCGCAACAGCCCCAGATGCACCCCGACCAGCCGCAAGGCTGCCGGTCCGTCCAGATCCGCGATCACAGCGCCGCGCGGCTCGAACCCCGGCAGGTCCAGCCGCTCAAGGCCCACCAGATGGAACCTCGGCCGCACCAGAAGCGCGTTGCCATGCCAGCCGATGCTGGCCGCATTGCGCCCGACCGGCAGCGGCACCAAACCCGTCCGCTCCTCGATCACGTCCCGCGGCAGCGCCGAGGGCCGCAGGCCCAGCCGGAAATCGGCCTCCTGCAAGGCGACGATATCCGCCCCCAGCTCCGCGATCCCGGCCAGCACCCGGTCTGCATCGCGGCGCAGGTCAGTCCCAAGCCCGGCCCGGATGTTCCAGGTCGCTATCTTCAGGGACGGCTTTGATTCCCGCGTCATGACCCCAATATAGGGATGAGGATGACCCGCCGGAAAGACCCATGCCCACACCCTCGCTTCTTGTCCTGAACGGCATCCGCCTTTTCCTCGCGGTCGAGGCGGTGATCGGTCTGGTCGGTCGCAACTGGCTGGCGGTCTTCGTCGCGGTTTCGGCGCTGGTGCTGACCGCGCTGCCCCAGCTTCTGGCCAATCGCGTGCAGCTGTTCCTGCCGAACGGCTTTCTCGCCGCCATCGCCGCCTTCGTGCTGGCGACGATCTACCTCGGAGAGATGCATGATTTCTACAACCGGTTCTGGTGGTGGGATCTGGCGCTGCATGGCACCTCGGCCATGGGCTTCGGGATCCTCGGCTTCCTGCTGATCCTCATGCTCTTCGAAGGCGACCGCTACGCCGCGCCGCCCTGGGCGATCGGGGTTCTCAGCTTCTGCGCCGCGATGACCGTGGGGGTGCTGTGGGAAGTGTTCGAATACGGGATGGACCAGCTGTTCGGTTTCAACATGCAGAAGTCCGGCCTGCATGACACGATGGGGGACCTGATGGTGAACGCGGTCGGCGCCTCGATCGCCGGGCTGGCCGGGGCCGCCTATCTGAAAGGCCGGGCGCTCGGTCTCGGCTTCACCTTCGAGGCTTTCATCGCCGCCAACCGTCCGCGCTTCCGCAAGCTCATGCCCCGCCGCCGCCCGCCGGGTCCGCGGCGCTAGGCCCTGCACGACGGCGGTAGGGTGGGCGCTATCGCCCCCCCGAACCCCCCCCCGCCCGTTGAGGGCCCCCCCCCCCGGGGACCCCTTGCGTTTGGGCCCCCCCCGGCGGGACATAACCCCCCCCGGCGGAGAACGGCCC
>JARFTV010000025.1:49289-54807 GCA_029289325.1 Alphaproteobacteria bacterium
CGGCGGTAGGGTGGGCGATATCGCCCACCCTACCCCCTCGCTGCCCTTGCAGGCCCCCGCCCCCGTGCTACCCTTTCCTTATGGCCGCCCCCGTCCTGACCTTCACCGACCGCGGCATCTACTGCCCCGCCGGCGACTTCCACATCGACCCCTGGCGCCCCGTCCCCCGCGCCCTCGTCACCCATGGCCATTCCGACCACGCCCGCTGGGGCATGGGCGCCTATCTCGCCACCCACCAGGCCCTGCCCGTCATCCGCCGCCGCCTGGGCGAGATCACCGCCGAGGGCATCGCCTATGGCGAGACCCGGCGCATCGGCGGGGCCGAGGTCTCCTTCCACCCCGCCGGCCATGTGCCCGGCTCTGCCCAGATCCGCGTCAGCGTGGGCGGCGAGACCTGGGTCGTCTCCGGCGACTACAAGACCGAACCCGACGGCCTCGCCGAAGCGTTCGAGCCGGTGCCCTGCCACGCCTTCATCTCCGAATGCACCTTCGGCCTGCCCATCTTCCGCTGGGAGCCGCAACCCCTGGTCATGCAGCGCATCGCCGATTGGTGGGCCGCCAATGCCGCTCAGGGCAAGACTTCGATCCTCGGCGCCTACAGCTTCGGGAAGGCCCAGCGCCTCCTCGCCGGACTGCCGGACCTGGGCCCGATCCTGACCCATGGCGCGGTCGAGGAGATGACGCAGACCCTCCGCGACCAGGGCTATGCCCTGCCTCCCACGATCCGCGTCACGCCGGAAATCACCGCCCGAGCCCACCCCGGCGCCCTCGCCATCGCGCCCCCCTCCGCCCTCGGCTCCGCCTGGTCCGCCCGCCTCGGCCCGAGCGACGAGGCCTTCGTCTCCGGCTGGATGGCCGTCCGCGGCATCCGCCGCCGCCGCGCGCTGGGGACGGGCTTCGTCCTGTCGGACCACGCCGATTGGCAGGGCCTGAACGAGGCAATCCGCGCGACCGGCGCCACCCGCGTCTTCGTCACCCACGGCTACACCGCCCCTTTCCGCCACTGGCTTGAGACGCAGGGCTACGACGCCGGGATCGTCGAAACCCAGTTCGGCGACGAGGCCGACCCCGACCCTCCGGTCACCGAATGAAGCGCTTTGCCGCCCTCTTCGCCGCGCTGGACGGCACCACCAAGACCGGCGCCAAGACCGCCGCGCTGGCCGATTACTTCCGCGCCGCACCCGAACCCGACCGGGTCTGGACCGTCGCCCTCCTCACCGGCCGCCGCCCGAAACGCGCCGTCAACGCCACCGAACTCCGCCTCTGGGCGGCCGAGGTCGCGGGCATCCCGGACTGGCTTTTCGAGGAAAGCTACACCGTCGTCGGCGACCTGGCCGAGACCATCGCCCTCCTGCTCCCTCCCCCCGCCTCCCATGCCGATCTCACACTCGACCAGGCGATCCGCGGCCTCGTCGCGCTGACCGGCCAACCGCCCGAGACCCGGAAACAGGCCGTCCTCACCGCCTGGGCACAACTTCCGGCGACGGAACGCTTCCTCTACAACAAGCTCCTGACCGGGGGCTTCCGCATGGGCGTGGCGCAGGGCCTGCTGACCCGCGCCCTCGCCCAGGCGACGGGGGTGGAGGAAGCCGTGCTCGCCCACCGCCTGATGGGCAACTGGGACCCCGCCCGGATCACCTTCGCAGCCCTCATCGCCGGGGACGAAGGCGGCGACGCCCGCCCCTATCCCTTCGCCCTCGCCTCCCAGCTTGAGGACGGGCCCCAATCCCTCGGCCCTGCACAGGACTGGCTCGCCGAATGGAAATGGGACGGCATCCGCGGCCAGCTTGTCACCCGTCCCGGCGCCTTCGCCCTGTGGAGCCGGGGGGAGGAGTTGATCACCGACCGCTTTCCCGACCTCGCCCCCCTGGCCGATTTCCTGCCCCCCGGCACAGTGATCGACGGCGAGGTGCTCGCCTGGGACGCCGCCCGGAACCGCCCCCTGCCCTTCGCCCAGCTCCAGAAACGCATCGGCCGCAAGACCGTGCCCCGGACCCTTCTGTCCGAGGCCCCCGCCCATATCCTCGCCTATGATCTTCTGGAAGACGCGGGCCAGGACATCCGCGACCTGCCCCTTGCGCAGCGCCGCGCGCGACTGACGCAGATCCTCGCCGCCCTTCCCCCTGGCCTGCCGCTTTCCGCCTCGCCCCTCCTCCCCATCCCCGGCTGGGAGGCGCTGGCCGAGACCCGCGCCACCGCCCGCGCGGAGGGCGCCGAAGGCGTGATGCTGAAACGCGCCGCCTCGGCCTATTTTCAGGGCCGCAAGCGCGGGGACTGGTGGAAATGGAAGCTCGACCCCTGGACCGTTGACGCCGTGATGCTTTACGCGCAAGCGGGCCACGGTCGCCGGGCGAACCTTTACACCGACTTCACCTTCGGCATCCGGGACGGGAATGAGATCGTGCCCTTCACCAAGGCCTATTCCGGCCTGACCGACGCCGAATTCAACGAGATCACCCGCTGGGTGCAACGGAACACGCTGGAACGCTTCGGCCCGGTGCGCAAAGTCCCGGCCGAGCTGGTGTTCGAGATCGGCTTCGAAGGCATCCAGGAAAGCCCCCGGCACAAGTCAGGCATCGCGCTGCGCTTTCCCCGGATGATCCGCTGGCGCCGCGACAAGGGGGTCGCGGATATCGATACGATCGACAGCCTGCGCGCCCTGCTGAACGCGGCGACCTGACCCCCGGGACCGCGCGTCGGTGACGTCGTCGCTCCCCGCGCGGCACCCCGAGAGAAGCGAAGTCGCACGAGGAGGCATCGCCAATTCCCCGCCTGCCCTTGCACATCCCGCCCCCCGCCGCCTAGATGACCACTGACCCAGTTCGGAGAAGCCCATGACCCTGTCCCTGCCCCAGCCCGTTTTCGACGCGAATGCCACCGGCGGCGGGTTTGGCGACCTGCCGGATTGGGATCTGACCGACCTCTACCCCACCCCCGAGGGCCCCGAATTCGCCGCCGACATGGCCGAGCTTGACCGCGCCTGCGCCGCCTTCGCAGAGACCTACCAGGGCAAGCTCGCCACCCTCGACGCGGCCGCGCTCCTCGCCTGCGTGCAGGAATACGAACGGATCGAGGTCATCGCCGGCCGGCTCATGTCCTATGCGGGCCTGCGCTATTACCAGAACACCATCGACCCCGAGCGTGCGCAGTTCATGGGCAATGCGCAGGACCGGGTGACCGATGCCACCACGCCACTGGTGTTCTTCTCGCTTGAATTCAACCGGCTGGACGATGACCACCTCGCCGGGCTTCTGGCCGCCAATGCCGACCTCGCCCGCTACAAACCTGTCTTCGACCGGATGCGCGCGATGCGGCCGCACCAGCTTTCCGATGAACTCGAGCGCTTCCTCCACGACGAATCCGTCGTCGGCGCCAGCGCCTGGAACAAGCTCTTCGACGAGACGATGGCGGGCCTCATGTTCGCGGTCGAGGGCGAGCCGGAGGAGCTGAACCTCGAGGCCACGCTCAACCTCCTCACCGACCCCCAGCGCCCCCGGCGCGAGGCCGCCGCCCATGCGCTGGCCGAGGTTTTCGGCAAGAACATCAAGCTCTTCGCACGCATCCACAACACGCTGGCCAAGGAAAAGGAAATTCACGACCGCTGGCGCAAGATGCCCTCGCCGCAGCATGGTCGGCACCTGTCGAACCATGTCGAGCCCGAAGTCGTCGAAGCGCTCCGCAACGCCGTCGTCGCCGCCTATCCGAAGCTGTCGCACCGCTACTACCGCCTGAAGGCCAAATGGATGGGGCTGGAGCGGCTGCAGGTCTGGGACCGCAACGCGCCCTTGCCGATCGAGACGCCGAAGACGGTGGATTGGGCCACCGCCCGCCAGACCGTGACCGAGGCCTATGCCGCCTTCGATCCCCGCATGGCCGATCTGGCTAAACCCTTCTTCGAGAAGGGCTGGATCGACGCGGGCGTGAAGCCGGGCAAGGCCCCCGGCGCCTTTGCCCATCCGACCGTCACCACGGTCCACCCCTACGTGATGCTGAACTATCTCGGCAAACCGCGCGACGTGATGACCCTGGCGCATGAACTGGGCCATGGCGTCCACCAGGTCCTTGCGGCCGGGCAAGGCGAACTCCTCTCCTCCACTCCGCTGACGCTGGCCGAAACCGCTTCGGTCTTCGGCGAGATGCTGACCTTCCGCAAGCTCCTCGACGCGGCCCGGACCCCGGCCGAGAAGAAGACCCTCCTCGCCGGCAAGGTCGAGGACATGATCAACACGGTCGTCCGGCAGATCGCCTTCTACGACTTCGAATGCAAGCTCCACGCCGCCCGGGCGCAGGGGGAACTCACCCCCGACGACATCAACGCGCTGTGGATGTCGGTCCAGGCGCAATCCCTGGGCGATGCCTTCGACTTCATGGACGGGTATGAGACCTTCTGGGCCTATATCCCGCATTTCGTCCACTCGCCCTTCTACGTCTATGCCTATGCCTTCGGCGACGGTCTGGTGAACGCCCTTTACGCCGCCTATGCCTCGGGCCTGCCGGGCTTCGAGGACAAGTATTTCGACATGCTCAAGGCCGGCGGCTCGATGCACCACAAGGACCTGCTCGCGCCCTTCGGGCTGGACGCGAGCGATCCCAAGTTCTGGGACAAGGGCCTGTCGATGATCGCCGGTTTCATCGACGAGCTTGAGGCGATGGAGGACTGAGATCCGACATCGCGCCGGGCCGGGGGTTCAGACCCCCGGCACATCCGCGAAATGCGACGGCAGATCGTGGACCGCGACCTTCACAAGGTCCTTCCCAAGCTCGGCCGAGACATGCGCGGCCAGCGCTTTCGGCAGCGCGCCCCGCAGTTCCCCAAGCATCTTGGGCCCCGCGACCAGAGCAATCCGCTGCGCCTTTCCGGCCGACCACTGCGCCTCCAGCGCCGCGACGGCGTGGCGGGCAAAGCGGCGACGCTCTTCCCGGTCGTCCAGCTCGGTCGTGCCGAACGTGACCGTCGCAGCCCGGTTCCGACCCGGCGAACCGGTGCCGCGATCATAGACATCCTCGAAGTCATCGGCCGTGCGATGCTCCAGCTCGTCCAATGATCCCGCCGTGCCGCGCAGCAAGCGGAAATCGCGATCCGCAGCCAGAAGGAATAGGGTTTGCGGTACCTTCATCTTTGCCTCCGTCATCTCGGCTGAACTCAGGCCATATCAACAGCCTACCCTTGGGACTTGGGACCGTCCCTGATGCAGATCAAGTAGGCACCCGCCCCGCCAGCCGGTTCAACCGCTCTAGATGCGCGGCCATCAGCGCGGCCCCCGTATCGATATCGGCCGCGGCGGCATCCGCATCGACCAGGGCCGCGATCTCGGGATCGATGGCGGCAGCATGGCCGCCCAAGAGGATCCAGACCTGGGGGCAGCGCACCCGCAGCGCCACGATCAGCCGCGCGATCGCGAAGGTGGAGGAGCTGAGCGCCGAGGACAGCCCGACCATCGTCGGCGCAAGCTCCGCGATCTCCTCGACCAGCGCCGCATGGCCCAGACCCAACCGCAGGGTGATGTCCCAGCCGTTC
>JARFTV010000025.1:54817-62605 GCA_029289325.1 Alphaproteobacteria bacterium
TGCGTCTCGCCGGGGATGCTGGCAAACACCGCCTCCGCGCCCGGCGGCGCCGTCAGCCGTTCCGTCAGAAACGCCTCGCGCATCTCGCGCAGGATGCCATAGACGCGCCCCGCCCCGATGATCACCTGCGGGACCGAGGCCTCGTCCCGATCCCAGCGTTCGCCCAAGAGCCGGGCCGCGCCCGCGATATAGATGTGGTAAAGCACCGCCGCCGGCATCCCCGCCAGCCGGGCCGCGCGCACCATCTCGGCCGCCGCCGCATCGTCGGGCGACAGCAGCGCCTCGCACAGCGCCGCGATCTCCTCGCGCCCCGCCCGCCAGCCCAGAAGCTGCGCCTCCGGCACCTCGGCAGCGCGCGACACCCGCAGAATCACCTCCCGCGCCAGCGCCCGCAGCGCCGCATCCGGCAGAGTCGTTCCCCGTCGCTCAAGGAACCGCCGCGCGCGGTCCAGCGGCGCGAGGTAACCCTCGGAACTTGCAGTCAGGTCTTCAGACATTGGCGGCGCTTTCCAGCTGAAGCACGGGGGACGGTTGGCGGACCCGACAAAGGCCGGATCTGCCCCCGCAGGGCCGAGCATATCACAGCGCCGTCAGGCGCAACCCGAATTCCACGCCGCACCGCGGCGGGCTCAGATATCGACCGCGACGTCGTAGACCCGGTCCATCATCGCCTGCGTCCCGCGCACGAATTCCAGCGGACAGGGATAGGCCACCCCCTCGCGGACCGAGCGGCAGAAGGCCTCGACCTGCAGCTTGTACTGGTTCGCGGTGGGGAACCGCTCCACCGTCACCCGGTTGCCGTCCTGATGCAGCTCGACCTCGGCGAGATCGTTGACATTCGCGTTGAACGGCCCGCCCTCCAGCCGGATCATGCCCTTGGTGCCCTGGAAGGTCGCCACCTGCCGGTTGTACATCCGCATCGAGGTCGTGGAACCATAGGTGAAGCGCCCCCGAGGCCCCTCCATTATCCCCGCGACCTGGGCGAAGACGTCCACCCCGTTGTCGCGGCGCAGCCGGGCCGACAGGTCAACGGGCTCCGCCCCGGTAACGAACCGGGCGCAGCCGAAGGTATAGACCCCGATATCCCGCAAGGACCCGCCGCCAGTCTCGGGCTTGTTGCGGATGTTGCCGCCCTCGGTCAGGTTGAAACTGAAGGCCACATCGGCATGGACCAGTTCGCCGATCTCGCCGGCCTCGAACCATTCCTTCGCGCGCTGCCACTGCGGGTGGTGCACGATCATGTAGGCTTCCGCCGCCAGAAGACCCGAGCGATCTCGCGCCGCGATGATCTGGTCGATCTCGCGCGCCTTCAGCGCGATGGGCTTTTCGGTCAGGACATGCTTGCCCGCGGCCAGGCATTTCAGCGTCCATTCCACGTGCATGTGGTTGGGAAGCGGAACATAGACCGCGTCGATCGTCGGATCGGCAAGCAGCGCCTCATAGTCCTGATGGACCACCAGCCCCGGACAGAAGGCGCGGAACCCCTCGGCCTTGGCAGGGTCCGAGGTGGCCAGGGCCGCAAGCTCGGCGCCCTGAGCGGCATGGATCGCCGGAGCCATATGCTCGCGCGCGAATTTCGCAGCGCCAAGGACGCCCCATCTGACTGGTTTCATTGCTTGCCTCTCCCAGGAATCCTTCTGCCCAGTTTGGGCAGATGCGGCCGGGTTATTCAAGCCGCCGGAAGCGCAGGAAGGTCATCAGGCCGAAGGGACGGACCTGCACCTGCTCGACCAGATGCAGTTTCGGATGGCCCATCACCCGCTCGATCGGGAAATCGGAATGCCAGCCCAAGAGGTTCGCCAGGGGCGCGGCAAGGCGTTCGGCCAGCGACCAGCCCTCTGCCCGGCCGGCGAAGTGGTTGGCGATCAGGACCGACCCGCCGGGACGACACAGCCGGGCCATCTCGGCCAGCACCGCCTCGGGATCGAGGACGACCGACATGATATGCATCGCCGCGACATGGTCGAAACTCGCATCCGGCAGCTCGACCCGGGTCGCATCCATCTGGTGCAGCCCCGCCACGTTGCGCAATCCCCGCCGCTCGACCCGGAGGCGCGCCTCGCGCAGCATGTCCTCGGACAGGTCGATCCCCGTCACCCGGACCTTGGGGCTGTAATATTCCAGCGCCAGCCCGGTGCCGATCCCGACCTCAAGCACCGAACCGCCCTGCGCATTGACATGTTTCGCGGCCAGAAGCCGGCCTCCCTGGGTGATCCGGCCAAAGGCCAGGTCGTAGATCGGCGCCCAGCGGCGGTAGCTGCGTTGGATCGCTTCTGCTTGCATGCACATGATTCCTTTGGCTTTTCAACCACAGACTGAGCATTGCGGCGCCGATTGCAAGCCAAAGCGGCGCGAGCGGGCCTAACCGGCGACTTGCCGCAACCCGCGCAGGAACAGGACCAGGATCCCTGCCAGATAGACCAGCGACAGCGCCAGAAGCGTGACCCAGGGATAGGTCAGCAGGGCCGCGACGACGATCACCAGCCCCACCAGCACATAGCGCGCAAGATCGGCCGCAATGGTGATCCGCTTCAGCGAGGGCGTGCGCACCCGGCTGATCATCAGCGCGCCCACCGCGATCATCCACAGCGCCACAAGCTGCGGCGGCAGGCTGATCGCCTGATCCAGCGCCAGCACCAGATACATCGGCACCAGCGCCAGCATCGCCCCCGCGGGCGACGGCACGCCGATGAAGCTCGACTTCTCCGCCACCTCGCCCGCCGGAGCCTTGTGTCCGACGTTGAACCGCGCCAGCCGCAACATGCAGCAGACCGCATAGACCAGAACCGCGATCCAGCCGAAGCTCGTCTCGGGCCGCAGCCCCCAAAGGTACAGAACCAGCCCCGGCGTGACCCCGAAGTTCACGAAATCGCACAGCGAATCCAGCTCCGCCCCGATCGCGCTCTCCGATTTCAGCATCCGCGCCAGCCGCCCGTCCAACCCGTCCAGCGCCGCCGCCGTCCCGATCAGCAGCACCGCCATCGGGAAATTCCCCGCAATCGCGAACCGGATCGCCGTAAGTCCCGCGCACAGCGCAAGGATCGAGACGAGATTGGGCAAGAGCTTCAGCAGCAGAAGCTGGCGCGGCGGCTCTGGCGGGACCTGGGACATCTACTCGATCCGCGCCGCCCGGGCCGGGGCGTCCTGGCCGATGAAGGCGATCACCGTCTCCCCCGCGACCATGGTCTGGCCCAGCGCGACCTGGGGCGCCACGCCCTCGGGCAGGTAGACATCCAGCCGGCTGCCAAAGCGGATCAGCCCGAACCGCTCCCCCGTCCGCACCGTATCGCCCGGCTTCTTCCAGCACATGATCCGCCGCGCCACGAGCCCCGCGATCTGCACCACCGCGATCTTGCGGCCATCCGCCATCTCGATCGCCAGCGCGTTGCGTTCATTCTCCTCCGACGCCTTGTCCAGCGAGGCGTTGAAGAACTTGCCCGGCCGGTAGGCCACCGCCGTGATCCGCCCCGCGATGGGCGCACGGTTCACATGGCAGTTGAAGACCGACATGAAGACCGAGACCCGCATCAGGGCCTCCGGCCCCAGCCCAAGCTCCGCCGGGGGCACCGCCCGCTCGATCAGGCTGACCACGCCATCGGCAGGGCTGACCAGCAGCCCGGTGTTCTCGGGCACCGCCCGGCGCGGGTCGCGGAAGAAGTAATAGCACCACACCGTCAGCCCAAGGCCGATCCAGCCCAGGGGTTCCCAGATCCAGAACAGCACCAGGCTGACCGCCGCAAAGACGGGAACGAATTTCCACCCCTCGGGGTGCATCGGCTTCAGGAACGTATCTATCATGCGCATGGGCGCTTCCCTACCCCCGGCAGACCTTGGGATCAACGAAAACCCTCCCGGCGCAAGCCGGAGTTTTCAAAAACTCCGGACCGGAGCCTTTGAAGGCTCCGGTCCGATTTCTTCGAAGAAATCGGCGCCCGCCTAGGCCGGGACCGCCATGCCCTTCGACTTTGCCAACTCCCGCATCTTCGCCTGCAGCTTCTCGAAGGCGCGGACCTCGATCTGGCGGATCCGCTCCCGGCTGACGCCATAGCTTTCCGACAGTTCCTCCAGCGTGACCGGATCCTCGGCCAGCCGGCGCTGCATCAGCACGTCCTTCTCGCGGTCGTTCAGGACCGACATCGCCTGCACCAGAAGCGCGCGGCGGGCGTCAAGCTCGTCCTTTTCCGCATAGGCCCCGGCCTGGTCGCTGTCCTCATCCTCCAGCCAGTCCTGCCACTGCGTCGCGCTGTCGCCGTCCGAGCCGACCGTCGCGTTCAGCGACGCGTCCGAGCCCGAAAGACGGCGGTTCATGTCGATGACCTCGTCCTCGCTGACCGACAGGTCCTTGGCGATCTGCTTGACATTCTCGGGCCGCAGGTCGCCCTCTTCCAGCGCGCCGACCTTGGCCTTGGCCTTGCGCAAGTTGAAGAACAGCTTCTTCTGCGCGCTGGTGGTCCCCAGCTTCACCAGGCTCCAGGACCGCAGGATGTATTCCTGGATCGAGGCGCGGATCCACCACATCGCGTAGGTCGCCAGACGGAACCCCTTTTCCGGGTCGAACCGCTTCACGGCCTGCATCAGGCCCACATTCGCTTCGCTGATCACCTCCGCCTGCGGCAGACCATAGCCGCGATAGCCCATGGCAAGTTTCGCCGCCAGCCGCAGGTGGCTCGTTACCAGCTGGTGCGCCGCGCCAGCATCCTGGTGATCGACCCAGCGTTTGGCCAGCATGTATTCCTCTTCCGGCTCCAGCAGCGGAAACTTCCGGATTTCCTGGAGATACCGGTTCAGCCCCTGCTCGGGGCTCGGTGCGGGTAGGTTCTGATAGGTGCTCATCTTGCCCCCTGTTCTTCCCGGTGCGTCAGCGCCCCCGGGATGTTGATAACCTAAAGTAACTCGCCCCACGCTGCAAGTGCAGAACGTACTGAACGTTCTAGTGCAACTGCACGTTCCCTGCAGGGACGGAAACGATCATGTCAGGCGCTATCACATGATTGTCAGACCGGCCCCGAACCGGCCCTGCTTCCCGACGCGCCCGCCGATTCCCGAAGCGGCGCAAGCACCGCCCCGATCGCGTCAACCCACCGCCGGTCCAGACCGTGCAGAAGGTCTTTCTCTTCTCCAAATATCCCCGCCGGAGGCTCCCACGCCCGTCAAGGCGCGGGGCCGATGGCAGGACCGGGAGGGTCAGCCCTGATTGTCCAGTTGCGCCCGGACCGACAGCCGCCCAAGCCGCGAGATGCGGTAGGGGCCGCCGCCTTCCGAGGCGATCAGTCGCTTCTGCCGCAGCCGCCGGAAGACCGGCAGGGTGCAATCGCTCAGGATCAACCCGTCGCGGGTCACGCACAGAACCGCCTCGATCTTGCGGCCGTTTCGCGCATGGTCGATGTAGCCCCCCAGGGCCAGAACGTGCAGCACGCGCTGCTCGTTTCGTGAGATGTTCATTGGAATTTCCGAAGTCGCAAGCCATGCCGGGCCGGACGAAGGCATCACGCGCTTCGGCGGCCTCTCGCGCCATCCTTGGCCCCCGGCGGGGGCGGATGACGATCAGCAGGTTGCCACAATCTCCGGCATGGGGCGCACTCCCAGGGCCAATCGCGGCCCGTGCCCGGTTAGTCTACCGCGCGGCTCGGGCCTCCGCAAGCGGGGCGGGTAAAGGTTGTCAAACAGTTAACGCCCGCACTCAAGTCATTGTAAACAAATCTTTATCCAGAATTGTCCACCGTGGACAGATCTGCCCCTCAGCCCCCGCGCAGGGCCGCGACTAGCCCCTCCATGTCCCCCGGCAGGGGTGCGGCAAACTCCAGCCGCTCCCCCGTCACCGGATGGTCGAACCCGAGTGTCGCCGCATGCAGCGCCTGCCGGGGAAACAGGTTCGCCACCTCCGCCCCCGCGACCTTCCCGGCCACCTTCCGCCGCCCGCCGTAGGTCTGGTCCCCGACCAGGCCGTGCCCGGCATAGGACAGGTGGACCCGGATCTGATGGGTCCGCCCGGTCTCCAGCCAGCACTCGACCAGCGCCGCCTGGTCGGCGAAGGGCTCGACCACCAGGACCCTGGTGACCGCGTGGCGGCCCTCCTCCCAGACGACGGCCTGCCGCTGCCGGTCGGTCCGGTGCCGGGCAAGGTTGGTCGCGATCCGGATCACGCCCCCCGCCTCCATCGTCACCCCCCGCAGGCCCCGCAGCCGCGGGTCCGAGGCCATCGGCACCCCATGCACGACCGCGAGGTAGCGCCGGGTGACCGAGTGTTCCTCGAACTGGCGGGCCAGACCGTGATGCGCCCGGTCGGTCTTGGCCACGACCAGAAGGCCGGAGGTGTCCTTGTCGATCCGGTGGACGATCCCCGGACGTTTCGCCCCGCCGATCCCGGAAAGCGTGTCCCCGCAGTGGTGGAGAAGCGCGTTGACCAGCGTGCCCGAGGGCGTGCCGGGTGCCGGGTGGACGACCATCCCGACCGGCTTGTCGACGACGATCAGCTCGGCATCCTCCCAGACGACCGAAAGCGGGATCGCCTCGGGCAGGGTGGCGATCTCCTCGGCCGGATCAAGGCGGAGGCTGTAGACCTCTCCCGCCGCGACGCGGGCCTTCTGATCGGTGACCGGCACCCCATCCCGCGAGACGGCACCCTCGGCGATCATCCGGGAAAGGCGCGAGCGCGAGAGGGAGGCTTCCTCTGGCACGGCGGCGGCAAGCGCCTTATCAAGACGGGAGGGAGCCTCCTCGCCGATGGTGACGGTCAGGATCTCTGCCTCGTCATCGAAAGTCTCGTCCATGTCTGACCCCATCGACGCCCCCGATCCGGCCCTGCCGCCCAGCCTGCGGCTTCTGAAATGGCTGGTGATCGTCCTGATGCTGACGATGATCGGCGGTGTCATAACCGTGGTCGCCCTGCTTGTCACCCGGATGCCGCAGATGGTCGGCGCCCCTGCCCCCGCGTTGCCCGAGGGCTTTGCGCTGCCCGCCGGGGCCGAGGCGCGGGCGGTGACCTTCGGCGAGGGCTGGATCGCGGTCGTCACGGCGGACGAGCGGATCCTGATCTTCGGCAGCGGCGGGGAGTTGCGGCAGGAGCTACGGCTGGCCCCCTGACCACCCTCCACCGCCCGGGACGCCTGTCGGAAGGAGCGCGTTCCGCGCAAGCCCTTCGTCTCGTCGTCGGCCTTCGCCTCCTCCTCGGTCGTTGGGGGCGCTTCGCCCCCCAAACCCCCAGAGGATATTTGGCGAAGGAGAAGATCGGACGGAAATCGACCTTCGGGCGGCGGGGATGGGCTGGACCCCGGCGGGCGGGACGGGCAGGTTCAGGGAAAAAGGAGAGCAGGATGATCGGTGATCTGGGCGCGACGGATGCAACGGAACTGGCGGGGCTGGTGGCCAAGGGCGAGGTGAGTCCGAACGAGCTTCTGGATGCGGCGCTGGCGGCGGTCGAGGCGCGGAACCCGGCGCTGAACGCAGTGGTGCTGGTGCGGGAAGAGGTCGCGCGGCGGTCGATCGCCGAGGGTCTGCCAGCGGGTCCCTTCCGGGGTGTGCCTTTCCTGATCAAGGATCTGGGCGCCGAGGCGCGGGACTTTCCAAGCCACAATGGCTCTCGCCTGCTGGCGAACACGGTTTACGGGCAGGATTCCAGCATCTTCACCCGGATGAAGGCCACCGGTGTCGTGACCTTCGGGCGGACGACCTCACCCGAGGGGGGCGTGGGCGCGGTGACCGAGGCTGCCGTCTATGGCGGGCCGACGCGGAATCCGTGGGATCCGGACCACACGCCCGGAGGCTCGTCCGGCGGGGCGGCCGCAGCGG
>JARFTV010000025.1:62615-63261 GCA_029289325.1 Alphaproteobacteria bacterium
GGATCGTCGCCATGGCCCATGGCTCGGACGGGGGCGGGTCGGTGCGGATTCCGGCGGCGTCCTGCGGGCTTTTCGGTTTCAAGCCGACGCGGGCGCGGCTCCCGGACGGACCTTATGCGGGCGAGGGCTGGGCGGGGATGGCGATCGACGGTTTCCTGACGCGATCCGTCCGCGACACGGCGGTGATGCTGGACGCCTGCGAGGGGCCGGACCTTGGCGCGCCCTATGTGGCCCCTCCGCTGGGGCAAGGCCATGCGGCGGCGATCAGCCGCCCGCCGCGGCGGCTGCGGGTGGGGATCTGCGACACGACCTTCACGGGCGAGCCGATCCATCCCGAGGTGGCCGAGGCAGTGCGCGCGGCGGGGAGGCTTCTGGAGGCGCTTGGTCATCATGTCGAGCCGGCGCGGCCCAGGGCCGACGTGCCGATGATGATGCGGGCCTGGACCGATATCGTCGGGGTCGGGACCGCGCTGTCGATCCGGTCCAAGCTTGGCGACCGGGCACCCGGCGCCGAGGAGGTCGAGGGCGTGGGCCGTGGCGCCTGGGCCCATGCGCAAACGCTTCATCCGACACGCTATCTGCAGGCGGTGGGCGAGATCCATGCCTTCGGTCGCCAGATGGCACAGTTCTTCCAGGACGGGCCGGA
>JARFTV010000025.1:63271-63647 GCA_029289325.1 Alphaproteobacteria bacterium
GTCGGCCACCTTGACCGAACCGCCCGCCAAGGTGGGGCGCTTCAACCACGACACCGAGGATTATGTCGGCTACCGGACCGGGCCGAAGGGAATCTTCGCCTATTCCCCCTTCTGCGCGGTCTTCAACGCCTCGGGCCAGCCGGCGGCGAGCCTGCCCTTGGGCTGGTCAGCCTCGGGCCTGCCGATCGGGGTGCATCTGGCGGCCGCTTTCGGCCAGGATGAACTGCTGATCGCCTTGTGCGCAGAGGTTGAGCGCGCCGCCCCCTGGGCGCGGAAAAGAGCGCCGATGGCCAACTGACGGGGAAGGAATCGCTTGTAGGGATGCTTTTCTTCCGCCCAATATGATCAAATACGGGGATGAACTGGGGGTATCCGT
>JARFTV010000001.1:0-33451 GCA_029289325.1 Alphaproteobacteria bacterium
GCCGATGCGCCCAAACCGCCCGCATATCCCTTCTCTTCCTTCAATGTCAAAGAGCTATCCCCAGACAAAAAACGTGTGACCCGCCAGATCCCTGGCGTATCCCCCGCGCCTTGCCTTCAGATGTTCCGAACCAGCTTCCGTTTCCGTCCGCTCCGTCCGCCACCGCCGCGTCCCCGCTTCGGTGAAGGGGTATTTACGGACCACAGCCGAAACCCGCAAGAGGCAAAAAACAGATTCCGGCAAAAATTTTGGCAGGGGCGGAAATGGCCGCAAAATCTTGGGGTTGGCGAAAGATTAACCACAACTGACGCCCGTATCCCGCAACTTTGTGACTCTCAGGATGCGAGGCGCGGCGTCGCCTTGCGGCGTGGCAGCAGACGGGCGGCCAGAAGCAGCGTCCCAAGGGCGAGATAGACCAGAATCTCGGTGGTCCAGACCTTCGAAACCAGCGTCAGATGGGCCAGCCCGGCCAGAATCGCGGCGTAGGTCAAGCGGTGCAGCCGGCCCCAGGCGACTGGCCCCATCCGCCGGATCGCAGCATTGGTCGAAGTCACCGCGAGGGGAATCATCGCCACGAATCCCAGCATGCCCAGCATCACATAGGGACGCTTCACCAGGTCAGCCGCCATCTCGGCCCAGCGCAGGCCCATGTCGAGCCAGATCCAGGCCACCAGATGCAGCGCGATATAGAAGAAGGACAGCAGCCCAAGCGCGCGGCGGAACCGGATCAGGTTCAGGCCGATCCGCCGCAACGGCGTGATCGCCAGCGATGCAAGCAGGAACTGCAGGCCCAGCTCCCCCAGCCGATGCTCTATCGCCTTCACCGGCTCGACCCCGAGGCCGCCGGTCGCAGCGCCCCAGATCAGGAACGCCAGTGGCACCAGGCCCAGCCCATAGACCACCCAGGTCGGCAGCCGTCTCGCAAGGCCGTTCAGCCGCTCCATCAATAGTCGACCGCCAGGTCCTGGCCGGCGTAAAGGCTCGCGACCTCGGCCTCATAGCCGTTGAACATCAACGTATCCTCGCGTCCTGCGAAAAGTCCCGCTCCGACGCGGCGTTCGCTCGCCTGGCTCCAGCGCGGATGGTCTACCTTCGGGTTCACATTGGCATAGAAGCCGTATTCCTGCGGCTGGAGCATGTTCCACGTCGTCGGCGGCATATCCGCGGTCAGGCTGATCCGCACGATCGACTTGATCGACTTGAACCCGTATTTCCACGGCACCACCAGCCGGATCGGCGCGCCATTCTGCTTCGGCATCTCCTCGCCATACAGTCCGGTGGCGAGGATCGTCAGCGGATGCATCGCCTCGTCCAGCCGCAGCCCCTCACGATAGGGCCACTGGATGAAGGGCGACGCCACGCCAGGCATCTCTTCGGGCCGGACCAGCGTCTCGAAAGCCACGAACCTTGCCCCCGGCTGTACGCCCACCCGGTTCAGCAGGCCTGCAAGCTCGAACCCGATCCAGGGGATCACCATCGACCAGGCCTCGACGCAGCGGAAGCGATAGATGCGTTCCTCCAGCGGCTGCTCGCGGACCACATCGGCCAGGTCATAAGTGCCGGGGCGATCGACCAGCCCGTCGATCACGATCGACCAGGGATCCGTGGTCAGCCCGCCGGCATGGCGCGCGGGATCGCCCTTGTCGGTGCCGAACTCATAGAAGTTGTTGTAGCTGGTGATCTCCTCGAAGGTGTTCGGCGCAAGGTCAGTGGAATAGCCGCTTGGCGCAGCCTCGATCCGGGCCAGCGCCGGGGTTGCTGCCAGCGCCGCCCCGCCAGCAATGAGCTGGCGCCGATTCAGCCAGAGCGATTTCGCGGTCACATCCGACCAACCAAGCCTGCGCATCCTGTCCTCCATCCCTTTTGCCAGACATGTGCCGATCACGCGGAAAGGCAAAGCCGGGCCGCTCACGTCTGCGGGACGGGACTGTAACACGCCGACCCCGGCGATCACCGGCTTTCACATCCATTTGACTTGAACGCACGGAAGGCCGGGGCTTAGTGCGCGCCGCCCGCCAGGCAAGGGTATCCCACGGATATCTTTGAGTGATCCGTCGCCGGGGCTGATCCATATATCGCCACGCCAATGACGGCATACCGATCAAGAGGAGTGACCCTATGATCCGCAGAACCTTTCTTGCGCTGACCGCCGCCACCACCTTCGCCATGCCTGCTTTCGCGGGCGGCCACTCGAAGGACATCGTCGACACCGCCGTCGCCGCGGGTTCGTTCACCACGCTGGCCGCCGCCCTCGAAGCCGCGGGGCTGGTCGAGACGCTGAAGGGCGAAGGCCCGTTCACCGTCTTTGCGCCGACTGACGCCGCCTTCGCCGCCCTGCCCGAGGGAACCGTCGATGAGCTGCTGAAGCCCGAGAACAAGGACCAGCTCGTTGCCGTCCTGACCTACCACGTCGTTCCCGGCAAGGTCATGTCGACCGACCTGAGCGAGGGCATGACCGCCGCGACCGTGCAGGGCGCGGACATCACCATCACGCTCGACGGCGGGCCGAAGGTGAACGGCGCCGTGATCTCGGGCCCGGATGTCGAAGCGTCCAACGGCGTCATCCACGTCATCGACGCGGTCATCCTGCCGCCGGAAGGCTGATGACCCAAGGGCGGGGGTCATCCCCCCGCCCGCTCCCCAGGGAACCCGCGTTTCCCCACGGCGTTAAGTCTCCGTATTGCCAAAACGGCATCTGTAAATGGAGACAACCATGTTCCGCATGAAAACCCTTGCTGCGACCGCGCTGGCCGGCGTCCTCGCGACCTCGGCCTTTGGCGCGGTGGATGCGATCAAGAAGATCGACGTCAGCGCTGACCTTACCGCGCTGAACAACGAACAGGCCGCGAGCTTCTGGGCGAATCTGGAAACCGACCTCGAGAATGCCATCGCCGCCCGCGTGACGGACCGGATCGCGAATGACGGCGCCGAGATCATCGTCGATATCCGCGAGGTCGAGCTGGCCACCGCCTTCGAACGTGAGCTGAACATGGGCGATGCGGTGCTGGTGGGTCAGGTGAACATCAAGGATGACACCGACCACCCCAACAACGACGCCTATGAACTGACCGTGACGCTGGAAACGGCGCAGATCATCGTGCCGGAAGGGGCCGTGATCGTGCTGTCCACCGACACCACCGGCGCCTACAACCGCCTGATCGAGGCTTTTGCCGACGGTGTCGTGTCGCGACTGAAGTAACCGTCCAGCGGCCGCGCCCGATGGCGCGGCCGCCGCTCGCGCCGCGTCCCTTTGACGCGACCCGCACCTTGCGATTGCATCTGGTTGACTGTTTTCGCCGGATCGGGGAGTTTCAGGGTCCGAGCCGGCCAGAAGGGTCAGGTCAGATGACGAGCGTGCTACCCAACCGCCCCATTTTGTCCGGCCCGCCGTGATGGCGCGTCGGGTCGCGCCACTTTCCGTGCTGGTGTTTCTTGCTGCGTCGGCCTTCGGGGTCGGGCTGGTCTGGGCCGTCTGGGTGGTCGAGACCCAGCGCATCCGCAGCAGCTTCCAGACCACCGCCGACATCGTCGTCGACAGGGTGGTCTCGCGGCTGGAAAAGCACGTGGTCCTCCTGCAGGCAACCCGCGGTTTCCTTGCCGCCCACGGGGGCGAGCTTGACCGCCTGGCCTTCGACCGCTTCCTTTCGACCATCGACCTCGCCCATGCACTGGGCGGTGTGCAGGGCGTAGGCTTCGCCCGCATGATTCCCGCCACGGCCGCCGCCGAGACCGAGGCCGAAATCGAGGTTCGCTACCGCATCGACACCGAGATCCGCCCTGCCACGACCGAGCCTTGGCGCACTCCCATCGTGATGATCGGCCCGGTCACCGACCGCAACCTCGCCGCACTCGGTTTTGACATGTACGCCGAGACGACCCGCCGCAACGCGATGGATCGCGCCATCGCCAGCGGCCTGCCGCAAATGAGCGGGCCCGTCGAACTGGTGCAGGAAATCACGCTCGACAAGCAGACGGGCTTCCTCGTCTACCTTGCCTTCGGGGACACCACTGTGCCGCCCGTGACCGGCTTCGTCTACGCCCCCTTCCGCGGCGGCGACCTTGTACGCGCGGCTTTGGCAGAAGGCCCGGCGCTTCGTGTTTCTGTCACCGTGGTCGACACCGGCGCGCCGGACCAGCCAATCTATTCCAGCCATGAAAATCTCGACCCGGACGGGCTGACCCTTTCGCAGACCGTCGAACTGGTCGGACGGCAATGGCGCTTCACCATCCGCGAGATTTCCCCCTCCTCCCCCTATCGGCGCCATCTGGGCAGCATCCTCGTCGGCCTGATCTCGCTCCTCTTCGCAGGCGCGGCCGCGGCCGCCGTGAATGCCCGGATGCATGAGGCCGAACAGGCCCGCGCCCTCGCTGCCGCCGCCGCGCGCGACGCGGATTATCGCGGGCTTCTGCTCAGCGAGATGAAGCACCGGATCAAGAACCACATCGCCCGCATCCAGTCGATCGCCCGCCAAAGCGCGCGGGGGGCAAGCGACGTGAAGAGCTTTGCCGAAACCTTCGACGCCCGCCTCCAGGCCATGGCCGCGGTGCAGGAAATCCTTGCCGGCACCACCCTGCCCCAGGCCGAGGTCCGGGCGATCCTGCGAACGGAACTGCGCCAGTGCTTCGACGGCGACGAGGTTGACCAGGTGCTGGACGGCCCCACGGTGATCCTGGACGAACGGCAGGCCCATGCCTTCGCCATCGTCGCGCATGAACTCGTGACCAATGCGATGAAATATGGCGGGCTTTCCCCCAATGGCGAGGGCCTGCGCATCCTCTGGACCCTCACGGGCGGACCGGGCGCGGGGACGTGTCTTGTGGTCGACTGGCAAGAGAGCTTCGACAGCACCGGCGACGATACGACCCGCGCCGCCGGCTTCGGCTCGCGCCTGATCGACGCCAGCCTGAAGGGTGAGCTTTCCGGCACCCTGACCCGCACCTACCATGAGCGGGGTCTTTCGATCCGGCTGGAGTTTCCGCTGCCGCCCAAGTCCACAACCCGCGCCGCGCATTAGAAAGGCCCGCGCCGGATGGCGCGGGCCCCCTTCTTTGCAGTCGTCCCGCCTTACATCTGGTGTTCCGGCAGGGCTTCCAGCTCTTCCTTGGACATGTCGACCCAGATCGCCACATCCCCGGCACCGCCTTGGGCGACGGTCAGACGGTCCAGCGGGATCGCAACCGACCGGGCACCGATGCCCAGGAACCCGCCAACATCAAGGATCACGTCAGTAACCTGCCCGTCGCCGGTCAGCACCAGATCCGAGATCTCGGCAATCGAGGAATCGTTCATGTCGCGGACATTCGCGCCGGTCAGCATCTCGGCGGTCAGAACCGTGCGGTCGACCGAGGTATACCCTTCCGGCAGGGTCATCGTGCCACGGGCGCCGGCATCGACATCCGCCGCCACGGTGCCGTCAGCGGGCAGGGTGGCGTCGGCGTCGGCGTTGGCGTTGGCGTCAGCCTGGGCCTGCGCATCCGCCTGGGCCTGCGCATCGATCTCGGCCTGGGTCTGAGCGGTCGCGGCATCGTCCGTCACCACGACTTCGCCGGTAGCGCCATCGGTGGCTGCGGCGCCATCCGTCATCGCCCCTTCGCCGGTCGTGGCGTCAGTCTGGACTTCCGCCCGGGTATCCTGACCCGGCATCACCCATTCCGGCGCGGTGTCCAGCGAGGCGCGGTCGGCCTGCATCACCAGGAACCAGTCGTCTGCATCCGTCGCGTCATCCTGGACAAAGCGCAGCGCGGCCATGTCGACGGCAACCTGGCGCTCGCCGATCCCAAGGAACCCGCCGATATCGACCAGCACCGCATCCACGGTGCCGTCGCGGCCGATCACAAGGTCATTCACCTCGCCGATGTCGTTCCAGCCTTCCTGCACGCCCGCATAGCCTTCGGCATCCACGGCAGCCTCACTGGCATAGATCCGCGCGCCGATCAGGTCCGAGGCGGTCACCGAAGGGCCGGCGGCCTCGGTCTGGAACATCGTATTGGCGTCCTGGGCCAGTGCCGGAGCAGCAAGGCCCGCCATGATGGCAGTGGTCATGAGCAGCGTTTTCACGGGACTCTCCTGTGTATCTCAAGGTGGTGCGACGCCCCCGGCGCCGCTTGCCCGGATCAACGTGGTGCATGGGGGCGAGTTCCGGCGACGGGCACGCCCTGCGCGGGAATCCGCCGGGGGTCAGACCATCTCGTCGGGAACGAGGGGGAAGGCACGGCCGAAAGCCTCGGCCGATTTCTGGTCATAGGGCAGGATGAAGCCACGCCGGCGGGCGGGTGCCAGCTTCGCGTTGCGCGTCGCCAACCGCCACCAGGCCAGCAGCGCGCGGTCCGGGTCAAAGAAATCCGCCCCGGCGTCCTGGGGCAGCCAATGCTCCATCAGCCGCCGCCGCAGCGCCGTTACCGCCTCGGGCCGTTCGATCACCAGCCCCGCCTCGGTATCCCAACGCAACGAACGCCCGTTCAGGTTCGCCGACGAGACGATGGCCCGGCGGTCATCAAAGATGCTGACCTTGGCATGGATATAGACCAGTTCTGCCCCGCGCAGCTGCGCCCGCCCCCGCGCACGGCTGCGCCGGGGTTGCGCTGCCCCGCCGATGAACAGCCGCCGCCCGAAACCCCGCCGCAGGATGCGCAGGGCCCGCGACTGCAGGAACTCGCCCAATCGCGCGTCAAGTCCGGTGGATCCCTCGAAGGCCACGTCGTCCGGGGCGGCCGGCAGGATCAGGATCATCTGCAGCCGCGGATTGCGCCGGGCCGCATGCGCCAGATGGCGGGCCAGGCGGCGGTCGCGGAAATACTGGGTCTCGACATAGATCAGTCGCTCGGCCTTATCGATCCCCGCGTGGTGCGCGGCGTCGATCTCGGTCACCAGCGGCTCGGGCGCGATGTGGCGCCCTGCCCAGCGCCGATGCCGCCGCGACAGCGTGCGAACCAGCCGCAATCCCTCGCGGTCCGGCGCCTGCGACAAGGGTTCGGCCTTTCCCGCGACGGCGGCGAGGAAGCTCTCCAGATGCGCCTGCGCATCCGCCGCCACCGGACCCTCGACCATCAGCTGGACGTCATGCCAGGTCTCATGGCCCGGCTGGTGATGTTCAGGCGTGTCGTAGAACCGTTCGTCCAGATCCAGCCCGCCGATATACAGCCGACGCCGGTCGAATACGGCCAGTTTCTGGTGGTGGGTGGCCGGGAAAAGCAGCGGCATGGCCAGGAAGCGCGGGCGGGGGCGAACCTCTGCAGGCGAGGTCAGCAGGCTGCGCACCCCCGGCATCTCGCGCAGGGCCGCCCGGCGCTGCGCAGGCAACAGGCGGCACAGCCACCGGCTCACCCGTGCCAGTCGCGCCCGGACCAACGGCCAGAACAGCAGCCGCGGGCCGATCCCGACCACCGCCGAATGCATCGCCGGGATCACCTGCAACCGCGCCTGCGGCCCGGCAAGATCAGCCGCAGCCCAGAACATCCGCACTGCCCGCCAGGTCGCGCGATGCAGCCGGGGACGCGCCACGGGGTCGAAATCCGACAGGATCAGCGTCAGCTTGACCCCCCGCCGCAGCGTATGGATCACCAGGTCGAACCAGGTCTGCCCCACCGCCAACCCCTCGGGCGAGCGCAGCCGGGTCTTCAGGTCAAAGACCCGGAAACCCGCGATGATCTCGGCCTCGGCCGCAAGGAAGGCCCGCTCCAGCGCGGGATAGGCCTCGCCAGCGGTGACCAGCACCTGCAGCCCGTCGGCTTCGGTCGGCGGACGCGGAGGGGGATCGGCATCTGGCACGTGCACCCGCCAAGGATCATGCCCCCGCCCCGCACCCCCGAAGGGTCAGGCGTGCAGGCTTTCGGTCGATGAAAAGAACATGGCCTGGCTTACGGCCGAGCGGACCTGTTCTTCCGTATAGGGCTTGTTGATCAGGAAGGCCGGCTCCGGCCGCTCGCCGGTCAGCAACCGCTCCGGGAAGGCCGTGATGAAGATCACCGGGATATCGCCGAACTGCGACAGGATCTCGTTCACCGCATCGATGCCCGAGGAATTGTCGGCCAGCTGGATATCGGCCAGGATCAGGTCCGGTTTGTCGGCCGCGGCCATCTTCACTGCCTCGGAATGGGTGCGGGCGTTGTCGGTGACGCGGTGGCCCATCCCTTCGACGATGGCGGCGATGTCCATGGCGATGATCGCCTCATCCTCGATCACCAGGACCGAGCCGCGGACAGAATCCTCCATCTCGCGCAGGGCCACGTCGATCAGGTGCCGCGCCTCGGAGGGATCGACCCCCATGATCGTGCCAACCTCGCGCAGATCGAAGCCCTCGATCGTGTTCAACAGCAGCGCCTCGCGCGAATTGGGGGTCAGCCCCGCCAGATGCGCCTGGGCAACCCCTGCCAACCCGCCATCCGCCTCGGCCACCGGCGCGCCAGAGCTGGACCAGACCGAATGGAACACAGAAAACAGCGCAACCTTGGCATCGTCATGCTGCATCAGGGTGGAGGGCTCGGCCACCACGGCCTCCAGCACCGCGACAGCATATCTGTCGCCGCTGGTCTGGTTTCCTGTCAGTGCTCGGGAATAACGGCGCAGATAGGGAAGGTGACGGGCAACTGTTGCCGAAAGGTCCACCGCGTCCTGTGCGAGCATCGATTGTATCTCCATCCTTCGCAATACATCGGGACTTTAACTCGGCAGGTCCCACCGGGTTCCCGAAATGTGAAAGAATCCTCACATTTTCCGATTCCGCCGTGGAACCGAGTGTATACCAACAGCGTTCGTCCAGAGTGAGGAAGTGGGAAACAAGGCAAGATGGGAAAAGAAAAAGACGAGGATGCGCCGAAGAGGCAGGCGATCCGGGCGCAGATCGACGAGAATCTGAAAAGGGTCTACACCTCTGCGCTCAACGAAGAGCTTCCCGATCGCTTCCGCGAGCTTCTCATGCAGCTCAAGGCGAAGGAAGCCGAGAAAGGTGGCGGCAAGCCATGACCGACGAACCAGCGGTCATCGATCCGCGCGACCGGCTGGCGGGGGCGATCCCCCGGCTGCGCGCCTTTGCGATCAGTCTGGCGCGGGATGTGACCCAAGCCGACGATCTTGTTCAGGACACGATCCTGAAGGCGTGGTCGAACATGGACAAGTTCGACCCGCGGACGAACCTTGACGCCTGGCTCTTCACCATCCTGCGCAACACCTTCTATTCCGCCCTCCGCAAGACCCGGCGCGAGGTCCAGGACACTGACGGCGTCCACGCTGCCTCCCTGTCCGAGAAGCCCGCCCATGACTCGCGGCTGGCCTTCCAGGACTTCCAGCGCGCCTTCGACCTTCTGTCGCCGGAACACCGCGAAGTGCTAATCCTTGTCGGCGCGTCCGGCTTTTCCTGCGAGGAAGCCTCCGCAATGATGGGCGTCGCGATCGGCACCGTGAAAAGCCGCGCCAGCCGGGCGCGAAAGCGGCTCGCCGAACTTCTGAACCTTGCCGAAGGAGAGGACCTGTTCTCGGGTACCGACGGGGCGACGCAGGCGGTCGTGCTGCGATCCGCCATCGCGGTCTGAACTTGGCCCGAAAAGGCCATCTGTCCACCAGCACCCTGGGTTTCCGCCTGGGGGGCACCCTCGTGCTTGCGCTGATGCCGCTGGGCATCCTGTCGGTCGTCCAGACCCAGATGGCGCAGGACGAGGTCGTGGCCACCACTCTGGAAGGGGTCGCCGGCGCCTCGCTCAAGGCGGTGCAGGGCCAGATCGACCTGATCACCGACGCCCAGACTTCGGCCCGGGTGCTTGCCGGCGCGCTGGCCTTCGCGATCCGCGAAGGGGCGGAGTGCACCGGCCGGATCAAGGCCGTGGCGGAGGGCCTGCCGTCGGCCACGCTGGTCGCCTATATCCCGATGTCCGGCCTTATGACCTGCTCGTCGACCGGCGACGTCCATGATTTCGGGGACAACCCGCTTTTCCAGCGCATGATCGCCAAACCCGAGCCGATGGTGATGTACAATCCCCACGGCCCGGTCTCCGGCACGGCCGTGGTTGCCGTGAGCCACCCGGTCAAGGATGCGAACGGAACGCAGATCGGCGTCATCGCCATCTCGCTGCCCTATCTTTCCGTCGCCCCGCAGGATTATGCCGACCCGGTCACGCTCTGGCGCCCGGAATACCTTGCCACGGTCCGCGGCGACGGGACGCTCCTCGTTTCCTCCGACCCCAGCCGCTCCCTCCTCGCCGCCTTGCCCGAGGGCGTGTCCATCGCCTCGCTCCCCAACCGCGTCGGCAAGCCCGAACTCCTGCATGGCCCCGATGAGCCCCGCATCGTCTCGGTGACGCCCGTGGCCAAGGATCTCTACCTGCTGTCGGTCTGGCAGCGGTCCGGGACCGATCTCCTCAGTCCCGCCAGCGCCGCCGCGCCCTATCTCCTGCCCGTCCTGACCTGGCTGGCCGCCCTGGTCGCTGCCAGTTTCGCCTCGAACCGCCTCGTCGTACGCCATGTCCGCGCCCTGTCGCGCTCGATGTCCGATTATGTCGCCACCCGCACCCGGATCATGGTCCCAGACATGACCGACGCCCCGGCCGAGATCCAGAAGCTCCACGCCGTCTATGAACAGCTGATCCGCACCATCGAGCAGGAAGAGGCGGAACTGCAGAACCTCATCGTCGACAAGGACGTGCTCCTGCGCGAGGTCAACCACCGCAATGGCAACAGCCTGCAGATCATCGCTTCGGTCATGCGGATGTATCGCCGCGAAAGCCGGGACGAAGAGGTCCGCACGATTCTCGATGGCCTCATCAACCGGGTCATCGCGCTGTCCTCGACCCATTCCAGCCTTTACAGCATGACCGGCCGCCGCGATGTGCCGATGGACGAGATCCTCGCCGGTGTGGTCCGCCGACTGAAAGAGATCCACGGCGTCGGGCTTGGCGTCGCGCGCAAGAGGTTCGATCCGATCCGCATGCCGGTCGAGGCCGCAGTCCCTCTCGCCATGGCGCTGGCCGAGATCGTCGGGAGCCATTTCAACTCCCGCACGGTTGCGACCCATGGGGTGGACGTCTCGCTGATCGAAAGCGGCGACGACATCTGCCTCAAGGTCGTTGGCCCGATCGTCCCCGAGTTCCAGCCCGAAACGACCACCGGCCTTGTCGCGCTGCCGCGCCGGATGCTGATGCAATTCGCTGCCCAGCTGCGCGGGGCCGTGGCGATCAAGATCGAGGATGACCGCTCGGTGATCGAGGTGACCTTCCCCCGCATAGCATGACGGCCGACCCCGAGGGACCGGCCGCCCGCCTTAGTGCCGGATGCCGCTCCAGGCATCCTCAGGGTGCAGGGTTCGCCGGACGCGGCTGATGTCGCGGCCCAGCGCCGATTGCAGACTTTGCGCCAGATCGCTGGCCTTGGTGACCTCGGCCTTCAGCGTGGCCCGCGCATCGTCCAGCAGGGCATCGCGTGCCTCACCCATCAGCCGGTCCTCTGCCTCGGTCGGCGGAAACAGCATCGCCACCGCCGCGCCCAGCCCCGCCGCGGCAAGGCCCGAGGCCACCGGATGGTTCTCCACCACCTCGCGCCCCTTGGCGGTCGCCGTATGGCTGGCGCTGTAGATCCGCTCCCGCGCCTCCAGCGCCTCGGCCCGCGCGGCCTCGGTCAGACCTTCCAGCCCGTGCTCCAGAGCGGCCTTCGTGTCGCGGGCATAGGCGCCAAGGACTTCGGCCCGGTGCTTCGCGATCTCGGCCGCCGGGGCCAGACTCCGCCGCGCCGCATGGTCCAGCTTGCGCAACAGGTCCCGCGCCTGCATCCGCAGGGTCTTGGCCTGACGGAGCCATTCCTCGTCGGGGTCCACCGGCTCGGGCGCGGGCGGGCCGCCCTCGTCCTCCCAGCGGGTCAGGGCCTCGAACTTGTCGGCCGGGCGATGCTCGGCCTGATCCCGGTAGCGTCCCAGGATCAGCGCGGCCAGCGCCACGCCCGCCACCGCCGCCGCCACCGGCTGCGCCCGGATCGCATGATCCAGCCGCGCCATCAGCGGCGAGGCCTGCGCGACCAGCGCCTCCTTGCCCTGCTCGACCAGCGCGCTCGGGCTCAGCCGGTCCTGCAGTTCGGCCAGCGAGCGGGCCAGTTGCGCCCGGTCGCGTTCCAGCGACCGCTCGATCTCATGGCTGTCAAAGTCAGACATGTCGCACTCCTTCCTCGCTCAATGCACTGCGCACCGCTTCGGCGTCGCGGCGGACGCCGCGCATCGCCCGGTCGGGCCACAGCCCACGCAGCGTCAGCGCCGCTTTGCCGGCCAGAGCCAACCCCGCCGCGATCCCGATCAGGACCAGCCCGACCAGAAGCGCAGCCCAGCCCGCGCCGAGACCCGCCTCCGCCAAGGCCGCGACCGCGGCCCCCGCCAGGACGTTCAGCGCCACAAGCGCCAGCAGGGCGGCCACGGCGATCTTCACCAGACCGCCGACCGCCGCCTTCGCACCCTCGACCGCCTCGGCCTTGGCAAGCATCATCTCGCCCTTGACCAGCCGACCCAGACCCGCCGCGACCTCGGACAGAAGGGACGCCGTCCCTTCCGTCGTCCGTTCCGTCTCGCCCGGCATCAGACCCGCGGCCCCTGGTTGTTGTCGCCATGGTCATACCCGGCCGACCGCCGCTGGGCCGAGGACCGCACGAAGCGTGCCGCCGCAAAGCCCACGACAGCCGCCGCCGCCATGAAGGCACCCGGATGCCGCCGGGCCAGGGCCTTGACGTCATCTGCCAGATCCACGACCGACCGCTCCCGCAGCGCGTCCGAGGCCTGGTGCAGCCCCTGCGCGACGCTGCCCAGCACCCGGCTCTTCAGCGCATTGCCATCCTCGCTTTGAACCGACCGTTCCAGCGTTGCCGCCAGCCGGTCGCCCACGTCGGACAGCGACTCGCGCGCGGCGTCGGCCTTGTCCACCGCAACGTCCTTCACCGCCGACAGGGTCGAACCGGCGCCGGCCACGATGGCCTCCTTCGCGTCCTGCGCCTTGTCCATGACCGAGGCCATCCGCGAGCGGCCTTCCTCCATCGCCTCCGAGGCGCCGTCCTTCACCTTGTCGACCGTGTCGTCGAACGTCCGCTTGCCCGCGTCCATCGCCTGACCGGCCTTGTTCATCGCGGCGGTCCCGGTCTCGCTGGCCTTGTCCGCCAGGTTCTGAGCCAGATTGGCGCCGTTCTCGTCCGTCGATTTGTTGTAGCTACCGTTCATGGCGGTTCTCCTGAATGTCGGGGTAAGGGTCCTCTGGGCGCCAAAGCCCGGTGCCCGTGTCATGGGCCTTAAATGCGCCAGAGGTCGCTTCGGTTCCCGGCTGCCTTTGCCATCGGCCAGACCCCGCCGGGCGCAAAATTACTGCTTTTTGCGGGAACCTCCCCCCTTCGCAAATGTTGTTCTCGCAAATCGTCACTCGGGGCCGCCAGGCAGCTGCCCCCGGACTGAAGGAGACTTCCAATGCTCAGCTGGGCAGTCACATTCCTGATCATCGCCATCATCGCCGGGGTTCTCGGCTTTGGCGGCATCGCCGGCACCTCGGCAGGGATCGCTCAGATCCTGTTCTTCATCTTCCTGGTGCTCTTCATCATCTCGCTCTTCCGCGGCGCACTCCGCCGCTGACCGTTCCCCCGAGGAAAACGGTTCTTTCCCTGCCGTTTGTCCCTCGACTGGGCTGCAACTTCGGTTGCAGCCCTTTTTTCTTCGCACGGCATGAAAAAGATGCCGCCACAGGATGCGGCGGCCTCGACTTGAACGGAAAGGGTCAGGCCGCGACGGGATGCAACGGCTTCGGCATGATCTGCAACAGCACCCGGATCCGGTCCTTGCGCAGACGCTCGGTCATGCCCTGAAGGAAGGCCCGCAGCGACCCCAGCGCCGGGCCGTCCTCGATCGCGAGGATGATATCCGACCCCGGCCGCCGCCGCAGCGCCGGCAGGAAGGTCAGCACCGCGCACATGACCGAGAACATCGCCTCACCATCCTGCCCGTTGCCGCCCAGGACCAGCCGGTCCAGCCCGCCCAATTCGTGGATCGCTCCATGCACATGCCGCAGCGAGGCGCTTTGCCGGAAATCGGTCCAGATCATCTGCGCGCCGGGCAACGACAGTTCGGCCAGCGTCATCCGTACCAGAGAGCTGCCGGCCACGATGACCCGATCCCCGGGCGCGCCCAGCATCTCCAGCGGCAGATCCAGCGCCGCCTCGTTCAGAAGCATCACCTTCCGCTCGGGCGTGTTCGGGCACATCGCTCTGTCCTCCGCGCTGGGGTTCCGCAGGATCAACCACCGACTGCCGCCCCGGTTCCCCGAAGGTCCGGGGGAACCGGCGATGCCCGGCCGCCGTTACTTAGCGCAATGTGACGTTCAAAGGGGCAGGACATGCCGGACCGCCGGGCCGAGGACAGCACGACCATGGCCTCCGACCCGCCCGGTCTCCTTGGGCCGCAGGACCCAGATGGTGGCGCTTCTGTCACCTCCTTGCGCACGCTGGCAACGATCGCGGTGGTCTGCGCCATCCTTTACGTCGGCAAGGACCTTTTCCTGCCGCTGGCGCTGGGGATGCTCATCGCCTTCATCCTGACGCCCGTGGTCAACTTCCTGCGCCGCCGGGGCTTGCGCGACACAGTCTCCGTCGTCCTTACCGTGATGGCCGCCGCCGCGCTGGTGGGGGCCTTCGTCCTGATCCTCGCCTACCAGATCAGCCAGATCGGGGCCAACCTGCCGCAGTATCAGGGCAACGTCCTGGGCAAGGTCGACACGCTGCTGGACGCCGGGAACGGTCGGGTGATCTCGCATCTGCAAGGTCTGGTCGAAAACATCTCCGCGCGGCTCCAGGCCGAAACCGCCGCCTCCGGGGACGCCGCGATGAAAGTCGAGGTGGTCGAGCATACCGGCCTGAGCGACTGGCTTACCGGGGTGATCCTGCCCGCCCTGACCCCGGTGGGAATCTTCGGCCTGGTCTTCGTCGTGGTGATCTTCGCGCTTCTGGAACGCGCCACCCTCCGCGACCGACTGGTGCAGCTGATCGGCGGGACCAACATCCTCGCCACCTCGCGCCTGCTGGCCGAGGCAGGCTCGCGCGTGTCGACCTATCTCGTCGCGCAGCTTCTGGTGAACATCATCTACGCCGTGCCGATCTGGCTGGGCCTCTGGGTCATCGGCGTCCCGAACGCTCTGTTCTTCGGCCTTGTGACGCTGGTCCTGCGCTTCGTGCCCTATCTCGGATCGGCGATCTCGGCGCTTCTGCCGCTGCTGATGGCCTTTGCCGTCTCGCCCGACTGGTCGCTGGTCCTTTGGACCGGGGCGTTGTTCATCCTGGTTGAATTCGTCACCTCGAACTTCATCGAACCCTGGTTCTACGGCCAGCGCACCGGGCTCTCCCCCCTCGCGGTGATCGTCTCGGCCATGTTCTGGACCTGGCTCTGGGGCCCCGTCGGCCTGATCATGGCCACGCCGCTCACCGTCTGTCTGGTGGTGATCGGCCACCACGTCCCCAGCCTGCGCCTCTTCCCGATCATGCTGGGGGACGAGCCCGTGCTGGCCGAATCCGCCCGGCTTTACGACCGCCTGCTCGCCGGCCAGAGCTTCGCCTTCACCGAGGCCGCGACGACCTCGACCGCGCAGCATTATCTGGCGGACTACTACGACCGCAGCGCGATCCCCGCCCTTGCCCTGGCCCAGGCCGACCATGAGGCGGGGCTCCTGTCGGACTATCAGACCAACCGCATCGCCCGCTCTGCCCTGATCCTGACCCAGGACCTCGAGGCCGTGGTCGAGGAAGAACTCGCCGCCGCGCAGGAACGCCCCGCCGAGGACCCCAAGGCCCCGCTGGCGACCAATGGCGTTCTGGACGGCATCGACCGGCGCGTCGTGGTGATGGGCGCGCGCACCGTGCTGGACGACGCCGCGGCGCAGATGCTGTCGCAGGCGCTCCGGGCCGAGGGTGCCCAGTCGCTCGCGGTGCACCGCCGTTCGGCCCTGCCCGGCCCGCTGGGGGTCCTCAAGCCCGAGACGCTGATCCTCGTCTCGCTCGACCCGGTCCCGCCGCGCGCCGTGGATTACCAGCTCCGCCAGCTCCGCCGCCGCCTGCCGGGGGTGCGCATCGGTCTGGCGCTCTGGCCGCCGCCGCAAACCCAGGAGGGGCCACCGGAAAAACTCGCCTCGGCCGATTTCCTGGCGCAGGGCATGGAAGCGACCCTCGCCGCCGCCTTCCGCCCGCCGGAACCCGCCGCGGCCTGAAATGCGAAAGGGCCGGACAAGTGCCCGGCCCTTCCCGATAAGTAGGGGCGGGTTCGTGACCCGCCCCCCATGGTGTCAGAGATCGACCTGTCCCCGCGTCCCCAGATCGGGGGACCGTCCCTTCACTGCACCACGAACTATATTCGCAATTCCCCGCAACAGCCCGTGCCCGTCCCAGACATCCGCACGGTCGGGGTCCACCACCAGCGCGACCACGTCATGCGCCTCGGGTCCGTCGGGCCAGAAGACCTCGGCCCCCGGATTCCACAGCTCCCGCACCAGCGCCCGGTCAGGATCGACCACCGCCTGCCCATGCAGCGCCACATGGTCGCCCCGGCCCTGATAGGACAGGAATACCGACCCATTGACCCGGATATCCTTCGCCGCCGCCGAGTTGCTCTCGGTCAGGATGTAGATCACGCCCCGATCCCGGCGCGGAATGGTCGACATCGGCCGCCCCCGCATCCCCTGATCCGAGCAGGTGACCAGCATGGCGATGTCGATCGACCCAAGCATGTCCCAGACGCGCTCCGGCTCGATCTCCGAGGGGTCGTCCGCGTGGGGGCTGTCATCGGTCATCTGGGATCCCGGTCTGCTGGCAAAACGGCGGCTCACGCCACCGTGGGCATCAAACGCCCGACGTGCCGATCGGTTCCCGGGAACTTCAAAAAATTTGAAAAAAGTTTCGGGGCCGGGATCCTGCGACCCCGGCCCCGTTCTTCTGCCTTAGTGGATCACCGCTTCGGCGGGCCGCTCGCGGCGGCTTTGCACCACCCGGTCGCCGATGATGAGCCCCTCCGGCCCCGCCGTCACCCGGATCACCGAACCGTCCAGGATCTCCCCGGCCAGCAGCATTTCGGCCAGGGGGTCCTGCAACTGGCGCTGGATCACCCGCTTCAGCGGACGCGCCCCGAAGACCGGGTCATAGCCTTCCTCGGCCAGCCAGGCCTTGGCGGTATCATCCAGATCAAGGATGATCTTCCGCGCCGCCAGACGGGCTTCCAGACGCTGCAGCTGGATCTCGACGATCCCGCTCATGTCGCTGCGGTTCAGCCGGTCGAAGATGATCTGCTCATCCAGACGGTTCAGGAACTCCGGCCGGAAATGCGCCCGGACCGCTTCCATCACCTCGGCCTTCGCCGCGCCGGCATCCGCGCCTTCCGGCAGCTCCGACAGGCTCCGCGCCCCAAGGTTCGAGGTCAGGATGATCAGCGTCTGCTTGAAGTCCACGGTCCGGCCCTGACCATCGGTCAGACGGCCATCGTCCAGCACCTGCAACAGCACGTTGAACACATCCGGGTGCGCCTTCTCCACCTCGTCGAACAGCACGACCTGATAGGGCCGCCGCCGCACCGCCTCGGTCAGGACACCACCTTCGTCATAGCCGACATAGCCCGGAGGCGCGCCGATCAGCCGCGCGACTGAATGTTTCTCCATGAACTCCGACATGTCGATGCGAACCATCGCGCTGTCATCGTCGAAGAGATACTCGGCCAAGGTCTTGGTGAGTTCCGTCTTGCCGACACCGGTCGGGCCCAGGAACAGGAAGCTGCCCAGCGGCCGGTTTTCATCCGACAGCCCGGCGCGCGACCGACGTACGGCGCGGGAAACGGCTTCCACCGCGGCCCGCTGACCGACGACGCGACGGCCCAGCTCCTCTTCCATCTTGAGGAGCTTCTCCTTCTCACCCTCAAGCATCTTCGTGGTCGGGATGCCGGTCCAGCGTTCCACCACCTCGGCGATCTGCTCGGGGCGCACGGCTTCGGCCACCAGGGCCTGTCCTTCCTTGGCTTCCGCCTCGGCCAGATCCTTCTCCAGCTGCGGGATGCGGCCGTACTGGAGTTCCCCAGCCTTGGCGAAGTTGCCCTCGCGCTTGGCCTGCTCCAGCTCGGCCCGTGCCGCGTCAAGTTGCTCCTTCAGCGTCCGCGCGGCCTCAAGCGAAGCACGCTCGTTCTGCCACTTCGCCGTCAGCTCGGCCGACTTCTCCTGCAACTCGGCCAGTTCCTTTTCCAGCTTCTCCAGCCGGTCCTTGGACGCCGCGTCGTCCTCTTTCTTCAGGGCCTCGGCCTCGATCTGGAATTGCAGGACCTGCCGATCCAGCGCATCCAGCTCCTCAGGCTTCGAATCCACCTCCATCCGCAGCCGGCTGGCCGCCTCGTCCATCAGGTCGATGGCCTTGTCCGGCAGGAAACGGTCGGTGATATAGCGATGCGACAGCGTCGCCGCCGCCACCAGCGCCGAGTCGGCGATCCGCACCCCGTGGTGCAGCTCGTACTTCTCCTTGATCCCGCGCAGGATCGAGATCGAATCCTCGACCGTCGGCTCCTCGACAAAGACCGGCTGGAAGCGACGGGCCAGCGCCGCGTCCTTCTCCACATGCTTCCGATACTCGTCCAGAGTCGTGGCGCCCACGCAGTGCAACTCCCCGCGAGCCAGGGCCGGCTTGATCAGGTTCGCCGCATCCATCGCGCCTTCGGATTTGCCCGCGCCCACCAGAGTGTGCATCTCGTCGATGAACAGGATGATCTCGCCGGCCGCGGCCTCGATCTCCTTCAGGATCGCCTTCAGACGTTCCTCGAACTCGCCGCGGTACTTGGCCCCGGCAATGAGTGCGCCCATGTCCAAGGCCATCAGCTTCTTGTTCTTCAGGCTTTCCGGCACGTCGCCGTTGACGATCCGCAGCGCCAGACCCTCGGCAATCGCCGTCTTGCCGACGCCGGGTTCCCCGATCAGCACCGGGTTGTTCTTCGTGCGCCGCGACAGCACCTGCATCGCGCGGCGGATCTCTTCGTCGCGGCCGATGATCGGGTCGATCTTCCCATCGCGCGCCGCCTCGGTCAGGTCGCGGGCATACTTCTTCAACGCCTCCATCGTGTCTTCCGACGAGGCACTGTCCGCTGTCCGCCCCTTGCGGACCTCGTTGATCGCCGTGTTCAGCCCCTGAGCCGTCACCGCCCCCGCCGTCAGCGCATCCTTCGCCCGCGTATTCACCAGCGCCAGCGCGGTCAGCAGCCGCTCCACCGGGACGAACGAATCCCCGGCCTTCTTCGCCACGGTCTCCGCCTCGTCCAGCACCCGGACCAGCTGCGGATCGACATAGGTCTGCCCATCGCCACCCGACACCTTCGGCAGCTTCGCGATCGAGGCATTGATCGCCGCATTGACCTGCTCGGGGCTCCCGCCCGCCTTGCGGATCAGGTTCGCCGCCAGGCCCTGGTCATCATCCATCAACGCTTTCAGCAGGTGATCGGGCAGCACGCGCTGGTGGCTTTCCCGCATCGCAATGGTCTGCGCCGCCTGCAGGAACCCGCGCGACCGTTCCGTGAATTTCTCCAAATTCATCGGCATTCTCCTTCATGTGAAGCACCCCGACAAGGCGCCGCCCGGAGATCCAGCACAAGCGCAAGGGGCCTTGCGCCAGAGGTGGGCGCAGCCCCGCTGCAATGCAATCCCCGCGCTTCAGAAAATCCGCCGCTGGAAACTGGCACGTCCTTGCCGACCGCGCGCCCTGCCATGCGCGGCCAGCGGCCCATGCCCCAAACCCCTCGTCGCCCGGCCTTGCCTTCCCTGGCCGCAGGGTCTCCATCTGACCACTCGCTTTCCCCGAAAGGCCCGCCGATGACCGACTCCAAGCTCCCCCTGATCCACAAGGCCCCGGTCGAGGGCCTGACGGTCCATGTCGCGCGCGCCGGCCTCTCGATCGGCGACACCGCCTCGCTGAACCGCCTGGCCGACGGCCGCGTCGGCGTCTTCGCCCGCGTCCGCCAGCCCTTCCTCGGCCTGATCCCGCGCCACCGCGTCGCCCTTCTCGGCCACCTCGGTCCCCTGGCCGAGGAAATCGTCTCCCCGTCGCTCGATCATGGCGACGATCTGCGGATCCGCATCATCGACCTGATGCCCGAACATCTGTCCAACGGCTTCCCGCCCGAGGTCTACATCTCCGTCTGGGGCGACCCGCGCCACCTGCAACCCGTGCTCTCCATCCTTGCCGGAGCAGACCCCGAGCAGGCCGCCGCAACCGGGCCCGGAACAAATGCCACAACCCAGGGTTGATCAGGCCGCAGCACCACGGAGCCCCCCATGCGCGCCCTCGACCTCATCACGCAAATCCTCCTGATCGTCGGAGGGCTGAACTGGCTCCTCGTCGGCGCCTTCCGGTTCGACCTCGTCGCCGCGCTGTTCGGAGGCCAGGATTCCCCCCTGTCGCGTCTCGTCTATATCGTCGTCGGGCTCTGCGCGATCTGGCAGATCATCCGCCTCCCCGCCCGGCTTGACCGCAGCCCGGTGATTGCCCGCGTCGACCGCCCCTAAGGCTCATAGCGCATATAGGCAAAGGAGCTGCCATCCGGCGCCCAACAGGGGACGTTGATCGTCCCTTGCCCGCCAGTGAACTCCCGCACCCGCCGCCGGCTACCGCCCTCGGGGTCGCACAGCACCAACCCCACCGGCAGATCCGCCGGATGGCCCAATGTGCCGGGCGGATAGGCCAGATACAGCAGATGCCGCCCGTCCGGCGACGGATGCGGAAACCAGTTCACGAACCCGTCCTCGAACAGCTGGCGCTGTCCCGATCCGTCCGCCGCCATCACCCAGATCTGCGCATGACCCGTCCGGTCGCAATTATAGTAGATCCGCCTCCCGTCCGGGCTGAACTCCGGCCCGTCGCAATGCCCCTCGCCCTGCGTCAGCCGCGTCTCCGCCTCCCCCGGAACCAGCGTAAAGACATCGATCACGCGCCTTCCCTCGCGCGCCGCGACATAGGCCAGCACCCGACCATCGGGCGAAATCCCGTGCCACCAGCTCGGACCGCCACCGGGCGAGACCCGGACCGGCGCGCCTCCCTCGACCGGCATCACATAGACCTGGCTCCCCTCCCCCTCGTGATGCGAGGACAAAAGGATCCACTGCCCATCCGGGCTGATCCCGTGGTCATTGTTGCAGGCTACCGCCGCGCCCGTGTCCACCGGCTCCAGCGCCGGACGCGCCAGGGGCACGCGGAACAGCCGCCCCTCCCCGTTCACCAGCAGCCAGTCGCCCGAGGGCGCCCAGTTCGGCGCCTCGATCCGCCCCTCGACGGCCAGCACCTCGCGCACCCGGCGCGACGCCACCTCATAGGTCTCGATGATGCTGCGCACGGCGCCCCTCCAGTTTGATTAAAATTGCGCTTTCATCTTTGCACAAGTATCCCGCAGGGGGGCCGGGGGACGCGAAGTCCCCCGGGGCCAGCAAGGGGCGCTACTCCCGCCCCTTCGGGACCAGCAGCCGCTTCGGCCGCAACGCCTCAGCCGCCTTGAACAGGCCGAAGGTCTGGTTGACGTAATTCACCACGCCCGACAGCTTCTCCAGATAGGCCTGCAACTCCGCCGTCCGTTCCGCCTCGACCAGCTGCACCGGACGGGCCGGGTCCATCCCTTCGAACTGGACATAGAACAGGGGCTCCCCCCGCCGCAGGACCAGGTCCTTCTGCGGTTCATGCCATTCAAAGGCCCACATCAACGGCCGCGGCCAGATCGAGACGGGAAACCGCCCGCCAAAGATCGTCCCCGGCAGCGGCTCGCTCCGGTAATGCGCAAAGGCCGAGATCTGGCTCATCCAGACCGGTTCGTCGGCGATGAAGCAATAGGGCAGATGCAGCTGCACGGTCGGCCGATCGGGAAAGCGCCATTCCGCCTCGTTCACCAGCGTCAGCATCTCGTTCAGCTTGGCCGGGCGGATCGGACTGGCCGCCCCGGCCCGGTTCACCAGCACCGCCCGGCCCTTCTCGTCGCGCTGGAACCCGATATGCAGATCGAACGGGCATTTCACCAGGAAGTACCGGCTTTCCAGCTGCACCACCGCCGGACAGCGCGCCGCGCTTTTCGCATGGCCCCGGTTCGGCGGGCGGATCATCACCCGCTCCGGTGGATCATACAGGACCGCCCCCTTGTCGCTGGCCAGAAACCAGCCGACGGTCAGTGGCCCCTCGCCAGCCTCGGGCCGGTCATATGTGACGTTGAACTCCACCCACCGCCTCCATCACCTGTTTCAGCGCCCGGACCCGCGCCGCACTGGTCCGCCGCTCGACTTCTGGCCCGAAACCCATTTCGGAAACCCTACCGCCGACCACGACCGCCTCGGCGCAGGAGCCGTGCAGCTCACGCACCCCCAGCGCCAGAAGCGCCCCGGCCGTCTCCGCCGACACACCCGCGCCTGCCATCACCCCGATCCGCCCCGCCGCGCGGCCGACAAGCGACCCGATCCGCGCCGCCCCCTCCGCCGCCGTCACCGCCCCGCCCGAGGTCAGCACCCGGCGAAAGCCCAGCGCGACCGCCTGCTCCAGCGCGGCGTCCAGATCCGGCACCAGATCGAAACAGCGATGCAACGTCAGGTCCAGCCCGCCCGGAATCTTTGAAGATTCCGCCTCGGAGCCATGACAGGCTGCGTCCCGACTTCCTCGAAGAAATCGGCCACCGGCCGCCGCGACCAGCCGGGCAAGCACCGCCACGTCCAGCCGCCCGTCCGGCAGCGATGCCCCCAGCACCACTCCCGCCAGCCCGGCCTCCCGCGCGGCGGCGATATCCGCCTCCATCGCCGCGACCTCCGCCTCGGACCAGACGAAATCCCCGGCCCGCGGCCGGATCATCGCCATGACCGGCACCCCGCAGCCCGCCGCAGCCCGCATCATCCCCAGCGACGGGGTTAGCCCCCCCAGCCCCAGAGCCGAGCACAGCTCCACCCGATCCGCGCCCCCCGCGACCGCCGCGGCCAGCCCCTCCAGCGTCTCGACGCAGACCTCCAGCCTCAGCCCCATGCCGCCTGCCCTGCCATGGCCGCGCCCAGCAGCCCCGCATCCGCCCCACATTCCGCCGGCACCAGCAAAGGCCCCGTGGTCCGGCGCAACAGCCGCACCCGGACCGCCTCATCCAGATAGCGCACCAGCCCCGGAGCCCGGCTCAGCCCGCCGCCCACCGGCACCACATCGGCACCGACCACGTTCAGCACCATCGCCAGCGGCCCCGCCACCAGCTCCCGCCACAGGGCCATGGTCTCCCCCGCCTCGGCCTCGCCCGCGATCCAGCCCGCGATGATCGCCTCTGACCCCAGAAGCTCCGCCGTCCGCTTCCGATGCAGCCGCTCCAACCCCCGCGCGCCGCCCACCGTGTCGATGCAGCCCACCTGCCCACAGCCGCACTGGAACGCGAACTCACCCCGGATCACCGGCCCATGCCCCCATTCCCCGGCATAGCCGCCCGCGCCCGTCACCAGCCGCCCGCCGATCACCAGCCCGCCGCCGACCCCCGTGCCCAGGATCACGCCGAAGACCGAGCCCTGCCCGCGCCCCGCCCCCTGCGCGGCCTCCGCCAGCGCAAAGCAATCCGCGTCGTTCAGCACCATGACCGGCAGCCCCGTCGTCGCCTCCAGCGCCGGCCCCAGCGCCAGCCCGTCGATCGCCGGGATGTTCGCGACCTTCCCCACGCCAGTCGCCGGGTCCACCACCCCCGCGATGGAAATCGCGATCCCCGCCTCGCGCCCCGTGACGAAGCCCGCCACCGCCGCCACGAACCCCGCCAGCTCCCCGGCCGGAGTCGCCACCTCGCCCAGGGGCCGCAGCGCCCCGTCCCAGACCGCCGCCTTGATCCGGCTCCCGCCAATGTCCAACGCCAGGATCATGCTTCCCCCATCCGCCCCCCTTTGGCCGCCAGTCTTGACAGCCCCGCCCTGCCCCGTCAAACCGCCCCGATCCCAGCCGGAGGCCGCAATGCCCGCAGATGACCGCCTGATCGTCGCCCTCGACGTACCGAACCTCGTGCAGGGCATGGACCTTGCCACCCGCATCGGCGACGCCGCCAGCTTCTACAAGATCGGCCTCGGGATGCTGACCGGCGGCGGCCTCGCGCTGGCCAACGAGCTCAAGCAGGAACACGGCAAGCGCATCTTCCTCGACATGAAGCTCTTCGACATCGGCGCCACGATCGAGGCCGCGGTCCGGGGCCTCGCGCAATACGACCTCGACTTCCTCACCGTCCACGGCGACCCGCAGGTCGTGGCCGCCGCCGCCACCGGCAAGGGCGGGACCAATCTCAGGATCCTCGCCGTCACCATCCTCACCTCGCTCGACCGTGCCGACCTCGACGCGAACCTGATCAAGCCCGGCGACATCCACCAGATCACCCTCGAACGCGCCGCCCGCGCACTTGCCGCGGGAGCCGATGGCGTCATCGCCTCCCCGCAAGAGGCCGCGATGATCCGCGCCCTGCCCGAGGCGACGGGCAAGCTCATCGTCACCCCCGGCATCCGCCCCGTCGGGGCCGCCACCGGCGACCAGAAGCGCATCGCCACGCCGGGCCAGGCCATAGCCGATGGTGCCGACCATATCGTCATCGGCCGTCCGATCTGGCAGGCCGCAGACCCCGCCGCCGCCGCCCGCGCCGTGATCGCCGAACTCCCGCCGCGCCGCGCCTGACAAACCGCCCCTGCGGCCGATTGTCTGCACCCCGGCATCGGGCTTTACAAAGCCGACTGTTTTCGTCAGACATGGATCCGCAAGCCAGCGGAGGACACAGCCATGATCGTCTGCCATTGCCAGTCGATCAGCGACCATGACATCCGCGCGGCGGTGGATTGGATGCGCGCCGCCGATCCGCAGACGCTGATCACCCCCGGCAAGGTCTACCGCGCCTTGGGCAAACGCGCCGATTGCGGCGGCTGCATGCCGCTTTTCCTCGACACGCTGCACAAGGCCCCGGCCTTCCGTCTCCCCGACGCACCCGCACCGCTCCGCCAGACCGGCTGACGGAACCGCCGCCCGGTCGTCTCGTTGTTCCCGCAGAACAACGAAAGGAGACGACATGAAAGGCGACGCCAAGGTCATCGACTACCTCAACGCGGCCCTGCGGTCCGAGCTGACGGCCGTCAGCCAGTACTGGCTGCACTACCGCCTGCAAGAGGATTGGGGCTTCGGCCATCTCGCCGACAAGTCCCGCGCCGAATCGATCGAGGAGATGCACCACGCCGATCGCCTGATCGCCCGGATCATCTTCCTGGAGGGCCACCCGAACCTACAGAAGCTCGATCCGCTGCGCATCGGCCAGACCCTGCGCGAAACGCTCAACGCGGACCTCGCCGCCGAACACGACGCCCGCACCCTTTACATCGAGGCCCGCCGCTATTGCGACGAAGTCGGCGATTTCGTCACCCGAGCCCTCTTCGATGAGCTCATCGCCGATGAGGAAGGCCATATCGACTACCTCGAAACCCAGATCGACCTCTTCGACACGCTGGGGGCCGAGAAATACGGCCTGCTGAACGCTAAACCCGCCAGCAAGGCGGACTAGCGCCGCGGAGCCCGCTGCTCTCCTGCGGCCCGGCGCATGCTACCGAACCAGCGCAGGCTTCCGCCGCCACTGGCGGATCGTCGGCACCACCACCGCGCCCCGCATCCCGGTCGCGGCCCGACCTCCAGCCTCGCCGGGGCCTCGGCTACCAGCCGGTCGCGCCGGGACTCGGGGAGGGAAAGAACTCCACGCCCTCGCGCGGAACCAGCCAGACTCAGTGGCTCCGCGCCCGGCTCCGACGCCGCAGCGTGACCTCCAACCGCTCCCGCGTCGCCACAACCGCCCGCGGCTCAAGCAGGCGCGCGCCATTGATCATGGGCAGCACGCCCAGGGACCAGACCGGCCAGGCCGGCAGCCCGACCATGCCGCAAAGCAGGCCCGACAACCGCCGCGTCGGGCGACAAGCGATTCCGCGAACGCTCGCAAGCCACGCATTCAGCGCCGCTTCAGGTCCGAGCCCGGCGCAATGTCCAGCCGCGAGTCGAAGCCCAAACCAGCAGCAGCGTCAGCCCAGCCAGAACCACCAAGGGAAGCCAAGCGAGCACCAACTTGCCCCGGCACAGCCGGTCGCTCCGACTTCCGCCGCACAAAGAACCCACCCCCGCACGACCTGTTGCCGACCATGCAAACCGACCGCGGCTCATTCCCCCTTTCAGCACGGGACCGCCGCGACGCCTCTCCGGGCAAGCCCTACCAGAAGCCGCAAGACCCGCCCGCTGACACCCGGATCGCCCAGCCCCAGGCGCGACCCAAGCCGGTCCCGCGCGCATCATCCGCCAGAACCAGAGCCCGCCACTCGCCCGCTTTCCGCGACCACCCTACGGGACCCCGACGACCGCCAGGCGCCACTCTCTTTCCGCCTTTCCCTCGGCAAATATCCTCGGGGGTTTGGGCGTGGAAAACCCCCAACTCGAGCCGGTTGCGCGTTCTTCACGCGCAGAGGCGAGACAAGATCTTGCGCGTCAGCGCTCATTTTGCGAAGCGGCCAGCCGGGCCCGCGACAGGCGCGGCGGCAGGGATTAACAATTCCCTAACGGCCACGACCAAGCCGTTGATTTTCCACGATATACTGGAATTGTCCACCGTGGACAGGGTCAGGCCAGCAACCGCGCCCCGTCCTGTCCAGAGATGCGAACCTCCAGGATCGTCCCCTCCGGCTGGTCGGTCGCGAAGGCCACTTCCGCGAACCCCTCGGTCCGCCCGACCCGCGCACCCTCGGTCAGCACCCGGTGGACCCGGCCCACCTGCCCCGCCAGATGCTCGCCCAGCACCCGGTCCCCCAGCGCCCGCAGCCGTGCCGCCCGCGCCTTGATCTCCGGCCCCTTCACCTGCGGCATCCGCGCCGCCGGGGTCCCCTTGCGGGGCGAGAAGGGGAAGACATGCAGGAAGGTCAGCCCGCAGGCCTCGACGAGATCAAGGCTTTGCTGGAACATCGCCTCGGTCTCGGTCGGGAAGCCCGCGATGATATCGGCCCCGAAGACCATCTCCGGCCGCGCCGCCTTGACCTCCCGGCAGAACCGGATCGCATCGTCCCGCAGGTGCCGCCGCTTCATCCGTTTCAGGATCAGATCATCCCCCGCCTGCAAGGACAGGTGGAGGTGCGGCATCAGCCGGGGTTCCGTCGCGATCGCCTCGATCAGCGCGGGGTCGGCTTCGATGCTGTCGATCGACGAGATCCGCAGGCGCGGCACCGAGGTCAGCTTCAGGATCCGCCGCACCAGGTCGCCCAGCTTCGGCTCCCCCGGCAGGTCGGCCCCCCACGACGTGAGGTCGACCCCCGTCAGCACCACCTCGTTGAAGCCCCGGTCGACCAGCCGGTTGATCTGCTCGACCACCACCCCCGCCGGGACCGACCGCGAATTCCCGCGACCATAGGGGATGATGCAGAAGGTACAGCGATGATCGCAGCCGTTCTGGACCTGGACATAGGCCCGGTGGCGGCCGAAGCCGTCGATCAGATGGCCCGCCGTCTCGCGGACCGACATGATGTCGTCGACCTGCACCTTCTCGGTTTCGCCGATCAGGTCCGGCGCGGCGAGAGAGCGCCAGGTCTCGGCCTGCATCTTCTCGTGGTTGCCGACGACCCGCGTCACCTCGGGCATCGCGGCGAAGGTCTCGGGCTCGGTCTGCGCCGCGCAGCCCGTCACGATGATCGCCGCACCCGGATTCTCGCGCGAGAGGCGGCGGATCTCCTGCTTGGCCTTCCGCACCGCCTCGCCGGTCACGGCGCAGGTGTTGACGATCACCGCCTCGCCAAGGCCCGCAGCGGCCGCAAGCTCCTTCATCGCCTCGGTTTCATAGGCGTTCAGGCGGCAGCCGAGGGTCGCGAAAACGGGGGGCTTGGCCGGAGCGTTCATCGGTGCGCCGCGATGTAGTCGGGCGCGAGCACGCCATCGAAGACCCGCGCCACCGGGCCGGTCAGCCAGACGCCATCGTCGCGCCAGTCGACCTCCAGCGTGCCGCCGTCGACCTCCAGCACGACGCGGGGGCCGATCATGCCCCGAAGATGCGCAGCCACCGCAGTGGCGCAGGCACCGGAGCCGCAGGCCAGCGTGATCCCTGTCCCGCGCTCCCACACCCGCATCCGCATCCGGCAGGGCGAAAGCAGGGCGGCGAATTCCACATTCGTCCGCTGGGGAAAGAGGGGGTCATGCTCGATCTTCGGACCCAGCCCGGCAAGGTCGACCGCCTCGGCATCCTGCACGAAATGGACGCAATGCGGGTTGCCCATCCCCACGGCCACCGGATCGCCGGGAAGCGGCAGATGCAGGTGGTCGACCTCATGCGACAGGGGGATCGAGGCCCAGTCCAGCTGCGGTTGGCCCATGTTGACCCAGACCCGGCCATCCCCCGCCCGTTCGGCCCGCAGCTCACCCCGCGCCGTGACCAACGAGACCCGGTCGGTGCCGAGGTCCTTCATCATGTAGTCCGAGACGCAGCGGGTCGCGTTGCCGCAGGCCCCGGCCTGGCTGCCGTCCGAGTTCCAGAACACCAGCCGGAAATCCGCATCTTCGGAGTCGGTGATCTCGGCCAGCTGGTCGAAGCCCACCCCCCGATTCCGGTCCCCCAGCGCGCGGGCAAGGCCAGCCGTCATCACCGCCTCGCGTCCCCGCGAGTCGATCACCACGAAGTCGTTCCCAGCGCCGTGCATTTTCATGAACGGAAGGGCTTGCGGGAGAGTCATGTCCTTCATCCCCCGGCATATACGCCCAAGCCCCAAGTTTTGCCAGTGCCCCACGTTTTTGCCCTTGACCCCACCCAGCGCGCTGACTAATCAGCCGCCCGTGGGGCCGGTAGCTCAGTTGGTAGAGCAGCTGACTTTTAATCAGCGGGTCACAGGTTCGAATCCTGTCCGGCTCACCACCCACACAGAAGGCCCGGGGCGCGCCCCGGGCCTTCTGCGTTTCTCAGATCATCTTGATCGTGTCCTTGCCGACCGCCAGCATGTACCCGCGCCGGGCGATGGTCTTGACCAGAAGCTCTGACACCAGCTGGTTGCCCAGGGCATCGCGCAGCCGCTTGACGCGGGTCGCGCCGGCAGCCTCGTCGCAGTCGGCCTCGTTCCGGCCGGAAATCACCGCCTCGATCTGTGCGCCGTTCAGAACCTCGTCATCCATCCGCGCCTCGGCCAGGACGGCCAGCGTTTCAAGTGCGGCCTCGGTCAGCTGGAATTCGAGGTCGTTGATATAGACCGCCCGCGCCTCGCGGCTGATCATCAGGCTGGCGACCTGGATCCCCGACCGCTGGATCGCCGAGATTCGACGGTTCAGAGCGATGATCATCACGAGGAACACCAGAGAGGCGATCAGAAGCGCGGTCGAGAACAGCAGCAGCACAAAGATCACGCTGCGGTAGCTGACCAGCACGTCGGAGAAGGCCGTCCCCGATTGGGCAAGGATTTCCAGGAGCTTGATCTGCGCGCCAGAGGTCAGATCGTCATTCTCGACGAACAACCGTTCCACCCGCGCGTTGAAGGCGTTGGCGTCGGGCAGGTTCAGAAACAGAAAAAGCGCCGCCGCCAGAAGGATCAGGACGATGGCGCCAATTCCAAAGGCAACAACGCGGTTGCCGGCCTTGAGACTTTCAGTAACGGAGGAAATAGGCTCCGGCACTCGCTTTCCTTTCCTCAAGCCCCTCGGGGCCGAACGTGGACAGGACGTTCAGCAACGTCCAGCCATCGGCCGCCAGCCTGGGCTTGAGTTCCCCCTCGGCCGCGCCGCGGCTGCAGTTGCCGTCCGACACTTGCGCCACACCGTAATGCAGCTTGAGGGGTTCGTCACGCTTGGCCTTGTAATCGGCATAGCATTCCGCGGCGGCAGGGCCGGCGAGGGCCAGGGCAAGGGCAACGGAAAGAAGAAGTCGGGTCATGTCAGGCTCCGGGTCGGGGAGGCTCCCCGCACCGGGCGAAGATGCGCAAGGCGACGCTGATATTCAATATCACCGAAGATTTCCGGGCCTTGTTATCCGATAGCAGTGGCTTTCGCGCCGCCTGTTATGGCCTAGCGGAGGGGCGTTATTGCTTACCCGACAAGGGAAGGGACAGCCTTGGGGAAACGATCCGCGGCGCGTTGTCCGGGGATCAGCGACCCAATGAACAAGGAGGCCCGAATGAGCCCGAACCCCCGCACTGATGCCGTCCGCATTGCCTCGCACGGGATTGTGGAGCGCGGTCTGCAGCCGCGCCGGTTCGCCAGCGTCCTGACTGCGGGCGCGCTGGCTCTTGCTCTGGTTCTCGGGGCGGCAATTCCCGCCAAGGCGGACCGGAAGGACGATTTGGCCAAGGCGCTGATCGCGGCGCTGGTGGTCGGCGTGATCGCCAACGAGCTGGAGGCGGACGACAAGAAGAAGGCCCCGCGCAGCCCCCTGGTCGAGCCGGTCTCCACCAAGCGCGTGCCCTCGGTCTGCGCGATCTCGATCGACGGGACGCAGCGGTCGGTGAGCCTTTTCTCAGAGAACTGCCTTCGACGCGAAGGCGTCAGCGGGCGCCTGCCCCGGGGTTGCGCCAACGACGCCCGAATCTTCGGCCGCGACGACAGGGTCTACAGCACCCAATGTCTGCGCGACGCCGGGTTCCGCGTCTCTGGCCGCTAGGGGATGTGGAATTGGGCAGGGGTGCCCTTGAGCCCTGCCCACCTTTGGGGGACGGAGGGGTGAGCAGCCTCCGTCCCCCTTTTTCATCGCGCCCATCCGCGCTAGTCGTGGTTCATGGCGCGCGTTCCTCCCAGCTTTCACTACGAGATCGAGGTTATGGCCCGAGGGGTCCTGCGTGTCGTTGGGGTCGATGAGGTCGGGCGCGGGCCCTTGGCCGGGCCGGTCACGGCGGCAGCGGTGCGGCTGGACCCGGGGCGGATCCCGCAGGGGCTGGGCGATTCGAAGGCGATCAGCGCCGGGCGCCGCGAAGAGCTGTACCAAGAGCTCCTTGAGGTTGCCGAGGTCAGCATCGCCCATGCCACGGTCGAGGAGATCGACAGCCTGAACATCCTGCGCGCCAGCCACCTGGCGATGGAGCGGGCGGTGGCGGGCCTTTCGGCCGATCACGCGCTGATCGACGGCAACATGATTCCCCGCGGATTGAGTTGCGCCGCCACCCCGATCGTGAAGGGCGATGCGCTTTGCCTGTCGATCGCCGCGGCCTCGATCGTGGCCAAGGTGACGCGCGACCGGATCATGGTGGATTTGGCGCAACAGCACCCCGGCTACGGCTGGGAAACCAATGCCGGCTACCCCACACCAGAGCACTTCCAGGCGCTTCTAGATCTTGGCGTGACCCCTTGGCATAGGCGTTCGTTCAAGCCCGTCCACAACATCTTGTATCAAGATGTTTCCGTAACTTCTTGATTCAAAAAAGAATTTGACGGCGAATCGGGTCTGACTCATCATCCCTGCAACATCGGCACGAACAAGATGCCGGAGCAGAGGCAGAGACATGACGACCAGGAATACCGCGGCGGGGGCTTCCCTGCCGGTGAACGAAATCCTTGCAGGTGATTGCGTGGAGGTGATGAACTCCCTCCCGCCGGGCAGCGTTGACCTGATCTTCGCGGACCCCCCCTACAACCTGCAGCTGAAGGGTGAACTGCACCGGCCCGACAACTCACGGGTCGACGCGGTGGACGACCACTGGGACCAGTTTGCCAGCTTTGCCACCTATGACGCCTTCACCCGCGACTGGCTTGCGGCGGCGAAGCGGATCCTGAAGCCGAACGGGGCGATCTGGGTGATCGGCTCATATCACAACGTCTTCCGCCTTGGGGCCGAGCTGCAGAACCAGGGGTTCTGGCTGCTGAACGACGTGGTCTGGCGCAAGTCGAACCCGATGCCGAACTTCCGCGGCAAGCGGCTGACCAATGCGCATGAGACGCTGATCTGGGCCAGCCGCGACGAGGCGGCGAAATACACCTTCAACTACGAGGCGCTGAAGGCCCTGAACGACGGCGTGCAGATGCGGTCGGATTGGGTGATCCCGCTGTGCACCGGACATGAGCGGCTGAAGGACGAGAACGGGGACAAGGCGCATCCGACGCAGAAGCCCGAGGCGCTGCTGCATCGGGTGATCGTGGCGACGACCAACCCCGGCGACGTGATCCTGGACCCGTTCTTCGGCACCGGCACGACGGGCGCGGTGGCCAAGATGCTGGGCCGCGACTTCATCGGGATCGAGCGGGAGGAAGCCTATCGCAAGGCGGCCGCCGAACGGATCGCGCGGATCCGCAAGTTCGACGCCTCGGCGCTGGAGGTCACGGGGTCAAAGCGGGCCGAGCCTCGGGTGCCCTTCGGTCAGGTGGTGGAACGCGGCATGCTTCGGCCCGGAGCGGAACTGTTCTCGATCGGCAACCGCTTCAAGGCCAAGGTCCGCGCCGATGGAACGCTGATCGGGAACGACGTGAAGGGAAGCATCCATCAGGTCGGCGCGGCGCTGGAAGGGGCGCCGTCCTGCAACGGCTGGACCTACTGGCACTTCAAGCGCGACGGGAAGATGGTCCCAATCGACATCCTGCGGCAGCAGATCCGCGCCGAGATGGACGCCGACGGCAGCCGCCCGCACTGAATTCAGGAACACGCCTGTCCCTGGACCGCTCTGGGGACACCTTGCCCCGCCGTGACCTCACGGCGGGGTTTTTTCGCGACGCTTCACGGCAGCTTAGGTTGAACCCGGACCAGATGTTACCTATCCCAGTCCTGTCATTCCAATCGGAGAGGCCATGGTCTTTCGTCGGCGCCGTCCCCTCAGCGTTACCGGCAAGCTGCGCCGAGCCCTGCTTCCGCCGGGAGGCTGGAAACGCGCGTTCACCTATCTGCGCCACCGCGCGACCCGGATCCCGGACGCGCCGCACCGGATCGCCCGCGGTCTGGCCTGCGGCATCCTTGCCTCCTTCACCCCGCTTTTCGGCCTGCATTTCTTCCTGGCCGTCGGACTGGCAATGCTGATCCGCGGCAATGTCATCGCCTCGCTGATCGGGACAGCCGCGGGGAACCCCCTGACCTTCCCCTTCATCGCCGTCCTGGCGCTGGACCTTGGCCATATGATCCTTGGCACCAAGGCCGATGCGGTGCCGATCACGCAGATCATGACCGCCTTCGGTCAGGCGGGGGACGAGATCTTCCGCAACATCCGCGCCGTGTTTACCGCCGAACCGACGAACTGGGGTCGGCTCGACCGCTTCTTCCGCTATGTCTTCCTGCCCTATCTGGTTGGCGGGTTGGGCCCCGGTCTGGCGGCGGCCATCGCGGGATACTGGATCAGTCTTCCGGCCTTGGCCGGGTATCAGAAACTGCGCGCGGCCCGGCGTGAGGCACGGGCACAGAAACGCGCGCAACAGGCGGCCGAGGCGGCCGCCGCGGAAAGGACAGACGAATGAACGGAGCGGAAACCCTGGTGCAGACCCTGCTTGCCAGCGGCGTGCGGGTCTGTTTTGCCAATCCCGGCACCTCCGAGATGCATT
>JARFTV010000001.1:33461-64535 GCA_029289325.1 Alphaproteobacteria bacterium
TTCGTCGCCGCGCTGGACCGCCACCCCGAGCTGCGCTGCATCCTGTGCCTGTTCGAGGGCGGCGTCTCGGGCGCGGCTGATGGTTATTTCCGCATGTCTGGGGAGGTGGCGGCGACCTTGCTGCACCTCGCTCCGGGCTTCGGCAACGCTTTTGCGAACCTGCACAATGCCCGGAAGGCGCAAAGCGGGGTGCTGAACGTGATGGGCGACCATGCGGATTATCACCTGCGATTCGAGGCTCCGCTCAAGGGTGACACGGTCGGGATCAGCCAGACGGTGTCGCACTGGACCCGCGTCTGCTCTGAGCCCGGCCGGGTGGCGAGCGATGCCGCCGATGCGATTCAGGCCGCGCGGGCGAAGAACGGGCAGGTGGCGACGCTGATCCTGCCCGCGAACATGGCCTGGGACCCGGCCGAGGGGCAGGCGGTCGCGCCCCAGCCGCCCGCCCTGCGCCGCCCCGCGCCGGAAGAGGTCGCAGCCGCCGCCCGCGCCCTGCGCCAGCCGGGGGCGATCCTGCTGGTCGATGGGCCGGCGCTTTGGTCGGACCTTGGCGTTCTGGCGAAGCGGTTGACCAAGGCGGCCGGGGCGCGGCTCATGCATCCCTTCTTCGCTGCCCGCTTCCGCCGCGGCGCGGGTGCTGTGCAGATCGAGCGCATGGCCTACCGGATCGAGGACAACCAGCCGCTGATGCAGGGCGCCCCGGCGCTGGTCCTGTGCGGAACCACGCGCCCGGCCGGGTTCTTCGCCTATCCGGGCCGCCCCTCCACCCCGGACGACCCGGACACCCGGCTGATCGACCTGTGCAGCCGCGACATGGACATCGACTGGACCCTGCGTGCCCTGGCCGAGGAAATCGGCGAGGCAGAGCTTGGGCCGGAGGATTTCGGCACGATGGCGCTGCCCCCCTTGCCCGAAGGGGCGATGACGCTGGAAAAGCTCGGCCGTTCCATTGCTGCGCTGATGCCCGAGGATACGATCATCGTGGATGAGGGGATCACCGCCTCGGGCCATCTGGCGCCCGCGCTGAAACAGGCGCGGGGGCATGACGTGCTGACGATCACCGGCGGCTCGATCGGCTTTGGCCTGCCCAATGCGGTGGGCGCGGCGGTGGCCTGCCCCGACCGCAAGGTCGTGGTGCTGGAGGGCGACGGGTCGGGGATGTACACGCTGCAATCGCTCTGGACCATGGCGCGCGAACGGCTGGACGTGACCACGGTGGTCTTTGCCAACCGCGGCTACCAGATCCTGCGCGAGGAACTTGCGGCGATGGGCGTGAACGAAGTCGGCCGCAACGCGACGCAGATGTTCAACGTCGAGAGCCCCCGGCTGGACTGGGTGGCGCTGGCGCAAGGCCATGGTGTGCAAGCGGTAAGGGTCGAAGACATGGCGGGCTTCAACGCCGCCTTCGCCGAGGCGATGGACCAGCGCGGTCCCCGGCTGATCGAGGTCCTGGTCTGACGCACGGTTTCCCCGCCCCAGGGCGATCCGGTCGAGGGTTTGCAGGGTCCTTGGCGCCGGTCAGGCGGCGACCGGGTTCAGCCCCTTGTTATAGGGATGCCAGTCCGTGATGTCCGGGTAGTGCCGCCTGCGCCAGTCCTTGACCCGCCGGTTCATCAGCCGCTTCCAGACTGGGGGCACCATCGCCGCCATAGTCATCAGCGGATAGCCGAACGGCAGCTGCGGCGCCTGCTGGCTGGGGTAGGTCTGCAACAGCGGGAAGCGCCGGTCGGGCTTGTAGTGGTGGTCCGAATGGCGCTGGAGGTTGATGAGAAGCCAGTTCGAGGCCCGATGCTCGGCATTCCAGCTGTGACGCGGCAGGACATGTTCGTACTTGCCGTTGCCCAGATGGCGGCGGGTCAGGCCGTAATGTTCGATGTAATTCACCAGCTCCAGCTGCCAGATCGCGGTGAAGGCCTGGATCAGGAACAGGCCAAGCCCGCTCCACCTGCCCAAGGCCAGCGCAATGACCAGCATCGTCGCCTGCAAAACGGCATAGCGCCAGAATGGGTTTGATCGATGCCACCAGGGCAAGCCCTTGCGGGCCAGCATCGCCACCTCGGCCCGCCAGGCGGATGGGGGGCATTGCAGCAGGACCCGGGGGAAGAAGCGGTGGAACCCTTCATTGTACCGCGCCGTCACCGGATCGCGCGGGGTACCGACATGGATGTGGTGAACCCGCAGATGTTCTGACCGGAAATGCGAGTATAGCACCGTCGCCAGCAGCAGATCCGCCAGCCATCGTTCCAGCCGGGATTTCTGGTGCATCAGTTCATGGCTGTAGTTGATCCCGATCGTCCCGGCGACCACGCCCATCCCGAAGAACAGCGCAACACGCTCACCCACGTCCAGATGGTCGGCCTGGGGGACGTACCACAGCATTGCGGCCAGCAGCGTGAACTGAATTGGGAACCAGACCAGCGTCACCGCCTTGTGCCAGGTCAGCGCCGTCTCCTCCGCCTGGGGATCGGGATTGTTCTGGTTCAGCCCGGTCAGCGCATCAAGCAGCGTGAACAGCCACCAGGTCGACAGCGGCAGCAGTGCGATGGTCCAGCCGCCATAAACCAGCCCGACGACCGCAAGGGGCGGCAGGGCCAGGGACAACCAGAATGGCAGGGCAGAGGGAATGGGGCGCATGGCCGTGACGATAGAGCGCAAAGGTCAACGGAAAAAGAGGGTTCGCCGGCTTACGGGCAGCCCCGTGGCGGCCATTTCGGAAGGTTCGACCGTTCTCACGATACAACCGACGCCCGCGCCAGATCCCAGGCCTTGCGCATCACCGTGGGCAGGTCGGCGGGACGAAATTCGGCCAGCGGAACCCAACTGCCCCGCTGCACCGCGCCTTCGATCCGGCCGACCGCGACCGTCAGGAGCAGGTGGAAATGGGTGAAGGTGTGGCGAACCTCGCCCACCTCCTGCCAGTCCGCAGGTGCCGGAGCCGCCCCGCCCGCCCCGTCCCAGCCATCGCCAAGCAGGCCGAGCATCCCGCCCAGAAGCCCGCGTTCTGGCCGCCGCTCCAGCAGGATTGCCCCGTCGCGGTGCCCAAGCCAGACCGTTCCGCGCCGAATCGGTTTGTCGGCCTTCGGCGCCTTGCGCGGCAGATCGGCCTGCACCCCGGCCTGCCGGGCGGCGCAGGCATGGTGCCACGGACAGATCCCGCATGCCGGGCTGCGCGGCGTGCAGATCGTGGCACCAAGGTCCATCACCGCCTGAGCATAGTCGCCGGGCCGATCCCTCGGCGTCAGCCGGGCGGCAAGTTCGGTCAGCTGGAGCTTGGCCGTTGGCAGCGGCGTTTCGACGAGATGCAGGCGCGACATCACCCGCTCGACATTGCCATCGACCACCGTCGCGGGCTCATCATAGGCGATCGCTGCGATGGCGCTTGCAGTATAGGGTCCGACGCCCGGCAGGCGCAGCAGCCCCTCCCGCGTCTCGGGAAACCGCCCGCCATGCTCTGCCACCACCGCCCGCGCGCACTTCAATAGGTTGCGTGCCCGGGCATAGTAGCCGAGGCCCGCCCATTCCCCCATGACAGCCGCATCCTCGGCCGCCGCCAAAGCCGAAACCGTGGGCCAGCGCGTCGTGAAACGGTGGAAATAGTCCTTCACGGCCGCCACCGTGGTCTGCTGCAACATCACCTCGGAGAGCCAGACGCGATAAGGGTCGGGCCGCACCCCTTCGGCGCGATCCTGCGGCGAGACACGCCAGGGCATGACGCGGGCATGGCGGTCATACCAGGACAGAAGCTGGGCGGTGAGGTCGGTCATCATCCGCGAAGATAGCGGTTGCGCCAGACAAGGCCAGTGCCGCCCTCACCCCGGCGTCACACGATCTTTACGGTCTGAAACGCATTGTCCGCTGGCAGGGCGGCCCGGCTGCGTTAGAATGATGGGAAATGGCCCGCAAACCGCTTCCTTCCCCCTCTTCCCAGCACCGCATGCGCGGGTTCGAGCCCGCTTTCGGCCTTATGAAGGACGCGGTTCGTACGGCCGGGGAATCGCGGGGATTCGCCGTGGCGCGGCTTCTTACCCACTGGGGCGAGGTCGCGGGTGAGGAGATGGCGCGCAAGACGCGGCCGGTGAAGATCGGCTATGGCAAGGGCGGCATGGGGGCGACGCTGACTCTGCTGGTCAAGGCAGCCGAGGCGCCGATGGTCCAGATGGCGCTGCCCGTCCTGAAGGAACGGGTCAATTCCGTCTACGGCTACAACGCCATCGCGCATATCCACCTGACGCAGACCGCCGCCACCGGCTTTGCCGAGGGCCAGGCCGAGTTCACCCCGGCCCCCAAGGCCCCGCGGACACCCGATCCCGCCGTGCAGGCCCAGGCGCGCGAGACCGCCTCGGCGGTCTCGGACCCCGGCCTGCGCAGTGCCCTTGAACAGCTGGCGCAAAACATCTTAACTCGCCCGCGCATGAAGAAGGACGCCTGACGATGCTGAAACTGAACCGCCGCGCGATGATCGCCCTTGCCGCCGCCGCGACCGCCGCGATGACCCCCGCGCTGGCGCAGGAGGCCGCGACCGAGGCGCCGGGCGATTTCTCGCTGGGCTCGCCTGACGCTCCGGTGAAGGTCGTCGAATACGCCAGCTTCACCTGCCCGCATTGCGCGACGTTCCACGCCAACGTCTTCAAGAACCTGAAGTCGGAATACATCGACACCGGCAAGGTCCATTTCACCCTGCGCGAGGTGTATTTCGACCGCTACGGTCTCTGGGCCGCGATGGTCGCGCGCTGCGGCGGCGACATGCGCTATTTCGGCATCCATGACATGCTGTTCGACCAGCAGCAGGACTGGGCCACCTCGCAGGACCCGATGGAAGTGGTGAACAAGCTCAAGACCATCGGCCTGACGGCGGGTCTCGACCAGGCGGCACTGGAAGCCTGCCTGAACGACCAGGCAAAGGCCGAGGCGATGATCAAGCAGTTCGAGGCGAACATGGCCGCCGACGGGGTGACCGGGACGCCGACGGTCTTCGTCAACGGCAAGAAGCATTCGAACATGAGCTGGGCCGACTTCAAGGCCATCCTCGATACCGAACTGGCCGGCTGACATGTCCGCTCCGCTGGAAGGCATCCGCGTCATCGAATTGGCGCGGATTCTGGCCGGGCCCTGGGCCGGGCAGACGCTGGCCGACCTCGGCGCCGATGTGATCAAGGTCGAGGCGCCCGAAGGCGACGACACCCGCCGCTGGGGCCCTCCGTTCATCGAAGCGGGGGGCGAGAAGACCGCCGCCTATTTCCACGCGGCCAACCGCGGGAAACGGTCGATCACCTGCGATTTCCGCACGTCCGAGGGGCAAGAGGTGGTCCGCCGTCTGGTCGCCGAGGCGGATGTGGTGATCGAGAATTTCAAGGTCGGCGGGCTGGAGAAATACGGTCTGGACTACGCCAGCCTGCGCCAGGTGAACCCCCGGCTGATCTATTGTTCGATCACCGGCTTCGGCCAGACCGGACCCTATGCCCATCGCGCCGGCTATGACTTCATCATCCAGGGCATGTCCGGGCTGATGAGCGTGACCGGCCCGGCCGATGGCCAGCCGCAAAAGGTGGGCGTGGCAGTGACGGATGTGTTCACCGGGGTCTATGCGGCGACGGCGATCCTTGCCGCCCTTGTCCAGCGCGGGCGGACCGGGGAGGGCCAGCAGATCGACATGGCGCTCCTGGATGTTGCGACCAGCATCATGGCCAACCAGGCGATGAACTACCTTGCGTCAGGCAAGGCGCCGGGTCTCATGGGCAATGCGCATCCGAACCTTGCCCCCTATGCTGTCTTCGACTGCAAGGACGGCTGGCTGATCCTCGCCACCGGGAACGACGGCCAGTACCAGCGCCTGTGCCGGATCCTTGGGCTGGGGGATATGGCGATCGATCCGAAATTCCTGACCAACGCCGACCGGATCGCGAACCGGGCCGAGATGACCGACCGGATCACCGCGGCGACGAAGACCTGGGCCAAGGCCGACCTCCTTGCCGCCTGCGAGGCCGAGGGTGTTCCCGCCGGTCCGATCAACGACATGGCCGAGGTTTTCGCCGATCCGCAGGTCGTCGCCCGAGGCTTGCAGATCGCTCCCGGTGGCCTGCCTGGCGTCCGCAGCCCGATGACCTTCTCGGGCGCGGAACTTGCGCTGGACCGCCCCGCGCCACGCCTGGGTCAGCATCAGGAGGAAGTGCTCGGCAAGGGTTGAAGAGGGCCATCCGGGCGAAGCCGCTACTGCTTTCGCGAACAGCGCTACAGGCCCAGACGGTCCAGCTCTGCCTCCAGCAGAGAGTCGTCCTTGATCCGCAGCCGCACCACCAGGGTCAGAACCTTCAGCCGCCAGGCAGGAGTCAACCGGGCCGCGTCCTTCTCGGTCGTGACCAGCTGCGCGCCCTTGGCCCAGGCCTCGGCCTCCAGTCGGCGCAAGAGTGTCTCCGACAGCATCTCGTGATCCGCCAGCGCCTCGCCCCGCACCAGTTCGGCCCCCTCGGCCCGCAAGGTGGCGAAGAAGCGCGACGGGTCGGCAATGCCGGCAAAGGCCAGCACCCGCTGCCCGGCCCAATCCATCCCCATCCGCAAGGGCTCCAGCCGCGCCTCGATCCGCGGAACCGGGACCGTCCAGATCGCCCCGAACTGCGCCTGCGCCGCAGGGTCGCCGATTGTCAGCACCAGATCAGCCCGGGCCAGTCCCGCTTCCACCGGCTCGCGCAGGGGACCGGCCGGGATGCAGCGCCCGTTGCCAAAGCCCTTCGCCGCATCCACCACGACCAGCCCCAGCGCCGGCTGCACCGCCGGGTTCTGGAACCCGTCATCCAGCAGGATCACCCGTGCGCCCGCAGCCTCGGCCGCCTTCGCGCCTGCCGCCCGGTCTTTCGCCACCCAGACCGGAGCGAACGCGGACAGGAGCAGCGGCTCGTCCCCCACCTCTTCGGCCCGATGCTGCGCCGTGACCTGCACCGGCCCGTCCAGCCGCCCGCCATAACCCCGGCTGACCACATGCACCGCATGGCCACGCGCCGAGAGCCGCTCGATCAGCGCGATCACCGTCGGGGTCTTCCCCGCGCCGCCCGCCACCAGATTGCCGACGCAGATCACCGGGACCGAGGCGCGATACCCCAGCCGCCGCAACCGCCGCGCGGTCGCCGCCGCATAGGCCCAGCCAAGCGGAGCCAGCACACGCGGCCACAGACCTGGCCGGTCCGGCAACCGCCACCAGAAGCCGGGCGACCGCATCAGTCGCCGTCCAGGATGGCGCGCAGACGGTTGAGCACCGCCTCGGTCACCTCGGCCCCGTCGCTGGCCACTGTCCATGCCGCATGGGCCAGCCGCGCCGCCCGGTCAGGGGCCAGAAGATCCCCCAGCGCCTCCCCCAGATCGCTGGCCGAGGCGACCGCCCTCGTCGCCCGCGCCGCTCCCAGCCGTCCGAACAGCGGCCCATAACGCCCGGTCCTCGGCCCATGCAGGATGGCCGATCCCAGCGCCGCCGGCTCTTGCGGGCTGCGGATGGGGCCTTTGCCGAACAGGCTTCCCCCCAGAAAGGTGATCGGCGCCAGCCGGTACCACAGCCCGTATTCGGCCGGGTTGTCGACGATGAAGACCTCGACCTCCGGCTCAGGCTCCTCATCGAGCGAGCGTTGCGCGACGATGCACCCCTCGCTCTCCTCCAGCCTTTGTGCAAGGACCGAGGACCGCGCCGGATCTTCCGGCATCAGGATCAGAAGCAGCCGGTGCGAATGCTGCATCGCCATCCGATGCGCCTGGATGACGGCGGCTTCCTCGTTCTCTGGCACCCCCGCCGCGAACCAGACCGGGCGCGAGGCCACGATCCTCGCCAGCGCCGCCCGCTCGGCCTCAAGGCAGGCGGGCACCGAGTGTTCCTCCTCCATCCGACCGACGACCGCCACCGCCGAAAGCGCCGCCCCCGCCTTGCGGAAGGCCCGGGCCGCTGTCTCATCCAAAGCGCCGATATGCCGGAACCGCGACAGAAGCGAGCGCATCAGGCCGGGATACCAGCCATCCCGTTCCTGGAGGAAGGCGGGGCTGCGGCCATTCACCATCAGCATCGGGATCTGCCGCTCGGCCGTCTCGTGCATGGCGGCGGGGCGAAGCTCGCCCTCGGCGAAGACCGCCACCTCGGGCCGCCAATGATCCAGAAAGGCACGGGCCTCGGGCGGCGTATCGACGGGCGGCGGTTGCAGGATCACCCCATGGCGCGGGGCAAGCGCCACCGGGCAGGTCACGACAACCGCGACGCCGTCCTCATCGATCAGCCGCTGCGCGAGGGCAAGCATGGCCCCGGCCGCTGCCTCTCCAGGAGCATGCAGCCAGACCAGACGCCCCGCCGGACGTATCGGCCGTGCGACCCCGGCCCCCGGCTCGCGCCGCTGGCCAAGGTTGTACAGCGTCAGACCGAGCGAGGCGGGCATGGCTTAAACGCCCAGTTCCTCGGTCGGAGATCCGGCCTTGGCCTCGTCCCGAAGGCGATGGATATGGGCGATGAAGTAACGCATATGGGCATTGTCCACCGTGCGCTGCGCCTCGGCCTTCCAGGCCTGGAAGGCGGTTTCATAGTTCGGGAACATCCCGACGATATGGATCTTGGACACGTCTCGGAAGACGTTCACCTGGGGGTCGGCGAGCTCGCCCCCGAAGACAAGATGCAGACGCTGGGTCATGGCTGGCTCCGTTTCGATTTCGCCGCGAACCTATCCGCTTCGCCCGGCCGGGGGAAGATGGCGGTCCGGATCGGGTCCTTCGGACTTGCGTTGCAGGCCGTGACAGACAACATTACCCGTGGCGCCGAGATGCGCCGGCATTTGAACAGGGGGTTTTCGATGGAATTGCAGGATCTTGTGGGCTGGCCGCTGGTCTACATCTTCATCGCGCTCTTCATCATCTTCAGCATCTTCCTGGGGGTGCGCATCGTTCCGCAGTCCGAAAAGCATGTGGTGGAGCGTTTCGGTCGCCTGCGATCGGTGCTTGGGCCGGGGATCAACTTCGTCGTGCCCTTCCTTGATCGGGTGGCTCACAAGGTCTCGGTCCTCGAGCGTCAGTTGCCCAATGCCAGCCAGGATGCGATCACGGCGGACAACGTCCTGGTCAAGGTCGAGACCTCGGTCTTCTACCGCGTGACCGAGCCGGAAAAGACCGTCTACCGCATCCGGGACATCGACGGGGCCATCGCGACCACGGTGGCCGGGATCGTCCGGTCCGAGATCGGCAAGCTGGAGCTTGATCAGGTCCAGTCGAACCGCAGCCAGCTGATCGAACGCGTGCGCGAGCAGGTGACGGTCATGGTCGATGACTGGGGGGTAGAGGTCACGCGGGCCGAGATCCTGGACGTGAACCTCGATGAGGCGACGCGGGCCGCCATGCTGCAGCAGCTGAACGCCGAACGGGCGCGGCGGGCGCAGGTCATGGAGGCCGAGGGCCGCAAGCGGGCGGTGGAGCTTGCCGCCGACGCCGAGCTTTACGCGGCCGAGCAGCAGGCCAAGGCCAAGCGAGTGACCGCCGATGCCGAGGCTTATGCGACCGGGGTGATCGCCGAGACGATCAAGGAAAGCGGGCTTGAAGCGGCGCAGTATCAGGTCGCGCTGAAACAGGTCGAGGCGATGCAGGCCATCGCGGTTGGGCAAGGCAAGCAGACGATCCTGGTGCCTGCCAGCATGCTCGAAGCCTTCGGGGATGCCTTCAAGATGCTGAAAGGACGCTAGGATGCTGACCGATCTTGCCGGGACCTGGTGGGCCTGGGTCGTCCTCGGCTTCGCGCTGGGGGTGCTGGAGATCCTCGCCCCCGGCTACATCTTCGTGGGCTTCGCCATCGGGGCGGTTCTGACCGGGCTGGTGGTGGCCCTTGGCATCCCCTTCGGCCTGCCGGCGCTGCTTCTGGTCTTCGCCATCGCCTCGCTGGTGGCCTGGCTGGTCCTGCGGAGGACGCTGGGCGTGCGGCGGGGGCAGGTCAAGCTGTGGGATCGGGACATCAACGACAACCCGTGACCGGCCGGGAGTCCTGTCCACGCTGGACACGATAAGCGGGGCAAATGATTTCAAGGGCTTGGCTGCGGGCATTTACCTTTTGTTAAGGTCCGTCCGGTCTGCCTTTCGGGGGATCGGGTGACTGACCACCCAGCGCGCGCAGATTGAAGGGGGCAAGCAGCCAACCGGGCCGAGGGGTGCAGAGTTACCCCTTACGATCGACGGATCGTGTCGCCCGGCTGCAGGGTCGGGAACAGTTCTTCCACCTGCGAGGTCGCGGGGGCCTGCGCGATGATCTGCGCGGCCTTGCGGCCGATCTCCAACCGGCAGGCGTCCATCGTGGCCAGTTTGCGGGGCAGGCCGTCCAGCAGTTCCACCCCGTTGAAGCCGGCAAGGCCGATGCGGCCGGGGACGTCGATGCCTTGGGCAAGGCAGTAGAGCAGCCCCCCGGCGCCGATCATGTCGTTCGAATAATACAGGAAATCGACCTCGGGCGTCCGGTCCAGCACGGCCGCAGTCATCTCGCGCCCCTTCAGAAGCGCGGAGCCACCCGAGTAGAATTCGCTGTCGACAAGGGCGAGACCGGCCTTGGCCAGCGCCTCTTCAAAGCCCTCCAGCCGCTTCTTGGCGCGGAAGTCGTTTGGCATCCGGGTGCCGAGGAATGCAATCTTGCGGTAACCGGCGGCGATGATCGCCTCGGCCATCTGTCGGCCAGCGCGGCGGTGCGAGATGCCGACGGCGTGGTTGATCGGTTCGCCGTCGATGTCCATGATCTCGACGATCGGGATCCCCGCCCGGGCCAGCATGGCCCGCGAGGCGGCGGAATGTTCAAGCCCGGCGATGATCATGCCCGAGGGACGCCAGCTCAACATCTCGTAGATCACCGATTCCTCGCGGTCGGGCAGATAGTTGGTGACGCCAACGACAGGTTGCAGGCCGGTGCCGTCCAGCGTTTCCGAGATGCCGGTCATCACCTCCGGGAAAACCATGTTCGACAGCGAGGGGATCACGACGCCAACAAGGTTGACCCGCTGCGAGGCGAGCGCGCCGGCGATCTTGTTCGGAACATAGCCAAGGGCGCGGGCGGCCTCGAGCACCTTGGCGCGGGTCGGGGCCGAGACGTCACCCCGATTGCGCAGCACCCGGCTGACCGTCATTTCGGAGACGCCCGAGGCCTCGGACACGTCGCGGAGGGTCAGGGTATGGCGGGGGTCGGGGGTGGGCTTTGTCACGACGCGGGTTCCGGGTCAGGAGGTTACCTTATGTGTTAGCGCCAAAACTTGGGCTTGTCCAAGATGGTTTCTCCTGATATGTTTGCGCTAACAGCCACGGTGCTGGCCATATCTGCCGCGTCCTTGCAAGCTCTCAACCCGGGCGCGGCGGAACAGGGGGGAGGTAGTGGGCCAAAACTTGCCTCCCCTTTTCTTTTGCGATGTTGCCTTGCGGCGCGTTTCGACGCATTGAAAGCATGTGGCCCCGTAGCTCAACGGATAGAGCGTCCCCCTCCTAAGGGGAAGGTTGCAGGTTCAAGTCCTGCCGGGGTCGCCAGCGGAGGCATCCCATGGACAGATCAGCCGAACTGGAGCGGTTTCTGCAAGCCTCGGCAGCGTCGCTGCAGGCGTCTTGCCGGGGCGAGGCGCTGCGGGCCGCCGAGGCGGTGATCGGGCGGTTCGGCGCGGTGGGAACGGCTGGCCCGTCGGCAGAGCGCCTGCCGGTCTGCGACTGGATCGGCCCGGCGCTTGCGGTGCGTCCCTCGGACCTTTCCCGAGCCTTTGGCGCGATCGAGGGGCAGTTGGCCTGGCGGCGGCGCGGCTCGGCCCGGCCGGGAAATGGGTTCTGGGACGGCCACGCCAATGCGGTGATCCTGGGGCCGGGGGGCCTGGAAGAGCGGCGGGATGTCTGGATCGGTGCGACGGTGATGGCACCGGAAGTGGACTATCCGCCGCATAATCACGCGCCGGAAGAAGTTTACCTCGCGCTGACACCGGGGGAGTGGTGGAACGCGGCGATGGATTGGACCGATCCGGGACCGACGGGCTGCATCTACAACCCGCCGGGGATCGCCCATGCGATGCGGTCCGGCGCCGGTCCCTTTCTGGCGCTGTGGTATCTGCCCCTGTGAGGCGACGACGCCGGGGTCAGAAGTCGAGATTTTCCACCGAAAGCGCGTTCTGCTGGATGAATTCGCGCCGGGGTTCGACCACATCGCCCATCAGCTTGGAGAAGATGTCGTCCGCCTCGGCCAGATCGTCGACCTTGACCTGAAGCAGCGTCCGCGCCTCGGGGTCGAGGGTGGTTTCCCACAGCTGGTCGGGGTTCATCTCGCCCAGGCCCTTGTAGCGTTGCAGGGAGAGACCCTTCTCACCTTCGGCCAGGATGGATTTCAAAAGGTCGATCGGCCCGTGGATCGCCTGCTCGCGGTCCTTGCGCATCAGCCGAGCCGGGTCGCGATAGATGTCGCGGTGCTGGCCGGCGATCTGGGAAAGCTTGCGCGCCTCGCCCGAGCGGAGAACGGCACCGTCGAGGGTGCGAAGTTCCTCGACCCCCCGCAGGATGCGCGAAAGGCGGATGCCGTGGTCCTGCGTGATGCGACCCTGCCAGCCACGCTCGAACTCCGGCGCGATCAGGTTCAGGCGCCTTGCGACGGTATCGGCGACGAGTTGCAGGTCGTCGTCGGCGCGGCCGGGATCGAAGGCCCCGGCGAGCGCGGCCTGTTCCAGGATCGGACGAGGGTAATGGGTCGGGAAGGCGTCGAGCACGCGGCGGAACTGGCGCGCGCCTTCGATGACGCGGGTCAGGTCGTTGCCGGCGATCTCCTGCCCGTCGGGAAGGCGGAGGACGGCACCCTCGGTCCCCATGTCGATCAGGTAGTCGTCAAGGGCGGCCTGGTCCTTGAGGTAGACCTCGGACTTGCCACGCGCGACTTTGTACAGCGGCGGCTGGGCGATGTAGAGGTAGCCCCCCTCGATCAGCGCGGGCATCTGACGGAAGAAGAAGGTGAGGAGCAGCGTGCGGATATGCGCGCCGTCAACGTCGGCGTCGGTCATGATGACGACCTTGTGGTAGCGCAGTTTGCCGATGTCGAATTCGTCTCGCCCGATCCCGGTGCCAAGCGCGGTGATCAGGGTCCCGATCTCCTGGGACGAGAGCATCCGGTCGAAGCGCGCGCGTTCGACGTTCAGGATCTTGCCGCGCAGCGGCAGGACGGCCTGGTTGGCGCGGCTGCGGCCCTGTTTGGCGCTTCCGCCAGCCGAGTCACCCTCGACCAGGAAAAGCTCGGACTTGGCGGGGTCGCGCTCCTGGCAATCGGCGAGCTTGCCGGGAAGGCTGGCCACGTCCAGCGCGGTCTTGCGGCGGGTCAGCTCACGCGCCTTGCGGGCGGCTTCACGGGCCAACGCCGCCTCGATGATCTTGCCGACGATGATCTTGGCCGGGCCGGGGTTCTCCTCGAACCATTCGGAGAGCTTTTCGTTGACCAGGTTCTCCACGGCCGGGCGGACCTCGGAGGAGACCAGCTTGTCCTTGGTCTGGGACGAGAATTTGGGATCCGGCACCTTGACCGACAGCACGCAGGTCAGCCCCTCACGCGCGTCGTCGCCGGTGAAATCCACCTTCTCACGCTTGGCGATGCCGGAAGATTGGGCGTAGCCGGTGATGGTGCGGGTCAGCGCGCCGCGCAGGCCGGCAAGATGGGTGCCGCCATCGCGCTGCGGGATGTTGTTTGTGAACGGAAGTACGGTTTCGTGGTAGCTGTCGTTCCACCACATCGCGACTTCCACCCCGATGCCGTTCTTTTCGCCCACCATATAGATGGGCTCCGGCATGACCGAGGTCTTGGAGCGGTCGATATATTTGACGAATTCGCGGACGCCGCCTTCGTAGAAAAGCTCGATCTTCTGCGGCTCGGCATGGCGCTCGTCCTCCAGCACGATCCGCACGCCAGAGTTAAGGAACGCCAGTTCGCGAAGCCGGGTTTCCAGCGTCTTGAAGCTGTAGTCGAGGTTCGAGAACGTCCCGTCCGGCCGGTTGGTCTTGGCGGATGCCAGGAAGCGGACCTCGGTCCCCTTGCGGCCGGGAGCGGGGCCGACTTCGTGCACGTGGACGGTGCAATCGCCATCCTCGAACCGGGCGCGGTATTCGGTTTCGTTGCGCCAGACGGTCAGCTCCAGCCATTCCGACAGAGCATTGACCACCGAGACGCCGACGCCATGCAGACCGCCCGAGACCTTGTAGGCGTTCCCGCCTTCATCCGTGTTGTTGAATTTCCCGCCAGCATGGAGCTGGGTCATGATGACCTCGGCGGCGGATACGCCCTCTTCGGCGTGCATGTCGACCGGGATCCCGCGGCCGTTGTCGCGGACCGAGACGCTGTCGTCGGCGTGGATCTTCACCACGACTTCGGTCGCGTGTCCGGCCAGCGCCTCGTCGATGCCGTTGTCGACGACCTCATACACCATGTGGTGCAGGCCCGAGCCGTCATCCGTATCGCCGATATACATGCCGGGGCGCTTGCGCACCGCCTCCAACCCCTTGAGAACCTTGATGGAATCGGCGCCGTATGCGGCGGCATTCTTGGGCTGGTCGGCCATGCGTGGGAAACCCTTGTCGTTGCGCGCGATTTATAGCGTTTCGGGCCGGGAATGTCACCCCTTGGACACAAGATTTGGGGGTCAGAGGAAGGGGATCGCGAGGCCCACGCCGATCAGCAGGGCGCCGGAAATGACATTGAGTTTCCGGACGTTCTCGGGGCTGGACAAGAGCCGCCGCGCCCGGTCAAGGAAGAGGGCAAGGCCCAGGTTTCCGGCCATCGGGATCAGGGCGGAAAGCGCGATGATGGCTGCCACATCGAAGCCGGTCAGTCCCTCCAACCGGAAGAAGCCGGGCAGCGCGCCCATGTAGAACAGGATCGCCTTGGGATTCCCGATCACCGCAGCGAGGCCGACGGTGAAGCCGGCCCACATGCCCGGCCGGGTCAGGCGGCTGTCGGCCCTGAGGGTCGTGGCCGGCTTGCGGATCAGCAGGATGCCCATGACCAGGAAGATCCCGGCGGCCACCCAGCGCAGGACGGAGAGGAAGTCGCCATAGGAGCTTTCGATCCAGGTCAGGCCAAGGATCGCGGCCAGCGGCCAGATCAGGTCCCCCAGCGCCACGCCGACAGCCAGGGGCCATGCAGCGGCGAAACCGCCCGCCAACGCCCGGGCGGTCAGGGCGACCCAGACCGGACCGGGAACGATCCACAGCCCAGCCATGCCGAGCGCGTAAAGCGTCAACTCGTATATCGAAACGCTCATTCGTTAATCCTGCTGAATAGATGAACCATCGGTCGTCTCTTGGACCGCAAAGTGCTGTCCGCGAGGTCCGAGGGCCTGAAATAGCTGCGCTTCGGTCCCGGTCATCAGGGCCTGCGCCTGAAGCGCACAGATTTCGTCGTAGAGCGCCGCCCTGCGGTCGGGGTCAAGATGGGCGGCGACCTCGTCCAGAAGCAGGATCGGCGCGCGGCCGAGGTCTTGTGCCAGCGCGCGGGCGTTCGACAGGATCAGGCTGATGAGAAGCGCCTTCTGCTCGCCTGTGGAGCACTGGTCCGCGGGGGTATTCTTGGCGCCATAGCGTGCCAGCAGGTCGGCACGGTGGGGGCCGACCAATGTCCGGCCAGCGGCAAGGTCGCGGCGGCGGCTATCGGCCAGCGCCTGCGCAAGGTCGACCGGTTCGTCGGCACCGTCGGGGCCGGTGAGCGTGAGGTCGGCGGTCGGGAAGGCGCTGGTCGGGTCGGTCGCTTCGGCGATACGTGCCAGTGCGGCGCGACGGTTGGCGGCGATCTCATGCCCGGCCTCGGCCATCTGCGATTCCAGCGCGGCGTACCAATGCGGATCGGTCACCTGATCGCGGAGCAGCCGGTTCCGGTCGCGCATCGCCTTTTCATATGTGAGCGATTGTTCACCATGCTCGGGGAAGAAGGACAGGGTCATGCGGTCGAGGAAGCGGCGACGCCCCTCAGCCGGTTCGATCCAGAGCCGATCCATCGCCGGGACGAGCCAGAGGATGCGCAGGACGCGACCAAGGCTGGCTTGCGTGGCTGCCTTGCCGTCGATGCGGACCTGACGCGGCTCGCCGGGTTCGGCCCAAGTCTCTACCCCATGCGCGGCGGCCAGACCACGCACGCTGGCGGTGATCTTCCACCCCAGACGCTCGGGCCGTCGGGCCAGATCCTCGGCCCCCGCGCGGCGCAGTCCGCGACCGGGAGAGAGAAGCGAGACCGCCTCGAGGATGTTGGTCTTGCCCGCGCCATTGGGGCCCGAGATGGCCACCGGGCGACCGTCAAAGGTCAGCCGCTGGGCCCGATGGCTGCGGAAATGGGACAGGGCGAGGGTGTCGATCGCCAGACCGCCCACCGGATTTCCCTTTCAGTGCAAGGATTTGTCAGACCCGCATCGGCATGACAACATAGACGGCAGAGGTGTCGTTGCCCTCTCGCATCAAGGTCGGGTCGGCGGCGGAGTTGAAAAGGAAAACGGCATTCTCACGGTCCACCTGGCTGGCGATCTCCAGCAGGTATTTGGCATTGAAGCCGATTTCCAGCCGGTCGTCGCCATAGGCCACGGCAAGCTCTTCCTCGGCCGCGCCGCTGTCGGGCGAGTTGACCGAGAGGATCAGCCGATCCTCCTCCAGAGACAGTTTCACGGCGCGCGAACGCTCGGAGGAGACGGTGGCCACGCGGTCGACGGCCTTGGCGAATTCCGAGGCGTCGACCTCCAGCTTGCGGGTGTTGCCGGTCGGGATGACGCGGGTGTAGTCGGGGAAGGTACCGTCGATGACCTTGGAGGTCAGGGTGATGGCCGGAGTCGCAAAGCGAACTTTCGTTTCGGAAACCGAGACGGCGATGCTGGCCTCATCGTCATCGAGGAGTTTGCGCAGCTCGCCCACGGTCTTGCGCGGGACGATCACGCCGGGCATCCCCTCGGCGCCTTCGGGCAGCGGCGCGTCGATGCGGGCCAGCCGGTGGCCGTCGGTCGCGACGCAGCGGAGGACCTTGCCGTCCTCTCCCTGGGCGACATGCATGTAGACGCCGTTGAGGTAGTAGCGGGTTTCCTCGGTCGAGATGGCGAACTTCGCCTTGTCGAAAAGCCGCCGCAGCTCGGGCGCCTTGGCGGAGAAGTTCGAGGAATATTCCGACGAGGCCATCACGGGGAAGTCCTCTTTCGGCAGGGTGGCCAGGCTGAAGGTGGAGCGGCCGGCAGTGATCGTCAGGCGGCCGGCGGCGACGTCTTCCGAAAGGTTCACCAGCGCGCCGTCGGGCAGCTTGCGGACGATTTCATGCAGCATCACGGCCGAGACGGTGGTGGACCCGGCGCGTTCGACCATGGCGGGCGCGCGGTCCACAACCTCGATATCAAGGTCAGTGGCGCGGAAGGACACCTGGTTGCCCTCGGCTTCGATCAGGACGTTCGCCAGGATCGGAATCGTGTTGCGGCGTTCGACCACCGACTGCGCCTGGGCAAGCGCCTTCAAGAGCGTGGCGCGTTCGATGCTGAGCTTCATCATACTCCCCCTGCCGAACCCCTTTAAGGGACGACAAATCTACCCGGTTTCCACCGGTTCACAAGTGTTGGATCGGACTGTGAAAGGCTTTGCGGGAGCCGTCAAGGGCGGCCCCGGTCGTCACCCCTGCAGAAGCCTGCGCAGAAGCTGCAGATCATCGGCAAGCTGGCTGTCGGTGGTCATCAGCTCTTCGATCTTGCGCACGCCATGCATGATCGTGGTGTGGTCGCGGCCACCGAACCGACGGCCAATTTCGGGCAAGCTGCGCGGGGTAAGCTGCTTGGCAAGATACATCGCCACCTGACGCGGCCGCGCAATCGTACGCAGGCGCTTCGGCCCGATCATGTCGGACAAGCGGATGTTGTAGTGTTCCGCGACCTTGCGCTGGATCTCCTCGATCGACAGCTTGCGGTCCGAGGAGCGCAGGATGTCGGCCAGGCAGTCCTGGGCGAGGTCGAGGGTGATCTCGCGGCCCACAAGGCTGGCGAAGGCGAAAAGCCGGGTCAGCGCGCCTTCCAGAACGCGGACGTTGGTGGTGATGCGGTGAGCGAGGAATTCCAGCACGCCATCGGCGATCACCAGCCCGCGATACTGGCTCCGGTAGTGGTCCACCTTCTGTTGCAGGATACCCAGCCGCAGTTCGTAGTCGGTGGGATGCAGGTCGACGACGAGGCCACATTGCAGACGGGACTTGATCCGCTCCTCAAGGTCCTTGATCTCACCCGGCGCACGGTCGGCAGAGATCACGATCTGCTTGTTCTGATCCACCAAGGCATTGAAGGTGTGGAAGAATTCCTCTTGCGTGGAATCCTTTCCGGCGATGAACTGGACATCATCGACCATAAGGACGTCGACGGAGCGGAAAAGCTCCTTGAAATCCATGACCTGACGCTCCCGCAGGGCCTGGACGAAACGGTACATGAACTGCTCGGCCGAAAGATAAAGCACGCGGAGGTCCGGGCGGCGGAGCTGCAGTTCGTGCGCGATGGCGTGCATCAGGTGCGTCTTCCCAAGCCCGACGCCGCCATACAGGAAGAGCGGGTTGAAGGTGGTGGGGCCACCCTCGGCCACGCGGCGGGCGGCGGCATGGGCAAGCTCGTTCGGCTTGCCGACAACGAAGCTGTCGAAAGTGAAACGGGCATCAAGCGGCGCGCCGGGGAGTTCATCGTCGGCCGTGGCGCGGGCCCGCGCAGGCTTGACCACGGGACGGGCCGCCACCGGGGCAGGTGCCGCAGTGGGGGCGCAGACCGCAAATTCCACCCGATCGACGGGCGTGCCGGCACTGGCCAGCTGGGTGCGGATATGGTCGGCGTAATTGCGCTGCACCCAGTCGCCGAAGAAGATCGTCGGCACCTCGAACCGGGCGACGCCGTTCTTCAGGACGGACAGCTTGAGTGGCTCGATCCAGGTGACATAGTTGTTCTTTCCAACGCGCTTGATCAGTTCCTCGCGAACCTGACCCCAAGTTTCGTTCGTCATTCTTGTCGCCTGTCAAATTCCTGAACCGGCAGAAAAGCCACCGGACCATTTCCCACACGCGCAATGCACCCCGAAGGCACAGGCCATCCCCTGGAATCGGGGCTGGCGAAGCGGACGACCAAGGGACAGGACAACACAAGACAGATGCTGCCGGAGGTCCGGCAACTGGCCCGTGCACGACGAGACGGCGGAAACCGTCCATAAATCATTGATCGCGAGAGAAAAACTCGACCCTTATGGCGCGGCAGCGCCTGGTTCGTGCAGCAGCTTTCCTGTCGCGACCCATCTTGTCCCCCAAGACGACGTGAATCGCAGGGAGACGCTAGCAAGCCCGCCGCAGGCCCTGCAACCGAACAACGCGCTTGACAGAGATTACCGGAAACCGAATCCGGCAGCCCTTGCAAATCGGCAACGGAGTGCCGGATTCGGCTGTTTCCTGGCGGAAAAATGCGAAAGGGGCGCAGTCTTGCGGACTGCGCCCCTTCGTTCCGGATTCGGTCCCGCTCAGGCCTTGGCGACGGCCTTCACACGCGACGACAGGCGCGACATCTTGCGGGCGACAGTGTTCTTGTGCAGCACGCCCTTGGTCACGCCACGGGCCAGTTCAGGCTGGGCGGCTTTCAGGGCAGCTTCGGCGGCAGCCTGATCGCCCGAGGCGATCGCTTCCTCGACCTTGCGGAGGAAGGTGCGGATGCGCGAGCGGCGTGCCTTGTTCACGGCATAGCGCGCCTCGGACTGGCGGGCGCGTTTCTTGGACTGTTCGGTATTGGCCATTGTGGCGGTCCTTCGGGTCTTTCGGTTTCAGGTTGCACGAAAGACCACAAGGCCCCGACCTGGGGTCGGGTGTGATTCTTGCCTAAGCGGGCCCACGCGCATGTGACGGTGGCCTATAGGGGAGTTCCGCGGGAAAGGGAAGCCCCCGGAATGCTGGGCGATGACTTCGTCACTTCTCGCGCCGTTCTCCGACGAGAGGCGCGAGGCTGCCTGCCTAGCGGTCGCGGAACTGCGGCTGGCGCTTTTCCAGGAAAGCGGCCATGCCTTCCTTCTGGTCCTCGGTCGAGAAGACGGCGTGGAACATGCGGCGTTCGAACAGCATCCCCTCGGCCAGGCTGGTCTCTTGTGCCCGGTTGACGCATTCCTTGACCACCATGGCGGTGAGCATCGACTTCTCGGCCACCTTCTGGGCGGCCTTCAGCGCCTCTTCCAGCAGCGACTTGGCCGGAACGACGCGGGAGACAAGGCCGCAGCGTTCGGCTTCGGCGGCGTCCATGAAGCGTCCGGTCAGGTGCATGTCCATCGACTTGGATTTGCCCACGGCGCGGGTAAGGCGCTGGGTGCCGCCAAGGCCCGCGACGATTCCGAGGTTGATCTCGGGCTGGCCGAATTTTGCCGTGTCGGCCGCGATGATGAAATCGGCCAGCATGGCGAGTTCGCAGCCACCGCCGAGGCAATAGCCCGCCACGGCCGCGATGATCGGCTTGCGGGCGCGGGCGATGGTGGCGGCCTCGGGGCCGAAAAGATCGTCGAAGAAGACGTCGATGAAGCTTTTTTCGGCCATCTCGCGGACATCGGCACCGGCCGCGAAGGCCTTGTCCGAGCCCGTGATCACCACGCAGCGGACGCGCTCGTTCTGTTCGGCCGCCGTGACCGCGGCCGCAAGCTCGCGCATCATGGTGGAGTTCAGAGCGTTCATCGCATCGGGGCGGTTCAGCCGGATCAGGGCGACGTAGTCCTCGATCTCGACGATCAGCGTTTCATAGGCCATGGTGGCCTCCCCTTCTGGCAGTCGGGGTGACTCCTAGCAGCAAACGGCCGGATGGCAAGTCAACTCTGGCAGGCCGGGCACCAGAAGGAGGATCGGCCGGACTGCACCGTGCGGATGATCGTGCCGGGGCAGCCGGGCGTTTCGCAGGCCTCGCCTTCACGGTCATATACCTGAAAATGCTTGGAAAAGTAACCAAGCTCACCATTGGCCTGTCGAAAGTCGCGCAGTGAGGAACCGCCCGCCTCGATCGCCTCGGCGAGGACTTCGCGGATGATGGGGACCAGCGAATGGGCCTGCGCTTCCGAAAGGTCACCCGCAAGCCGGAGCGGGCTGATCCCTGCGCGGTAAAGCGTTTCCGCCACATAGATGTTCCCCAGCCCCGCCACGATCCGCTGGTCAAGCAGCGCGGCCTTGATCGGAGTCCGGCGGCCCTTCAGCCGACCCGCAAGGTAGGGTTGGTTGAAATCATTGCCGAAGGGCTCGGGGCCGAGGTTCTTCAGAAGCATGTGCTCGGCCGCCCGGCCGGTGGGCATCAGGTCCATCGCGCCGAAGCGGCGTGCGTCGTTGAATGTGATCCGCGCCCCGCCCGCCATGTGCAGGACCACATGGTCATGCTTCTGCGGCGCGGGGTGGTCGTGATGGAAGCTGCCGAGTTGCGTCCCGGAAATCAGCATCCGGCCCGACATGCCGAGATGCACCAGCAGTGTCTCGCCCGAGTCGAGATCGGCCAGGATGTATTTCGACCGCCGCCGCAGCGCAGTCACCCGGCGGCCTGTCAGGCGGTCGGCCATCCTTTCGGGCAATGGCCAGCGCAGATCGGGGCGGTTGACCTCCGCCCGCGCGATCACTGCCCCCTCCAGCACTGGGAGCAGGCCCCGGCGGACCGTTTCGACCTCGGGCAGTTCGGGCATCCTGACCTCATGGACAGTTCGGCGCATTGCGGGCGCGGGTTCGCGGACTATAAGGAGGCAAGAGACAAGGACCGCAAGCCCCATGCCCGACGAGAAGACAACCCATTTCGGCTTTCAGGACGTGCCCGAGGCCGAAAAGGCCGGGATGGTGCATGGCGTCTTTTCCCGGGTGGCCAGCAAATATGACGTGATGAACGACCTGATGTCGGTGGGCATCCATCGCATCTGGAAGGACGCGATGATGGATTGGCTTGCCCCGCGGCCGGGCCAGCGCCTTCTGGACGTGGCGGGGGGGACCGGGGACGTGGCGTTCCGGTTCCTCAAGCGCGCACCGGGCGCCTCGGCGGTCGTCTGCGACATGACCGAGCCGATGCTGATCGAAGGCCGCAAGCGCGCCGAGGCCGAGCAGATGGCGCAAAGCCTGGACTGGGTGGTGGGCGATGCGATGGCCCTGCCCTTCCCGGACAACGCCTTCGACGTCTACACGATTTCCTTCGGGATCCGGAACGTGACCCGCATCCCGGATGCCCTGCGCGAGGCCTATCGCGTGCTGCGCCCCGGCGGGCGGCTGATGGTGCTGGAATTCTCACGCATTCCCAACGACCTGCTGCAAAAGGCCTATGATCTTTATTCCTTCAACGTCATCCCGGTGATGGGTCAGGTCGTGGCAGGGGATCGCGACAGCTATCAATACCTGGTCGAATCGATCCGAAAGTTCCCCGATCAAGAGACCTTCGCCACGATGATCCGCGACGCAGGTTTCGGCCAGGTGAAATACCGCAATCTCTCCATGGGCATCGCCGCCCTCCATTCCGGCTGGAAGCTGTGAAGGGGCCGCACAACATCATCCGCCTGATCCGCACCGGCGCCACGCTGGAGCGGACGGGGGCGATGGACGTGGTGCTGGAAGCGTTCCGCGCGCCGCCACGTCTGCGCTTTGCCGCGCGGCTGCTGGGCTGGCCGTTCAAATGGTTGGGCCTCAGGGGCGATCCCGAATTGCCGCCGGCGACGCGGGCCCTGACGGCGCTGGGGCCGGCCTACATCAAGTTCGGCCAAGTTCTCTCCACCCGGCCCGACATCGTCGGGGAAGAGCTGGCCGAGCAGCTGAAATACCTGCAGGACAAGCTGCCCCCCTTCCCCACCGAGATCGCCAAGAAGATGATCGAGGCCGAGCTGGAACTGCCGGTCGCGACGCTTTTCAGCGAGTTTTCGGAACCCGTGGCCGCCGCCTCGATCGCGCAGGTCCATCGGGCGCGGCTGGCCGATACCGGGGAGGAGGTCGCGGTGAAGGTCTTGCGCCCCGGGATCGAACGCGCCTTCCGCAAGGATATCGACGCCTTCTACCTCGCCGCCCGCTGGATCGAGCGGCTGGCCCCCTTCTCGCGCCGGCTGCGTCCCGTCGAGGTGATCGCCCATTTCGAAGGCGTGGTGATGGGTGAGCTGGACTTGCGGCTGGAAAGCAGTTCGGCAGCGGAATTCGCGGCGAATACGGAAAAGGATGAAGGCTTCCAAGTGCCCAAGCCGCACTGGTTCCTGTCGTCGCGCAATGTGATGACGCTGGGCTGGGCCGAGGGGATCGGGCTGAACGACAACGCGGCGATCGACGCGGCGGGGCATGACCGAAAGGTGCTGGGCGCGCGGGTGCTGCAGCTGTTTCTGAACCACGCGCTGCGCGACGGGTTGTTCCACGCCGACATGCATCAGGGCAACCTGAAGGTCGCGGCGAACGGGGATATCATCGCCTATGATTTCGGTATCATGGGCCGGATCGACGAATATACCCGTCGGGTCTATGCCGAGATCCTGATGGGCTTCATCCGCAAGGATTATCGCCGCGTCGCGGAGGTGCATTTCGAGGCAGGCTATGTCCCTGCCGACCGTGACATCGACGAATTCGCCCGGGCACTGCGGGCGGTGGGCGAACCGATCTTCGGCATGGACGCCAGCCGGATCAGCATGGCGCGGCTTCTGTCCTATCTGTTTGAAGTGACAGAGCGTTTCGGGATGGAGACGCGGACCGAGCTGATCCTGCTGCAGCGCACCATGGTTGTGGTCGAAGGCGTGGCGCGGAGCCTGGATCCCCGCATCAACATCTGGGAGGTCGCCCATCCGATCGTCGAGCGCTACATCGCCGAAAGCATCGGCCCCAAGGCCGTGCTGCGCGATCTGGTAAAGACGGCGCGGGTGCTGGCCCGCTTCGGCCCGAAACTTCCCGCCCTGGTCGAGGCGCAGCTGATCCGCGCCGGCAATCCCGCCATGGCCGTCGTTCGGGTTGAGCGGCGCGGCCCGCCGCTGCGCTGGGTGCTGATGGTCGGGCTCGCTTTTGCGGCGGGTTTCGGGCTGAACGCTCTCCTCTGATCAGCCGGGCTCCCGCAGCGCGGTGATCCGCGTCGCCGGAACTTCGATCCCGCCCTGAAGCACCAGACTGGTGCCCCGCGGTCCGCCCCTCGCCTCGACCACGCGGGAATAGTGTTCGATGGGGCGGCTATCGACCACATCGCCATCGATGAGGCTTTCCTGGGTGATGGCATAGCGTCCGGGTGGCAAAGGCGCACCGGTCGCATCGGCGCCAAGCCATTGATAGGGTTCCGCGCTGACCGGAATCTCCTCACGCGAGACGAGGGTGCCCTGGGCGTTGCGAATCGCCAGGATGACGCTGGTGGACCCGACGGCGGGGTTCGGCGACAGCGTCACGGGTCGGCCGGAATAGACCACATCGGCATCCGACCGCGCCTCTTTCCCGATCCATCCCGCCATGTCGGCCATGCCCATCTGGGCGAATCGGGCCTGCATTTCTGCCAGAAGCTGATTGGTCCGAACCTGCTGCTCGACCCCCGAGAAGGTGGCAAGTTGCACCGCGTAATCGGTCGAGTCGATCGGATTGAGCGGGTCCTGGTTCTGCATCTGCACGGTCAGCATCTTAAGGAAGGTGTTGAAATCCGAGGTGATCTTCGGGCCGGATGGCGAAGCTGCCGCCTGCGTCCTGGTGGGGGCGTTGGAATAAACGGTCACGTCCATGGTCAGCCTCACAGTCGAAGGTCAAGGGTCGCCCCGGCCTGCAGGCGAAGCGGGGGACGGGTTGCGGCAGGCGCGGAAAGCTCCTGCTGCTCGTTCGGCGGCCGGTCAGTCCCTTCAGCCTGGCCGGAATCCGGGCCGGGGCCTTGGTCAAAGCCGATGTCGACGCCGGAATATCCCGCACTGCGAATCGCCTCGGCCAACTGGTCGGCGTGTCGGCGGAAGAGCTCCAACGTCTCGGGCCGGTCGAAGGTGAGGAGGACGACCATCCGCTCGGCATCGCGGGAATCGGGCCGAAGGCGCAGGCGAACAGTGCCAAGTTCCTGGGGCGAAAGGGTGATTTCGGTGGTGCCATCCTGGTGGCGGGCCAGCCCCTGCAGGACCTGCTGGGCCAGCTGCACCGGCGCAGGCGGGACCGCGGCCGTGGTGCCCGGCACAGAAGCGGAAGTCTGGGGCGCGGCGGGGGAGAGAATCGGGATCTTTGGCTCAGCCGGCTGATCCAGTTCGGCAAGCTCCAACCAGGCGGGAAGCGGGGAGCGAACCGGCGCGCCGGGCGAAGGGGGTGCCGGCGTGGTGGGAGCGCCCGTTGCAACTGCAGGGGGAACGCGGGCGTCTTCGGAGCGATGGTCGGAGGCGGTTAGGGCAGGCTGGAACCCTGTCTGCTTGGGGTCAACCGCAAGCCGCTCCAGTTCCGGCGGTGCGTCCGTGGGTGCAGAATCGGGAACAGGTGCGATGATCGGTGTCGTGGCGGTCGGGTGGTCGGGCCGTGACGCGACCGGCGGCGGCACCACGGGCGACGCGTCACTACGCGGGACTTCGGCGACCGTCCCCGTCACCCAGTTAAGCGTCGGGGCGACAGGGACAGGACTGGCGGCAGCCGGGACGGGTGCCGACACAGGCGGCAAGACCACGCGGAGGCCCTCATCCGAAGGCGGTTCCGTGGGCAGTCGATCGACCGGCGCGATCTGCTGAGCAGAGGCGGCTGGCACAGGCGGCCGAGGGATATGTGCGGAGTCGTCGTGGGCGACGGTCGCGGCGGGCGGAGGGTCGCGGGGCTGATCTGGAGCGACAGGCCGGTCCACCGACGCAAGCAGGGCCGGGTCTGGCGCGGGCTGGGGCCGCGAGGTCTCGACCGAGGCGGAAAGGGGCGCTGCGGCTGCTTCGGCCAACTGCATGAGCGAAGTCCTTGTCCTATGCACCGTCGCCGAGGCCGGCGCTGGCTCTGTTGCGAGGACTGCTGCTGTCCCGGCGCGACGCGCGCGCGGCTCGACCGTCGGTTCAGGTGACGGCAGAGGACGGAAACTGACTTCCGCCGGTTCGGCAACCAGAGCGTCAGACCCGGTGCTGGCGGCCGGAGCCGACGGCGGTGGCACGACGAAAGCGGCGGCCTCCGTGATCTCTGCGGGGACCGCTGCTGGCAGGCTCGCGGCACGCAGAGGCGCGGGCAGCGGCTCCCCAGGCACGGACGCTTCCATCGGCGGGTTGCGGGTCGCCGTGACTTGCACTTCGGCCTCCAGCACCGGCTCCACCGTGTCGGCGGGCGGCCTTGGTTGTGGCGGTGGGGGCCAGAACGCAGGGATGACTGTGCCCGCCGCAACGGCAAGCTCCCCCTCTTCCGGGTCGCTTGGCATGGCCGTCGGAACAGCCTCTGCCACCATCGCGGCAAATTCGGCGCCCTTCTGGCTCTCGCCCCCCGGCACGACCACCGCCACCGTCGGGGTCGGGCCAGAGGAAAGTAGGGCAAACACAGACTGCACGGGACACCTCACGACTTCTGCCGCCATGCCGGGGTTATCCCGTCGAGAGCTTACCGATTCTTTACCCCGATCGCGGATCGTCACCGAAAATGCCCTCAATTTGCGAGATCACCGTGCAAACGACCCCTGTGGCCCCCTCCCCACCCCTGCCGCCGGACCGGCGGGACATCCTGATGCAGAAGGCCCGCGAACTGGAGGCCACTTTCTTGGCCGAGATGCTGGCGCATACCGGCCTGGGCGAGACGCAAGGCGCCTTTGGCGGCGGAACCGGAGAAGAACAGTTCGCCTCGTTCCTGCGGCAGGAACAGGCGCGCGTCATGGTGGAAACGGGCGGAATCGGGCTGGCCGAGCTCATCTTCCGGTCGATGACGGAGGCCGAAGATGGCTGAGCTGGACGCGCTTCTGGACCAAGCCGCCGAGGCGCTTCTTCGCGGGGAACTGGCTGCCCTGCCCTCTCTCACCGCCGAAATCGAGCGCGCCGCCGAAGCGCTCTCCGACGACCCGGAGCTGCTGGTCCGCCTGCGCGCCAAGTCCGAGCGGAACGGTCGCCTGACCGAGGCAGCCGCCCGAGGTGTGCGTTCCGCGCGCGCCCGTCTGGCCGAGATCGCCTCGGCCCCGGTGCTGACCACCTATGATGCGGCGGGGCGGCGCGCGGCGATCGGCTTGCTTGGGGAAGCGGCCCCGAAACGCCTGTAAGTTGCTTCAAATGCCCGAAATTCACGCGAGGCGCGTTAGGGGTTGGTTAGGCACTGGGCGGCTTGAATGTCCCTGCGTCCCATGAAGGGGCGGCACCGTCCGGGCAATCGGGCGGTATCGGACAGAAAGCCGGTCCTGCCACCCTCGTGGCGATCGAGGCCGTGAAATCAGCGGCCGGAAGCTAAGGAACTCGCAATGACGTCGATCCTTACGAACACCAGCGCAATGGTTGCCCTGCAAACGATGAAGGGCATCAGCGCCAACCTGAACAAGACCCAGTCGGACATCTCGACGGGCAAAAGCGTCGCTTCAGCCAAGGACAATGCCGCGGTCTGGGCCATCTCGAAGGTGATGGATTCCGACGTGGAGGGCTTCAAGGGCATCTCCGACAGTCTCTCGGTCGGCTCGGCGACCCTGACCGTGGCCCGCCAGGCTTCGGAAACGGTGACCAAGCTGCTGACCGACATGAAGGGCAAGATCGTCGCGGCGCAGGCGGAAAACGTCGACCGAACCAAGATCCAGACCGACATCACCGCGCTGACCAAGCAGATCGAATCGGTCGTGGGCGCGGCGCAGTTCAACGGCCTTAACCTAGTCGACGGATCGCAGACCTCGGTGAATGTGCTGTCCTCGCTGGACCGCAGCAGCAGCGGCGTGCGCTCGTCGAGCATCGAGGTCACGGCGCAGAACCTGTCCACCAGCGCCGGCGACACATTGACGGCCGGTGGCGGGACGCTGACAGGCGCGACCAATGTCGGCCCTGCGCCGGGCATCCCCTCGGTGGTGTTCGGCTCGCCAGTGACGCTGGACGGCTTCGCGTTCCAGCCCGGGGGCACCGGGGCGCTTGGTCGGACGGATTCGGGTGCTGATCCGACCACCCTGACCGCACTGATCGCAGGCGACAGGATCAGCCTGAAGATCGGCGCTGTGGAAGGCAGCTATGTCGTCCAGAAGGGGGACACCGAAGACGCCCTCGTTGCGGGACTGAAATCGTCTTTGACCTCCAACGGTCTGTCCGACACCGATTTCACCCTGACGCTGAGCACCGGCCAGCTCGAGGTGGCCAATAACACCAACCAGGCGGTTGCAATCTCGGCTTCGGCGACGCGCGGCACCGGGGGTCTGGCCGGGTTAAGCACGATCGACGTGGTGAATCAGCCGGCCAGCGCGCTTCAGGCGATCGAAGGGATGCTGAAGACCTCGATCGACGCGGCGGCCGCCTTCGGTTCGGTGCAAAAGCGCATCGACATCCAGAGCGAGTTCGTCGGCCAGCTGACCGATGCGCTGAAGACCGGCATCGGCGTGATGGTGGACACCAACATGGAAGAAGCCTCGGCCCGTCTGCAGGCGCTGCAGGTCCAGCAGCAGTTGGCCACCCAGGCGCTGTCGATCGCGAACCAGCAGCCGCAGGGGCTTCTGTCGCTGTTCCGTTAAGCGCCGTGGGCCGCGGGGTAGACCCTCGCGGCCCGTATCACCCCGCAGCTTCGAACAGACGGAACCCCCATGTCCTACCATGCCCCCACCGCCTATGCCCGGCGCGAGGCGCCGACCCGGTCTTTGCGGTCAGTCGAATACGATCTTCTGGCACAGATCACCCGCCGCTTGCGCTCGGCCTGGGCCAATCGTGCCGACGACTTTCCCGGCCTGGTCCGGGCGCTCGCCGACAATCAGCAACTCTGGGCCACTCTTGCCTCGGATGTCGCCCTGCCCGGGAATTCCCTGCCGACAGTCCTGCGCGCGCGGCTGTTCTACCTTTACGAGTTCACCGTGCAACACAGCCGGACGGTGCTGGACGGCAAGTCCAGCGTCGAGGTTCTGGCCGACATCAACACCGCCGTCATGCGCGGCCTTCGCGGAGAAGGGGGTGGCACATGACCGGCCTTGTCCTGAAACTTGGCCCGCTTGAACGGGTGCTGATCAATGGCGCGGTGATCGAGAACGGCGAGAAACGGTCTCGACTGGCGATCGTGACACCGAATGCCAACATCCTGCGCCTGCGCGATGCGATCCACCCTGAACAGGTCAACACGCCCGTCCGCCGCGTCTGCTATATCGCTCAGCTGGTCCTGACGGGCGATGCGGATCCTGCAGAGGCCCGGCCGCAGCTGCTGCGCGGGATCGAGCAGTTGAGCCAAGTTCTGACCGACCACGACAGCCGGACCCAGCTGACCGCCGCCAGCCGTGCCGTTCTGGACGAACAGCATTACCAGGTCCTGAAGGCGCTGCGGAGCCTGCTTCCACGGGAGGAGCGGCTCTTCGCTGCGGGCCGAGCATGAGCTTCCAGCCGGTTCTGCCGCTTGCTGGCTTCGCCGGCTGGAGCTTTCTGAAGCGTACGATGCCACGGCAGCAGGTCGTCCAGCAGGCCTCGCCCGTGCTGCAGCGCGACGAGGCCTATTTCCGGGACAGGATCGGCAAAGTGCGGACCGCCGAGCAACTGGTGAACGACAAACGGCTTCTGCGCATCGCCCTCACTGCCTTTGGTCTTGAGGGCGACCTGAACAGCAAGGCCTTCGTTCAGAAGGTGCTGGACGGCGGAACGCTGAAGGAGGGAAGCCTGGCCAACAAGCTAGCCAACAAGCAGTACCAGAAGTTCTCGGCCGCCTTCGGGTTTGGTGACTTCCCGGTGCCCAGGACCGTGATTTCCACTTTCCCGGAAGAAATCCTTGCCCAATACCGCATACGCAGCTTCGAGACGGCGGTCGGCCAGCAGAACAACGATTACCGCCTGGCCCTGAATGCCGAGCGGGAGATGCCCGCGCTTGCCTCGCGGGAGATCAGCGAAACGGCAAAATGGTACTCTGTCCTGGCCAATCCGCCCCTGCGACAGGTCGTGCAGACTGCCTTCGGGCTGCCGAAAAGCTTTGCCGCAATCGACCTTGACCAGCAGGTGTCGGTCCTGCGCGACAGGATGCGGGCCGCCTTCGGCTCGCCCGACCTCGGCCAGTTCCGCGATCCGGCAAAGATGGATGCGCTGGTCCGACGCTTCATGTTCCAGGCGCAGACGCAGGACCTTGGCGGCGGGAGCTCTCCAGCGGCGATCGCGCTGACCTTGCTCCGCCGCTGACGGGGCCGAACATCGCGCGAGGATGGGGATTGCGCACCCCACGCCGCGGCACTGCAAAGAAGGCCCATCCTGATCAACCGACCAGTCGTCAGTCTTCAAGACACGAACGAAGCCGTTCGAAACTCCCCCGAATGCCATCGGCCGGAGCAGGCTCGGCCAGGAAGGCATCCAGAAGCGGCCAGACTCGGATCGCCCTGTCGATGACCGCATCGGAGCCCGCAGCGTAAAGACCCGCCTGAATCATCAGCTCAGCCCGATCATAGGCGCCCAGCAGGCGCCTGGCCTCGGCAATCAGCAGGTTCTCATCCTCGCTGGCAGCATCAGGCAGCGACCGGCTGACCGATCGCAAGAGATCGATGGCCGGAAACCGGCCCCGCTCGGCGATCCGACGGTCCATGACGACATGTCCGTCCAAGACACCGCGCAGGATGTCGGCCACCGGCTCCTCCATGTCCGATCCTGCCACAAGCACCGAAAACACCGCCGTGATGTCGCAGCCGCCCTCCGGTCCCGGACCTGCCCGTTCCGCCAGACCCATGATGGCCTGGTTCAGCGAGGGCGGATAGCCGCGCAGCGAGGCCTCCTCTCCCCCCGCCAGGGCGACCTCGCGATGGGCCTCGGCAAAGCGGGTCACCGAATCGATAAGGAGCAGGACATGCTGCCCCCGGTCGCGAAAATACTCGGCCACCGCCATCGCCGTCAGCGCACAGGACCGCCGCATCAGCGCTGACTGGTCCGAGGTAGCCGTCACCACCACGCTGCGCGCCATCCCGGCCGCACCGAGGACGCGTTCCGTGAACTCGCGCAGTTCGCGCCCACGCTCGCCCACAAGGGCGATGACGACCACGTCAGCCTCTACCCCCCGCGCGAATCGGGCCAGAAGCGACGACTTGCCTACGC
>JARFTV010000001.1:64545-123626 GCA_029289325.1 Alphaproteobacteria bacterium
AGCGAAAAGACCGATCCGCTGGCCGCGAACCAGAGGCAGAAGCGTGTCGAAGACCGCAGTACCCGTGGCCAGCCGCTCTCCCAGACGGCGGCGCGTCGCGGCCGCTGGCGCGGAAGCCCGCAACGCCCTGGGCCGTGATCCGCGCAACAGCGGGCGTCCGTCAAGCGGCTTGCCGGAGGGGTCGATGATCCGGCCGATCCAGCTGTCGTCCGGCGCGATCTCGGCCCGGCCGAGGAGCTCCACCCGGTCACCGATGGCCATGCCATCGCCCGGCGCATCGGGCAAGACCGAACAGCGACCCTGCGACAGGCGCAGAACCTCTCCCGCCGAGACCTCTTCGCGGCTGAGAATCAGGACGCGGTCGCCAATTGCCGCCGCATCCAGCCCGGTCACTTCGGCCAGCCCACGGCGGGTCTCGACCACGCGGCCGACCCGCCGCACTGGGGTAGCCTCGGCGATCTCGGCGAGAAGACCATCAAATACTCCGGACACGGGTTTCTCCCTTTGTTCGACCTCAACCGTTTCTAAAGGAATCACCCTTAAGCCTTGGTGAAACAACTCGAGGGAGAAGCCCCGATGTTCGAGAAGCTGGAACTCACAAGGATGGCCCAAGCGCTGGCGGCGCATTCGGGCGCACGGATGGCGGTCATCGCCAGGAACGTGGCCCATGCCGATTCGCCTGGGTACAAGGCAAAGGACCTGCCGGACTTCGCCAAGGTCTTTGCGGTGGAAGGCGGCCAGATGCGGGCCACCCGGCCCGGCCATCTGGGAGCGGCAGCCGCAACGGGCGCGCTGGACCCTCAGCATGCGCCAGGCCGCGAAGCGCCCAATGGCAACACCGTATCGCTGGAAGCCGAGATGGTGAAATCGGTCGAGGCGCGACAGTCGCACGAGATGGCGCTGGCGATCTACCGGGCAACATCCGACGTCCTGCGCGCCAGCCTTGGCCGGTCGCGTTAGGGGGTGAAGGATGGGCAACGATCTTATCTCGTCGCTTTCCTTCGCCGCCGCCGGGATGGAGACCCAGGCCATGCGGCTGCGGCACGTATCCGAGAACATCGCCAACGCCGATACCCCCGGCTACCACCGAAAGGTGATGACCTTCCGGGCGGCGATGGAGACGGGCCTCGTCGAACCCGGCCCGGTCCGTCTGGACCGCAAGGACCTGACCAGACTCTATGATCCCGGCCACCCCTTGGCCGATGCAACCGGTCACTACGACGGCTCGAATGTCGATCTGGTGATCGAAATCGCTGACGCGCGCGAAGCGCAGCGCAGCTACGAGGCGAACCTCAGGATGTTCGACCAGACGCGTCAGATGACGCAAAGCCTGTTCGACCTTCTGCGGCGATAGGAGGACTCCAGAATGGACGTGAACACTTCTCTCGTTTCTCAGGCCTATGCCCAGGCCCGCACTGCCGCCGCCCCACAGGCCGGGTCGGCGGATGAGGGCCTCGCCAGTCTGGCTGGGAACTTCATGGGGGCCCTGCAGGAGCATGAGGCCGTCGCCCGCGCCGCAATGACCGGCAACGCGGATCCTCATGCCCTGGTCCAGGCGCTTGCCTCTTCCCAGATGGCAGTCGAGACGGTGGCCACGGTGCGCGATCGCGTCGTCGAGGCTTACCAGGAAATCCTGAGGATGCCCGTATGACCGAGTCGATGATCTTCGACATGATGCGGCAGGGCCTTTGGGTCGCCGTGCTGATCGCGGCGCCCCTCCTCACGGTCGCGCTGGTCGCGGGGGTGGTCGTGGGCCTGTTCCAGGCGCTGACCTCCATCCAGGAGATGACGCTGACCTTCGTTCCGAAAGCCGCGCTGATGCTCGCGGTCTTCTGGGTCTCGATGAGCTTCATGACCTCGACCCTGGTGTCCTTCTTCACTGATTCAATCATCCCACAGATCGCGGGGGGCTGACATGGATGCGGCGCTTTACACGACCCTGAATCGGCAATCCGGCCTGATGCGCGAGATGGGCGTGGTGGCGAACAACATCGCCAACAGCTCCACCACCGGCTTCCGCCGCGAGGGCGTTGTCTTCTCGGAATATGTCGCGGCACTTGAGCGGGACCCCTCGCTGTCCATGGCCCATGCCAGCGGCCGACATGTCGACCTGTCGCAAGGGACCCTGTCGCAGACCGGCGGCGCCTTCGACTTTGCCATCCAGGGCGAAGGCTTCTTCCTGATCGAGACGCCGCAGGGCGAACGCCTGACTCGCGCGGGGAGCTTCACGCCCTCGCCCGAGGGAGAGCTGGTGACTGCCGACGGCTATCGCCTGCTGGACGCAGGCGGCGCGCCGATCTTCGTTCCACCGGACGCCAGGGTGGCGCTGGCCCGGGACGGCACGCTTTCGGCCAACGGCGAGCCTGTCGCGCAGATGGGCCTTTGGCGCCCGACGGACCCGCTGACACTGCGCCACCAGTCCGGAACGCTGTTCGATGGCGGGGCGCTGGAGCCGATCGAGAACGGCCAGATCCTGCAGGGCATGCTTGAGGACGGCAATGTCGAACCGGTCTCGGAGATCGCGCGGATGATCGAGGTCCAGCGCGCCTATGAACTGGGCCAGAAATTCCTGGATGCCGAGGACGAACGCGTCCGGGGCGTCATCCAGGCGCTTGGACGATAGGAGATTGCGATGAAAGCGCTGCAGATCGCCGCGACTGGCATGTCGGCCCAGCAGATGAAGGTCGATGTCGTTTCCAACAACCTCGCGAACATGTCCACCACGGGCTACAACCCGCGCCGGGCCGATTTCGCCGACCTGCACTACCAGCAGATGGCGCGGCCGGGCAGCGTGTCGGCCGCCGACGGCGCCATGCTGCCGACGGGGGTGCAGGTCGGGCTTGGGGTCCGGCCGTCCAGCGTTTCAGTCGTGCTGGGGCAAGGCTCGCTGGAAGCGACGAACGGCGATCTCGACGTCGCGATCGACGGCAACGGCTATATCGAGGTCCAGATGCCCTCGGGCGCCACCGGCTATACCCGCGACGGGGCGCTGAAGCGTTCGGCGGACGGGCTGATCGTGACCTCGGATGGCTTTACGGTCGCACCGGGGATCACCATCCCGTCGGATGCGCGCGGGCTGACGATCAGCCCTTCTGGCGAGGTCTGGGCCAGTTTCATCGACCGGGTGGAGCTTGAGCTTCTTGGCCAGCTGACCCTGACGACATTCCCCAACGAAAAGGGGCTCGAGGCGATCGGTTCCAACCTCTTCCTCGAAACCCCGGCGTCGGGCGCGCCGCTTTCCAGCGTCCCGGGGGAGGAGGGGCTGGGGACCCTGCGCCAAGGCTATCTGGAGGCAAGCTCGGTCGATGCGATCCGCGAAGTGACCGAACTCATCAAGGCACAGCGCGGCTACGAGCTGAATGCAAAGGTGATCACCGCCGCCGACCAGATGCTTGGCGCGACGACACAGGTACGGTGATGCGATCCCTGATCGCCCTTCTGGTGCTGACCGCCCCGGCCATGGCGGACAGCGTCGTCGCCACCCGCACGATCCGGGCGCAGACCATCATCTCGATCGACGACCTGACCACCGTCGCAGCTGCCCTTCCCGGCGCCTTGGCCGATCCGGTCCTGGCCGTGGGGATGGAGGCACGCGTGGCGATCTATGCTGGCCGCCCGGTGCGGGCCCAGGACCTGGGCGCCCCGGCACTGGTCGAACGCAACCAGCTCGTTCCCCTGATCTACCTGTCAGGCGGGCTGGCAATTTCGACCGAAGGCCGCGCCCTTGCCCGCGGCGCGGCCGGCGAGGTGATCCGCGTGATGAACCTGAGCTCACGCAATACCGTCAACGGCCGCGTGGGCCCGGATGGCGCAATCTATGTAGGATGGAACGAATGATGAAGCGACTTGCCCTGATCTGCGCCATCGTCCCCGCCGGCTGCGGCAGCCTGAACCAGGTTGGCAGGGCCCCGGAATTTTCGCCGCTGGAGGGCAGCGCGCAGCATTATGCGATGTATTCGGCCAATCTGCCCCAGGACACGTCCCCGCGGACACCTTCGGCCGAGTCGTCGCTCTGGGCGGCCGGATCTGATTCCCTTTTTGGCGACCGGCGGGCTGCGCGGCGCGGCGACATCCTCACCGTGGTCATCGAGATCGACGACAGCGCCTCGATTTCGAACTCCACCGGGCGGAACCGGAGCGGCAACGTGAAATCGGGTCTGCCAGATTTCTTCGGAATCCCGCAGCGATTGAACAGCAGCCTGCCCGACGGTGCCAGCATGGGCGAGGCGGTCGAAACCCGGTCGTCTTCGACCTTCAAGGGCTCGGGCAATGTCTCGCGCAATGAGCAGTTGACCCTGCGCATCGCGGCCACCGTGGTCGAAGAGCTGCCGAACGGTGTCCTGCGGATCGAAGGGCAGCAGGAGGTCCGGGTGAACTTCGAGATGCGTGAACTTGTCGTGACCGGCTACGTGCGGCCGACCGACATCTCGCGGCAGAACGAAATCACCTATGACAAGATCGCCGGAGCCCGTGTCGCCTATGGTGGCCGCGGCCAGATCACCGACGTCCAGCAGCCGACCTATGGCCAGCAGGCGGCCGACATCCTGCTTCCGTTCTGACCATGCTGCGCAAACTTCTCCCCATCATCCTTGCTCTCGTTGGACTGGGCGGCGGCGTCGGCGCCGGGCTGTTCCTGCGCCCTGCCCCTTCGCCCGAGGATGCGGTCGCCGCAGAAGAGACAGCCGCGGCCAAGGACCCGCAGGAGGGCGGGCAGGAATATGTCAAGATGAACAATCAGTTCGTCGTGCCCGTCGTGGAAAAGGGCCGCGTAGCTGCCATGGTCGTCCTGTCCCTGTCGGTTGAAGTCGCACCGGGGAATACCGAAGCGGTCTATCAGCGCGAGCCGAAACTACGTGACGTGTTCCTCCAGGTCCTGTTCGACCACGCCAATGTCGGCGGCTTCAGCGGCTCGTTCACGGACGGGTCGAACCTGATCAGCCTGCGCACCAGCCTGAAGGAAGCTGCCGGGCTGATCCTGGGCACTTCGGTCCGTGACGTCCTGATCACCGATATCGCCCGCCAGGACAGCTAGCGTTTGCGGTCCAGCCGCTGGGCCGCCCCGTTCAGCGCCTGCAACCGTCCGAAGGCCGCCGCGGCCCCGGACTTTGCCTGCATCCAGGCGACCGTCTGCTGCGCTATGATGGTATTCAACTCGGCCCGCCGGATATCCGCCCAACGCTGACAGGCGAGATCGACCAGACCCGCCTGGACGGGAGGAAGATCCACCGGCGCGCCCGCCGCATTGATCGCCCGTAGCTGCGATTTGCTTCGTTCCAGCCGTTCGGCCGCCTGTCGCAGATCAGCAAGTCGCTGATCGAGCACCAGCTGCGACAGGGTGGCAAGCGTCTGAAACTTCTTGCAGCCGGTCATCTGCGGCGGGCCCTTTTCCTCATCGCGTCTGCAAAGCGGATCGCGGCGGCAACAGCCCGGTAGTGCTCGACCCGGATCTCCTGCCCGATCTCGATCGTGGCATGTAGCGCACGGGCCGTCGGCGGGTCACTGTGGATCGGCACGCCATTCTCTGCCGCGCGCTCGCGGATCCGATGGGCGATTTCGTCCACCCCCTTGGCCAGGCAGATGGGCGCGCCGCGCCGGGAGCGATCCCAACGCAGCGCCACCGCGTAATGGGTGGGGTTCACGACCACCACGTCGGCCTTTGCCACATCGGCCAGCATCCGGTTCGTCGCCACCTCTTGCGCACGCTGGCGGCGGGCAGATTTCAGATGGGGGTCCCCCTCGCTCTCCTTGAACTCGTCGAGCATTTCCTTGCGCGACATGCGGTGGCGCTGCCGATGGCGGTGGACCTGCCAGAGATAATCCACCGCACCAAGCGCCACCGCGATCACGAAGACGATCACGAGGAAATCGATCGTCAGCCGCCCTAGCAGCGCAGCCGCCATCCCGGGACTGAGGTAGACCGCCCCCAGCACCTCGGGCAGGCGGGAGGACAGGAACGCGTAAAGGATGGTCGAGATGAGGACGAGCTTCAGCGTGCTCTTGGCGAATTCCATCAGGCCGTCAGGGCCAAACTTGTGCTTGGCGGTCGCGATAGGTGAAATGCGTGACTGTTTGGGGGCCAGCTTTTCCGGCGCGAAGACAAGGCCCCGCGTGACGAAGATCACCGCCAGCACGATACAGGCGGGGACCAGCATCAGGATCAGCGTGGGTCCGACGAAGGCAAACAGCAACCCGGCCAAGGGGCCGCTCGCACCCGTTGTCATGAGGGCGGCAAGCCGATCCGCTTGGTCCAGGATCACCATGCCGGTGTTGCCCGCGCGCTCCACCAGCCAGGCCCCGCCCGTCACCAGCGCCAGAACAAGCCCCCCCTGCGCCGCCGCACCCAGCAGTTCGGGCGACCGCGCGATGTCGCCCTTCCGTCGCGCCTCCTCAAGCTTTTGCGGGGAGGCCTCGTGTTCCTTTTCGCCGCTTTCGTCCTCCGCGCTCATGGCGCGGGCCGGAAGGGTTGGGCGACATGGGCCGAAAAGGCCTCCAGCCAGACGGCCAGCAGGGCCGGACTGACTATCGCCAGAAGCGCCAGCCCCCCGAGGGTCAGCGCAGGGGCGCCGACCATCGAAACCATCAACTGCGGCATCGCGCGGTTGATCGCCCCGATTGCCAGATTGTAGACGGTCGCTGCGATGACGAAGGGCGCAGCCAGCGAAAAGGCCAGCGAAAAGGTCGATCCGATCAGACCCAGCCCCCAGTCCGCCACCCGCGCCGGATCGGGGTAGCCTCCGGCGGGCATCAGATCATAGGACAGGATCAGCAGTTCTGCCGCGCGGACATGCAGCCCCGCCGCGAGGGCAAGTGCCAGTCCCGCGATGATCAGCAGGTTGCCGATGGCCGGCTGAGGTTCCGGCGCGACACCCGCGAAAAGCTGCGACAGCGTGGTCGCCTGTGCGATGATCGAGGCCGCCGTCTGCAGCGCCAGCACGAAAAGGCGCATCCCCATGCCCAGGATCAGCCCGGCAATCGCTTCTCCAAGAAGCGGGGCGAGGGCGGGCTGCAGGCCGGTGCTCAGGACGTGGTCGGCGACAAAGGGAGCGACAACGGCAGCAAGGACCAGAACCAGCGCCATCTTGACCCGGGCCGGCACGGCACTCTCCCCCAGCCCCGGCATCAGCGCCACCGCCGCACCGACCCGCACAAGGGCCAGCGCAGCCGCCCAGAGCATTCCTTCGGCGAGGTCAAGCAATACGGCAAGATCGGCGATCACCTGGTTCATGCCGGAACCTGGCCCAAAAGCGCTGGCCGCGCGTCGGTGCCGATCTCCTCGTAGGACAGGACCGGCATGTGCAGGCCCTTCGCCTGGACAACCGTCCGCAGGAAGCGCCTGCGCGCGACGGACGTCACCAGCGCGGGGAAGACCCCTCCTTCGGAAGCCCGGTTGACCCGATCAGTCAACCCATTGGCCAACTTGGCAAAAAGGTCTGGCGGCAGGGCAATGTCGCGCTGACCGCGATCACCGTCGATCTGATAGGTCGAAAATGCCTTTTCCCATTCCGGGGCAAGCTGGATCAGTGGGACAGACCCGTCCGGGCGCTTCAGCTCGGCCACGATCTGGAAGCCCAGCCTCTGCCGGACATGTTCACAGATCGCCTCGGGCGCACCGAGCTGCCGAGCTTCGGCCACCGCCTCCAGAATCAGCGGCAGGTTGCGGATCGACACCCGCTCTTCGAGAAGGAGGCGCAACACGGCATGAAGCAGGTCGACCGGCACCTTGTCTGGCATGAGTTCGTCAAGCAGGCGGCGGTTCGCCTCCGCCCGGATCGGGTCGGAGAGCTTGACGAATTCGTCCAGAAGCCGGCGCAGCCCGCGAAGGGTCAGTAGCCGGGAGAGGTTGCCCTTCAGAACCTCAAGCAGGTGGGTGGCCAGGACCTCGGTCGGGGTGACGATGGTCAGGCCGGAAAGGGCGGCGTCCTCCTGCTGGTCGGGCAGGATCCAGCGGGCGGGTGCGCCATAGACGGGCTCTTTCACATCCAGGCCGTCGGGGGCCTGGGTGCCATCGGCCAGAAGCACCAGAACCCGGTCGGGGAACAACCTGTCGGCAGCCCGCTCGACGCCATGCAAGCGGATTCGATAGTGCCCGGGGGCGAGCGTGGTTTCATCAGTCAGCCGGATCTCGGGGAGGATGAAGCCGAAGGCCGTGGCAATGTGGTTGCGCATATTGGCGATGCGTCCGTCGAGACCCGTCGCCGGGTCCAGCGCCATGGCAACCAGATTCGGGGAGAATTCGATGTGGATGTCATCGAAGTCCAGCACGTCGCCGATCGAACGGGCGCGCGGCTGCTCGACCTCGGCGGCAGGGCTTTCCTCCTGACGTACGGCCTTGCGCGACTGCATGTAGGCCAGGCCGCCCAGAACCAGCGCGGCAAGCATGAATGGCAGGAACGGCATCCCCGGCACGATGGCAAAGATCGCCATCAGTCCGGCCACCGTGCCCAGCGCCGCCGGATAGCGCCCGAGCTGCGCAAAGAACGAGACGTCGGCCGCGCCCTTCTGGCTCCCCTTGGCCAGCAGAAGTGCAGCGGCGATCGAGATGATCACGGCCGGAATCTGGCTGACCAGCGCATCCCCGACCGTAAGGATCGTATAGGTCTCGAAGGCAGCGGCCGCGTTCAGGCCGTGGATGAAGATGCCGACGATCAGCCCCACCAGGATGTTGAGTCCGGTGATCAGGAGACCCGCGATCGCATCGCCCTTCACGAATTTCGACGCACCATCCAGCGAGCCGAAAAAGTTTGTCTCAGCCAATTCCTGCTCGCGTCGGCGCTTTGCTTCGCTGTGGTCGATCGCCCCGGCGGACATGTCGGCGTCGATGGCAAGCTGGCGGCCGGGCATCCCGTCCAACGCGAAACGCGCGCCGACTTCGGCCATCCGGCCTGCGCCCTTGGTGATGACGATGAAGTTGACGATCAAAAGGACGATGAAGATCACCACCCCCAGGATCAGGTTGCCGCCCATGATGAATTCGGCAAAGCCCTGGATCACGTGGCCAGCCGCATCGGTACCGGTATGGCCTTCGCCGATAATCAACTTGGTTGATGAGACGTTCAGGGACAGCCGCAGCAGGAGCGACGCCAGCAGGATCGTCGGAAAGGCGGAAAAGTCGAGCGGCCGGTCGATGAACAGGGTCACCGTAAGCATGAGGATCGCAAGCGAAAAGCTCACGGCCAGGCCGATGTCCAGCACGATGGCGGGGACCGGCAGGATCATCATCACGATCACGGCCATCAGGGCGATGGCCAGCAGGATCGTTGGCCGGAAGATCGTTGCCACGTCAAACCCGTTCGGCATCTCAGTTGCCCCCGATCAGGCGGAGGCCGCTGCCACTTGCCGCGACCAGCGAGCCATTCGTGCTGGCGGAACCGGAACGAAGCAGGGGAAAGCGGTTCTCGCGCGGGGCAACGTCAGGCGCCTCGCTGGGTGACGGACCAAGCGCGGCAAGCACGGTCTCGAACCGGGCGCCATATCGTGCCGCATGTTCGGGCGTCATCGAGTGATAGGCGGCAGCAGCGGCGGCCCAGTCGCCGGTCCTTGCATAATGGCCCGCCAGAAATTCGGCGGCATAGGTGGCATTGGGCAGCGGAGACAGCATGTCGGAAAGCGAGGCGAACCCCTTGGAATGCCAGCGAATGTTCAGCTGGAAACAGCCGAGATCGACGTTCGTCCGGCCCTGGTCCAGCATGGATTGCGCATGCGCTTCCGCCTCGCGCGCGCTGTCGAACCAGCGGCCCTCGCCGCCCACATTCACCGTCCAGGGCCATGGCCGTGCATCACGGCCGGTCTCGACCAGGCTGATGGCCAGCAGAACCTCAAGCGGGACGCCGGCGGCCCGCGCAGCGGATCGTGCAGCCTCCGCACAGAGGACCGACGGATCCTCCCGCGCAAGGAGCATGGGGCCCCAAACGACCAGCGTCGGCAGAACAGCTGCCATCAGGACAAGACAAGGACGGAAGGTCATGCTGAACTCCACCTCCGGCTTCTGCCGGATTCGGCTGCAGGCTAGCCGATGAATCTTGCCAAGCGGTTAGCGCGGTCAGGGTGCGGCAGGGACTTGAACGGCCGCGAGAAGCGCCACCAGCGCCGCCCGGGCTGCGGCGCCGTCCTCGGCCAGACGGTTGCCTGTCGCAAGAAGGCCAGGATCAGGTTCCGGCGGCGGGGCGACCAGCAGCTCGGCCGCAGCCTGCCACGTCGCGTTCCCCTCCTCACTCAAGGCGCGCCAGTCCTGGCCCCAGACCAGAGCCTGCGCCGCAAGGTCGGTCTGGCCCGTGGCAATCAGCGCCTCGCGGGCAGGTTCATAGGCTTTGAGCTGCAGATTGGCACCGGCCCGCAAGGTAGCAGCCTCGCCCTGGTCAAGGTCCCCAAGGCGGGCAAGGGCGTCCTGTGCTGCCCCGCGCGCAAGTTCGGCCCGGGCTGCCAGCAGGCGGTGCTCTGGCGGGTCGCCCTGGCTGGGGGGACCCAGCCATTTGAGGGCCGGATCGGCAAAGCCCAGGTCCAGAAGACGCCGAGCGATCTGGCGACGTACGTCCCCTGGGACGGCCGGTGCAGGAACCTCCGGTCCAAGGACGAGATGGGCAAGAAAATCGTCATCCGGCGCAAGCTGCCCGGCGATCCGCCAGAGATCTGGCGGCGGCGCTGTAGCGGCAGTCGCAAAGGCCTCATCCGTTCGTCCCGAAAGCGCGAGCGCAAGAATAAGCGCCCGGCGGATGGCGGCTTGGTCCGACCGGCCCTCACTCTCGCCCAGAACGGATTGCAGCGTGGCCGCGACTTCGGGTGAGATCGGCTCGGCCCGCCGGGAATGCGCTTCGACCAGCGTGACAAGGGGCGCTGAGTCAGACCCCGCCGCGGCGACGGCAACTTGGGCATGGCCCTGGGCGGCCTCTGGACGTTCGGCCTGCAGGTCGACCTTGGCGTCGAGATGGGCAATCTCTGCCCGGTTGCTGTGCGGAGCCCGCTCCATCGCATCACGGATCACCCGGGCCGCACTCTCATCCCCGCGGGCAAGCAGCCGGTCCGCAAGTACGGGGCCAAGACCCTGGCGAAGATGGGCCGGAAGCGCGAGGAAGCTGCGCAGAACCGCATCGACATTGACCTCTGGGCCCAAGGGCAGGCGATCTGCGGCTAGCGCGGCCCAAAGTGCAGCAGGGCCGTCGCAGGGTAGCATCGTGGCAAACGGGCCGTCCGGGTCGCTGTCGCCATCAACGAGGTGGGACATCGAACGGTAATGCGCAAGCTCGGGCGGGGCGACAGCGGCAGGGACCAGCGAGGCCACCTGCCTGGCTTCGGCACCGAAGCCGAGGTATAGAAATCCTTGCACGGCTTCGATTGCGGCCCTGGGCTCGATCTCGTCGAATTCACCGTAGAACCCGGATCTGGCAGCGGAGAGCAAATCCAGCGGCGCCCGACCCTCGCCCCAGGCGGGCAGGTCGAGCATCTTGTCGGGCAGGCAGACGGTGGGGATTACCGGTCTGGTCGACCCGCCGCCCGGGCTGGCCGCGATCCCCGGCAAATCTCCGATATGGATCTGGCTCCAGGGCAGGTCGGTCAGTCCAGGGTTCGGGACCCTGGGTGCCTTCCCCGGCATCTCCATCTGCACGATCCCTTGCGCGGCCCCGCGGCTGATCTGGGCCAGAAGCTGATCTCGCAACGGTTGCAGTGAGACTGAGCCCGTGGCGAGTTCCAGCAGGTCCATCCTTCGCCGCGGCCCGCCCGTGGCTGGGGGGCGGTCGGCCAGCCAGTTGTAGCCAGCGATCGGCACTGGATCGGGAGGCGCCGGTGGCGCCGTTGCACCTTGGCCAAAGGGCTGCTCGAAGGCGGATCCGGCTGGAGGCGGACCGTCCTTGATGTCCAGAACCACGATTCCGGGTCGGTATTCGAACGGAAAGACATGGCAGTCGCAGGCCAGCGCAAGCTGCAGCGCCCCGCCTTCGGCATCGATGCGCAATGACTGCAGGCGCGTGCGCGGGATAAGGTCCCAGACCCGGCCAAGGTCATAGTCTGGCTGCCCCGTCCCGACTGCGGCAAAGCCATAGCCCATGGCCGTACGACCCAAAGTCCAGGGCGACGGACCGGGAAGCGCGACCACGAGGCGGGTAAAGCCGTCATGCTCACCCGATGTCACGCGCGCCGTCTGTGCCAGCGCGGGATGTGCGAGGGCCAGCAGGAGGAGAAGCAGAACGCGGATCATGCGACATCCTGCTTCAGGTTGCGCATCGCCTCCTCCAGCTCGCCAAAGCCGGGGCGGACATGGTGCGGCGTGTTCTGGCGGCCGACCTCGATGCAGATATTTGCCGGGTGGCGGTGCAGATTGGCGATCAGCACCTCGCGGATCAGTTGGTAGAAATGGATGTCCTCCTCGACCACGGTCTTCACGCGCGACGCGAAGGGGCCCATCAGCCCATAGGCGAGGAACACCCCCAGGAAGGTTCCGACCAGCGCGCCGCCGATCATCTTGCCCAGCACCTCGGGCGGCTGGTCAATCGAGCCCATGGTCTTGATCACACCCAGCACAGCGGCCACGATGCCAAGCGCAGGAAGGCCGTCGGCCATGGTCTGCAGCGCGTGGCTGGAGTGCATGGCGTGGTGCAGCGTCGATTCCATCCGCTTGTCCAGAACCTCTTCCACCTGATGCGGGTCGTCGTAGTTCATCGATGCGGCCCGCAACGTGTCGCAGATCAGTTCCATCGCCTCATGGTCATGCTGGATGCGCGGGTATCGGACAAAGATCGTCGAGACGTCGGGCGATTCGATGTGTTCCTCCAGCGCGACGGGATTGGCCCTTGCCAGGCGGATGAGTTCGAACAGCAGGCACAGAAGATCCCGGTAGTCTTCGGGCTTCCACTTGGGGCCCTTGAAGACCTTGCCGACGTCCTTCAGCGTATGTTTCACGCCAGCCATGTCATTCGAGATCAGGAAGGCACCGGCGGCGGCGCCGCCGATCATGATCATCTCGAAGGGCAAGGCCTTGAGGATGATGCCCATCTTGCCACCGGCCAGCGCATAGCCGCCGAAGACCATGACAAGAATGACGGCGATGCCGACGAAACCCAGCATGTTGACCCCTGATGCTGCCTGCGACCACTATCCGCGCGGCCGGTTAAGACTTTGTCACTCGCGCCCTACTGCCTGGGCACGTCGACGTTTCTTCCCGCGACGATCACGCTGACACCGTAGGCGGTCTCGGGCGACATGCCGGAGAGGATCGCGGCGGCCGCTTCCGGCGTCATCCGGGCCAGGAAACCGGCCGCGAACTCGGGCGACATGGCGTCGAACAGCGCCGCCGCATCCTTTGGCTTCATCGCCTGATAGACCGCGGTGAGGCGCTGGAGATCCTGTTCCGCGGCACCGTCGGCCAGCGCCAGCGTCGCCCGCAGCTCCTGCTCGACGGCTGCCATCTCGGCCAAGCGCCTGGTTACCGCCTCATCCGCCAGCGCCAGTGCGGCCAGCCGGTCCTGCAGGGCCGACTCGCGCGCGGCCACCCGGTCCTCCCGCAGCTTCAGTGCCTCGGCGAGGGCGGTGGGGGTTTCGCAAGCGACGGGCGCAACCTGGTCCGGCGGCGGTGGTTCTGCATCGGAGCGGGCCAGGGCCGTGCCAACGCCGGACCCCAGTCGCAAGGCGCCGGAGGCGGCAAAGAGCAGCGCCACGATGAACAATGCCCCGCGACCCGGCTTCTTCCGGCCGCTCATTCCGCGGCCTCCACCGTGTCACGGGCAGGCCGGCGCCGGACGAAACGCAGACGCTTTTCCTCGTCAGCGGGCTCGGGCTCGGGCGGCCTGGCTGGGGGCTTCGGCTCGGGCAGATCATGCAGCGACGCGACCAGAAGTTCCAGTCGGCGGGCCACGTCTTCCCCGCGCGCCGTCAGTGCCTCCAGGCTTTCGGCCGAGCCGGTGGCGGCCCCGCGCGCCTTGGCAAGGGCAGCGATCATCTCGTCCACCTGGGCTGACAGGACGGCAATTGCCCCGCCCATGCCGCTTTCCAGCGTGGTGAATTTCTTCAGCCGTGTCGCAAGCACATAGCAATAGATCGCCGCTCCGAAAGAGCCCGCGACCAGAAGGATATCGGCTATCAGGTCCATGGCCCGCCCCTAGTTCAAAACGAATTCGGTGATCAGAAGGTCGCGCACCCGGCCTTCACCCGTCACGATCTGGATTCGGCGCAGCATCTGCGCCCGCAGCCGCGCCATCGCGGCCGGATTCTCGATATCCCGCGTGTCGATCGCGCGAAGATAGCTGTTGAGCACATCCAGAATCCGCGGCGCCAGCCGCGTCACATCGGCAGCGGCCTGTTCCACCACCTCGACCTGGGCCGAGAAGCGCAGATGTTCCGCCCGCGAGTCACGCCCCAGCGAGATCACCAGCGTCTCAAGCGGGACGAAGGCGATTCCCGTCAGGGGGCCCGGCGCGGCCTCGTGCTTCTTCCCGCCCGCCGGTGGGCCGAGAATCATGCCGGCCCAGGTGGCATAGAACCCGCCGCCGCCCAGCAGAATCGCCAGCAGGATCCCGATCAGCAGGGGTTTCTTCGACCGCTTCGGCGGTGCCTCTTCCATGTTGGTGTCGGTCGTTGCCACGTCCAGCTCCATCCTGACGACGGGGCGACAATAGTCCGAAGGTCACTAACCGATTGTTAAGCCGGGCAAGTCATTCCTTGGGCAACGGCAGAAGCCCGTGTGCGGAGAATCGCCTTGCAGAACGTGTTCACTCTCTGGTCCTCGCTTGATCTGCGCCGCCGCCTCGTGGTGGTCGGCGCCACTGTCGCGATGTTCGCGGCGGTCCTCGGCCTCAGCCGGATGGCGTCCTCCCCTGATCTCGTCCTGCTTTACGCCGGGCTTGAACCGGGTGCTGCCGGTGAGGTGATCAAGGCGCTGGACCAGCGTGGCGTCGCTTATGAGGTGTCGGGCAATTCGATTCTGGTCGATGCCGCCCAGCGCGACAGCCTCCGGATGGCCCTCGCGGCCGAGGGACTGCCAGCTGCGGGCGGCGGCGGATATGAACTTCTGGATCAGCTTTCGGGTTTCGGCACCACCTCCCAGATGTTCGACGCGGCCTATTGGCGCGCCAAGGAGGGGGAGCTTGCGCGGACCCTGCTGGCAATGCCCGAGATCCGGGCCGCGCGCGTCCACATCGCCAGCGGTCCGACGCGGGCCTTTCAGGCCGAGACCAATGCCTCGGCCTCGGTCACGCTAACCACCACCAGCGGAGCCCTGGGTGAGACGCAGGCCCGGGCGATTCGTCATCTGGTGGCCAGCGCGGTGGCCGGGATGCGGCCGGATAAGGTGCAGATCATCGATACGGTCGCGGGCCTGATCGGCGGGCAGGAGACGGCCGAATTCGACAGAGGCCAGGCGGCCAACCGGGCCGCCGCGATCAAGGGCAACGTGGAGCGGCTGCTCGCCGCCCGCGTCGGCACGGGCAAGGCAGTGGTCGAGGTCGCCGTCAGCCTGGTCTCGGAACGCGAATCCTTCACCGAGCGCAAGTTCGACCCCCAGGGCCGCGTGGCGATCTCTTCCGAGACCGAGGAACGCAGTGGCTCGTCGACCCAGCCGGGCAGGGATGTGACTGTCGCCTCGAACTTGCCCGAGGGCGATGCCCAGGCGGGGGGACAAGGCCAGAGCCAGAACTCCGAGACGCGCGAACGGGTAAATTACGAAGTGTCCGAGACCCAGCGTGAAGTGCTGCGCGCGCCGGGAGACATCCGCAGGCTTACGGTGGCCGTCATGGTGGACGGCGTGGTCAACGTCGCGCCGGACGGCACCCGGACCTGGGAGCCGCGCAGCGACGAAGAACTCACCACGCTGCGTGAGCTTGTGGCCTCGGCCGTAGGGCTGGACGAGACGCGCGGCGACGTCCTGACGCTCAAGACGCTGGAATTCCAGGACCCGGTGCTCGTCACGGGAACCGAGGCCAGCTCCGGCCTTCTGCCCCCAATCGGGGCACTGGATGTGATGACGATGATCCAGACGGTGATCCTTGCAGTGGTCGCGCTGGTGCTGGGGTTGTTCGTGATCCGGCCGATCCTGACCTCGGGCGCGGCCTCGCGCGCGCTGTCCGAACCGGACGCGCCCCTGGCGCTGCCCCCGGCCTTCGAGATGGGCAATGCCCTGGACGGCGAGGTCGAACCCGCCTTCGCCATGCCGGCCTTCGGCAGCGCGATGGCCGACCTGGGCGACCTGCCGCAGGTCGAGGAAGACCCGGCCAGCCGCCTGCGCCGGCTCATCGAAGAGCGTCAGGCCGAGTCGATCGAGATCCTGCGCGGCTGGATGGAGAATGAAGAGGAGCCTGCGTGATGCCCGGATTGCGGCTGGAAGTATTCGATACCGCATCGACTCCGGACGGGGGCGTGCAGCCGCTGGTCGAGGCGAGCCAGTTGGAAGAGGTCAAGATCTCGGCCTATGAACAGGGTTATTCCGCCGGATGGGAGGACGCCTCGGCCGCTCAGCAGGGCGACCAGGCCCGTATCCGTGCCGATCTGGCCCGCAACCTGCAAAGCCTGTCCTTCACTTTTCAGGATGCCCGCAGCCATGTCCTGCAAGCGATCCGGCCGCTGATCCTCGAGATGACCGGACGCCTGCTCCCCGACCTCGCGCGCGAAGCGCTGGCCCCGATGGTGCTGGAAGCCCTCATGCCCATGGCCGAGGAACTGGGCGACGCGCCCCTGACACTTGTCCTGAACCCCGCGGTTCGCGAGCGGGTCGAGAGCCTGATCGCCGCGGCAACCGGCCTGCCCGTCGTCATCGAGGAAGAGGACTCGCTGGGCGAAGGGCAGGTCTACATCCGGCTTGGACCGCAGGAGGCCAAGGTCGACCTCACGCGCGCCACCCAGGACATCACCGCCGCCGTGCGCGCCTTCTTCAACCTATCAGATCAGGATGAGACCCATGGATGAACTGGCCGACAGCAATCCCTTCAGCCAGGTTCCGATCGAGGTGACGATTTCGGTCGGCCGCGCCCGGCCGCTGGTGCGCGACCTGCTGCGGCTGTCCAAGGATTCGGTGCTGCAACTGGACCGCCGGGTGGATGACCCGGTCGAGCTTTACGTGGGCGACCGGCTGATCGCCCGGGGAGAGCTGACCGAGCTGGAGGGCGAGAATGCGGGACAGCTGGCCGTCCGCCTGACCGAGGTCGCCAATCTGCGCGGTGGATTGTGAGACGCAGCCTTCCGCTCTCGATCCTGCTGATCGGGCTGGCCGGCCCGGTGCTGGGGCAGGAGCTTTCGATCGACCTTGGCGGCGATGGGAACTCGCTGTCGTTGCGGTCGGTGCAGCTCCTTCTCCTGATCACGCTGCTCAGCGTCGTGCCGGGGCTGGCGGTCATGGTGACCTGCTTTCCCTTCATCGTGACCGTGCTGTCGATCCTCCGGCAGGCGCTGGGCCTGCAGCAGGCCCCACCCAACATGATGATCGTCAGCCTCGCGCTGTTCCTGACCTGGTATGTGATGGACCCCGTCTTCACCGAGGCCTGGACCACCGGGATCGAGCCGATGACCAGCGGCCGGATGGAGGTGGGACCAGCCCTGCAGGCCGCGATCCTGCCCTTCCGGGAGTTCATGGCCCTGCGGGTCGACGCAGAGACCTTCCAGACCCTGCAGGACCTTCGCGTCACCCCCGGCGCCGCAATTTCTCCGGTCCCGCCGGGCGAGGCGTCGCTCTCGCTGCTGGTGCCGTCCTTCCTGCTGTCCGAGATCCAGCGGGCCTTCGAGATCGGCTTCATGATCTTCCTTCCCTTCCTCATCATCGATCTGGTGGTGGCGGCGATCCTGATGTCGATGGGGATGATGATGGTCCCTCCGGCCGTGGTCTCGCTGCCGTTCAAGCTGGTCTTCTTCGTGGTGGCGGACGGTTGGGCGCTGGTCTCCGGGGCACTTGTGCGAAGCTATTTCTGACCGGATCGGCGAGGGTGTCCACGGTGGACATTTTCTCAGAACAAAATCAAAACAATGACTTACGCGCGGGCGTTCAGGATTTTTTAATCTCTGCCACAGGCCCGGTAGCGAGGGAGATCTGAACCCGCTGGCGGGACATCGGCCGAGCCGCCGGGGGTTGCCGACAGACAGTCCCTTGCGCCTTGGGCGCGGGCGTAGGGTGGGCAATCTGCCCACCCTGGTTCCGGGGTCAGTCCAGGATCCGGCCCGCGGTGATCCACCAGGACGGATGGGCGGTACGCAGCGATCTGGCCGCGGCCTCGGCGGCTTCGGCGGTGTCGAACAGGCCGAAATGGGTGCCGCCCGAGCCGGACATGCGGGCCAGATGACAGCCGGGCGCACCCTCAAGCGCGGCCTGCACCGTGGCCAGGCTGGGCGCGATCTGGTGGGCCGGGTCGACGAGGTCATTGCGGGTTGCCTTGGCCAGCCAGTCGGCAAGGGCTGCGGCAGAGGCCAAAGCCGCGGCGGGCAGTTCGGGCAGCGCCGGGCTGTCGCGCCGGGTCAGCGCTGCAAAGACCTGCGGCGTTGGCACGGGAAGGCGCGGGTTGACCAGAACAACCCAGACCGGCGGCAGCGGTGGCAAGGGCTGAAGCACCTCGCCGATCCCCGACATCCGCGCGGGGCGCCCGGCGAGACAGACCGGCACATCCGCGCCAAGCCGCAAGACATCGGCCTCGGGCGGAAGGGGGCGGCCGGTCAGCGCCGCGAGCGCCCGCAGCGCCGCAGCGGCATCCGCCGATCCCCCGCCGATGCCAGAGGCCACCGGAAGGACCTTTTCCAGCACCAGCGCCGCATCCGTCACCCCCATCGCCCGCGCGGCGCGCAGCACCAGATTGTCAGGCTCGGCCGCAAGACCGGCGCTTTCCGGCCCCGCCAGCCGCAGCGAAAGCCCCTGCCCCGACGAGGCCGTCACCAGATCGCCGACCGAGGCGAAGACCACCAGACTGTCCAGCAGATGATAGCCATCGGCGCGGCGGCCGGTGACATGGAGGCAGAGGTTCAGCTTGGCAGGCGCGCGCCGGGAAACGGCGTCAGTTGCCATTCTTGGCGGCCTCGACCGGGCCCGGCAAGGTGCCTTCCTCGGCCATCACGGCATCCAGCCCCACCTCCAGCTTGCGGCGGATGCGCACGGCATCCTTCTCCTCCGGCTCGAACGACAGGGCGCGCCGCCACTGGAACCGTGCCTCAAGCTTGCGGCCCACCATCCAGTAGACATCGCCCAGATGGTCGGTCACGATCGGATCGACCGGCTCGAGCAGCGAGGCGCGCTCCATCGGTTCCAGTGCCTCGTCATAGCGACCAAGCCGGAACAGCGCCCAGGCGAGGCTGTCGATGATATAGCCCTTGTCGGGATCACCCGCGACGGCCTTTTCGATCATGCCCAGCGCCTCATCCAGCTTTTCGCCGCGATCCACCAGCCCATAGCCAAGGTAGTTGAGCACCTGCGGCTGGGTCGGGTTCAGTTCCAGCGCGCGCCGGAAGTCGGCTTCGGCGGCGGGCCAGTCCTTGGATTGTTCGTGGCTGATGCCGCGATAGAAGAAGAGCACCCAGTCGTTCTGGGTGATCTCGGGCTTCAGGTCGATGGCAGCGGTATAGGCGATCTCGGCTTCGTCGAAACGCTGTTCCATCCGCAAGAGGTCGGCAAGGGCGAATTGCACCGAGCCCAGTTCCGGATTGGCCCGGGCCAGCGCCTGCAGCGCCTCGATCGCGGCATCGGTCCGGCCGTCCGAGCGCAGGGCCCCGGCGCGGCCGATCTCGGCCGAGACGAAGGCGGGATCGCCCGGCGCGAAGCGGCCATAGGTCTCGGCCGCAAGCTGGTGCTGGCCGAGCAATTCCAGAACATCGGCGGTCAGGAGCGTGACATCGGTATGGTCGGGACGCAGATAGCCCGCGACGCGCAGGTGCAGCAGCGTATAGACCGGATCGGCATCGCCGTTCAGCGCCGTGGCGACCGAGAAGAAGACCTCGGCGATCCCGTCGCGGGCCGAGCGGACCGTGTCGAAGGGCACCGGCTCGCCCGCCTCGAGCCGAAGGCGCAAAGCATCGACGATCGGGTCGGGCCCGGTTCCGAAAGTGCGGTCGATCAGCTCCAGCGCGTCGGGGTTGCGTTCCAGCTGGGACAGGATCTGGGCATGGGCAAAGATCCCGCGGCGCATGACGAAGATCGGCCCGGCGGCGCGGCCCGAGAGGATCTCGTCCGCGCCTTCCAGATCGCCGACCGAGGCGAGCGCCAGCGCCTTGTGGTAATAGCCGAAGGCTTGAAGCCCCTCGATCTTGGTGACCTCGTCGAAGGCGGCCAGCGCGTCCGTCATCCGGCCGTCGCCGACCAGCGCCCAGGCGCGGACCAGGCTGTCGACCAGATCGCCCACGCTGCGGCCCCCGTCCACCGCGGCGAGGAGGGCGGCGTACTCCTCACGCTGGGCCTCATCGGCGAGAAGGGCGAATTCGGCGAGCTGGCTTTGATCGCCGCCCAGCGCCTTGAACTGCTTGGCCGCCTGGATCGCCAGGTCCAGATTGCCGGCGCCCAGTTCGGCCAGGATCGCGCCTTCGAGGAGACGGGCGTTGCCGGAATCCGCGAGGATCGCCTTGCCATACCAGCCCGAGGCGGCGCGAAAGTCGTTCTGCGACTCCGCCACCCGCGCGGCAAGATAGGCCCCCGAATCCGGCTCGGCATGCAGCGGTGCGCCCAGAACGGCGGCAAGCGCCAGGGCGGTCAGCAGGCGGGTCTGGGGCATGGAACTCTCCTCCGGCAGTCGGGGAAAGCTAGCGGGCCGGACGGGACAAGGCAATGCGGGCGGGCCTGACCTGGCGCGCCCGGCTGGTCACATGTTCGGGTAGTTCGGCCCGCCGCCGCCCATCGGCGTGGTCCAGACGATGTTCTGCGACGGGTCCTTGATGTCGCAGGTCTTGCAGTGGACGCAGTTCTGGAAGTTGATCCGGAAGGTGGCGTCCTGACCCTCGCCCAGCACCTCGTAGACCCCGGCGGGGCAATAGCGCTGCGCGGGTTCGGCGTATTTCGGCAGGTTGACGGCGATTGGGACCGAGGGGTCCTTCAGCACCAGATGGGCGGGCTGTGCCTCGTCGTGGTTGGTGAAGCTGAAGGCGACGTTGGTCAGCCGGTCGAAGGACAGTTTGCCGTCGGGCTTGGGGTAGTCGATCGGCTTGTGGTCCTTGGCAAGGCCCGTGGCCGCCGCGTCGGACTTGCCGTGGCGCAGGGTGCCAAAGGCGGTGAGGCCGATGGTGCTCAGCCACATGTCGACGCCGCCGCCCATCAGGCTGGCGACAAGGCCGTATTTCGACCAGAGCGGCTTGACGTTGCGGACCTTCTTGAGGTCGCGGCCGATGGCGCCGGTGCGGACCTCGGTTTCGTAGACGGTCAGTTCGTCGCCCTGACGTCCGGCCTTGATCGCGGCATGGGCGGCCTCGGCGGCGGCCTTGCCCGAGAGCATGGCGTTGTGGTTGCCCTTGATGCGCGGGACGTTCACCAGACCCGCCGAGCAGCCCAGCAGCGCCACGCCCGGAGCAACCAGCTTGGGGATCGACTGCCAGCCGCCTTCGCTGATGGCGCGGGCACCATAGGCCACGCGCTTGCCGCCCTTCAGGAGTTCCGCGACCATCGGGTGGTGCTTGAAGCGCTGGAATTCCATATAGGGGTAGAGGTGGGGGTTCTCATAGTTCAGGTGGACCACGAAACCGACATAGACCTGATTGTTCTCAAGGTGATAGATGAAGGACCCGCCCCCGGCGTTCTTGCCCAGCGGCCAGCCCATCGTATGGGTGACCGTGCCTTCGCGGTGCTTCGAAGGGTCGATCTCCCAGATTTCCTTCATGCCGAGGCCGAATTTCTGCGGGCAGTGACCTTTCGACAGCTGATACTTCTCGATCACCTGCTTGGACAGGCTGCCGCGCACGCCTTCGGAGAGGAAGACATACTTGCCGCGCAGCTCCATCCCCGGTTCATAGGAGGGGCCGGGCTCGCGCGTTTCAGGGTCGCGGCCGAATTCGCCGGCAACCACGCCAACCACGGTGTCGCCTTCGAACACCAGTTCGGAACAGGACATGCCGGGGAAGATCTCGACGCCCAGCCCTTCCGCCACGCCCGCCATCCAGCGGCAGACATTCGCCATCGAGACGATGTAGTTGCCGTGGTTCGACATCAGGGGCGGCATCGGCCAGTTCGGGATGCGGATCTGCCCCGCCGGCCCGAGCATGTAGAAGTTGTCCTCCTTCACCTCGGTCTTGATCGGCGCGTCCATGCTGCGCCAGTCGGGCAGGAGTGCGTCGAGGCCGCAGGGGTCCAGCACGGCGCCCGACAGGATATGCGCGCCGACCTCGGAGCCCTTCTCCAGAACGACGACGGAAAGGTCCGGATCCAGCTGCTTCAGCCGGATCGCGGCCGACAGGCCCGCAGGCCCCGCGCCAACGATGACAACGTCGTAATCCATCTTCTCGCGCTGGATCGTCATGGTATTCCCCCCATGGGCGGCCCCTACCGCCCCAGACCTTGCTACTTGCGGACCCTGTTGCCGCAGGCGGACCGCAAGGTCAACCGTGACGCAACATCCTTGCCAGCACACATTGCCGCGCGCAGCTTTCTGTTCCCGCGCCGACCGCCCGCCGCCCGGCTGCGGCATGGCCCTTGCATTTCCCGCCCCCATCGGGTGAGGTGAGGCCGAGACAAGTCCGAAGTCATGGACCGCAACCCGGTCCGTGGCTTCTTCTTTTGCAGTGGAAGGCCGATGGAAAAGATCCCGATGACCCGGCGCGGCTTTGACGCGCTGGATGCCGAGCTGAAGCAGCTGAAGACCGTCGACCGTCCGGCGATCATCCGCGATATCGCGGAGGCGCGTGAACATGGCGACCTGTCCGAAAACGCCGAATACCATGCCGCGCGCGAGAAGCAGGGCTTCATCGAAGGCCGGATCAAGGAGCTGGAAGGGCTGCTGTCGCTGGCCGAGGTCATCGACCCGTCCAAGCTGTCGGGTGCGGTCAAGTTCGGTGCCACCGTCACGATCGTGGACGAGGATACCGACGAGGAAAAGACCTATCAGATCGTCGGCGAGACCGAGGCCGATATCGAGAACGGCCTGCTGAACATGCGGTCGCCCCTGGCCCGTGCCCTGATCGGCAAGGAAGAGGGCGACAGCGTGGACGTCACGACGCCGGGCGGAACCCGGTCTTACGAAATCCTGTCGATCCGTTACCTCTGAACAGGGGATTGGCCCGGTGAAACCAACTCGGGACCCCATGCGAAACGACCTTGCCCCCCCGCCCGAGACCGGGCGGGCGCTGGAGTTTGGCGGCGCGGCGATGAGCGTGGTCTGGATCCTGCTGATCCTTGCCTATGTCTTCCTCTCACCCCCCGGCAGCGAGGCGCGGACCTTCGGGCTGGTGATGACCCTTCTGATGGTCTTCCTGCCGATCGCGCTGATCTGGGTCGTGGTCACGACGCTGCGGTCGGTTCGCGAGTTGCGGGCGGAGGCAGCGCGCTTGCAGGCGGCGGTCGATGCGATGCGCTCCAGCTATGTGCAGACGCAGGGCCAGCATCCCGCACCGCACAGCTCGGCGGTCGAGAAGAAGCTGGACGAGATCGCGGCGGTGACGCGGCAGGCGGGAACGGTGCTGGCCAGCATGTCCTCACGCAGGGAGGTGGCGGCCCCGGAGCGCAAGGCCGCGCTGGCACGCCCGCAGCCCGAGCCGGCGGCCGAGCAGCCCGCGCTGGCGCTGGGTGCCCCGGCCGAAGAGATGCGCCCGCCCCTGTCGGTCGCCGATTTCATCCGGGCGCTGCAGTTCCCGGAATCGCCCGAGGACAAGGAAGGCTTCCGGGCCCTGCGTCTGGCGCTGGACGACCGGACGGTGGCCAAGCTGATCCGCTCAGCCCAGGATGTGCTGACGCTGCTGAGCCAGGACGGCATCTATATGGACGACCTGAAGCCCGACCTCTGCCAGCCGGAGCTGTGGCGGCGGTTCGCGGGCGGCGAGCGGGGCAAGTCCATCGCGCCGCTGGGGGGCATCCGGGACCGGACCTCGCTGACGCTGACGGCAACGCGGATGAAGTCGGACCCGGTGTTCCGTGACGCGGCGCACCATTTCCTGCGGACCTTCGACAAGACCGTCGCGGCCTTCGAGCCGAACGCGACGGATGCCGAACTGGCCGAGCTGTCGGATACAAGGACCGCGCGGGCCTTCATGCTGTTCGGTCGCGTGACGGGAACCTTCGACTAGGTCCCGTCCGAGGAACGATCGGGCTGCGCGCCCGCGTCGCAGCGGAACGGATTTCCTTTTTTGGCCTGTGTTGGTGCGGGGGGATGAAACCCTGTTCCGATCGGCTTATGTTCGCCGCAGACAGGATTTCAACCGCAGAGGTTCCCAATGGCCGTCCGCATCAATGACATCGCCCCGGATTTCACCGCCGAGTCCACCGCTGGCACGATCAGCTTCCATGACTGGCTGGGCGACAGCTATGGCATCATTTTCAGCCACCCGCGCGACTTTACCCCGGTCTGCACCACGGAATTCGCCGCGGTGGCCCAGCTTGCGGCAGAGTGGAAGAAGCGGAACACCAAGGTGATCGGGGTCTCGGTGGATTCGGTCGAGGATCACGGCAAGTGGAAGCGCGATATCGAGGCGTTCGGCGGCGCTCCGGCCGATTTCCCGATCATCGACGACACGTCGCTGACGGTGGCCAAGGCCTATGACATGCTGCCCGCCGATTACTACCTGCCGACCGAGGGGCGGACCCCCGCGAACTCGGCCACGGTGCGGACGGTCTATATCGTGGGGCCCGACAAGAAGATCCGCCTGTCGATGACCTATCCGATGTCGATCGGCCGCAACTTCGCCGAGATCCTCCGGGCGCTGGATGCGGTCCAGAAGACGGATGGCGTGCCGCTGGCAACCCCGGCCAATTGGGTGCCGGGGCAGGACGTGATCGTGGCGCTGGCGCTGAACAACGACCAGGCCAAGGAGCGCTTTGGCGAGCTGGACATCAAGCTGCCCTACCTGCGGTTCGCCAAGGGCTGAGCCTTCGGATAGGCCGATCCCCAGACCCTCGCCGCCTCGCGCGCGAGGGTCTTTTGTTCTGCGGCGGCCAGTCGGTCGCGGGCGGCCTGCGGGCAGCCGGTGTCGCGCAGGGCGCGGTGCCAAAGGCGAAGGACCGAGGCCGCGCTCCACGGGAGGGCGGCCCCGGCCAGCCAGGCCCGCAGATCGGGGGGAAGCCGGTCGTAGGCGGACATGGTGTCGGTCGCGCGCCAGCGGGCGCGCGGGGAGGTGAGGTTCCGGCTCATGCCGCCTTGCGCCGCCAGTCGGGGAAGGGGTCGGCAAGGCTGGTCCAGGCCTCGGGGGTGAAACTGATCGCGGGGACCAGGGCGTCGTCAAGCCGGGCGCGGAGGGCGGCTTCGTCCATCCCGTGGCCGATGAAAACGAGTTCCTGCCGCCGGTCGCCCCATGGCTCCTGCCATTTCGCGGCCACTTCCTTCAGCGCCTCGGGATGGGCGGGCCAGCGGTCCTGCGGCACGGAGGCCCACCAGCCGCCCAGCGGGCTGACCGAGGAGACCGCCCCCGCCAAGGAGAATTCTGCCACCCAGTTCGGCCGGGTCGCCAGCCAGAAATGCCCCTTGGCGCGGATCACGCCGGGCAGGTCGCCGTTCAGCACGGCGTAAAGGCGGGCGGGATGGAACGGCTGGCGGGCGCGGTAGACGAAGGAGGTGATCCCATATTCCTCGGTCTCGGGCGTGTGGTGGGCGAAACCGTACAGTTCCTTGGCCCAGAGCGGATGCTCGGCCGCGCGGTCGAAATCGAAGAGGCCGGTGTCGAAGATCGCGGCCGGGTCGACGATGGAATGGTCAGTCTCGACCAGGCGGGCGTCGGGGTTCAGCGCCCGGATGATCTTGCGGGCGGCTTCGGCGCGCTGGGGGCCGGCGTCGCGGACCTTGTTCAGGATCACCACATTGGCGAATTCGATCTGGTCGGTCAGCAGGGTGACAAGGGTGCGGTCGTCCCCGTCACCCAGACTTTCGCCCCGCTTGGCCAGAAAATCATGGCTGGAAAAGTCGTTCAACAGGTTGATGGCATCGACAACGGTGACCATCGTGTCGAGCCGGGCGACGTCGGACAGGCTTTGCCCCGCCGCATCCCGAAAGTCGAAGGTCGCGGCCACGGGCATGGGTTCGGCGATCCCCGTGCTTTCGATCAGGAGGTAGTCAAACCGCCCCTCGGCGGCGAGGCGGCGGACTTCGGTCAGAAGATCGTCGCGGAGCGTGCAGCAGAGGCAGCCGTTCGACATTTCGACCAGCTTTTCCTCGGCGCGGGACAGTTCGGTTCCCTCGCGCACAAGGTCGGCATCGATGTTCACCTCGGACATGTCGTTGACGATGACCGCGACGCGGCGCCCATCGCGGTTGTTCAGGACATGGTTCAGAAGCGTGGTCTTCCCGGCCCCGAGGAAGCCGGAAAGGACGGTGACGGGCAAGCGTGTGTCGGACATGAGAACCTCCGGTTTGGCGGAGGTTCTATTATGTTATACTATAACAATCAAGCGGTCAGGCGCTCGCCGTCTTTGGCAACAGCAAGATCGGTGCCCCGATCTCGACCATTTCGTAAAGCTCCATGATGTGCTCGTTCGCGAGCCTGACGCAGCCGTTCGACACGGCAGAGCCGATGGTCCAGGGCTCGGGCGTGCCGTGGATGCGGAGGAACGTATCCCCGCCGCGATCATCGAACAGGTACAGCGCCCGCGCGCCAAGCGGGTTGCGGGGTCCACCCGGCATCCCGTCGGCCCATTTGGCATATTGGTCCGGGTCGCGGGCGATCATGTCCTTGGTGGGCGTCCAGGAGGGCCATTCCTTCTTGGCCCCCAGAGTGAACCAGCCGGATTCGTACAGATCCCCCCGGCCCACGCCGACGGAATACTGCATCCCGCGACGTTCGGTCAGCACATGGTACAGGGCAAAATAATCGGGATCGACGATGAGCGTCCCCGGCTCTTGCGGGTCGCGGAAGCGTATGGGGCGGGGCAGAAACTCCTCTGGCATGACCCAGGTTTCCGCCGACCGCGACTCGTGCGCGGAGGCGCGCCAGGGCAGAGCTGCGGCAAGGCCGGTTGCGATGAGAGTGCGTCGGTTCAATCGAGTCATGCGCTTGTCCTTTTCCGTGATCCTTGCGGAGGCACGCGTTACGCGCACCACAAGAAGCTGTGAGACAAGACGAAAAAGGCCCCGAGGTTTCCCCGGGGCCTTCACATTCACGCCAGTGAAGGGATCAACCCTCGGCGGATTCTTCTTTCTTCTCGACGATTTCCTCGCCGGTTTCCTGGTCGACCATCTTCATGCCAAGGCGGACCTTGCCACGATCATCGAAGCCGAGGAGCTTGACCTTGACCTCCTGGCCTTCCTTCAGGACTTCGTTCGGATGGGTCAGGCGCTTGTTGGCGATCTGGGAGACGTGCACCAGACCGTCGCGCTTGCCGAAGAAGTTCACGAAGGCGCCGAAGTCGACCAGTTTCACCACCTTGCCGGTGTAGACCTGACCCTCTTCGGGTTCGGCGACGATCGACCAGATCATGTCATAGGCCCTCTTGATGGCCTTCTGGTCGTTCGAGGCGATCTTGATCTGACCGTCGTCGTTGATGTCGACCTTGGCACCCGAGACTTCGACGATCTCACGGATGACCTTGCCGCCCGAACCGATCACTTCACGGATCTTGTCGGTCGGGATCTGCATCGTCTCGATCTTCGGGGCGTATTCGCTGAAGCCCTGCGGGGCCGAGAGCGCCTTGCCCATCTCGTTCAGGATGTGCAGACGGCCGTCCTTGGCCTGAGCCAGGGCCTGCTTCATGATGTCGGGGGTGATCCCGGCGATCTTGATGTCCATCTGCAGCGAGGTGATGCCCGACGCGGTGCCGGCGACCTTGAAGTCCATGTCACCGAGGTGATCCTCGTCGCCGAGGATGTCGGTCAGCACGGCCCAGGAGCCGTCTTCCTCCAGCACCAGACCCATCGCGACGCCAGCCACGGGGGCCTTCAGCGGCACGCCCGCGTCCATCATCGACAGCGACCCGCCGCAGACCGAAGCCATCGAGGAGGAGCCGTTCGATTCGGTGATCTCGGACACGACGCGGATCGTGTAGGGGAAGTCGGTCGGCGCGGGCAGGACCGCCTGCAGCGCGCGCCAGGCGAGCTTGCCGTGGCCGATCTCACGACGGCCGGGCGAGCCCACGCGGCCCACTTCGCCGACCGAATAGGGCGGGAAGTTGTAGTGCAGCATGAAGTTCGAACGGTAGTTTCCGTTCAGCGCGTCGATGATCTGCTCATCCTCGCCGGTCCCGAGGGTGGTGACGACGAGGCCCTGGGTTTCACCCCGGGTGAACAGCGCCGAGCCGTGCGCGCGCGGCAGGACGCCGGTTTCGCAGACGATCGGACGGACGGTCTTGGTGTCGCGGCCGTCGATGCGGCGGCCGTGCTTGACCACGTCACCGCGCAGAACCGCCGATTCCAGCTGCTTGATCGCCGGGTAGAGGTTCGGGTCGGCCTGGTCTTCCTCGGTCATCGCGGCCTTGATCGCGTCGACGGCAGCCTGGATGGCGCTGGTCCGTTCCTGCTTGTCGCGGATCGCGAAAGCGGCGCGCATCTGCTCTTCGCCGGCGGCTTTCACCTTGGCGTAGAGGGCCGAATAGTCGGGCGGGGTGAAGTCGAACGGCTCTTTCGCCGAGGCTTCGGCGAAGTCGATGATCAGGTCGATCACCGGCTGCATCTGTTCGTGGCCGAACACGACGGCGCCGAGCATTTCCTCTTCGGTCAGCTCGTAAGCTTCGGATTCCACCATCATCACGGCGTCCTTGGTGCCGGCAACGACGAGGTCCAGGCGCTGGTCGGGCTTCATGCGCAGCTGCGTCATGTCGTCCATCGCCGGGTTCAGCACATACTGGCCGTCGACAAAGCCGACGCGCGCCGCGCCGATCGGACCCATGAACGGCACGCCCGAGACGGTCAGCGCCGCCGAGGCCGCGATCATCGCCACGATGTCGGGGTCATTCACCAGGTCGCAGGACAGCACGGTCGCCATGACCAGCACTTCGTTGCGGAAGCCGTCGACGAACAGCGGGCGGATCGGACGGTCGATCAGGCGGGAAACCAGCGTCTCTTTCTCGGACGGGCGCGCCTCGCGCTTGAAGAAGCCGCCGGGGATCTTGCCGGCTGCGTAGTATTTTTCCTGATAGTGAACGGTCAGGGGGAAGAAGTCCTGGCCCGGCTTCGCGGCGCGCGCGAAGGTCACGTTGGCCATAACCTGGGTCTCGCCCAGCGTCGCGATCACCGACCCATCGGCCTGACGCGCAACTTTCCCCGTTTCCAGCGTGAGCGTTTCATTGCCCCACTGGATCGATTTCTTCGTCACATTGAACATGTATCGTTTCCTCTGGAGGTCCGGCCCCTGCCGGTGCCCCCGATATCTGGCGGCCCCATTGCCGCCCTTCCCCCGCATCCTTTGCATGTGCCCCGGGGGCGGGCCTCACGTCTCAGATGGCGGGGGCCATACAGGAAAACGGCCCGCTTGGAAAGGAGAGACCTTGCCGAGGGTCCCGGGCGATCATTCCGCCGCCGCGACCGGGGCGCGGATCCGGCCGGTCGCGACCAGTGCCACACCGCCCAGCGTCACGGCAAGACCGGCGGACATCGCCCAGGTCAAGGGCTCGGCGAACATCGCCCAGGCCCAGAGCATGGTGACCGGCGGGCTGAGATAGACGGTGGCCGAGACCATCGCCGGTGGGTAAAGCCGAAGGAACTGGTAATAGATCAGCCAGCCGCCATAGGTGGCCATGACGACCAGCCAGAGCATCCCGAGCGCATAACTTGCGGTCAGCGGCGGGAAAAGGCCGCCGGTGACCAGAGCAACCGGAGCGAACATCGCGGCGGCCCAAAGGCATTGCAGGCACAGCCGTTGCGGAATGGTCAGCGGGATCGCCGCACGGCGTTCCTGCATGACGGTGGAAAGGGCAAAGGCAAGCATCCCCAGGATCGGCAGAGCATAGGCCTGGACAGGCGCATCCCCCAAGGCCAGCGCATCGGCAGAAACCAGAAGCACCCCGGCCAGTGCAACCAGCGTCCCAAGCCATTGCTGGCCGGACAGCGCCTGCCCAAGGATCGGGGCGGAGAGGACGGCGATGCCGAGGGGGACAAGGTCGGACATCAGCGCGACAAGGCCGGTGGGCACGCCCTCGCCAATCGCAAGGGCAAAGCCGCCGAGGTAGAGGAACATGCCAAGGAAGGCATACAGACCCTGCTCTGCCACCGCGCGGGGCGTGATCCGGGGCCCGTGCATCAGCGCCAGCGGCAGCAGGCAGAGACCTGAGATCAGGCTGCGGCCGAACAGGATCTGGGGAACGGTGGCGCTGTCAGTGGCAAAGCGGATGCCGACGAAGCCCGAACTCCAGCACAGGACCAGAGCGGTGGCGAGGACGGTGAACAGAAGCGGGGACGGGCGGAGGCGCATAATCGCGCAGAGGCTGGCCCGGAAGGCGGAGCGCCGCGCTGTTGTGATCGACACATGCCCGAGAGAAAGCGACCAAAGACAACGCCCGGGCCTGAGCCCGGGCTTTTCCTGAAATTGGTCGGTCAGATCGCCGACTTGATCCAGTTCTCCAGCGCGGCCTTGGGGGCGGCGCCGACCTTGTTCGACACAACCTGGCCGTCCTTGAACATGAACAGCGCCGGGATGCCACGCACGCCCAGGGTGGCGGGGCTGTCCGGGTTCTCGTCCACGTTGACCTTCACGATCTTGACCTGGCCGGCGTATTGCGCGGCGAGTTCCTCCAGAGCGGGGCCGATCTGGCGGCAGGGGCCGCACCATTCGGCCCAAAAGTCCACAACGACCGGAATCGGCGACTTGCGGACTTCGGCATCGAAGGTGGCGTCGGTGACTGCGACGGTGGCAGCGCCCATGGTCGTTCTCCTACGGGATTTGTCGGTTAAGGAACGTATGGAGGTGGGCCGGGAAGGTCAAGGGATCGTGGCACGGGCCAGCGCCGCCCTCACGATCTCGGGATCCACGGGCATGAGGCTGGGGGCGCGGGTCCAGAGGATCGCAGTCTCGATCCGGCGGCCGGGGTAGATCTCGCCCAGCATATGGGCATAGGCACCAAGCTGGCGGAGGATGCCTTCGGGGATCTGGTCGGGGCCGGCCGGGATCACGGCGTTCGACTTGTAGTCGATGACCTGAACACGGTCGGGGGTCACGATCAGCCGGTCGATGCTGCCAGCAAGGATGCGGCCCTGCCAGGGGGCGGAGACGGCGACCTCGGCCAGGGTTTCGGGGCCGAAGAGGGGGGCGAGGTCGGGCGCCTCCAGCACCAGCCGCGCCTCGGCCAGGATCTCGGCGGCGAGGATCGGGTCGGGGATCAGGCTGGCCACGTGGTCGGGCCAGCTGGTGCGGTCGAGGGTGGGAAGCCGCTCCAGCAAAAGGTGCAAGGCGGTGCCGCGGGCCTTGGCGATGGCCTCGGGCCAGGCGGCCTCGCCGGGGAGCGCCTTCGCTCCGCCGAGATCGGAGGGCGACAGGGGTTTCGGGGCTTCGACCGGCACGGGGGCGGGGCGGATCAGCCAGTCAGGCAGCGCGCCTGGGGCCATAGGCGCATCGGGGAGGGTCCAGGCGGGTTCGGGCCAATCGCCGAAGGCGTGACGGCGGATGCCGTCGGCGTCGAAGGCTCCGGCGCGGTCCACCCCGGCGCGGATCAGGTTGTACCAGCAGTCGGTCTGCTTCACGTCACCCGCCGCGGCCGTGATCAGCCAGCAGCGCGCGCGGGTCATGGCGACGTAGAGCAGGCGCAGGCGTTCGGCCGCCTCGCGCGCCTGTCGGGCGGCGCGTTCGGCAGCAATCGGGGGCGGGCTTTCGGCGCTGGGGGTCTTCCAGACGGCGGGGCCGTTGGGCAGGCGGTACAACTGGTCCCGCTCTTGCGGCTTGCGGTCGCCGGTGTCGGGGAGGATCACGATCTCGCCCTCCAGCCCCTTGGCGCCGTGGACAGTCATCACCCGGATCAACCGACCCTCGCCGTCCAGCTGGCGCTTCACCTCGACGTCATCGGTCTGCATCCAGACGAGGAAGCCGGTCAGGCTGGGGACCTCATGCCCTTCGTAGACGAGGGCCTGCGACAGAAGCTCATCAATGCCGTCCTGTGCCTCGGGGCCAAGGCGGGCGAGCAGCTTGCGGCGGCCGTCGTGGCGGTGCAGCGCGCGTTCGATCAGGTCGTAGGGCCGCAGGAAATCGGCCTGCGCGCGCATGTCGTTCAGGAAGGCCAGTGTGTCCGCGTGGCCGGGGTGGTCGCGCAATGCCTCCCACAGATAGCCCTTGCGGGGGTTGGCGAGGCGGAAAAGCTCGGCCTCGGACCAGCCGCAGAGAGGGGAGCGGAGGAGGCTGGCGAGGGACAAGTCGTCCTCGGGCGTGTCGAGGAAGGTCAGGAGCGCGGTCAGGTCGCGGACGGCGAGTTCCCCGCCCAGCTTCAGCCGGTCGGCCCCGGCGATGGGCAGGTTCAGGGTCTTGCAGGCGCGAATGATCTCGTGAAACAGCGGCGAGCGGCGTTGGACCAGGACTAGGAAATCGCCGTAATGGACCGGGCGCTGCGGCGGTTTGCCGTCGCGCGGGACCTGGGGGATCTGCACCCCGGCGGCCACGGTATCGCGGATCCATTCGGCGATGCGGCGGGCCAGGATGACGCGCGGATCCTCGGCGCTGCGGGCGTCGACGGGGTCGAACCAGTCGCCGGGCTCGGGCGTGTCAGCCTTCTGCTCCACCGGCCAGACATCGACGCGGCCGGGGAGGCGTTCGTTGAAGGCGCGGTGACGGGATTCACCGCCAAGGGCCTGAAATTCGGCCGGGGTGAAGGTCTGATCCACAACCGACAGGATCGCGGGCGAGGAGCGGAAGGAATGTTCCAGCGAGCGACCGACGAGCCCGGGCCCGCCCTCCAGGCGGCTGTGGAAATGGTCGCGCTTGAGGTCGAAGGCGGCCACATCGGCGCCCTGGAACGAGTAGATCGACTGCTTCTTGTCGCCCACGACGAAAAGCGTGCGGGGGCGGAGAGAGGACCCTTCGCCCGCGATCAACTCGGACGCGAGGGACTCGATCAGGTCCCATTGCTCGGGGCTGGTGTCCTGCGCCTCGTCCACCAGGATATGGTCGATGCCGCCATCAAGACGGTAGAGCACCCAGGCGGCCAGCGACGGGTCCTTCAGCAGCGCGCGGGCCTTGCCGATCAGGTCGTCGAAGTCGAGAAGGCCCCGGGCGGCCTTGCGCGCCTCATACTCGGGCAGGAACACAGCGGCGAAACGGTGCAGCGCCAGGGATTTCTCGGCCGCTTCCAGACAGATGCGGCGGGTGCGGGCGCTTTCGACTCGGGCCATCAGCGCCTCGCAGCGGTCCATGATGGCGGCAAGGGCGGCGCGGGTGTCCTTGGTGGGGAACTTGCCGATCTTGGCAGCAAAGGGCGCGGCGGCGCTGTCGCCAAAGAGGAACAGGCTTTCCAGTGCCGCAAGGGTCGACAGCTCGGGGATGGAGAGGTCCAGGGTGCGGAGTTTGTCCGCGGCCTTGATGTCCGTGGACGTGCCCCGGCCCAGCCCGGCGATCAGGTCGGGGAACCAGATCGTTTCGTCGCCAAGGAAGGTTTCGGCCAGAAGGTCAGCCGCCGCATAGCCCGGCGGCAAGTCGAACAGCGGCCAGATCGCTGCGGCGTCCAGCGGCGTGGCAAAGGCGGCGCGATGGCGCGAGAGTTCCTCCACCAGAGGGGCGAAATCCTCGGCCCCCTGCACCTCCGCAAGGCGGCGGACGAGGGGGGCGTGCGGGCCGTCGGCCAGATCCTCGACGATTTCGGCGCGCATCTGGCGGGCGGAGCGGTCGTCCAGTTCGGCGAAACCGGGGGGCACCCCGGCCTCGAGCGGGAAGCGGCGCAGGAGGCTGCCACAGAAGCTGTGGATGGTCTGGATGCGCAGACCGCCGGGGGTTTCGATCGCGCGGGCGAAGAGCTGGCGGGCGCGGGCCAGGCGGGGGGCAGAGAAATCCTGTTCACCAAGGTCCAGAAGCGCCTTGCGCAGGTCGGGTTCGGGGGCCATCGCCCATTCGCCCAACCGCTTGAACAGCCGGTTCTGCATCTCGGACGCAGCGGCCTTGGTGTAGGTCAGGCAGAGGATGTGCTGCGGTTCGACCCCCGAAAGCAGCAGCCGCGCCACCCGATCGGTCAGCACGCGGGTCTTGCCGGACCCGGCATTGGCCGAGAGCCATGTGTTGCGCTCGGGATGGGCGGCGGCGATCTGGGCCTCGAAGGCGGGATTGATCGTCATGTCAGGTCCTCGGGCAGCGGGTCCTGGGTCATGTCCCATTCGCCATAGCGCGACAGGTGGTCATAGTCCGACTGGTCCTTCTCGGACATCAGCGCGCGGCGGGCGGTGTAGCCCTGCCCCGGTTGCGCATAGGCCGAGATGAGACGGACGAATTCCTCCCAGACCGCGCCGATCTGGCCGGGAGCGAGGTCGGTTTCCACCGTCTTGAGCTCGGCCTTGAGGCCGACGAAAGCGATCCGCGCGGCCTCGGACAGGCCCAGCGAGGCGAAGCCGCCACGTTCCGCCATGGCCGCGGCAAGGAGGAGCTGCTTGTCGAAGGTGCGCTGCTGCTTTTCGCTGGGCGGGTCGCCGGTCTTGTAGTCGATCAGGAGGAGGCGGCCGTCGTCGAGGCGGTCGATCCGGTCGGGCTTGCCGGTCAGGGTGAAGTCAAGCCCCGCTACCTGGATGGCGCCCTTCTCCTCCAGCAGGACCGGGGTGCCGCCGGTGCTGGCGGAATAGCGCAGGAAGGCGTCGGCGGCCTTGGCGATCCGGGCGCGCCAGACGGTGCGGGCCAAGGGCCAGGCGACGCCGGCGGCAAGGACCTCGTCGGCGATGGACAGGAGTGTGGCGCGGTCGGCGCCCCCCCGGCGCAGGAAGGTTTCCAGGATCTCGTGCAGGACGACGCCGCGCAGGCGGGGATCCGCCTCGGGGCGGAGCGGATCAAGCGGGGAGAGGCGCAGGACATGGCGCGCGTAGATGGCGTAGGGGTCGCGGACGAGCCGGCTGATTTCGGTCAGCGACAGCCGCTTGGGCCGCGCCTCGACCGGCGGGCGGGGAGAGGGGCGCGGGGCGGGGCGCACGGGGTCCACCTGATCGAAGCGGGCGGCGAGGGTTAGCCAGTGCTGGCCCCTGCCCCGCATCAGCTCCAGCGCCTTTGGCCCGTCACGGTCGGGCAGGCCGGACATCAGGTTGACCAGCCGGTTCAGCCAGCGGGCGGGCACGGTCTCAGCCTCTGGCCCCCGGAGCGCGCGGGTCAGGACGACGCGGGGCGCGGCGATGGCCTGCTGGTAGTCATGCGCCGAAAGGCCGATGCGGCGTTCCGGCAAGAGCAGCCCCGCCGCCTTGCGCATCGCCCGGTTCAGCCAGGGATCGGGTGGCGGCTGGGCGGGCCAGGCGCCTTCGTTGAGGCCGCCGAGGATGACCAGCTCGGCCCCCTGCACCCGCGCCTCGATCGTGCCCCAGATCATGATGTCGGGATGGACGCTTTCGGCCTCGCGCACCTCGTGCCGTTGCAGGATGCCGTGGAACAGGCGGTCATAATCGCCGGGGGTCAGGATGCCGGCGACCCCGGCTTCGGCCTGAAGTTCGGCCAGAGCCTCGGCGGCCTTCTGCCCGGCCTCCTTTTCCCACAAGGCGCCGGAGCCATCGGCGGCGAAGCCCCGGGCCAGACGTTCGGCGGTGGCGAGATGGGCGTCGACAAAGGCCGTCAGCGGCCGCGGGCCGATGCTTGCCAGCGGCGAAAGGGTTTCGCCCAGGATCCGCGCCCACTCCTGCGCGCGGTCCATGCGGCTTTTTTCGGCCCAGGCGGCAAGGCTCTCGGCCGTCGGGAAGGCGGGACCATGGCGGCGGAGGTGGAGTTCAAGCTCGCGCGTCAGGATCAGATGCGCGCCGCGGCCGGGGCCGGAGAACGCGAGCGGGTGCTTCAAGAGGGCGAGCAGGCGGTCTGCGGTCAGACGCTCGCCGATCAGCCCGGCGATCTGGCGCAGGAAACGGCCGGGTGCCGAGAGGGGCAGCGGGCGGCCCGCCGAATCGTCCGGGCGGATCCCCCAGCGGTCAAGCGCGGCGGTGACGCGGCGGGTCAGGTTCCGGTCCGGCGAGATCAGGGCGGCGCGCACCCCGTCTTCGGCAGCCTTGCGGAGGATCAGGGCGATCGCGAAGGCTTCGGCGCGTTCGCCGGGGGCCTCGATCAGGGTCAGGTCCTGCGTCGCCGGAATCAGCGGCGGCAGGGAGGGACCCTCGGCAAGCCATTGGTCGGTGATCGGCGCGGGGCGCAGCGACAGGGAAACCAGTCGGTTACGTTCGGGCGATGGCGCGGGGGTGGCGGTCCAGGGGCGCACGGCCTCGGGCCCGCATTCAAGAAGCTGCATCAGCGCGCGGAAGCGGAACTGGGGATGATCCTCGGCGGTCAGGGCATCGTCCAGCCGGTCCCAGACCGCGGGCGGCTGGTCGAAATCGTAACCGGGCAGCACTACCGCGCCCTGCGGCAACCGCGCCACCGCCTGCATCAGGAGCGCCGTGGTCCCGCGCGATCCGGTGGACCCGGCAAGGATCACCGGATCGGCGGGCGGTGCCGCCTGCCAATGCGCTGCCAGTGACAGGACCGCCTGCCGCAGCCGCCCCTCAACATCCTCGTCACGGTCCATGGTCTGGGCGACGATCCCGAGGAAAGCCTGAGTGCGCGCCCAATGGGCGGAATGGTCAGCCACATCCAGCGCGGCGATGCGTTCGGGCGAGACTCCCTCACCCTCCATCTCCTCCATCAGCGCGGCGAGGCTGTCGGCCAGGTCGTAAAGCGCGCTGCGCGGGAAATCGGTGGTGCCGGTCTTGAGCAGCTTGTCGAGCAGCACCGTCAGCTCCAGCCGTCGGCGCAGGGGCGGGATGGCGGGGGGCGGAGGCAGGGGTCCAAGACCGACAACATCGGTCAGAAGGAGGAGGCGCGGCAACAGGCGCGGGCCCTGGGCCAGCAGACACTCTGTCACCCGCCTCCGCATCCGCTGGGTGTTCAGAATCAGCGTGACCCTCGCCAGGGCTTCGGGCGGCTGGTCTTGCATACGGTGCAGCAGGCCCGCGACCAGTTCGGCCGGGAAGTCGACGCCGGGCGGCAGGGCGAAAAGCGCGGGATCAGCCATCGGCGGCATCGTGCAGAAGACGCTCGGCCTCGGCAATCCCTGCCGGGTGACCCACGTCGCACCAGCGGCCCTGATGCACCAGACCAAAGGCCGTCCCAGCGGCGATCATGTCGTTCCAGAGCCGGTTCAGCGAGAAGACGTCCTCCGCGATCGCCGCCAGCCGATCGGGGGTCAGGATGCAGGCGCCGATATAGACGTGATCCTCCCCTCCCTGCCCACGCAGGATCCGACCCTGATCGTCCAGCCGGAAATCGCCCTTCGGCCCATGCGCAAGCGTCTGCTGAAGCGGCAGAAGGAGGAGCAGCGTCTCCATCCGCGCGGGGTCCCAGGCCTGGGCCAGCTGCGACAGCGGGTTCGCGCCGGTCCAGATGCCGTCACTGTTCAGGACCGCCACCGGGCCGGGACCGAGCAGCGGGAGAGCCGCCTTCAAGCCGCCGCCCGTTTCCAGGATCTGGGGCTCATGGCTGATCGCGATGCCCTTGGGGGTCAGGTGGGCGGCAAGCTGTTCGGCCTTGTAATGCGTGTTCGCCACGACCCGACGCGCGCCCGCCCCGGACGCCATGTCCAGCGCGTGGTCGATCAATGGCCGCCCCGCCACGGGGATCAGCGGTTTCGGCCGGTCGGCGGTCAGCGCGCCCATCCGGGTGCCGAAACCGGCTGCGAAGATCATCAGCGGGAAGGGGAAATCGGGCATTGGGCTTCGATGCTGGCAAGGATTGCGGGCGTGGGCTCGGGCAGGGTCTCGGCGCAGATCCGGGCCAGCTCGGCAAGGTCGGGGTGGGCGAGGTTGCGCTGGAGCTGGCCCCAGACGCGAGGGATCAGGCGCAGGTATCCCGGTTTGCCCGCGACAAGGCCAAGCCGGGCGAAGATCCCGAGGATGCGGAGCGCGCGCTGGGCGCCGAGGGCGGCATAATGGGCGGCAAAGCTCTTGGCGTCGATGCCGGTTGCGGTGACGAAGCGGTCGATCATGCGCGCTTCGATCGTGGGTGAGACATCGCGGCGCGCGTCTTGGAGGAGCGAGACGAGGTCATAGCCGGGCTGGCCCAGCTGGCCAAGCTGGAAGTCCAGAAGCCCGACCCGCGCGGGGCCGTCGCGGTCCGGCAGCCAGAGCAGGTTCTCGGCGTGGTAATCGCGCAGGATCAGGACGCGCGGGCCGTCGGCATGGGTTTGCAGCATCCCGGCCAGGGTCGCGGTGAAGCGGCCGGTATCGGGCGCAGTGCCGATGGCCGCGGGCATGTAGACGGTCAGGGCCAGAGCGGCGGCTTCGGCCCAGTCGCGGGCCGAAAGGTTCGGCAGGCCGATCGGCGGCGGGGCGGCTTGCAGCCGGACCAGCACATCGACGGCGGCGGCGTAGAGCGGCTCTTCCAGGGTCGGATCAGCGGCAACAAGGCGCGCGAAGAGACCGTCGCCAAGATCCTCGAGCAAGAGCAGGCCCTGCGTCAGATCGGTTGCGATCAGGCGCGGCGGCGAAAGGCCGAGGGTGGCGAGATGCCGGGCCATGGTGGCAAAGGCGGCCGGATCGTCAGCGCCTCCGGGCGGGTTGTCCATGAGGACGGCAGTTTCGCTGCCGCGCGCCAGCCGCCAGTAGCGTCGGTCGGAGGCATCTCCGGCCAGGTGGTGGCGGTCGGCATTGTCCCAGCCGGCGGCGGCCAGGAAGGCGGCGATGAGCATCTCGCGGTCAGACATCCAGCGCGGCTTTCCGCAACGCCTCGCGCCCGCCGCTCAGGGTGAGTTGGCGGCCATCGCCCAGCGCCGAAAGGTCCAGACGCAGCGCGCCGGGGGGTAGATGCGTGCCAAGGCGGTCGGGCCATTCCACCAGGCAGATCGCCGAGCTGAAAGCCTCGTCCAGGCCCAGTTCCCAGACTTCGTCGGGATGGGAGAGGCGGTAGAGGTCGGCGTGAAAGATCTCCTCTCCCGGCGGGCCGTAAGTCTGGATCAGGGTGAAGGTGGGCGAGGGCACTTCTTCCCCCTGCCCCAGCCGGGCGCGGATGAAGGCACGGGCCAGGTGGCTTTTCCCGGCGCCGATCGGGCCGGACAGGAGGATCACATCCCCCGGCCGCGCGACCCCGGCCAGCCGCGCGCCAAGGGCGGCGGTCGCGGCTTCATCCTTGAGGTGGAGCATAACGGGCTGGGGATCGGAGGCGGTCATGGCGCGAGTCTAGCCGCGGCGCCGGGGGCCGCAAGGGCGGTTCGCAACCGCAGCCGGGCGGTCAGGCCTGAAGGGTCATCCGCGACAATGTCCCGAAGCCCGGCGCGGGGACCGGTTCAGCCACCTGGCGAGGTCGGAAGGTGATCAGCGTCGCGCCGCCGGTCAGCGGGCGGAACTTGCAGTCAAGCAGGCGGCCGTCGATCAGTCGCGCCTCGCCGTTCCACCCGCTGCGGTCGCCCATGGTCAGCACGAAATCGGTCGCATCGTCCCACAACATGCTCGGCGCGGTGTGGTCGCGCCACCAGCTGCACAGGGTCGCAATCCCGGCATCCGACAGCAGGACCGCCGGGTCATGGCCCCAAAGCTGAGCGTAGGCGAGGTTCGACATCACCAGCTGCCCACCCTGCGAGAAGACCGCCACGGCTTCGTCCACAGTGTCGATCACCGACTGGCCAAGCTCCAGATCGGCGCGGTAGCGGCGTGTGCGAGTCATCTCGGTCGAGATGTCCTCGAACATGAAGGCCAGCGCCCCGTTCGGATGCGGACGGCCGATCACGCGGTAGGTCTGGCCGCCGGGCAGGCTCCAGGTTTCCTCGAACAGGCCCGAGGCGGCCTCTTCCTCCAGCCGGACAAGCTGACGGCGCCAGCTGCGGTAGTCCTTCGGCTCGGGGATCATCGACTTGGCGCGCATCGCATCCAGCACGGCGCTGAGCGTCGGGCGTCCGATCAGGAAATCCGGGGCCAGTGAGGTCAGATCGGTAAGCGCCGGGTTGAAGAGCTGCAGGACCCGGTTGCGGTCAAAGATCGCCAGGCCGATGGGCAGGTCGGCGAAAGTCTTGGTCAGGGTCTGCATGAATTCACGCAGCGCGGTTTCGGCTTGCACGGCGGAATTCGCGGCAAGGCCGTAGCAGAACGTCTCATCCCCAACGGGCACGCGGAACAGATCGAACCATTCCGGCCCGCTTTGCATCTGCAGCCTTGCGCGGGGCGGGCTGGCGCTGTCGGGCCGTTCAAAAAGGCGCGGCAAGGGCCAGCTCAGATCCTCTCCCTCGGGCAGAAGCTCGACGGCGCGGATCAGGTAGGCGTGGTTGGCCCAGATGACCTGCCCCTCCTGCCCCTCCTTCCACATCAGCACGGGCGACCGCGCGAGGACCGCGCGCTGGGACAGCACCTCTTGCTGAAGCGCGGCAATCGCCGCCCCGCATGGGTGCGCCTGCGGCTCTTCGGTCGGAGAGACCATGGTGAGCCGGGTCATCCCGGCGACGTGTTCGGCATGCATCAGCACCGGCGGCACGATGCCGGGAGCCGAGGTCACATGGACCTGACCCAGTCGCGGCAGGCCGGCGACCTTGTCGGCGAGTCCGGGAAACATCGGGCCAAGGCGGAGCAGCAGTTTCTGCCAGGCACCGGGGCCATCCGCCTCGGGGACCAGCTGGCGGGCGGCCGGGCTGGCATCCAGCAGCCGGTCGCCGTCGAAAAGGAAGATCGTCCCGTCCGCACCGCCGTGGCGGAACAGGCTGGCCGCCGGGCGCGACTGGCGCGACTGCCAGACCGAGAGCAGCAGGAGGCTGGCTAGAACCACGAGCGTGGCCGACACGACCATGCCGAACATGAAGAGAAATTCATTCGCCATTCCGGTTTCCCCGGTTCTGTCCCCGATCGGGGCGACGTTAGGCGGGAAGTCGTTAATTGGCGGTTAATGCTGCTTTCAGCCCTCGATCCGCTGGTTCTCGCCCAGCGCACCCCCGGCGGGGACGGCAAGGTTGGCAAGGTCCCAGATGACCTCGACCACCGCGCCGCAACGCTCGGGCCGATCCTCGACAGGCAGAAAAGGATCGGTCGCATTCGCGAAGGTCAGCTCGGCGCCAGAGCGTTCCAACAGGGTCTTGGCGATGAAAAGCCCAAGGCCCATGCCTTCATAGCCGGGGCGACGGGCGCTTTCGGGGTCGGCCCGACGCGCCCGCACGAAGGGATCGCCGATCCGGCCGATGACGTTCTGGGGAAAACCCTCACCGTCGTCGATGATGCGGATGGTGACGGTCCGGTCGGTCCAGGTTGCCTCGACCCAGACGGTCGAGCGGGCAAAATCCACCGCGTTCTGGATCAGGTTGCGCAGGCCGTGGATGATCTCGGGCCGACGTGGGATGGTGGGTTGGACGAGGGTCCCGTCGCCATCCGCGCCCAGCCGGAACTCCACCTGCTTGCCGCGCGCCATGTGAGGCTCGGCCGCCTCGCGCAGGACGACGGAGAGCGGCGCCTGCCGGAGGTGCAGGTCATCCTTCCCGGCCCGGCCCATGTCGCGCAGGATGTCGCGGCAACGGTCGGCCTGATCGCGGATCAGGCGGGCGTCCTCCTGCAGGTCGGGGTGGTCGGACAGCTCCTCGATCAGCTCGGCGCTTACGAGCTTGATCGTGGCCAGAGGGGTTCCCAGCTCATGCGCGGCGGCAGCGACGACCCCGGCGAGATCGGTCAGCTTCTGTTCCCGCGCCAGCGCCATCTGCGTGGCAAGCAGCGCCTCGGACATTGAGCGGATCTCGGTCGCGACGCGGCGCGAGTAGAGGCCGAGGAAGGCGATCCCGATGACGATGGAGAGCCAGAAACCGAATTCGAAGATCCGCGGGATGACCAGCTCGCGCCCGTCGGCAAAGCGCAGGGGCAGGTGCCAGAAGGCGGCGACGGTGATCAGAAGGATCGCCGCCCCGCCCAGAATGACGGTCGAGCGCAACCGCAGCGCGCTGGCCGAGATGGTGACAGGCGCCAGGACCAGCAGCGCGAAAGGATTGGTCAGCCCGCCGGTCAGCACGATCAGCAGCCAGAGCTGGCCAAGGTCGAAGAGGAGGGTGAAGCAGGCCTCGGTCTCGGTCAGGCGGCGGTTCTCGGGGAACAGCGTGATGGAGAAGACATTGGCAAGGACCGAAACCGCCACGGCCGCGAAGCACAGGGCCAAGGGAAGCTCCAGCCCGTAGAACTTGTCCGTGGCGATGATGGCGGCCAGCTGGCCGAAGATCGCGACCCAGCGCAGGAGGATCAGCGTGCGCAGGCGCACCCAGTTCGGCCCCGCCTCACGCGAGGGAAAGGCTATGCCGCCCGTGCCCATGCCGCGACCCGATGTCCTTTCCGGCTGATTTGCCATTGTTATGACGCCCCGCATCTGGGATCAATGCGACCCATCACGACGCGAAGGAGGTCCCGATGACCAGGCTTTATGCAGGCGCGGCCGCCGCAGCCGTGGCGGCACTTCTGGGCGGATCGGCCTGGTATGTGCTGTCGAACCGCACGGACGATGCCTTTGCCCAGTGTCGCCAGGGCCAGATCGCCGGGGGGGATATCGGCGGACCGTTCACCTTGGTCAACACGGCTGGCGAGACGGTCACCGAGGCCGAGGTGCTGACCAAGCCGAGCCTTGTCTACTTTGGCTATACCTTCTGCCCGGACGTCTGCCCCTTTGACATGTCCCGCACAGTCGAGGCCGTGGATATCCTGGAAGAACGCGGGTTCGACGTGACGCCGGTCTTCATCACCATCGACCCCGAGCGTGACACGCCAGAGGCGCTGGGTGATTATGCGTTCAACATGCATCCCAAGCTGGTCGCGCTTACCGGCAGCGCGGATCAGGTCAAGGCGGCCAGCCAAGCCTACAAGACCTATTACCGCAAGCAACCCTCCGAGGACGAATTCTATCTGATGGACCATTCGACCTTCACATATCTGATGCTGCCCGGCATCGGCTTTGTGGATTTCTTCCGCCGAGAGGTTACATCTGAGCAGATGGCCAACAGCGTCGCCTGCTTTGTCGAAGCGTCGGGCGCTGGGAAATAATGCAGGGGATTGCATGACCGACCATACCGAAGCCGATCTGGGCGCCGACCGTTCGCTTCTTCTGGTGGACGATGACGAACCCTTTGTGAAACGCCTGGCCAAGGCAATGGAAAAGCGCGGTTTTCAGCCCGACACGGCGCAATCCGTGGCTGAAGGCCGGGCCAAGGCCCTGGCGCGCCCCCCGGCCTATGCCGTCGTGGATTTGCGGCTGGAGGATGGCAACGGGCTTGAGGTGATCGAGACGCTGCGGGAAAAGCGGCCTGATTGCCGGATCGTCGTCTTGACCGGATATGGCGCGATTGCGACGGCGGTTGCCGCGGTGAAGATCGGCGCGGTCGATTATCTTTCGAAGCCCGCCGACGCGAATGACGTCACCAATGCGCTGCTTGCCCGTGGCGAAGTGCGGCCGGAACCTCCGGAGAATCCCATGTCTGCCGATCGGGTTAGGTGGGAGCATATCCAGCGCGTCTATGAGATGTGCGATCGCAATGTCAGCGAAACCGCACGTCGCCTTTCGATGCACCGGCGTACGCTTCAGCGTATTTTGGCCAAGCGCAGCCCCAAATGAATTGTAAATTGTTGCCAACTCGGAATTGAAGGCCTATGCCAAGGGCGTCTTTATCCGAGGGGGATCAGACATTGAACATCGACCTGAATTCGCTTTCTCTGAAAGACCTGAAGGACCTTCAATCGCAAGTTGCGCGCGCCATCGCGGGATTTGAGGAGCGCCGAAAGCGCGAGGCACTGGCCGAGTTGGAAGAAAAAGCGAAGGCAATGGGCTTTTCGCTGGCCGAGTTGACCGGGATCACGGCCGGGCGGAAACGGTCGCCTTCCACCGCCAAATACGCAAATCCGGCCAACAAGGCTGACACCTGGTCGGGCCGCGGGCGCAAGCCGCGCTGGTTCACCGAGGCGCTGGCTCAGGGTCGCAAACCCGAGGAAATGGCAGTCTGAGATTCAGGCCTGCGATTTCAACCATTTGAGAAACGCCCGGGCGGCGGCGCGCTGTGGCCCGGGCAATGTGACCATGAAATAAGCGGGCAACCGCGCGCGGCTTTCCTGCACCACGCGCAGCCGCCCTTCGCGGACTTCGGCCTCGACCAGGGCCTCGCTTTCCACCACCAGCCCAAGCCCCTGACGCGCTGCCGCGATGGCCAGTTCTTCGCCACTCACGTCAGTCCGGCTTAGCATCTGCGGCTCCAGCCCCAGCTGACGCAGAAAGCTGTCCTGTTCCGGCCAATTCCGCGCGAGGACCCAGTCGATGCCCCGCATCTCCTCTGCCGTCAGCGTGGTTCGGCCGCCCAGCAAGGAGGGCGCGCCGGCAACGACCAGCCGGGCCGGAGCGAGATAGGTCGCCTCCACCCCCGGCCAGTCGCCGTTTCCGTAGCGGATGCCAAGGTCCATCCCCTCGCGGTGCAGGTCGACGATGCGGGGCTCGGGGTGCAGGGACAACCCGATGTCGGGATGCCGGTCCCAGAAGTCCTTGAGCCGCGGCATCAGCCATTGCGCCGCGAAGCTGGCCGTCAGCGTCACCTTGACAGGCCGATCCACCGCGCCGTCAAGCAGCGCCTCGACCCCGCGCTGCAGGGCGGCAAAGCCTTCGGACAGGGCTGCGTAAAGCTGCTCGCCCTCCGGCGTCAGACTGACCCCGCGCCCGTCGCGCTGCACCAGGGGATGACCCAACTCCTGCTCCAACGCGCGGACCTGCTGGGCGACGGCGGCGTGGGTCACATTCAGCGCCCGCGCCGCCTGGCTGAAGCCACGCGCCTCGGCCGTGGCGGCAAAGGCCCGTAGTGCCGACAGGGAGGGCAGGCTGCGCCAGTTGATCATATGATATCCAGACTAACAGTTGGAAAGACTTCCTGAGTCGTATCACGCAGTCATTCATGGCAGAAGGGGCTTCCTCGCAATGACAAGGAGAAAGCCCATGTTGAATATATTTGCCGATGCCCTGCTGATCGTAGCCCGCTTGGGGCAGCCGCCGGGGCCGCAGCGCCACCGCCGTGATCCGCGTGCGTTCCAGGACCTTGAAGGCCTGCGCACGGGTGAGGCGCTGCGCGATCAGGCGCGGTGATGCTGGATCACCCGCAGGCGGTCAGCAACCGCGCTACCGTCGAGACATAGTCCGCCCGCACCTCTGCGGGCGGGCGAAGCCGGATCTCCAGCCGTCGGATCACCTCGGGCGCTGGCTTGCCGAACAGTCGGTCGGCCTCGGCTTCGTGGAACCCGGCGATCCGCACCGCCTCCAGCCAGGCGGAAACCTTGTCCGCCGCCTTGATCGCGGTCTTGATGGGTGCAGGCAGAACCGCAGGCAGGCCAAAGCGCCGATGCACCGCCGCTGTCAGCCGCTGGTCAAGCTCGTTATAGCCCGGCCCGACCGCTGCCTTCACCGGGCTGATCATGTCGCCGATCACATATTCCGGGGCGTCGTGCAGGACCGCCGCCAGCCGCCAGCGCTCCGCTATCCCCGGGTTCTGACGGGCAAAGATCTGCTCGACCAGCAGCGAATGCTCGGCCACCGAATAGGGCCAGTCGCCCCGCGTCTGCCCGTTCCAGCGCGCCACGAAGGCCAGACCATGGGCGATATCCTCGATCTCGATATCCATAGGCGTCGGATCGAGAAGGTCCAGTCGGCGGCCCGAGAGCATCCTTTGCCAGGCGCGGGGCACCTTCATCACGGCAAGTGCACCGTCGTTTCAGTTGGAAAGCGGTCAAGATATCGAAGGAACCTGCGACGGCGCAGCACGTGACGCAAACCTACTAGGAACCACCACCATCCTTTACGCATCCGATCGGGAGCGTACTGTGGCACGCGCTGAACGTCGGGGAAATAAGCCGCTAGAAATGAGTCATAAGCCTTGCGGTACAAAAGGGATATGCACGCACGGCCCGGATCATGCCAAGGTTTCACGGGACCTATCATGTGTACAATGTTCTGCCCGGCAAGCTCCGCGAAGAAGGGGGCTTTCACATACCACTGCCAGTTCCATACCGGGCTTAACTCTGCCCAGGCCCTGTAGAGGCAAACATTCAGCAGCGACTGATCATGCGACCTGAACAAATGTCCCTTTTCCGCCCCAAGATCGAGTGCCTTTCGCGTGACTTCGGCGGTTATGTAAGCTGGTACGTCGATAAGCAGTACTCCAGCGTTGAAGTACGGTGCTGGCGCCAAGTCAAGCGCAGCGAACTCGTGGCGCTGCCTCTCTGGTGATCCCCATTGTGTGACAACACGGACAGCGCCCAGGCAAAGCCCACCAAGGTCCACCTCGAAAAGCTTGTTGAAGTCCCCACCATGTACAAAAATATCTGAGTCGAGATAGAGTATCCGATCGTAGTCGTCCTTCACAAGATCCGGCATCGCAAGTCGCAGATAGGTAGCGTCACCATGCCGTGTTGCGGTGTCTTGCTGCAACAGCATTGCACCTATCTCAATCTGTAGAACGCGGAGGCCCAAGCCCTTCAGCGCTTCGGGAAGATTCAGTTGTTCTGTTGACGCTATGCAGATGTCGAAGCTGCGCGACCCCGGCAGCAAAGCAATCTGACGAGCAGCAAAGGCTCCAAAAGGTAGCCAGGCGGGGTTGAGGCAGAATACAACAGCCCGTCGGTGGACCGCTGGCCCGCTCTCAGCTATGACACGCACAGTCGACCTCCAAGTTGGCCCTTCTCGGCAAAGTTGCCTCTGGCACCTTCACGTGTTACCTGCCCGCCCGAAGACAACTGTGTCAAGGAGCGGGCTGGATGCTGAATGATCACATCGTGAAGGATATCGGCTTGGCTGAGTTCGGCCGCAAGGAACTCACCATTGCGGAAACCGAGATGCCCGGTCTGATGGCCTGCCGTGAGGAATTCGGCGCCTCGCAGCCGCTTAAGGGGGCCAGGATCGCGGGCTCTCTGCACATGACGATCCAGACCGGCGTGCTGATCGAGACGCTGAAGGCGCTTGGCGCCGATGTCCGCTGGGCCTCCTGCAACATCTTCTCGACCCAGGACCACGCCGCCGCGGCCATCGCGGCTTCGGGCACGCCGGTCTTTGCCGTGAAGGGCGAAAGCCTGGAGGAATACTGGGACTACACCGACCGCATCTTCCAGTTCGGCGGCGAGGGCGGGACCTGCAACATGATCCTTGACGACGGCGGGGATGCGACGCTGTACATCCTGCTGGGCGCACGGGTCGAGGCGGGGGAAACCGACCTGATCGCCGTCCCGACCAGCGACGAGGAAGTCTGCCTCTTCAACCAGATCAAGAAGCGCCTTGCCGCCTCGCCCGGCTGGTTCACCAAGCAGCGCGAAGCGATCAAGGGTGTGTCGGAGGAAACGACCACCGGCGTCCACCGTCTGTATGAACTGCACAAGCAGGGCCAGCTGCCGTTCCCGGCGATCAACGTCAACGACAGCGTGACGAAGTCGAAGTTCGACAACAAGTACGGCTGCAAGGAATCGCTGGTCGACGGCATCCGCCGCGCGACCGACACGATGATGGCCGGCAAGGTCGCCGTCGTCTGCGGCTATGGCGACGTGGGCAAGGGCTCGGCCGCCAGCTTGCGCGGCGCGGGTGCCCGCGTGAAGGTCACCGAGGTCGACCCGATCTGCGCGCTGCAGGCGGCGATGGACGGCTATGAGGTCACGCTGCTGGAGGACGAGGTCGCCACGGCCGACATCTTCATCACGACCACCGGCAACAAGGACGTGATCCGCATCGAGCACATGCGCGAGATGAAGGACATGGCCATCGTCGGAAACATCGGCCACTTCGACAACGAGATCCAGGTCGCCGCCCTGCGGAACCACAAGTGGACCAACATCAAGGACCAGGTTGACATGATCGAGATGCCCTCGGGCAACCGGATCATCCTTCTGTCCGAAGGTCGCCTGTTGAACCTCGGGAATGCAACGGGCCACCCGTCCTTCGTGATGTCGGCCAGCTTCACCAACCAGGTCCTGGCGCAGATCGAGCTTTGGACGAAGGGCAAGGACTATGCGCCGGGCGTCTACATCCTGCCGAAGGCGCTGGACGAAAAGGTTGCCCGCCTGCACCTGAAGAAGATCGGCGTGAAGCTGACCGAGCTGAAGCCCGACCAGGCCGCCTATATCGGCGTCAAGGTCGAGGGCCCGTTCAAGTCGGACCATTACCGCTATTGATGCCCCTTCCCCGCAGGCCCGCCTGCGGGGAATACCCCCCGATCATTTTCCGTTGCCGTTTCACCCGCTTTTCGTAAGCTCCCATCGTCTCGCCACAAAGGCAGACGGGCAACAAAGCGAGGGAAAGCATGGGCAAGCGTGACGAACTGATCGCCAAATATGCCGAAGATCTCAAGACCAAGTGCAATGTCACGCCCGATCTGGCGCTGCTGACCAAGGTCACGATCGGCTGCGGCCCCTCGATCTATGACAACGATGCCCAGACCGTCGCTGCCTCGGACAAGGACGAGCTGGAGCGGATCCGGACGAATTTCCTGATGAAGAAGCTGGGGCTTCCAGATGGTCCCGCGCTGATGGCGGGCATCGAGGCCGCGGTCGAAACCTATGGCAAGTCCGAGCGCAACAAGTACCGCGCCGTCTTCTACTATCTGCTGGTCAAGCATTTCGGCAAGGAAGCCGCCTACGCCTGATCCCGGTCGATGGTCGGGCCCGCATCTCCGCGGGCCTTCCAGACCTGCGGGATTTGAGGCGAATCCTTTGCAGCTTCCGCTTGCCGGACAGGGGGATTCGGGCGAAAACCTTACCCAAGGGCAGGATGCCCGGAACCCTTTACAGATCACGTGCGGTGCTTGGGGTGTGCGCGTGGGTGGATGGAGGGTTCCGTAGGGGTGCGGGACCCTCCATTTCGTTCAGTTCTCGCGTCGGGGCAGGGTCCATTCGCTGTGGCCGCAATTGGTGCAGACCTCGGCCGGGGCGGCTGCGATGGCTCCGCACTCCATGCAGCAGACCGGCCCGTCAGCGGGCGGGTCGTTCCCGTGAAGCTCGACGGGCGGAACGATCCGTAGTCCGGGCAAGGCGGTGTCGCGGCGGAAGACCGATAACCGGCCCGAAGGTTCAAGATAGGCCCGGTCCACCTGGCCCAGATTCCGGACTCCGGCCAGACGCAGCTTCTCCATCAGCTCACCGCTGCCATGGTTGCGCGCGGCCAGTCCGTCCTGGAGCATCACCCCGTCCCGCAGCACCTCGACCGGAATGCCATCCACCACCCGCTTGGCCTGTCGCCACCGGATCAGTACCAGATCGAGGGCCTTGTCGAGCAGGACGACGAGCAGGATTGCCAGCATGGCAGGCAGCAGCGGCATCTCGGGCTGGAACAGCGGATCGCCCACGGCCGAGCCCAGCGCAATGACCAGCAGGAACTCCACCACCGACATCTGCGCGATCGTGCGACCACCCACCCAGCGCAGCAGGACCATGGTCCAGGCAAGGATGACGACCACCCGCACCACCACCTCGGCAAGGAACAGCGGCGGAAGACCGGCGAGCAGCAGGCGCCCAAGGTCGAACGGTGCGATCTGGTCCATGAATTCCCCCGGACCGGAAACCCGATCCGCGACCCTGCGGTTCCACGGAACTTTCTTGGGGGCCAAACGGTTGTTTCTTTAGCAAGCGGAAGGGTCACTGACATGGAACAGACCGAAATCGAACGTATCCAGCTTCGTGCCTACGAGATCTGGGAGGAAGCGGGCCGCCCGGCCGGGCGAGAGGCCGAACATTGGCAGCAGGCGCAGGCCGAGCTAGCCGCGAAGGACGCCTTTGGTCTCGACCCCGAAGAGGTCGCAGCCCTGCGTGAAGGCGCCGAGCCGATCAAGGATGAACCCTAGGCCGGGAACCCTGCCCTACACCGAGCGTTTCCTCAGGAAGCCTAGGAAAGGGAAGCCATGTCTGCCCCCCGCACGAATATCGAAAAACAGAAGCGCCGCCACATCGTCCCTCTGCTTGGCATGGCGGTGGTGGTGGTGTTCGCCGTCGGCCTGATCCTGTACTGGCAGTTCGAGGAAGCCGCTCAGGGCGATGCGCCCGGTGTAGAGGAACCGTCCGATCCGGGAGCCACGCCAAGACTGCCGTCCGACGCGCCACCGCCCTGATCACCCGTCATTCGATCGTGTGCATGACCATCGTGCGCGACTTCATCGGCCAAGAAAAACGGCGCGGGCAAATGCCCGCGCCGTAGAAGTTCAGTCGCGGCGCTGGCCGGACTGGCCGCCTTGCTGGCCCTGACCGCCGCCTTGCTGATGACGGCCGGGCTGCTGGCCGGACTGCTGGCCCTGACCGCCTTGCTGGCCGCCCTGTTGACCCATACCGCCCTGCTGGCCCTGCTGATGCTGACCGCCCTGATTCTGGCCGCCTTGGCCACCCTGACGCTGGTCGGGGTTGATCTGCTGGCCTTGGTTCTTCTGCTGGTCGTTCTGGTTTGCCATTTGGTCTTCTCCTCTGACATGCCGACTACCGGCCTGTAGGAAAGGAACCGGCAGCGCCCCCGTATGTTCCCCGGAATCCAGCCGCATCCGGGGAACCGCGTCGTGCTGGCGGACGTTTGCCCACTCGCAACGGAGGGCAGCATGGCACCGCGCAGCTTCTGGAAGGGTTATCTGAAACTGTCGCTCGTGACCTGCCCGGTCGCGATGACCCCGGCAACCAGCGACAGCGGAAGGTTGCGCTTTCACACGCTGAACCGGACCACGGGCAACCGGGTGGTCCAGCAATATGTCGATGCGGGGACCGGCAAACCCGTGGCCGAGGAGGACGAGGCCAAGGGTTATCCCCGGGGCGAGGATGATCATGTCCTGCTGGAGGACGACGAGATCGACGCCGTCGCCCTGGAAAGCACGCGCACGATTGATATCGAACGCTTCGTGCCCCAGGGCTCCATCGGCTGGATCTGGTATGACAAGCCGCATCTTCTGGTTCCCAACGACAAGGTGGGCGAAGAGGCCTTCGCCGTGATCCGCGAGGCGATGCGGGAAACCGGCATGGCGGGGATCGCGCGGCTGGTGCTTTATCGCCGCGAGCGGGCGGTCCTCCTGCGGCCTTGTGGCAAGGGGATCGTGCTCTGGACCCTCCGCTACGGCGACGAGGTGCGGCCCGAGGGTGAGTATTTCGCGCGGCTTGAGGACAAGAAGGTGGACCGCGACCTGCTGAAGCTGGTCGAAAAGCTCATCGAGGCGCGCAAGGCGGACTGGACCCCGGAACTCGTGGCGGATCCGGTGCAGGAGCGGCTGGTCGACATCATCGAGGCCAAACGGAAGGGCCGCAAACCCCCGAAGAAGCCCGCTGCGCCCAAGGATCGGCCGGACAATGTGGTCAACATCATGGATGCGCTGAAGCGCAGCATCGCGGCCGAGAAGCGGCGCTAGGCTTTTGGCAGGGGTGTGGCCGCGGCGTAGAAATCGCTCCACGGATCAGCGCCCGCGGACAGGCGCGCCGGCAGGTTCTGCACGGTGAAATGCGCGGGCCCGATGGCGGGGCCCAGTTCCTCCCAGGCGATGGGGGTGGAGACCGCCGCCCCCGGCCGGGCGCGCGTGGACCATGGTGCCACGGCCGTCGCCCCGCGCTGGTTGCGCAGGTAGTCGACCAGGATCTTGCCGGTCCGCTTTGCCTTGGCGATGGTCGCGACATAGCGGTCGGGCTGATCCGCCGCCATCGCCTTGGCCAGAGCCTGACACCAGGCCTTCACCGCCGGCCATTCCGCCTTGGGCTTCAGCGGTGCGACCACATGCAACCCCTTCCCGCCGGAGGTCTTGAGGAACGCCGCCAGCCCCGCTGCCTCGACCCGTTCGCGCACCTCATGTGCTGCCTCGATCATCGCTTCCCAGCCCACGCCCTCGCCGGGGTCAAGGTCGATCACGATGCGATCGGGCCGCTCGATATCGGCCAGGGTAGAGCCCCAGGGATGGATCTCCAGCGCCGCCGACTGCACCAGACCCAGAAGCCCGTCGAGATCACCAACCGCGATCAGCCCCTCACCCGGATCGCCGGGGTCCTCGGGGGTAAGAATGTTGGGATTCATCCCCTTCCAGGCGTGTTTTTGGAAGAACTGCTGTCCTTCAATGCCATCCGGGCAGCGCAGCAGGGCCAGAGGGCGGCCGATGAGATGCGGCGCGATCAGGGGCCAGACCTCGGCATAATGGTCGGCAAGGCCCGCCTTGGTAAGTCCCACGTCGGGCCAATAGACCCGGTCGGGATGCGTCAGCTTGACCCGCCGCTTGGGTTCCGGCGCAGGTTTGGCCTTGGGAGCGGCTTCGCGGACCACCTCCGTCGCGGGCTTGTCCTCGCGCAGACCCCGGAACGAGGCGTGACGCAGGTGGCCATCCGAAGTCCAGGCGCGGAACTCGACCTCGGCCACCAGTTCGGGCGTCACAAAACGCGCACCCCGCGCCTCCTCGGCTGTCAGGCGCTTGGCAAAGGGGGTTTCGCGGGTCTCCATCGGCTGCAGGCGGGCGAACAGCTCCCGCGCCGTCTGGTTGCTGAACCCGGTTCCGACCCGGCCGACATGATGCAGCGCGCCGTCCTCGAACACCCCCAGCACCAGCGAGCCGATGGCGCTGTCCGAGACGGAAGAGGGGACATAGCCTGCCACGACGAACTCCTGTCGGGCCGAGCATTTCGATTTCACCCAGCTCCGTCCCCGGCCTGATCGATAGGGGCTGTCGCGCAGCTTGGAAACCACGCCTTCCAGTCCCAGCCGACAGACATGGCGCAGGACGATTTCGCCGCCGTCATCGAAATGCTCGCTGTAGCGCAGGGCAGCGGGCGCGCCGTTCAGCAGCGGTTCCAGCCGGGCCTTTCGCTCGGTCAGCGGCAGCTTGCGCAGGTCCTCGCCGTCAAGGTGCATCAGGTCGAAGGCATAGAACACCAGTCGGTCGCCGCGCCCTTCGGCAAGGTCAGCCTGCAATGCCGAGAAATCGGTCGCCCCCGATCCGGATTCCACCACCAACTCGCCGTCGACCAGAGCCTGATCGGCAAGCCCGCCCAGGACCTCCGCAATCGGGGCCAGCCTGTCGGTCCAATCCAGCCCACTGCGGGTGAGCAACCGCGCCTTGCCCCCGGCGATTCGGGCCTGCAACCGATAGCCATCGAACTTGATCTCGTGCAGCCAGCGGTCGTCCTTGGGGGTCGTGGCCACCAGCGAGGCCAGCATCGGAGGCACGAAATCCGGTAGCTCGACCTTGGACGCAGACTTGCGCGGCTTCGCCGCCTTGGCAGCCTTGGGGGTCTTCGGAGCAACTCCCTTCGCCACCTCCGCCAGGTCGAGACCAGATTTCACCGACAGCGGCATCTCTTCCAGGATGTCAGGAGCGTCCTCGGAACGGGCGGCCTTATCCTCGCCCTTGATCAGCAGCCAGTTCTCGCGCTTTTCGCCGGGCTTGCCCTTGATCCGCACCAGATGCCAGCGGCCTTGCAGCTTTTCGCCCTGCAACTCGAACTCCAGATGGCCTTTGGCATAACCCTTGTCAGGGTCGGCAACAGGGGACCACGTCCCCCGGTCCCAGACGATCACCGTCCCGCCGCCGTATTGGCCCTTGGGTATCGTGCCCTCGAAATCGCCATAGTCCAGCGGATGGTCCTCCACGTGCACCGCCAGCCGCTTTTCGCTCGGCACGAGACTTGGCCCGCGCGTGACGGCCCAGCTTTTCAGAACGCCATCCATCTCCAGCCGCAGGTCATAATGCAGCCGCCGGGCCGCATGTTTCTGGATGACAAAGCTGTTGCCCGCCGCCGCGCCGACTTTCCCGGCCGGTTCAGGGGTGGTCTGGAAGTCGCGCTTTCGGCGGTAGGTCTCCAGTGCCATCTCAGCCGGCCTTCCGGCGCGGGGCCAGCTTTTTCGGCGATGTCTTCCGCGACTTGGTCGTCGCCCCGGCGCTTTCGCGCAGCGCGGTAAGAAGGTCGACCACCTGCCCCTCGCGCCGGGCCTTCGGCTTGGCGATCTTGCGGCCCCCCAGCTTGGCCTTCACCAGATCCGCCAGCGCCGCCTCGTACCGGTCGTCAAACTCGGTCGGGTCGAAGGTTCCCTGCTTGGTCTTGATGATATGGGCGGCAAGCTCCAGCATCTCGCCCTGCAACTTCAGATCGGGGATCTCGTCGAAAACCTCGGCCGGGGATTTGACCTCATAGTCGAACTGCAACGTGCTCGCCACGAGGCCCCGCCCCTGCGGGCGGATCAGCAGGGTCCGCACCCGGCGGAACAGAACCGTCTGCGCGAGGGCAGCCACGCTGCGCGACGTCATTCCCTCGCGGATGAGGGCGAACACCTCGACCGAGGCCGGGTCGCTGGGGGCCAGGTAATAGGGTCGGTCGAAGAACAGGGTGTCCACGTCGTCGCAGTCGATGAACCGATCCAGCCGCAATGTCTTGTCGCTGTCGGGAACGGCAGCGGCCATGTCCTCATCCTCAAGAAGGATGTGATCGCCCTCGTCGACTTCATAGCCTTTCACCTCATCCTCCCGCGCGACAGGCTTGCCGGTCTCGCTGTCCACAAAGCGGCGCTGGACGCGGTTGCCGGTGGCGCGGTTGATCGTGTGGAAGGCGATCCGGTCCGAGGTCGAGGCCGCCGTGTACAGCGCCACGGCGCAGCCGACCTCGCCCACCACCATCCGTCCCTTCCAGTTCGCCCGCGGTGCCATTCCTGCCCCCCTTTGCCGCGATTCAACCGTCAGAGGCACCCGGAGGTTCCAAAGCGGCAACTCGCCACAAAGGCGAAAGTGGTCGGCGGGGCTTCGCTTGTGGACAGAAGTGATCAGGGGTGGGCGGAACTGGCCCCGGTCCGGCGCATTGCCTTTTCAAAGCGCGAATGAATGCGCGGCGAAGACAACCAAGGGCAATCCTATATGTCGGATGACATCCTGAGTTACATCCCCGCGCTACGTCTGTTTGCGCGGTCCCTATGCGGTCGGTCTGGCGACCCCGACGATCTTGTGCAGGATACCCTCTTGCGCGCGATCGAGAAGGTGGACTCCTACACCCCAGGGACCAATATGCGGGCCTGGCTGTTCACCATCATGCGCAACCGCTTCTACAGCCAGTGCATCAAGCTGGCACGCGAGCGTCCCGCGGCTGAAGACTGCGCCTCTTCCCAGCCGGTCAGTCAGCCGGTGCAGTACTGGCACATGCGGGGGAAGGAAGTAGAGGCCGCGCTACTGGACCTGCCGCAGCCCTACCGTGAGGCCATCGTCCTCGTGCTTGTGACCGGGGAAAGCTACTTGTCAGCGGCCGAGATCCTGGGCTGCGACATTGGCACGATCAAGAGCCGGATCAACCGGGGCCGCCGTCAACTCCGCGCCGCGCTGGGCGAAGAGGTCTGACTCCCGCCGGGGAACAATTCAAGGGCTGGCAGGTTGGCCCCGCCGATCGACCAGAGGAATTCGCCAAGGAGGGCACCATGAAGACGCAGAACCTCGAGAAGCTGTTTCACGAGACGCTCAAGGACATCTACTACGCCGAACGCAAGATCCTGCGCGCCCTGCCCAAGATGGCGCGCGGCGCCCAGTCACCTGAACTGAAGGCGGCCTTCGAAAAGCATCAGGAAGAGACCCAGCAGCAGGTCGAACGCCTCCAACAGGTGTTCGAGCTGATGGGCAAGCCCGCGCGTGGCAAGACCTGCCCGGCAATCGACGGCATCATCGAGGAAGGCGAAGAGGCGCTGGAGGCCTTTGCGGGCAGCCCGGCCCTTGACGCCAGCCTGATCGCCGCCGCCCAGGCGGTCGAGCACTATGAGATCGCACGCTACGGCACTCTCGTCCGTTGGGCCGAGCTTCTCGATATGGGCGATGCCGTCCGCCTGCTGGACGCGACCCTGCAAGAGGAAGGCGCGACTGACAAGGCGCTGACGGACCTCGCGGATGGTTCCGTCAATCAGGCTGCCCTCCAGGCGGCTTGACGGACTTCAGCCCGCCTTGCACTCCCCAGGGTCGGGCAGAAGGTAACGGCCCCGCGCCCCCCCGCGCGGGGCCGTTTTCCGTCTCAGGCCCGACGCTTGCGGCGCGGCTCTCCCAAGCCGGGCGCTGCGGCCATCGGACCTGGCCCCATGCCGGCCAGACCGGCCCCGGTCTCCGGGTCCGGCTCTTCGCCTTCCGCCCCGGCCTGCCACAGCGGGCCGCGGTCCTGGCGCTCCAGCTCGGCCTGGGCCTGCAGCCAGTTCGCCTCGGCGCGACCCGAGGGTGCGCCCTCGTCCAGCCAGATCTCATAGGCCCGCTGGCGGATGCGGGCTTCGTCATTCTGCGTCATCGGATCCTCCATTGGTTCCAGCCGGGCCAACCAGCTGTGGGCGGGAATGTTCCGCATGGGAACAAAGCCAAAGGCGCGAGGTTGGTTTCGGAACCGCTGAAGGAGCAACCCGCCATGCACAGGACGGACCTACCGAAGAACGAAGAGCTGCGCCGCCCCGCGCCGGGGGTGATCGACCAGCGTCAGCAGCAGATCGATCCCGCCGGCCACCACCGCAAGGACCCGGATCATCGTCCCGACACCAACCGCAAGCAGCCCGGCGGCTCGCCGCAGGAGGAGCAGGAATGACCGACTATCCGAAACCCCCCTTCCCCGAACAGACGCAAGAGCTTCCCGGAAGCTTCATCCCCATGCAGCCTCGCCCCGACCATGGCGAAACCTCCTGGCGCGGGGCGGGGCGGTTGCAGGGCAAGGTGGCACTCATCACCGGGGCGGACAGCGGCATCGGCCGGGCCGTGGCGATCGCCTATGCCCGAGAGGGCGCCGACATCGCGCTGTGCTACCTGTCCGAGACCGAGGACGCCGCCGACACCGCCCGCATGGTCGAGAACGCGGGCCAAAGCTGCCTGAAGCTGGAGGCGGACCTGTCGGACCCCGAAGCCTGCCGCCATGTGGTCGATCGAACCGTGCAGGAATGGGGCCGGATCGACATCCTGGTGAACAATGCCGCGCATCAGACGGTCTGCGAAAAGCTGGAGGATCTGACGCCAAAGGAATGGAACAAGACCTTTGCCGTAAACATCCATGCCATCTTCCACCTGACGCAGGCGGCCGTGCCGCACATGCGGGCGGGGAGTTCGATCATCAACACCACCTCGATCAACGCGGACAAGCCGAACCCCTCGCTTCTGGCCTATGCGACCACGAAGGGCGCCATCCAGAATTTCACGGCGGGCCTGGCGCAGATGCTGGCCGAGCGTGGCATCCGGGTGAACTGTGTTGCCCCCGGCCCGGTCTGGACCCCGCTGATCCCGGCCTCGATGCCGGGCGACAAGGTCGCGCATTTCGGGGAAAACTACCCGATGAAGCGCCCCGCCCAGCCGGTCGAACTCGCCTCGGCCTACGTCATGCTGGCCGAGCCGATGTCCAGCTATGTGTCCGGCGCCACCATCGCAGTGACCGGGGGAATGCCCCTGCTCTAGGGGCGCGTCGGAACAATGCCGGGGCTGAGGGGTTAACCGACCGGAGCCCCGAAAGCGAAAGGACATTGCATGTACAATCCTCCCCCTCCCGAAGGCCCCACCTCGGCCAATCCCCATGGGACCGCGCGGCCGATTGACGGGCGTCCGGTTGACGGCCGTCGGCCCGAAGGCATCAGAACCCGCCAGACAAGCATGTGGCTGGTCTTCGCCGTGCTTGCGGCGATCCTCGTCGTGATCCTGGCGGTCAGCTTCAACAGGAACGACTCGCCCAGTCCCGTGACCACGACCACCACCCAGCCTGCAACGGGCACCGGCACGACCGATGGCACGGCACCCACCGCTCCGGCCATCGGCACCGACTCCGGCACCGCTGTGCCGGGCGAAACCGCTCCGGGCACGACCGCTCCGGGCGAAACGGCGCCGGGCACGACCACGCCGGGTACGACCACGCCCTGACCGGTGGGTCAGAACACGAGGAAGGGCCCGGCACCATCGGTAGCCGGGCCCTTCCCCCATCCTTATCCGGACTAGCGCCCTGCGGGCAGATCCAGTTCGGTCCTGGCCAGGAACTGGCGGGTGATCTCGGACGAATGGTTCGCCAGCCAGTCGGCCATTGCCTCTTCCTCGGACAGGCAGCGGCGAAAAACCTCGACCGCCTGACTGTCGCCAAGCTGTCCCGCCGCGGCGATCAGGATGCGGTAGGAAGCGATCTCCATATGTTCGAAGGTGTAGCTGGCCAGCGTGCCCTTCACGACCTCATCCGAGGCAAAGACCCCGCTCATCGCCTGACCGACCGCCGCCAACTTGCCCATGGCATCCTTGACCATCGAGGAAGATTCGCCGTAGCCGTCAAGCAGACGACGCAGCTCGGCCTCCTGGCCCTCGGTCTCGGCGATATGCGTCTGGATCCGGTCCCGCAGCTCGGGATAGTGCTCAAGCCGGTTCACCATCCCCTGCATCATGGTCAGAGCCTGTTCTTCCATCGCGTGGGCGTCGCGTAGCCAGCCCAGGTAACTCTTGCGCATCTGTTCCATTGGTTTTCATCCTTGCAAAGAAAAGCCGGGCCGCCACCAGAAGCGGCGGCCCGGCAGGGTTGTGAACGACTAGCGGCGCGACGAGCGCGAGCCACCGCGACGGTCATCGTCGTCGCGGTTCTCCCACCCACGGCGGGCGGCTTCGGCATGGCCACGGCTGTCGCCGAACCACCCGCCCTGGCCACGCTCGCGGTCCGAGTCGCCACCCCGACCGCCTCCGCGCGAGGACCGGCCATCGTCGTCACTGACGAAACGGCCGTATTCGTCCCGCTCGCGGCCATCAGAGCCACGACCCCGACCGCGGGACGACGAGGACCGACGGTCATCGTCATCGCTCATGAACCGACCGTATTCATCACGCTCCCGGTCGTCCGAACCACGGCCACGGCCGCGGGACGAGGAGGACCGACGGTCATCGTCATCGCTCATGAACCGGCCGTATTCATCGCGCTCCCGGTCGTCCGAGCCACGACCCCGACCGCGCGACGAGGAAGACCGACGGTCGTCGTCATCGCTCATGAACCGGCCGTATTCATCGCGCTCCCGGTCGTCCGAACCACGACCACGGCCGCGCGACGAGGAAGACCGACGGTCGTCGTCATCGCTCA
>JARFTV010000001.1:123726-192517 GCA_029289325.1 Alphaproteobacteria bacterium
GACCGACGGTCGTCGTCATCGCTCACGAACCGGCCGTATTCGTCGCGATCCCGGTCGTCCGAACCACGGCCCCGACCGCGGAACGAAGAGGACCGGCGGTCGTCGTCATCACTGACGAAGCGGCCATTTTCATCCCGCTCGCGGTCGTCAGAACTCCGACCACGACCACCGCGCGCGCTGCGGCCGCTGTCGCGGTCGTCATAGGAGCCCCGGCGCTCCCAGCCCAGGCGCGAGGCTTCCGAATGGCCCTCGCTGTCGCCGAACCAGCCGCCCTGGCCCCGGTCGTCGTCATCGTCCCGGCCCCGGGAATAGCGCCGGTCGTCATCGTCATACCGACTGGAGCTGCGCCCGCGGCTGCTGCTCCGACGGTCATAGTCGTCATATCGGCTGGAGCTGCGGCCCCGGCCACCGCCGCGATCGTCGTCGCTCATGAAGCGCCCGCGATCGTCGCGCTCGGGGGTGTTGGAACTTCTTGCCATTCTATCCTCCTCGGTTGCCGTGAAATGCCGCAAGCGCGGCTGTCTTGCGTAGGGATTGGCGTCCCACGCGGTCTTGCAGGCGGCGAGCTGCCTGCCCAGGCTGTCTGGCTTGATGCCCTCAGCCTTGGCCTTCGCCATGAAAGGCCCCTCAGCCGCCTCGGCGCGCTGAAGCAGCTCTTTCGCCCAGCGTGATGCCAGGCCAAGCCGGGCACGTTCGATCTGCTTTTGCCGGACCGGAGCAGGGCGGAGCAGAAGCGCGACGCAATCCGCCTGCAACTCCGCCTCGGTCAGGTCGGCGGCGGGATCCGGCTTTCCCTCGGCCTCGACTACGCCCAATGCATAAAGCGTGTCGTCCATCCGGCCCTGCATCCGGCTTAGAAGCTCCCAGGCCTCGGCCAGCGGGGCGGTGGATTGCAGCGGCGCATCGGCGGATACGGCGCGGTCCAGCAGGCCGCTCACCGCCTCCCTCTGGCGGCGTAACAGGCGGAGCGGGTCCTTCTCTGCGCCGGTCGATCCGGGCTGCTGGGACCCTTGCCGATCCTCACCGGTCGGCGTCCCGGTCGTGCCGCTTTGCTCGGTGGTCTCCCCGTCCGGCCGGGTGGACGTCTGCGGGCTGGATGTGGTCGTGCGGGCCATTCGGATCCTCCATCATGAGGTCCAGAGAACAGGCGCCACGGGACGTTTGTTCCACCGGCTTCCGGGGGGCCACGGGAATCTTCCGGCTTCGATGATCCGATGGGCGCATTCCTGCGTATGCGTTAATTGAGGGTCAAAACTCGCAGGCCCCCGTCACGTTCGGGAATCGAAGATGGAATACGGCAAAGGCCCGAAGGGTGTTCTGGATATCGACCTTTCGGCGACCCTGCAGGCCCTGGTCGAGGAAATCCGTGCCCAGCCGGTCAGCGACCGCCTGCGCGAACTGAGCCAGGAGCTGCAAGAGGCCCTGACCCGCGCCCGCGCCGACAAGGAAGAATAAGAAAAATCATCCGGTAGCAGGGAACAAATCGGCTCCTCGCAGGTTCGTGAAAAGGCGCGTGCTGACAAACAGGCACGGCTTTGCATCGGCAAAATGCCAGCGGGGGCGGGAAAATCGTGACGGCCACAACGACGTGGGAACGGCGTCCAATCCACGAGACGGATTGGGCGATTACAGCGGTTGGACCGCGTGCGGACTGGCCTTCCTGCCTTGACGCTGCGCTGGAGACGATGCTGGCCAGCCCGCTTCCCATGCTTCTCGTCGGGCCGAACGACATTCTTCTTTGGAACGACGGCTGGGCCGAACTGACCGGGGCCGCGCCAGAGGAAGTCGGCCGTCAGCGACTCGAGCACCTGCCAGAGCTCGAGCCCCTGCTTCCGGTAATCGCTGCAGCGAAATCGGACCTCCGGATCGGTCAGGCGCGCGGCATCCCTTTGGGTGGCGCGTCGCAGGATGTCTCTGCCATGGCCCTGCAGGGCCAGGATGGTATCTCGCGCGGGGTGCTGGTCGTGCTAGCCCCCGCCACCGACCCCATCCCGTCCGAAGACGCGTCACGTCTTGCGGCCATTGTGACTTCGGCGGACGACGCCATCCTCACGGTCGATCGACATCTGCACATCACCAGCTGGAACGGCGGCGCGCGTCGGCTGTTCGGCTACGGCGCGGACGAGGTGCTGGGCCAGCCAGTCTGGCTTCTGTCGCGCCGCCCGGATGAGGATCGCGCCGCGCTGGATCGCGTCCTGCGCGGACAGCGCAACCCGCCGCGAAACCTCGTACGCTGGCGGAAGGACGGCAGCACGCTGCATGCCTCGGTCGCGATCTCTCCGCTGCTTGATCGACAGGGCCAAATCATCGGTGCCTCCCACGTCGCCCGCGACGGCACCGCAAGCCATGATGTTGAGCGGCTGCACCGGCTTTTGGTCGGCGAGATGAAGCACCGGGTGAAGAACATCCTGTCCACCGTTCAGGCCATCGCCCGGCAGACGCTGGGCCATGACCGGACCCCGGCCTACGAGGCTTTCGAGAAGCGCATCCTGGCCCTTGGCCGCGCGCAGGATCTGATCACCCGCGACGCAAGCGAGGGTGTCGATCTGCAGGCGGTGATCGGCGCCGTGCTCGCCCCCTTCCCGCAGGGCCGGTTTGCGGTCGAGGGTCCGGCGCTGCGCTTTTCCTCGCGCGCGGCGGTGGCCTTGACCCTGGGGCTACATGAACTTGCGACCAATGCGGTGAAGTACGGCGCCCTGTCCGCGCCATCCGGCCGGGTCCGGGTATCCTGGGCAGTGACCGCGCCCGGAGAGACCTTCACCTTGCGCTGGCGCGAACGGGACGGCCCCCCGGTCACGCCGACTCATCACAAGGGGTTCGGTTCGGTGCTGATCCTTGATGTGCTCGCGGCTGAACTGCAGGGCAGCGTTGACCTGCGCCTGCTGCCCGAGGGTGCGGAATGTGACATCAGCGCCCCGATGGCCTCGGTGCAAGAGCAGGTCCTATGACCCTTCCGGCAGCAGCCACAGCCTGAACCAGGGGCCACCCGCCGACCCAAGCTCGAACAGGGGGGTCGACGGACTCTGCGGTTCGGCAGGCGTGGGCTGGAAGGCCGCCGCCACGCGCAAATGTCCGGCCCGAAACCGCCAGTCGGCGACGATCGCCTGCGGTCCGGTGGCGGTCACGACGGGGGACGTCTCACGGCCCCACTGGAACAGCGGGGACAGCACCCCGTGCCGCAGTCGCAGCAGACGGCGGGTGAGGTCCAGCCAATCCTGTCGGTCCGGGGCCGGATCGCCATAGGGCCAGGCCAGCGCGGCGGTCGCTGGATCGAAGGGATCCAGCATCTTCTCCACCCCGCCCGGCTGGTCGGACAGCAGCTTCTCCCGCCCCTCCCGCATCTTCTCTGCCGCCTCACCTTCGTAATCCGCGAACCACGGAAAAGGGGCCCGCGCGCCACATTCCTCACCCATGAACAGAAGCGGGACATAGGGCGCGGTCAACAACAGCGCATGTGCCACCATGGCCCGCTCTGCCCCGATCAGACTGACCAGCCGCTCGCCCTGCGCCCGGTTGCCGGCCTGATCGTGGTTCAGGTTGAAGTTCACGAAAGAGGCGGGCGGCAGATGCCCGGAAGGCTCGCCCTTCGCCCGAGACCCATCCGGCCGTACCTGGCCCTGAAGGGCCTGGCCGTCCCGCAAGGCAACGCAGAGATCTTCCAACGGTTGGGGGGCGAAGTCGTCGTAGTAACCGAAGCTCTCGCCGGTCAGCAGGACATGCAGCGCGTGGTGATAGTCGTCGTCCCAGCTTGCATCATAAAGCCCGGCCGCCGGATCATAGGGCGCGACCCGGTTCGTGCTGTCCTCGGCCACCAGATGCGCCTGCGGAAACTCCTCCCGGATGCGGCGGGCCAGCTCTTCGTCGATCGGGGGATCGGAATCGTCCTCCATCTCCTGGATCGCGTCGATCCGCAGACCGTCCAGCTGGTAATGTCGCAGCCAGTGCAATGCGCAATCGATGTAGAAGGCCCGGACCGGCGGGCGAGAGTAGTCGATCTTGTGGCCCCATTCGTTTTCCTCGTCGCGGAAGAACTCGGGGCAGACCTCGGCCAGCGCGTTGCCCTTGGGGCCGAAGTGGTTGAAGACCACGTCCAGATAGACCGCCATACCGGCCTCATGCGCGGCATCCACCAGGGCGGCCAGATCCTCGGGCCCGCCATAGCTGTCCTGGGGCGCATAGGGCAGCACGCTGTCATAGCCCCAGCCGCGCGTCCCCGGGAACTGGCCAATCGGCAAAAGCTCGATCGCGGTGATCCCAAGTTCGGCCATCCGCCGCAGCTCTGCCGCCTGAGCCGCCGCCGCGAAAGTGCCAGCCTGGGTGAAGGTCCCGACATGCACTTCGGCAATCACCTGACGCGCGAAGGGCGTGGGCTCGCGCCGCGGCCCCCTTGCCGCAAGCCGACCAAGGTTGCGCAGAACGGAATGTCCCTCGACCCCGCCCCATTGCTGGACCGAGGCCGGGTCGGCAAACCGCAGCTCTCCGGCCCGGAATCGATAGACCGCTCCCTCAGGCGCACGGACCTGCGCCCGGTGCACGCCATCCTCGTCCCGGATCATGGGGACAGAGGCACCCTCCACCTCCAGCACCACTTCAGCGGTAGACGGCGCCCAAAGAGCCAGGCTCCAGGCGTTCGGCCCAATCGGTCGCGGGCCCCACCAATGCGGCTGCTGGAGGGGGGCCGGGTGGCCGGGCAGGGGAACAACGTCATCTTCCTGCCCTCGCATCTGGTCGTCCATTCACTTGACCTCTGCCTGCTCTGCCTGGATCAATCTGTACGTCACGGGTTGGTTCCCCATCACAAGCCGGCCGCAAGTTCCCGGCCCCAGATCCGCAGACGGCGGCAAAGCGCCACGTAATTCGCGGCCGATCCCGCCCGCAGTTCCAGCATCCCCTCATCGGCATCCGGCAGGACTCCGGCCGCGGCAAGCAAGGGAACGGCGCCCTGTGAAAAGCCGATTACCTTGCAATGGACGAAGGCATCCTTGACGAAATCCAGCGCCGGAACCTCCCGGCACAACGCCTCGGCCCCCGGACGTGGCATCACGAGGCATACCGCGTCGAACAGGACAGACGGAGCGCCCTCGACCGCGTGATGTGCCGCCACCGCCGTCCCGTCGCCCGAGACCGCACCGCCCACCGTCGGGGCGATCAATTCAACCATCGCGCCTTCAGCGACCAGCGCCGCGTTCAACTCGGCCAAAAGCGCCGCGTCGAAACCGTTGGCGACCAGCACTCCCACCTTGCGCCCGGCAAAGCTCGCTGGCGGATTGGCCAGGATCGACAAGGCTGGCGAAGGCGCAACCTCACGTACCGGCACGGCCGGAGTCGCAGGCTCGGGCAGCTCTGCCACCCCAAGGCGACCCGCCACACCCGTGGCCAAGGTCTCGTCGATGGTCCGCAGATGCGCCAGCATCCGCAGCCGGATCGCCGGGATCTCGCATTTGCCTAACTCGAAGCCCAGCGCGTTGACGATATGGCGCTGCTCCACCGCCGTCTGACTGTGGAAGAACATCCGAGCCTGGCTGTAATGGTCGGCGAAGCTCTCGGCCCTCAGCCGCGCTTTCGTCCCCACCACCTGCGCCGCATGGCTGCGGAACCCGCGCTCCGGGTCTTCACGCGGACCCTCACCGAACGAGTTTGGCTGATAGTTCACCCGCCCAACCGGGTTCCGCATCGCCATATGCCCGTCCTGCTGGAAATGGGCGAAGGGGCATTTCGGCGCGTTGATGGGCAGATGGGTGAAGTTCGGGCTGCCCAGCCGCTTCAGCTGCGTGTCCAGATACGAGAAATTCCGCCCCTGCAGCAGCGGATCGTCCGAAAAGTCGATCCCCGGCGGCACGTTCTGGGTCATGAAAGCGACCTGCTCGGTCTCGGCGAAAAAGTTGTCGGGCATTCGATCCAGCACCAGCCGACCCACGGGCACGGCAGGCACCAGCTCCTCGGGGATGATCTTTGTCGGGTCCAGCACGTCGAAATCGAAACTGTCGGCGAAGTCCTGGTCGAACAGCTGCAGACACAGCTCCCATTCTGGGAAATTGCCGGACTGGATCGCGTTCCAAAGATCGCGGCGATGGAAATCCGGGTCCGCGCCGTTGATCTTCATCGCCTCGTTCCACAGGACCGACTGCATCCCCAGCCTTGGCTTCCAGTGGAACTTGACGAAGGTGGAACGGTCCTGCGCATCCAGCAGCCGGAAGGTATGGACCCCGAACCCCTCCATGAAGCGGAACGACCGCGGGATCGCGCGGTCGGACATCTGCCACATGATCATGTGCATGGATTCCGGGGTCAGCGAGATGAAGTCCCAGAAGGTGTCATGCGCCGATTGCGCCTGAGGGAACGCCCGGTCCGGCTCTGGCTTCACCGAATGGACGAGATCGGGAAACTTGATCGCATCCTGGATGAAGAACACCGGGATGTTGTTGCCGACCAGGTCCCAGTTGCCCTCTTGCGTGTACAACTTCACGGCAAAGCCGCGCACGTCCCGCGCCAGATCAAAGCTGCCCTTCGATCCCACCACGGTGGAAAACCGCACGAAGGCCGGTGTAATCTCGCCCGCACGCTGGAAGATGTCGGCGCGGGTGTATTGGGCCAGGCTCTCATAGGTCTCGAAATAGCCATGCACACCATAGCCGCGGGCATGGACCACGCGCTCCGGGATCCGCTCATGGTCGAAATGGAACAGCTTTTCCCGGAAGTGGAAGTCCTCCATCAGCACCGGGCCGCGTTCACCGATCTTCAGCTGGTTCTGGTCATCACCGACCGGGCCACCCTGCGCCGTGGTCAAGACCGGAGCACCCTCGTCCGCGCGCTGGTGGAGTTCTCCGCCTGCCCCGCGCTCGACGGTCAGGTCGTGGATCCGGGCGGGCGCATCGGTCGGCGTGGGGCGGTTTGGCATGTCGGCTCCTGCAATCGGGTGAGTCGCCAAAGAACGCGCGCCGATGCCTCCATGTTCCCGATTGCCCGATTTTCAGCCGCCGTTACTGCGATCAACCCCAGATTGACCCAACGTCATCGGCCGGATACCGCCCAAAAATCGCCAAAATCGCCATTCCCGCAGCATTGCCTTGTTCCACGGTCGAATTCATCCACATTGTTATGCAGAGGGTTCGGGCGGTCCGGGCTTCCGGTGTTCAATCTTTCTGACCAAGCTGACAAGGACAGCTCCCATGCGACAACTTGCTGGCAAGCGAATACTCATTGCCGAGGACGACCATCTCAACGCCTGGATGCTTGCGGACCACTTTCGGAGCGCCCAGGCCGACATCCTTGGCCCATATCCCACACTTGAAGCAGCAGAATCCCACGCCTTTGGCGCCGACCTGGCAGTCCTAGACGTGAACCTGCGCGGCAAGCAGGTGTTTCCCCTTGCCGACAGCCTGCTGCGTGTGCGCGTCCCCTTTGTCTTCTACTCCGGCATCGACATGTCGCAGATCCCCGCCCGCTTTGCCGAGGTGCCGCGCCTGGGCAAGCCCTGCTCGGCGCTGGAGGCCGTGGGTCTGGCCGAAGCCGCGATGGACCGCCACGACGTCACCGTGGATGAGGTCCTGCCCCGGCTGCGTATCTCCGCCCGGCTCATGGTCGCGGACCCGCTGGCGGCCGACCGGCTGGTCGAGGCGACGCTGATGCTTGCGCTGGAAGAGGATACCGACCTGTCCTGCGTCACATCGCTGGCCGGCTGGCTGCATCAGCTGATGGGTCGCGCCCTCACCGACCGGGCACATCACCTGTTCAACTGATCCGGGCGCGCCAGCATCTCGGCCAGCAGCCGGTATTCGTCTGCGACCGCAAGGGCAATTGCGTTGGCTTCGGTCGGCACCGCGCCGGGGTCCTCCTGCCCGTCATGCAGGACACTGTTGCCGGCCAGCCAGTCGCGCAGGGCCGCCCGCTGCGGCTCGGCCAGAGTCTGGACGATCAGCCCCAGAACGCGCCGATGCGCAAGAAGCCGCCCCTCCAGCGCCCCTGCGCTGTGCAGCTGGACCGTTCCCGTCTCCCCGCTATGCTCCATCCTCCGCCTCTCTTTCTGGGTTTCCATGCTGCCTTTCGACCGCGACGTCCTTGACCTCGCCCGCGCCCTTGTCGGCGCCCGGCTGGTCGTGCGCGGCGCGGGCGGCACGATTCTGGAGACCGAGGCCTATGCCCGCAGCGACCCTGCATCCCATAGCTTTCGCGGCCAGACCGCGCGCAATGCCGCCATGTTCGGCCCACCGGGCACCGTTTACGTCTATCTGTCCTACGGCCTGCACTTCTGCCTGAACGTCGTCGGACGCCCCGGCGAAGCCGTGCTGATCCGCGCCCTTCGGCCCGAACTTGGCATCGACGCAATGGCCACCCGACGCGGGATGGCAGTCGACAGCCCTCTGCTCGCCTCCGGTCCCGGCCGGATCGGCCAGGCACTTGGCCTGACCCTGGCCGACAGCGGCAAACGCTTCGACGGCAATGAGTTCCGTCTGATCCCGCCAGAGGCCGTCCCCGATCTCGTGACCGGGCCGCGCATCGGCATCACCCGCGCGGCCGACCGGCCCTGGCGCTTTGGTCTGAAGGGCGCGCGAGGGCTCAGTCGGCCCTTCGCCTAACGCAGGCCGAAGAAAGACAGGATGGCAACCACCACCACGACCAGGCCGACGATGTAGATGATACCGTTCATGGCAACCTCCGGTTCCGGCGACGGACAAGCCCCGCCGCGACAACCCAACCGCCCCGCCGCCGCAATGTTCCTGCGGGAACCTTCCGGCCCCGCTTCCGGTTGACCCGCGCCGCAACTGTCAGGACTGCGCCCATGCCCAACGAACCGAAGCCCGCCGCCGAAAAGCGGACGCCACCTCTCGACCGCCGAAACGCCCAGGACGACCACGAAGGCTCGCCCCACAGGCCCGAGGAATTCGACGTGGCCAACCCGGCGAAGGTCGTCCCCGACCCCAAGGCCGACGAATGACCCGCATCGGCTTTCACGCCAGCCACGAGCAATTTGCACCCTCGCATCTGCTGGCCTTGGTGAAACTGGCGGAAGCCGCCGGTTTCGCCAGCGCCAAATCCTCGGACCACTTCCACCCGTGGAGCGAGCGGCAGGGCCAGTCCGGCTTTGCCTGGTCCTGGATGGGTGCGGCCCTGCAGGCCACCCGCTTCCCCATCGGCCTGATCTCAGCCCCCGGCTACCGTTACCACCCCGCCATCGTCGCCCAGGCCGCCGCCACCCTTGGGGAAATGTTCCCCGGCCGTTTCTGGCTTGCCCTTGGCAGCGGCGAGGCGATCAACGAGGCGTTCCTTGGCGACCACTGGCCGGAAAAGGCCGAGCGCAATGCCCGGCTGCAGGAATCCGCGCTTCTGATCCGGGCGCTTCTTTCCGGGCAGACGGTCACGCACCGGGGCCGGGTCACGCTGGTCGAGGCCCGGCTCTACTCGCGCCCCACGACGCCGGTTCCGCTTTACGGCGCTGCCGTCTCACCCGAGACGGCCGCCTTCGTCGCCGGCTGGGCCGACGGGCTTCTGACCGTGGGGGGCGATCCTGACAACGTCGCCCGCGTGGTCGGCGCCTTCCGCGAGGCCGGGGGAGAGGGCAAACCGATCCACATCCAGCACGCTCTGGCATGGGACAGTTCGGATGAGGCAGCGCTCGCCGGGGCCATGGACCAATGGGCCCCCGCCATCATCGGCGGCGAGGTCGCCTGGGATCTCCGCCGTCCCGCGGATTTCGACCATGTCGCGCAACTCGTCACGCCCGAAATCCTGCAGGATCGCATAGACATCTCGGCCGACCTCGGCTGGCACCGCGACCGCATCGCCGCCCTCTGCGCTCTGGGCGACACCGTGCATCTGCACTGCGTCACCCGCAACCAGGAGGCTTTCATCGAAACCTTCGGCGCCCGCGTGCTCCCCGAGCTTCGCGACAAACCCGCCAGCGCCGCATCATGAGGAGAGAACCCATGCCCGCCAAGTCCAAAGCCCAGCAAAAGGCCGCCGGAGCCGCCCTCGCCGCCAAGCGCGGCGAGGCCGAAAAGCAGGACCTGAAAGGTGCCTCGCGCGACATGGTCGAAAGCATGACCGAGAAAGAGCTGGAAGAGCTGGCGTCGACCAAACGCAAGGGCCTGCCCGAGAAGAAGGACTAGTCCCTCTCGCCAAGGTTCATCACCGCGACATTCATCGCCAGCGTCCCGAACAGCATCGCCGCATAGGCGAAGAAGGCCGCGGTCAAGGTCGCGCCCTGGTCGGCTCCGACGATCAGCTGATGCAGGCCCATGATGTCCCACCAGAGGACCGCCTCCGCCAGGATCAGTCCAAGGACCGCTCCATTGCAGAACTGCGCCAGCATGAAGCGCAGAAGGCGGGGCAAGGCGGCGGTCGGTGCTTTCACGGCGGGTCCTCCTGTCCCGGTCAACCTCCGCCTGCCGCCATTGTTCCCCGGAACCGTCCTGCCCCCGGCGGCGTTCCCCTGCCCCACGATGGAGGACAGGATGCACCACGCAAGCCACATCCCGCTGACCCCGGCCGAGCTGACCGACGAGACCCTGATCGGCGCAACGGTCTATGACCAAGACGACAACAAGCTCGGCACCATCGACCACATCCACCACAGCGCCGCTGCAACGCGGGTCGTGATCGACGTGGGCGGTTTCCTGGGGCTTGGGGCGAAACCCGTCCTTCTCGGGCTGGACCAGATCGACATGATGCGCGACGCGGGCGGCCGCGTGCTGGGCGTCACCGCCTGGACCAAGGCGCAGCTCCAGGACCTGCCCGAACATCGGGACTAGGACCTTCCGGGAACAATCGGCCGGCCGGCCGGTTCCCTTCCCTCCGCCAGTGAAGGAGCAACTGATGGCCCTGCCAGACCCCAGCCAGCCCGATACCCTGCCCGGTCAGGAGCCCGGAGCCCCGCGGCCCGACCTGCCCGATCCCGGCCCCGACCTTCCTGTCCCCGGGAACGAGCCGCCGGACAGTTTCCCAGATCCGATGCCTGACCCGCGTCCGATCCCGGCGCAGGACCCGATCAACCCGCCGCCGGGCGAGATCACGCCGCCAATCCGCAGTTAGGGTTCGACTCCGCCCAGCCGGCAGATGATCTCCCATTCCTCGGCTGTCACCGGCTGCACCGAGAGGCGGGTATTGTTCACCAGCACCATCTTCTCAAGGCCGGGAGTGACCTTGCATTCCTCCAGCGTGATCGCGCGCTGGAGCGGTTTCACCGCCTTGATCCAGACACAGTCCCAGCGCGGATCGTCCGTCGTGCTGTCGGGCGTGCTCTCGCGGCAGACCTCGACGGTGCCGACGATCTCTTTCCCGATATTCGAGTGGTAGAAGAACCCCCGATCGCCCAGCCGCATCGCGCGCATGTTGTTGCGCGCCTGATAGTTGCGGACCCCGTGCCACTCCTCGCCCTCGTCGCCCTTGGCGACCTGGTGATCCCAGCCCCAGACGTCCGGCTCGGACTTGAACAGCCAGAAGCTCATCCGATCACCCGCTTCCATTCCTGGATCATCACCGAGCTGAACAGCCCTGCCTTCGCATAGGGATCAGCCGCCGCCCAGGCCTCGGCCTCGGCCTTGGACCCGACACCCAGGATCACCAGACTGCCGCACATCTGCCCGGCTGCGTCGATGAAGGGACCGGCCTGCTCCACCACGCCGGTCTGCTGGATATACTCCAGATGGGCCGCACGGTTCTCGACCCGGGTTTGCAGGGCGTTGGGTTTGTCCAGACAGATCAGGGCATAGCGCATGGTCGTTCCTGTTTCAAAGGTCGGCTCATCAGATGGGCCTCGGCACTTTCCAGCGTGATCCGGCCCGAGGCAAGGGCATCCACCATCTCGGTCACCGGCATCTCGACGGCCTTCTCGGCAGCCAGCCGCACCACGGCGCGGGCGGTGGCCACCCCTTCCACCGTGACCGAGGGATCGAAGGCCTCACGCCGGCCCAGCGCCTGGCCGAAGCGGAAGTTCCTCGATTGCGGCGAGGTGCAGGTCAGCACGAGATCCCCGAAACCCGACAGGCCCGCCAGCGTCTCGGCCCGCGCGCCCAGCGCCTCGGCCAGACGCACCATCTCGGCATAGCCGCGCGTCATCAGGGCGGCACGGGCGCTGTCGCCCAGACCAGCGCCACTCACCACGCCCGCCGCAATGGCGATCACGTTCTTCAGCGCCCCGCCCAACTCGGCCCCCCGGACGTCGTCGGTCCGGTAAAGCCGCAGCATGGGGGTCGACAGCAGCTTTTGCAGATGCGCGGCATCCCAAACTGCGGCCAGGGTCAGTGCCGTCGGCAGGCCCCGCGCGATGTCCGTCGCGAAACTGGGCCCGGTCAGGATTGCCACCTCGGCCCCGGGGCGCCGGGCCCGGATCAGTTCGACCGGGCCGGTCAGGCTGGCAAGGTCCACGCCCTTGCAGCAGGCCACCAGCGGTTGCCGCGCATCGATCTGCGGCCAAAGGTCCAGAAGCCCGCCCAGCGCCTGCATCGGCACCGCCAGCAGCAGCGCCTGCCCGCCCCGGACCTCCTCGATCGCGCCATGCACCGACAGACGCTCTGGCAAGGTCACGCCCGGCAGCGCAGCGCTTTGCCGAGTTGCCTGCATCTCGCGCACGCGGGCCTCATCCCGCGCCCAAAGCCGCACCTCACGGCCCGCGCTGGCCAGCGCCACCGCCAGTGCCGTCCCGAACGCTCCCGCCCCCAGGATTCCGATCACGCCTTGGCCCCCTTCTTCCCCGACCCCAGCAGCGCCGGAGCCGTCTCATCCAGCGGCCATCGGGGCCGGGCGACGAAACCGGGCGGAGTCTCCAGCCCCGCCCGCAGCCGCTCGATCCCGGCCCAGGCGATCATCGCCGCGTTGTCGGTGCACAGCCGCAAAGGTGGGGCAAGGAAAGGCACCCCGGCGCGTTCGGCCACCGCGACCAGCCGCCCGCGGATCACCTGGTTCGCCGCCACGCCCCCCGCCACGCAGAGCGCGGTGGGCCGCGCCTCGCACAGTTCCAGCGCCCGCGTCGTCTTGATCGCCAGCACATCCGCCACCGCCGCCTGGAACCCGGCGCAAAGGTCGCGGCGGTCCCGCACGGTGATCCCGCCCTTTTCGGCCACCAGCGCATCCCGCGCCCGCAGCAGCGCGGTCTTCAGACCGGAAAAGGACATGTCACAGCCCTCACGGTCCAGAAGCGGCCGGGGGAAAGGAAACCGCTTGCCATCGCCCAGCGCCGCCTCCGCCTCGACCGACGGACCACCCGGCTGGGGCAGGGCCAGCAGTTTCGCCGTCTTGTCGAAGGCCTCGCCCGGGGCATCGTCGATCGTCCCGCCCAGCCTGCGGAAACGGTCCACACCCTCGACCAGCAGGAACTGGCAATGCCCGCCGGACACCAGCAGCATCAGATAGGGAAACCCGATCCCGTCCGTCAGCCGCGGTGTCAGCGCATGGCCCGCCAGATGGTTCACCGCCACCAGCGGCTTTCCCGTCGCCGCCGCAAGCCCGCGCGCCAGCATCACGCCCGAGAGCACACCGCCGATCAGCCCCGGTCCCGCCGTGACCGCGATCCCGTCGATCTGGTCCAGCCCCATACCCGAGGCCGCCAGCGCCTCTTCCACCACCCCGTCCAGCCGCTCGGCATGGGCGCGGGCCGCGATCTCGGGAACCACGCCGCCATAGGCTTCATGCAAGGAGGTCTGGCCAAGAACGACCGATGACAGGACCTCTACCTCTTTGCCCGCGCGCACCACCGCGGCTGCGGTGTCGTCGCAGCTTGATTCGATGCCAAGCAGGGTCAGGGTCCGGGTCATGGCCGCCGTTGCGTGAAGGGTGCATGGCAGGTAACACCTTGGGCATGGCCATACAATCCGACTCCGCCCCTCTGCCGGTGCTGCTGACGCGGCCCGAGCAGGAGTCCCGCGCCTTCGCCACCACGCTGGCCGACCGCTTCGGCCCCCGACTGCGCCCGGTGGTGTCACCCCTGATGCGGCCCGAGACCCTGACCCCCACCTTGCCGCCCGGTCCCTTCGCCGGAGTGATCTTCACCTCGCCGCAGGGTGTCGCCTCGGCCGCGGCGTTTCGCGCACAGCTTCCCGATCTCGCCTGGTGCGTCGGCGCAAGGACCGCGCGTGAGGCGCGGGCCGCCGGCTTTCAGGCCCGCTCTGCCGATGGCGACGCGGTGGCGCTGATCGCCGCGATCCGCGCCGATCCGCCGCCCGGCGCGCTTCTCCACCTGCAGGGAAAGGATACGCGCGGCGATGTCGCCGGTCACCTCAGCCGCGCCGGCATCCCCACCGCCCGCGCCGTCGTCTACCACCAGGCACCCCAGCCCCTCACGGCCGAGGCGGCGGAACTCCTCTCCCGGCCTGGCGTTGTGCTCGTGCCGCTGTTCTCCCCCCGCAGCGCCCGGCTGTTCCTGAAGGCCCTGCCCACTCCGACCGGCGCCGACCTTCGCCTTGCCGCGATCAGCCCTGCGGCGGCCGAGGTCCTTTCTCCCCTCGGGTTGCAGGTGGCGGTGGCCCGGCGGCCGGACGCCGAAGCGATGGTCGAAGCGGTCGGCAGCCTGATTGCCGCAGCCCCGCCGCCTTGAACGCCCCGGCGGTGAGTGCTTAGGTTAAGTTCAACTGGGTGAAAGGGCCAAGGCCATGGCAAGACGCAAGGATCCCTTGACCGAAGCGGCGACCGAACCCCCGGTCCAGCCCGCGGAAAGCCCTGCGCCCGACAGCCCGCCCCCCGTGGTCGAGCCTCTGCCCGACCCCGCTCCCCCGGATGCGGTGGCCGCCGAGATAGTGCCGCCACCCGAACCCACGCCAACTCCGCCGCCGCCGCGTCGTGGTGGATTGGGAATCTTCGGCCCGCTTCTGGGTGGCGCGCTGGCCGCCGCGGGCGGTTTCGCCCTGTCGCATTACAACGTCCTCGGCATGGCCCCGCCCCCCGCGCCCGTGGTGGACCTGGCCCCGCTGGTCCGGGCCGACCAGGACCAGTCCGCCGCCCTCACCACGCTGCGCGGCGATCTCGACGCCCTTTCCAGCCGTCTTGCCACGCTGGAATCCGCTCCCGGCACCGAACCCGACACCGCCCGCCTTGATGCTCTGGACCAGCGCCTCGCAACCATCGAATCGCTTCCCCAGGACGGCACCGCCTCGACCGCCGCCCTTGCCGCACGGCTGGCCGATCTTGAGCAGCGCCTGGCCGCCCAGCCCTCCGCCGCCGACCAGGCCGAAGTCGACGCCGCGCTCGCCCGCTTGGCCGAGGCTGAAGCCGCCGCCACCCGCCGCGCCGACGAAGCCGCCGCAGCCGCAGCCGAGGCGACCCGCGCCGCCGCCCTTGGCAGGTTGCGCGACGTAGTCGCCTCTGGCGCGGCCTTCCAGGCCGAGCTTGACGCGCTGGACGACCCCGACCTTACGGCCGCTCTCGCACGCCACGCCGAAGGGGTGCCGACGCTGGCAACCCTGCAGGCCGAGTTCCCCGAACCCGCCCGCCAGACCCTGCAACGCGCCCGCGCAAGCGCGACCGAGGACGGTTGGGGCGCCCGCCTGACCGACTTCCTCGCCGCCCAGACCGGCGCCCGCTCCCTCACTCCGCGGGAAGGCACCGACCCTGACGCCATCCTCTCCCGCGCGGAATTCGCCTTGTCCGAGGGTCGCCTTGCCGACGCCCTGTCCGAAGTAAGGTCGCTCGACGACCCACTCCGCGCCCCCTTCGCCGACTGGATCGCCCGGGCCGAGGCCCGCCTTGCCGTCACCGCCGCGCTGGAGGGCAACTGATGCTGTGGTCCCTGACCAAGGTCGTTCTCTTCGTCGTCATCGTCGCCGCGCTTGCCCTTGGCGCTGGTCTTCTCGCCGAAACCGGCGGGGCGATGCGCGTCACCGTCGCGGGGTGGGAATTCACCATCGGCCCGGTCCAGGCGGTCGTGCTGGGCATCCTTCTCCTGATCGCCGTATGGCTGGTCCTGAAGATCCTCGGCCTCCTCGGCGCGATCTTCCGCTTTCTGAACGGCGACGAAACCGCCATCTCGCGCTATTTCGACCGCAACCGTGAGCGGAAAGGCTATCGCGCCCTGTCCGAGGCGATGCTTGCCCTTGCCTCGGGCGAACCGCGCCAGGCCCTCTCCCGCGCCCATACCGCCGAACGCCTGCTGCGCAAGCCCGAGATCACCACCCTTCTTGTCGCCCAGGCGGCCGAAGCGGCGGGCGACCGGAAACAGGCGACCGAGGCCTACAAGGCGCTGCTCAAGGACGATTCGACCCGCTTCGTCGGCATCCGCGGCCTGATGCAGCAGAAACTGGCCGAGGGCGACCGCGAAGTGGCGCTGAAACTGGCGGAAAAGGCGTTCCAGCTGCGCCCGCGCCATGTGGAAACCCAGGACATCCTGTTGCACCTGCAATCGGACGCTGGCGACTGGTCCGGTGCCCGCCATACGCTTGAGGCGAAGCTCAGGGCGGGCACCCTGCCCAAGGACGTCTATCGCCGCCGCGACGCCGTCCTCGCCCTGCAACAGGCGCGCACGGTGTTCGACGAGAACGCCAGCATCGAAGCACGCGAGGCCGCGATCGAGGCGAACCGCCTCTCGCCCGACCTCATACCCGCCGCAGCGATGGCCGCGCGCGGCTATATCGCCAAGGGCGATGCCAAGCACGCGACCCGCGTCCTGAAGAAGGCCTGGGAAGTCCTGCCCCATCCCGACCTCGCCGCCGCTTTCAACGAGATCGAGCCGAACGAGGACCCGCAGGCCCGCCTGAAACGCTTCCGGACCCTGACCGCCATTCAGCCCGACCACGACGAGACGAAGATGCTTCTGGCCGAGCTTCTGCTTGCCGCCGAGGATTTCCCCGCCGCCCGCCGCGCTCTGGGCGACGTGGCCACGCGGCACCCGACGCAGCGCTCGCTGGCGATCCTCGCTTCGATCGCGCGCGGTGAAGGGGCGGACGATGCCGTCGTGCGCGATCTGGTCGCCAAGGCCATCGCCGCCCCGCGCGGTCCGCAATGGGTCTGTGACAAGTGCCACGCGATCCACGACGGCTGGCAGCCGGTCTGCGAGAATTGCGGCAGTTTCGACACCCTCTCCTGGCGCGATCCCCCGGCGACCGCCGCCGCCTCTGCCGCCCTTGCCGAGTTGCTCCCGCTGATCGAGCCCCGCCCCGAACCGGAACCCGTGCCAGAGCCCGAACCCGAGGCCCTGCCGCCGCCCGAACCGCCCGACGAGCAGCCGCCCCTGGACGAGATCGCCCGCCGCGCCGTCTGACAATGCAAATTGGGGCTACACAGTCCCCGTCCCGGATGCTAAGAGCCGCGCCACGGAAGAATGCCGGTGTAGCTCAGCTGGTAGAGCACGTCATTCGTAATGATGGGGTCGGGGGTTCGAGTCCCTTCACCGGCACCATTCTTCCGCCTCCCCCCTCTTTCGGTGCTGACTGGGATTGTGCAAGACTGATCCCACGCGAAGAGGGAAGCAGATGGGCGATCTGAAACAGGCTCTGGCCACAATCGACGAGGCGAACGCCGCCGATCCCAAGGGCGAGGCGCTGGAATACGGATTGCGCATGTCGCAAGAGCTGGCGCGGATCGTCCCCGAGGCCTCCGAGGTGCTGCAGATCGCCGCGCGGGGCCAGCATGTCGAACGCTGGCGCCTGCCCCGCTCCGACTACCCCGAGGGGAAAGAGGGCTACCTTGCCTGGCGCCGCGAACAGGCCCGCCGCCATGCCGAGCGGGTGGCGGGAATCATGGAGCGCGCCGGCTACGGACCCGAGAACTGCGCCAGGGTCGGCGTCCTTCTCCGCAAGGAGGGGATCAAGCGCGACCCCGAGGTTCAGGCGCTTGAAGACGTGATCTGTCTGGTGTTCCTGCGCTGGTATTTCGCCGATTTCGCCGCCAAGCACGACTCTGGGGCGGTGGAGCAGATCGTCCGCAAGACCGCCCGCAAGATGTCGGCCGAGGGCCGCGCCCGGGTGCTGGCCGAATTCGCCCTGCCCGCCCCCCTCGCCGCCGCCTTTCAGCCGGAGTGACCCCGATGACCCGCCTTCGCCGCCTCTGGGACCGGGGCCAGCCGACGCTGAATGCCTGGTGCTCGATCGGCAGCCCCTTTGTGGCCGAGATCATGGCGGCGCAGGGCTTTGACAGCCTGACCGTCGACATGCAGCACGGCGCGCTGGACTATTCCGACCTCCTGCCGATGCTCCAGGCGATGCGCGCCAGCGGGGCGACGCTCTTGGCGCGGGTGCCGTGGCTGGACCCCGCACATGTAATGAAGGCTTTGGACGCGGGGGCCGAGGGGATCATCTGCCCGATGGTCAACACGGCCGAGGACGCGGCCCGTTTCGTCAGCTACCTGCGCTATCCGCCGGAAGGCGTGCGCAGCTTCGGCCCGACCCGAGCGGTCTTTGCGCATGGCCCGGATTATGCCGCCACGGCCAACAGCCGCCTGCTGGCCTTCGCCATGGTGGAAACGGCCGAGGCGCTGGCGAACCTCGAGGCCATCGTCGCCACGCCGGGCCTTGACGGGATCTATGTCGGCCCGGCCGATCTGACGCAATCGGTCAGCGCGGGGCGCCTGCCCTTCGGCATGGACCGGGAAGAACCCGAGATGATCGCCGCCATTCGCCAGATCGCCGACGCCTGCACCGCGCGCGGTATCGTCGCCGCCCTGCATTGCGCCACGCCCGACTATGCGCACCGCGCCATCGGTTGGGGCTTCAGGATGACGACCGTCGGCGGCGACACCCGCTTTCTGGCTGCCGGGGCAGCCGAGGCCGTCGCAGGCTTCCGTCAATTGACCGGACGGGCAGGAGAGGGTGACAAGCCGGGCGGCTACTGACCCCTGCGGTCAGCCGATCCGCCCGCGGACGCCGCCGGTCTGGCCGCGGTCCATCAGCAGATGGTCCAGAATGACGCAGGCCATCATCGCCTCGCCCACCGGCACGGCCCGGATGCCGACACAGGGGTCATGGCGGCCCTTGGTGATCAGATCGACCTCTGCCCCGCCTTGAGTCACCGTCTTCCGCGGCGTCAGGATGCTCGACGTGGGCTTCACCGCGAACCGGCACACCACCGGCTGACCCGTAGAGATCCCGCCCAGAATCCCCCCCGCATGGTTCGACAGGAATTCCGGCCCCTCCGGCCCCATGCGGATCTCGTCCGCATTCTCCACCCCGGTCAGGCTGGCCGAGGCCATCCCCTCGCCGATCTCGACCCCTTTCACCGCGTTGATCGACATCATCGCCGCGGCCAGATCGCTGTCCAGCTTGCCATATAACGGCGCGCCCAGCCCCGGAGGCACCCCCTCCGCCACCACCTCGATCACCGCACCGACCGAGTTATGTGACAGACGCAACGCATCCAGATACTCGGCCCATTCCACCGCCGCCACCGCATCCGGCACCCAGAACGGGTTGCGCTCGATCTCCGCCGCGTCGAACCGCGCCCGGTCGATCCCTTTCACACCCATCTGCACTATATAGCCGGTGATCTTCAGCCCCGGCACCAGCGCCGCCAAGGCAGCCCGCGCCACGCCGCCCGCCGCCACCCGGCTTGCCGTTTCGCGCGCCGAGGACCGCCCGCCGCCGCGATAGTCCCGCAGCCCGTATTTCTGGTGATAGGTGATGTCGGCGTGACCCGGCCGGAACGACTGGGCGATCTCGCCATAGTCCTTCGACCGCTGGTCGGTGTTCTCGATCATCAGCTGGATCGGCGTGCCCGTGGTCTTGCCCTCGAACACCCCCGACAGGATGCGAACCTCATCCGGCTCTTTCCGCTGCGTCGTGAACTTCGACGTCCCCGGCTTGCGCCGGTCCAGCCACGGCTGGAGATCCGCCTCGCTCAGGCTCACACCCGGAGGACACCCGTCCACCGTGCAGCCGATCGCCGGCCCGTGGCTTTCGCCCCAGGTGGTGACGCGGAAAAGGTGACCGAAGGTGTTCAGGCTCATGGGCAGCTCCTCTTCGGCCTTGGGCATACAGGCCGCCCCGCCCCCGCCACAAGCCCCGCGACCGGGGAAAATCGGCCAGAACTGGCGCAGACTCACGTTCGCGTGAAATTTCTGTAGCACAAGGGGTTGAAATGCCCGCCCGGGCGTTCCAACTGACGCCAGCGGGCCGGGCCCCTCTGACGACGCAATGTCGTGATGTCGGACCGCATCGAGAAAATCGTGCTCGATGTCATGCCCGGCACTTCTGGACAGGCTGACCTCCCGACGCACCGCATGAGAGGTAAACGGGGATGGAATTCCTCTTCCTGATGTTCCTGAGCAAGCCGCTCTGGCTCTGGCTGCTGTTTCTGGGCATCGTCGTGACGCTGATGGTCTTCGACCTCGGCGTACTCCACCGGGACGACCACGAGCTTGGCGTCGCCGAAAGCCTGAAGCTGTCGGCCTTCTACATCTTCATCGCCATCCTTTACGGCTGTTATATCTGGTGGGCCTGGTCCAACGGCACGATTGTGACCAGCGACGGATCGAACCCGGTCGCCTCGTATTTCCAAGGCTACATCATCGAGAAAGTGCTCTCGATCGACAATGTCTTCGTCATCTCGCTGATCTTCGGCTACTTCGCCATCCCGCGCAAATACCAGTACCGCGCGCTGGTCTGGGGCATCATCGGCGTGATCGTCCTGCGCGGGCTGATGATCGCCATCGGGGCCGAGCTGATCTCCAACTATTCCTGGGTGACCCTCGTCTTTGCCGCATTCCTTGCCTTCACCGGCGTGAAGATGCTGGTCGTGCCGGAAGGCGACACCGACGTGTCGAAGAATCCCGTGGTCAAGTTCGTGTCCCGGCACATGCACGTCACCAAAGAGCTGCACGGACAGAAGTTCTTCGTCCGCCAGCCCAATCCGGCCACTGGCAAGCTGATGGTCTACGCCACGCCGCTTCTGGTGGCACTGATCGTGATCAACGTGGCCGACCTGATCTTCGCCGTCGATTCGGTGCCCGCGATCTTCCTGATCACTACCGACACCTTCATCGTCTATACCGCGAACATCATGGCCATCCTTGGCCTGCGGGCGCTGTATTTCGCGCTGGCCGCGCTGGTGCACCGCTTCCACTACCTGAAGTATGCACTTGCCGTGGTTCTCATCTTCATCGGCCTCAAGGGGTTCTACAGCTACTTCTTCGGCAAGTTCGACCCTTACCTGTCGCTCGCGATCACTGTCAGCATCATCGCGGCAGGCATCGTCTATTCGCTGCACAAGACCCGCGGCGAGGATGAGCCCGAGGAAGCCAAGGCTGTCGATTGACAGGGGCAATTGCCGCCCGCTCCGGTCCGCCGGGGCGGGCGTTTGCCTGTGGAAGGCCACCTCCCCAGTTCCCGCGCTCCGTGCTAGGCTTGGCCCATGCCCAGCCTCTGCCGCGACTGCCTGAGCCTGACTGACAGCACCCCCGCGCGCTGCCCGTCCTGCCGCTCTCCCCGGATGGTCGCGCACGATGAAATCGCGCAACTGTCCATCGCGCACATGGACTGCGACGCCTTCTATGCCAGCGTCGAGAAGCGCGACAACCCGGCCCTGCGTGACCAGCCGGTGATCGTCGGCGGTGGGCAGCGTGGCGTGGTCTCGACCTGCTGCTACATCGCCCGGATCAAGGGCGTGCGCTCGGCCATGCCGATGTTTCAGGCGCTCAAGCTCTGCCCCGAGGCCGTGGTCGTCAAACCCCGTTTCGCCGCCTATACCGAAGCCTCGCGCGCGATCCGCGCGATGATGGAGGAGCTGACCCCCGCCATCGAACCGCTCTCGCTTGATGAGGCGTTTCTCGACCTGACCGGCACCGCCCGCCTGCATGGCGCGCCGCCCGCGGTCCTGCTGGCCCGCCTGACAAAGCGGATGGAAGAGGAATTGGGCCTGACCGGCTCCATCGGCCTCAGCCACAACAAGTTCCTCGCCAAGATCGCCTCCGACCTGGACAAGCCGCGCGGATTTTCCGTGATCGGCAAGGCCGAGACCGAGGCGTTCCTGCGCCCCAGACCCGTCCGCATCATCTGGGGTGTCGGCCAGGCGACCCAGACCGCGCTTGAACAGGCCGGCATCCGCACCATCGCCGATCTTCTACGCTGGGATCGCGCCGACCTGATTGCCCGCTTCGGCAGCATGGGCGACCGGCTCTGGCACCTTGCGCGCGGTATGGACACGCGCCGCGTGCAACGGGATGAGAGACCGAAGTCCATCTCCAAGGAAACGACCTTTTTCGAGGATACCTCCGACGCCGACCTGTTGGATGGCCACCTCTGGCGGTTGGCCGAACAGGTCGCCGACCGCGCCAAGGCCAAACGATTGGCGGGCCGGACCGTGACGCTCAAGCTGAAACGCAAGGATTTTCAGCTCGTGACCCGCCGCCACGCCCTGACCGACCCGACCCAGCTTGGCGACCGTATCTACCGCGCCGCGCGCGACCTTTTCGACCATGCCGGGACCTGTGGCCCCTTCCGCCTGATCGGCGTCGGCATTTCCGACCTCGCGCCCGAGGATCAGGCCGACCTCAGCCAGGACCTCCTCGATCCCCAGGCCCGTCGCCGCGCCGCCGCCGAGCGTGCAACGGACGCGATCCGCGCAAAATTCGGGGCCGAAGCGATCATCAAGGGCCGCGCCCTGCGCTGACCCGCTCATCGCTTGCGTTCCGCATTGTTCCTCGCTGGTCGTCGGGCAACTCCTAACACCCGGTTAATGCCCGCAAATAAGCCTTTGATATGTTTGGGTATTGAATTTGGACCACCGTGGTCAGCAGATTACTCTGCCGCCAGCCGCCCCGTCGCCCCGCAGCCCGAGACGATCTCGGCCACCACGCCCTCGATCAGCTCGCGGAACGCCGCGAACCCGGCCAACTGCTCAACCCGGACCTCGTCCATGTAGAGCGCCCGGTCGATCTCGACCTGCACGACATGCACCCCGCGTGAGGGCCGCCCATAGGCCTGCGCCACATAGGCCCCCGCGAAAGGCGCATTCCGCCCCACCCGCAGCCCGGCCCCGGCAAAGGCCGCCTCGACCCGCTCCATCACCTCGCGCCCGGCAGCGACGCCATATCGGTCGCCCAGCACCACCTCGGGCCGGCTATGCCCCGTCCTCGTATGCGCCTCGATGGCCTCATGCGGCATCGAATGGCAATCGAGCAGCACCGCCTGACCGAAGGCGGCCCGCGTTTCCTCGACCAGCTCTGCCAGAGCCCGGTGATAGGGATGCCAGAAGCGCGTCAGCCGGGCCTCGGCCTCGCCCCGCTGCAGCTTGCCCCGATAGATCGCACGCCCCCCGGCCACGACCCGGGGAATCACCCCCAGCCCCGAAGCGACGCGCGGATTATGCGGCACCCGGCTGATTCCCTCGATCACCGCCGGGTCCAGCTCATCCGCCGCCCGATTCAGGTCCAGGTAGGCCCGCGGCACCCTTGCGGCCAGGAGCGGTGCCCCCAATGCTGGCGCACAGTCGAACAGCTGGTCGACGAAAGCATCCTCGGACGACCGGATCGCCGCCCGGTCCAAAAGGGCCTGGGCCAGAAAATCCTGCGGATAATCCCGTCCCGAATGGGGCGAGGCGAAGATCACAGGCCCCGCCGCCCGGAGGGGGCGGTGCAGGACGAAAGCCTCAGTGGTCTGGATGGCAATCTCGGGCAAGCAGGATCCTTCCGTTACCTTCGATATAACGCGAGAAATCCGAAAGCCAAAACCCCTTGCAGCCCCCCGCGCTTGCCAGTATAGACCCCCTCGACCGACGCGGACCGCCCCGCGTCCTTTTCGTTTCACCGAAAGGGGCTTGGGGCACGCAAAGGCAAAGTGGGCGGTTAGCTCAGCGGTAGAGCACTACGTTGACATCGTAGTGGCCACTGGTTCGATCCCAGTACCGCCCACCATTCGCCGCTTCCGCAAGGGGGCATGAGTTTCAATCTGGCGCGTGATGCGCCGCGAAGAAGGAGGGTCGACCATGAAAGTCGCCAACTCGCTCCGCTCGCTGAAGACGCGTCACCGGGATTGCCAGGTCGTGCGCCGCAAGGGCCGGGTCTACGTGATCAACAAGACGCAGAAGCGCTACAAGGCGCGTCAGGGCTGAGCCCGCAAGGGCAGCGCCTGCTTCAGCAGACGGAAATACGGGCCGCCCGGGGAAACCTCGGCGGCCTTTTCCATGTTGCTCGCGAGCAGGCGACGGTCTCGCCCGCGGAGCATCCTTTGCCCGCCACTTCGCCACCGACTTCCTGCCCGACCGAAACGTCGAATCATCGGCGCGGATTCGGACTGCCAAGTCGGGGACACATGCCGACACGGGCAACCCGGCGGCACGCGTCTCCGGGGCAACATCCGACCCCAATGCGATAGAATACGCGGCCTGCGCGCCTTTGTCCGCTAGACGAGGCCGAAAGCCTTGGCTAGATACGCGCACGTCGGGGCATGGGTTACCATTGCCCCCTACGTCATATGGGCCGGCATCATCGGCCTGAAAGGGGAGAAGATCTCGTGTCCCACGCAGACGATCACGCAGGCACCGGCGAAGGAACTCGGCGGGATTTCCTGTACTACGCAACAGCGGGCGCTGGCGCGGTGGCAACGGGTGCCGCTGTCTGGCCGCTGATCAACCAGATGAACCCCTCGGCCGATGTGCAGGCTCTGGCCTCGATCATGGTCGACGTCTCGGCGGTCGAGCCGGGCACGCAGCTGACGGTGAAATGGCTGGGCAAGCCGGTCTTCATCCGTCGCCGCACCCAGGAAGAGATCGACGCCGCCCGCGCCACCGGGCTTGACCAGCTTCCCGACCGGGGGTCGGAGAATGCCAACAAGCCGGGGACCGATGCCTCGGACGCGAACCGCACCCTGGACGAGGCGGGCGAGTGGCTGGTGATGATGGGTGTCTGCACCCATCTTGGCTGCGTCCCGCTGGGCGATGGCGCCGGTGAGTTCGGCGGCTGGTTCTGCCCCTGCCACGGGTCGCACTACGACACCGCCGGCCGTATCCGCAAAGGCCCCGCGCCGACCAACCTGCCGGTGCCGGTGGCTGCCTTCACTGACGAAACCACGATCAAGCTCGGGTAAGGACCTAAGACATGGCCGGAATTCCGCACGACCATTACGAGCCCAAGACCTCGGGTGAGCGCTGGCTGCACAAGCGGCTGCCCATCGTGGGGCTGCTTTATGACACCATCATGATCCCCACGCCCAAGAACCTTAACTGGATGTGGATCTGGGGCATCGTCCTGACCTTCTGCCTTGCGCTGCAGATCGTCACCGGGATCATTCTGGTGATGCATTACACGCCGCATGTCGACCTGGCCTTCGCCTCGGTCGAGCACATCATGCGCAACGTGAATGGCGGCTATTTCATCCGCTACCTGCACATGAACGGCGCCTCGCTGTTCTTCTTCGCCGTCTACCTGCACATCTTCCGCGGCCTCTACTACGGCAGCTACAAGGCCCCGCGCGAGGTGACCTGGATCGTCGGCATGATCATCTACCTCCTGATGATGGGCACCGCCTTCATGGGCTACGTGCTGCCCTGGGGCCAGATGTCCTTCTGGGGCGCGACCGTGATCACCGGCCTCTTCGGCGCGATCCCGGGTATCGGCGAGCCGATCCAGACCTGGCTGCTGGGCGGCCCGGCCGTGGACAACGCCACGCTGAACCGCTTCTTCTCGCTGCACTACCTGCTGCCCTTCGTGATCGCGGCGCTGGTCGCCGTCCACATCTGGGCCTTCCACACCACCGGCAACAACAACCCCACGGGTGTTGAAGTCCGCCGTGGTTCCAAGGAAGAGGCGCAGCGCGACACCGTGCCGTTCTGGCCCTACTTCGTGATCAAGGACCTGTTCGCGCTGGCCGTGATCCTGGCGGTGTTCTTCGCCGTGGTCGGCTTCATGCCGAACTACCTCGGCCACCCGGACAATTACGTCGAGGCGAACCCGCTTGCGACCCCTGCCCACATCGTCCCGGAATGGTACTTCCTGCCGTTCTACGCGATCCTGCGCGCCTTCACCGGCGACGTCTGGGTGGTGATCGCGGCCGAGTGGATCAGCTTCGGCATCATCGACGCCAAGTTCTTCGGCGTGCTGGCAATGTTCGGCGCGATCGCGGTCATGGCGCTGGCGCCCTGGCTGGACACCTCCTCGGTGCGGTCGGGCCGTTATCGCCCGATGTTCAAGTGGTGGTTCGCCCTCCTCGTGGTCGACTTCATCGTCCTGATGTGGTGCGGCGCCATGCCGGCGGAAGAGCCCTATGCCACGATCTCGCTGATCGCCTCGGCCTACTGGTTCGCCTACTTCCTGGTGATCCTGCCGCTTCTGGGCGTCATCGAGAAGCCTCTGCCGCAGCCGGCCACGATCGAGGAAGACTTCAACGCGCACTACGCGCCGAACGTCGGCGGCACCAAGACCGTCGCGGCCGAGTGAGAAAGGAACTGAGCATGTTCAGGAAAATCGCACTCACCGCTTCGGCGCTGGTCCTGACGGCGGGGATGGCCCTCGCCGCCGGGGAAGAGACCCATATCGAAGACATCACCTTCTCGTTCGAAGGTCCCTTCGGAAAGTTCGACCAGTTCCAGCTGCAGCGCGGCCTTCAGGTCTATACCGAGGTCTGCGCGGGCTGCCACGGGCTGAAGTATGTGCCCATGCGCACGCTGTCGGATGAAGGCGGCCCCGGCCTGCCCGAGGATCAGGTCCGCGCCTATGCCGCGCAGTTCAGCGTCACCGACCGGGAAACCGGCGAGGATCGCGACGGCCTGCCGACCGACAACTTCCCGGCGAACGAGAATGCCGGCGCGCCGGACCTGTCGATGATGGCCAAGGCCCGCGCGGGCTTCCACGGCCCCTACGGCACCGGCATCAACCAGCTGTTCCGCGGGATGGGCGGGCCGGAGTACATCTACTCGCTCCTCACCGGCTATACCGGCGAAGAGAAGGAAGAGTTCGGCTCGTTCTTCTACGGCAACACCGCCTTCCCGGGCGGCTGGATCGCGATGGCTCCGCCGCTGTCGGACGACCAGGTGACCTATGCCGATGGCCATCCGGCCACGGTGCACCACATGGCCGAGGACGTGTCCGCCTTCCTCATGTGGGCGGCAGAACCGAAGCTGATGGATCGCAAGCACGCCGGTTTCGTCAGCGTGATCTTCCTGATCATCCTGTCGGTGCTCCTGTACCTGACCAACAAGCGCCTCTGGGCCGGGGTCAAGGGCAAGAAGCAGCACGCCTGATCGGCCCAAGCCCGGACGACCGAAAGCCCCGCCCCACCGGCGGGGCTTTTCATTTGCGGCCCAGATAGTCCTGCACGGCGGGTGGGGGGTTCGCCATCAGCCTGGCCGTCGGGACCGGAGGCTGCACCACGCCCTCGGCGATGAAGGCCGTGCGTTCAGCAAAGCTCAGGGCATCGTCCGGGTCGTGGGTCACCAGGATCACCAGCGCCCCGGTGCTCGCGGCGACTTCCCCGACAAGCTCCAGCATTTCCTGCCGGAGCGCCGGGCCAAGCGCTGCGAACGGCTCGTCCAGCAAGAGGATCGGCCGTGCACGCAGAAGCGCCCGTGCAAGCGCGGCACGGCTCGCCTGTCCGCCCGAAAGCTGCGCCGGGCGGCGGGTGCCAAGCCCGCCCAATCCCACCCGCTCCAGCGCGCGTTCCACCTGGGCGCGCTGATCTGGGGACAGGCGCAGGTCGGAGCGCATGCCAAGGCCCAGGTTCTGTGCCACGGTCAGATGGGGGAACAGGTTCTGGTCCTGAAACAGGATCGTAACCGGCCGCTGGCCCGGAGCCATGCTGTCCATATCCCGACCTTCCCAGCGGATCGCCCCGAATTGCAGGGCAAGGAACCCGGCGATGGCCGAAAGAAGCGTCGACTTCCCCGACCCGGACGGGCCCATCACCGCGATCCGCTCTCCGGGATTGGCTGTCCAATGCCCCGACAAGCGGAAACCGCCCTGCTCCAGCATCAGATGGTCAAGTTCCAGCACGTCGCCCCCCGGCATCACAGGCCCAGAACAGGGCAAAGGACAGCACAACCAGCAGGAGCGAAGCCGAAGCCGCCGCTTCCAGCCGGTAGGCCCCGGTCAGCTGGCTGACCACCAGCGGCAAGGTGGCCTGCCTTTCTCCCGCGAAAAGCGCGATCACCCCAAGGTCGCCCATCGACAGCGCCGCTGCAATCCCCGCGCCAAAGCCGAGTGGCCGTGCCAGACGTGGCAGGACCAGCCAACGCAAGCGCGCCCAGCCAGTCAGGCCCAGACTATCCGCCAGCCGCCCGTAATCCGCCGCCAAGGCCCGGGTTTCGGGCAAGAGGATACGATACAGGTAAGGCAGAGATAGGGCCATGTTGACCAGGATAGTGACCTGCAGCGCCAGCGTCATCGGTGGCGCAAAGGGTTGGATCAGCAGGAAAAGTCCGGTCCCCAGCACAAGACCCGAGGTCGCCAGCGGTAGGGTTGCCGCCGCCTCGACCAAGGGCGCGCGGGGCTGCGCGGAAGCAAGCGCAAGCGTGAGCGCCGCCGTCGTCGCAAGGGCGGCCGAGACCAGCGCCACCAGGATCGACCGCCCCGCCGCCGGCAGGACCGACGGCGGCAGGTCCGCAAGCCCCGGCAACCCGCGCAGGACCACCGCGCCGAGGGGTGCGAGCAGAAAGGCGGTCGCAAGGCAAAGCACCAGACCGTCCAGCACCCTGCGCCAGCCACCCGGCCGATCCAGCGCCAGCGCCCGGTCCAGTCCCGCGCCGAAGCCTGCGGGTCGCACCAGCGCCCAGGCGACCAAGGCCGCCAGTGCACAGAGCGCCACCTGCACTCCGGCCAGCCCAGCCGCGCGGGCGAGATCAAACTCGAAGCGGACTGCCTGATAGATCGCCAGTTCGATCGTGGTGGCCGAGGGACCCCCGCCAAGGGTGAGAACCACGGCAAAACTGGTCAGGCAGATCACCAGGATGATCAGGAATATTCCCGGCAGCACCTCGCGAAGCATCGGCCACTCCAGATGCCGGAAGGTCTGCGCCGAGCCGAAGCCAAGGGATTGCGCCAGCCGGATCCGCTCGGCCGGGATGGTGAGCCAGCCCTGCAGGATCATCCGCGTCGCAAGTGGGAGGTTCAGGAAGACATGGGCCAGAACGACGCCCTGCAACCCGTAGATAGAGATCGGCGGCAGACCAAGGGCAATCAGGCCCTGGTTCAAGACCCCGGAGCGGCCGAAGACCGCAAGAAGGCCCAGGACCGCGACCACGGCCGGAAGCAGGAAGGGTGCGCCCATCAGGGTGATCAACAGTCCCCGCCCCGGAAAACGTCGCCGCGCGAGGGCGCGGGCGACGGGGATGGCGAGCAGGGTGGAAAAGATCGCCGACAGCAGGGCCTGAGTCAGCGAGAAGCGCACCGCGACCCAATCCGCTGGCCCGAGTGACAGCCCCGCCCCCCGCCAGCCGACGGCCAGCAGCGGGGCGAGGACCAGCGCCAGCAGCAGGACCGTCAGCGCCGGGGCAAGGATCACCGGGCGAGCGCGGCTTGCCATTCGGCCAGCGCCGGGTCACGCGCGGCCTGCGCGTCTTCCGCGCTCAGCAGCAGCGACTTGGCCGGACGGAAGGCGTCGAAGCCCTCGGGCAGGCCCGCCGCCGGGGTGACGGCCGGATACATCCAGTTCGTCTGCGGGATGGCCGACTGGAAGGCATCGGTAAGCATAAAGTCAAGGAACTGGTCCGCCAGCTCTGGCTGGTCCGACGCAGCCAGCTTTCCAGCCACCTCGATCTGCATGTAGTGGCCTTCGTCGAACAGGGCCGCAGCCTTGGTGTCGTCGCTCTCTGCCAGCAGGTGATAGGCCGGGCTGGTGGTATAGGACAGGACCATGTCCGCCTCCCCCTCGAGGAACAGGCCATAGGCCTCGGACCAGCCGGGGGTCACGGTGACGATATTGTCGGCCAGACCCTGCCAGATCTCGGCCGCGCGGTCGCCGTGGGCGGCCTTCACCCACATCAGCAGCCCGAGACCGGGGGTGGAGGAGCGGGGATCCTGGATGACGATCTTCAGATCCGAGGCGGCCAAGGCCTCGAAGGATTTCGGCGGCTCGGGCAGCTTGGTCGTGTCATGGACGAAGGCGAACCAGCCCCAGTCGAAGGGCAGGAAGTTGGGGTCCGCGAATTCGACCGGCAGGTTCAGCGCGGGCGTTTTCCCATGCGGTGCAAAGAGTTGCGTAGCCGCGGCCGCCGCGGTCAGGTTGGTGTCAAGTCCAAGGACGATATCCGCCTCCGAGGCCGTGCCTTCCAGCTGGATACGAGCCAGAAGGGCAGCGCCGTCCCCGGCCGGGATGAGGCGCAGGTCGCAGCCGCAGGTCTCCTCGAAGGCTTTTTCGATGGCCGGGCCCGGGCCCCATTCCGAGGTGAAGCTGTCGTAGGTCAGGACAGTCAGGACAGGCGTTTCGGCCAGCGCAGGCGATGCGATGGTCAGCAGGCCCGCAGCAAGGAGGTGTTTCTTCATCCACTTTCTCCATGTTGCGACGGAACGGTCGGGGATGGAGAACCCATGCACCTTCCCTCCGCCGGTATGATCCGGTTCAGGTTCGACGGGTTCGCTTGCGCATCTCAGCCGGTCAGGCACCCCGAGGTGGGGCGGAACATAGGCCAACCACCGCCCGGCGCAAGGGGAAAGCGGGTTCAGACGCGGCGAAACAGAAGACTGCCCGCTGCCTCACCGGCGGGGTCTTCGGTCAGGCCGGCCGCCTGGAAGGCGGAAGCCAACCGGGCGCGGTACCCGCCCGCCTCAGCCGGGTCAGGGAAGGGAACCAGCACCCGGCGCAGGCCCGCAAGCCGTTCGACAGGGAAAGCCTCGGCCGGGAGACGTGGATCCGACAGGCGCAGGATGTCAGGCCGGACGGACTGGACCAGCTTGTCCAGCCCGGACCACAGGCCATCGGGGTTCAATGTCGCCTGCGACCATGAGATGCCCGTGGCCTCGGGGAAGTTCAGCGTCGCGACACGGCGCGAGAAGGCCTGCAACGCGGGCCGTTCGTCATGGATCGTGATCTCCAGATCGGGGCAGGCCAGACGCGCGCGGAGCGCGATGAAGCCAAAGCCCGCGTCCAGATCCAGAAGCCGCCGACACTCCCCGAGGAGCGCCGGAATGTTGCGCGCATGACGGCGGTCGAACTTGCCCCCCCTGACCACTTCCATCGTCGCGGCGGTCAGGATTCGCGGGTCGAGCGGTATCTTCAGCCCCTGATTTTCCCCATGGGCCAGGCTCAGATCTGCCGACAGGTCAACCGGACCCGAGACATAGGGCGGCGTGACTGGCGAGCCCCAGTCCGGCGGAGGCGGGGTCCGACGGTCTTCCTTGGGCTTGGCCTGGCGCTTCTGGTCCAACTTCGATTGCATCGCTTTGATCGCCTCGCGGTCGCGTGGCTTGGGCGGTTTGGCAACAACATCGCTGATCGGCACCTGCGAGGCAGCAACAAGACCCTCGACCAGCGCCTGATAATCCTCGGACCTGCGGTACTCGGCCAGCCGAGCCTCGGCCCGGTCATGCGCAGCCTCGTGCAGCTCGCGGATCCGTGGGTCCTGCAGCAGCCAGTCCATGATCTGGTTCCGGCGCTCACGGTGGCGGGCGATGCGCAGGTCCTCGACCTCATTTCGATCCTGCAGCGCCCAGTAGTCCGCGTTGTACTTGTCCTTCTTCTGGTTCACGTTACCGCGGAACTTGCGCAGGGAATAGGCGTCCATCGACTTGATGGCATAGTGGTTCACCTGGCCCCAGTCATAGCCCACCGTCCGGCGGATCGACCGCCAGCCGCGCAGCTTGAACCATTCCTCCATCGGCCGACCCGAACCGTTGACCCACAGGACACTGCCCGGATAGTCCGTGTCCTTGAACTGCGACTTGATGATCGGGCGGTGGATGCCGGGCCGCAGATACTTAGGGTCGTAGCGGAACAGCGTCTTCGTGCCCCAACCCATATGCCAGAACTCGGGCGCAGCGCGGGTGAACTGGTCAGTCACGGGCTGGCGGCTCCAGTCGCGGATGCCGGACGATCCGAAGATGCGCCAGGTCAGCACCATGGCATGTGCGTCCATTGCGTTCAGGTCGCCCACCAAGCCGTCCATCGTGCCGGAGGGGTGATTGATGGCCAGAAACTCATCCGCGTCCAGGATCAAGAGCCAGTCCGAAGCCCGCACCAGCGGATCCTCGGACGCGTGTTTCAGCATCGAGGGCTGCGGCTTGATCCCTTCGGGGATGACGTTGTCACGGTGAAAGACGCCGATCTTCAGCGCCTGCATCCGCTTCAGCATCGTGTCCGTGCCATCAGTGCAGTCGTTGGTGTAAACGACGATATCGGTGAACCCCACCGCCAGATGATGCGCCACCCATTCCACCACGAAGGGGGCCTCGTCCTTCATGGTGGACAGGGCCATCAACGTCCCGTGCGGACTGGTCTGCCGGGAGAACTTCATCCGGCGTCAGTCTTCCAGCGCAGCCGACGGGTCGATCCCGTGCTTCTTGCACATCCGATCCATGTAACTGCCCGCCAGCGGCGGGTTCTTGCGCCACCAGGGACGGGTGCCGTTGGTGTAGAGATGGACCGAAAGGGTGCGGTCGGTGAAATGCCCCTCGACGTTGCAATGCGGGTCATAGAACACGTCGTTCAGCTGGAACGGCACCGGATACAGCGTCTCGGGCGGCATGGCCTTGTCAATCTCGCCCGTCTGCTGCGCGAACCAGGTAAAAGCCTGCGGGCCAAAGGCGGTGCGTTCTGTCTGGTAGATGCGAACCGCCAGCGGCACGGAGGCCGAGAGCTTGTCCATCTTCTTTTTCTGCTTGTTGCCCCACCACGCCGGATAGTCTGGCAGGTTGTCGTAATAGTCGAGAAGGGCCTCCATCAGCCGCCCGGTCCGCGGGATCGCCACCACGCCGCAGTTCAGCGCGCCGCGCATCCCGTGGCCAGCGAAGATATGCGTCTGATCCTCGGGGAAGGGCCGGTGGCAATAGGCGTCGCAATCGACCCAGATCGCCCCGGTCTTTGCGATCATCTTGTAGCGGAACACGTTCGACAGGAACGAGGCCGAGGTCTCCTCCACGATGCCGCGGTCGATTTCCATGATCTCGATCGCGGGGCGTATCTCCACCCCTTCCGGGACATTGCGGACCTCATCCGTGCAGTACAGCGTGACCGGATGGCCCATGTCGAGGTGCGACCGCAGGCAAAGCTGGTTGATGTAATGCAGTCGGTCGCCAATCCAGAGCGAGGCGACGGGGCGGCGGTTCAGGGTCATGGGAAAGAGCCTTGGTTATGACGTAAGGGACGCGGGGCTCAGATCTCGCTGGCCCTGCGGATGATGTCCTTCAGACTGTCGGGCGTGAAAGACGGAAACTCGGCCTTGACCTGTTTCCGAATCCGCGTCCGGGCCGCGTCCGAGTCGTGCTCGGGGTTCGCCGCCAGGATCGTGCGAAATTTCTTGTCCTGCCGGGCCTTTGTGTCGCTGGCGCCATGGGCCGAATGGATCCAGACGGTGGGGCCCGGGTCCACAAAGGCGGGATACACGGAACTGACCTGCACATGCTTGCACTGGTAGGGGTTCAGGATCTGGCCCGGTTGGTTCAGGAAGGCCATGCCAAGGCCGATGAACGGGAAATGCTCGTTCAGGAGATACGGGGTCTCGTCCTTGTGGGTCAGGTACAGCCCCCGTGACCAAGACACCACGCGTACCATGGGCGCCAGCGCGGTCGCGGCCTCCAACCGGCCGATCATCGACTTGCCCAGCGCATCATCGTCATCCAGCCGGAAATGCGCCGTCACCTCGCTGTTGCCGGCCACTGCTTTTTCCATCCATTCGTTGAAGGGATGGGTCACATGTTCGGCGTCGCTGTAGAGGATCTCGATCTGCGGCACGCTGGCCGTAACCTCCTGCAGGCGATCCTTGTAGACCTGCGGCATGCTTTCTGAAGCAAGGACCGCCATACGGAAGTTCTGGTTGGTCTGGGCCTTCAGCGAGGGCAGGCACAGGTTCTCGAACAGGAAGAACCGCCGTTCCATCCTTTGGGGTTCGAAAAGGGTTTGAGCAACGACCTCCACGGGATCGCCCGTGCGCGAGGCACGTGCATCGCTTCGCCCGACATAGGAAAATCGCAAATACCCGAAAACCCGCACTTTTCACTCCGGCACCCTTGATCGTGGCGGAGCCTAGCACCCGGCCATGGCGAAGTTAAGGTGCGTCTTGGGACGGGTTCGGGACGGGTTCGCCGCGCCCGCGCAACTGGTCGATGAATTGCCGTAACAAGGGTACGCGCCGGGGGCGAAAGCTCTCGTCGGTCAGGGTGATGCGGTCCATCTGCTGCACCTTGAAGCGGCGGAAGTCCTGGCGGAGGCAACAGAAGGCAAGGCACTGGACCTCGCGATCAAGAAACACCGTGCCCAACGGCCAGATCCGGCGCTGGGTCACCTGACCGTTCAGGTCGCGGTAGCTGAGGTCCAGCGCCCGTTCCTCCCACGCTGCCTCGCGGAGGAGTTGCAGGTGCGGTGGGGCCGGGCTGCGGGGTTCAAAGCGATAAGACCGCGTCACCGCATGGATCGCCTGGCGCTGTACCCGGTCAGGCAGCGTGGCGATGATCTTGGCCTGCGCCTGAGCCGCCGCCCTTGCAAGCGCCGGGTCACCGGCCTGCGTCACCTCGGCCAGGCCCAGGACCAGCGCCTCGACCTCGAGCCTGGTGAACATCTGCGGCGGCAGGGCTGGGTCCTCGGTCAGGGTATAGCCCACCCCTGCCTCGCCATCGATCAGGGCGCCCGCCGCCCTGAGCGCCTGGATGTCGCGGTACAGGGTACGCTCCGATACTCCCGTCTCCTCGGCCAGCCGCGTAGCCGTCACCGGCTGCGGCAGCATCCGGAAGGCGGTCAGCAGGCGAAAAAGACGGTCGGCCTTGGGCATCTGATCCTGACAGCTTCTGGCAGGAGAGGAAGCCTAGTCTGATCCTATCGACACGCAAAGGAGAAAGACATGCTGACCCTTTATCATTCCCCCGAAAGCCGCTCCGTGGCGATCCTGTCGCTGATCGAGGAGATGGGCATCCAGGACTGGGTGACGGTCCGCACCGTGACCATCCCACGCATGGACGGATCGGGCGGATGCGATCCGGCGAACCCGCATCCCGAGGGCAAGGTCCCCGCGCTGGTGCACGACGGCCACGTCATCACCGAACGCGGCGCGATCATCCTTCACCTCACCAGCCTCTTCCCGGACAGCGGGATGGCTCCACAAGTCGGCAACCCCGATTGGGGCGTCTTCGCCATGTGGATGAACTGGTATCAGGGCGTGCTGGAACCCGCCTTCATCATGGAGGGTGCGGGCGTCACGCATCCCTGGGTCACGGCGGCGATCCGGGACCACAAGACAGCGGCGGCGCGGTTGCGCTCGGCGCTGGAGAAGGGGCCGTGGATCATGGGAGATGCCTTCAGCGCCGCCGATATCCTGCTGCATGGTCCCTATGCCTGGTTCCCGGAGGGCACGCCGGATGATCCCTTGATCCGCGACTGGGTGGAACGCTGCAAGGCCCGCCCTGCCAGCCGAAAAGTGCGCGAGGAGGACGCGCGCCGAATGGAGTTGCTCCGGGCGGCCTGAGCCTGAGCCTCAGCCTGGCGGGCGGCGCGACAGCTGCACCGCCAGGATGCCCGCCATGGTGATGGCGACACCCAGCATGTCGAGCGGCCGGATCGTCTCGCCCAGCAGGGCGGCGGCGATCGCGACGCCGAAGAACGGGTTGAGGAAGTGGAACGTTGCAGCGCGGGTGCTGCCGATGCGGCCTACCAGCGCGAACCAGATCAGCGTCGCGGCAAGGCCGGGGACAAGGATCTGGTAGGCAAAGGCAGCGAGGAAGGCGGGGGTGACGGTCACCACAAGCGTCTCGGTCAGCCCAGACACCAGCCCCAGCGAGATCGAGCCCACCAGCATCTGAAGCCCCACGACCATGAGAAGATTCCCACCGGCCGAGGCACCCCGCACCGTCAGCGTCGCCACCGCCAGCGCCAGAGCCCCCCCGATGCAAAGCGCGACACCCATCGGATCGGCCCCCGCCGTCAGCCGCGTCCCCATGATCAGGCCGACGCCCAAAAGCCCCGCCACCAATCCCAGGATCCCCAGAGCCGGAACCCGCTCCCGGAACACCAGCCAGGATAGTGTGGCGGCAATCAGCGGCATCGAGGCGGCGATGATCGCGGCCAGCGAGGCTTCCACCCACTGCATCGCCACGAAGTTCAGCCCCAGATACAACGCGTTCTGGCACAACCCGAACAGGATCACTGCCCGCGCCTGTGACGGAGCCAGCCGCCAAGTCTGGCCCAACGCCCGGGCGATCACCACGGCCAGCAGACCCGAGATCAGGAACCGAAGGGATAGCGAGGCCAGGGGCGGCGCATGAGCAACGATCACCCGCGCCGTGGCGAAGGCCGAGGACCACATCGCCGCGAAAGCGGTGCCAAGCAGGAGCGCGCGCATATCCATCGCGCGGTGGTGCCCGCCCGCACCGGGAAGGTCAAGGAGGAGGCTGCCACAGCTCGATCGGCGTCCCCTCGGGGTCGTGGATGCGGGCGAACCAGCCATAGCTGCCGTCACCGTCCCATTCCTTGCGTGTCTCGACCGCGATCCCCTCTGCACGCAGCCGGACGATCAGCGCGGCCAGATCATCGACCCGCAGGTTCAGCATCCATTGCTTGTCTGGGGGAAAATAGTCGGTCTCGGCCCTGAAGGGAGAAAAGACTGTCGGACCCGCCTCCTGCATCCATACAGTTTCGTCGGGTTGAGTGATGCCAAGGTGCCTTTGATACCAGCTTGTCAACTCATCCGGATCGCGGGCGCGGAAGAAGATGCCACCGATTCCTGTGACGCGGGCCATGTGAAGCCTCCAGCAAAAAGGGCCGCCCCTTGGGACGACCCTTTCACAAAACCGTCTGCGGCGACAGGGTCAGCCGTTGACCACGTCCTTCAGCGCCTTGGCGATGGCGAACTTGACCTGCTTGTCGGCCGCCTTGGTCATCGTCTCGCCGGTGGCGGGGTTGCGGACCTGACGCTCGGGGCGGGCCTTGCAGGCAACCTTGCCGAGGCCCGGCAGCGTCACGGCACCCCCAGCGGCGACTTCGCGGGCGACGACCGAGGCGATGGCATCCAGAGCAGCACCGGCAGTCTTCTTGTCACCGCCCATGGCTTCGGCCACTGCGGCCACGAGCTGGGTCTTGGTCATCGGTTTGGACATCTGATCATCCTTCGTTTGTTATTTGCGCAAGTTATTGGCTTGACTGCGCCCACCCAACGGCAGGCAGCCATCCCCAAGCGAGGCCACGGCCCAAACACACAGTTTCCCGGCCGAAATCAAGCCCTGAACGGCGAAAACCACTGATTCCGCGGATTTTCACCACGTCAGAGGAAGGCCGTTTCCTCAAAGCTGCGAAGTTTCCGGCTGTGAAGCCGCGAGATCGGCGTCTCGCGGATCCGCTCCATCGCGCGGATACCGATCTGCAGGTGGCGGCTAACCTGGGTCTTGTAAAAGTCGCTCGCCATGCCGGGCAGCTTAAGCTCGCCATGAAGCGGCTTGTCGCTGACGCAGAGCAGCGTGCCATAGGGCACCCGGAAGCGGAACCCGTTGGCCGCGATCGTCGCGCTTTCCATGTCCAGCGCCACCGCGCGGGACTGCGACAGGCGGCGCACGGGGCCGGACTGGTCGCGCAGCTCCCAGTTGCGGTTGTCGATCGTGGCGACGGTCCCGGTCCGCATGATCCGCTTCAGCTCATAGCCTTCCAGCTGGGTGACCTCCTCGACCGCATCCTCCAGCGCGATCTGGATCTCGGCCAGGGCGGGGATCGGAACCCAGAGCGGCAGATCATCGTCCAGCACGTGATCCTCGCGCAAATAGGCATGGGCCAGCACGAAGTCGCCCAGCGACTGGCTGTTCCGCAGCCCGGCGCAATGGCCGACCATCAGCCAGGCATGTGGGCGCAGCACGGCGATATGGTCGGTCGCCGTCTTCGCATTGGATGGCCCCACCCCGATGTTGACCAGGGTGATCCCCTGCCCGTCCGACCGCTTGAGGTGATAGGTCGGCATCTGCGGCATCTTCGCCACCGGCTGGATCACCTCGTCCGCTGTAGTGATCACCTGATTTCCGGTGGCGACAAAAGCCGTATAGCCGCTGGCCGGATCGGCAAGCATTGCGCGGGCATACGCCTCGAACTCGTCGACATAGAACTGGTAGTTGGTGAACAGCACATGGTTCTGGAAATGCGTCGGATCGGTCGCGGTGTAATGCGCCAGCCGCGCCAGGCTGTAATCCACTCGCTGCGCCGTGAACGGCGCCAGCGGCGCCGAGCCGTCGGGATAGCGGGTCAGGACACCATTCACGATATCGTCGTTGGTCGTCGCGAGGTCCGGCACGTCAAAGACGTCGCGCAGGCTGAAATCCATCACCCCCTCCTGCGGCACCGCGACTCCGGCCTGGCCGACCGCGAAATGGATGGGAATCGGCGTGTCAGAGGCACCCACCTCGACCGGAACGCCGTGATTCTGGATCAGAAGCTCGATCTGCTGGATCAGATAGTTGCGGAACAGGTCCGGCCGCGTGACGGTCGTGGCATAGGTCCCGGGGCTGGAGACATGGCCAAAGGAAAGCCGCGAGTCGACCTTGTCGAAGCTCGAGACCGTGATCCGCAACTCAGGATAGAAGGCGCGGATCCGACGGCCGGGGTTGCCCTGCGCAATGGTGCGCGAAAAGGCGTCGGACAGGAAATCTGTCGCCTCGGCATAAAGCACCTGCAACAGGTCGACGGCAGCGGCGGCGTCGGTAAAGGTCTGGTGCGGCCGAGGCTCGGGGCGCAGCATGGAAGTGATCGGATCGTCCTGCATCTTCGGTCCTGAAACTGATCCGCCATATAAGCCGAAAGCCGGACGCTTTCGCAAGTGAAGCCATTGTAACGCCCTTGCGCCCGACCGGCCGCGCCCCGATAGTCGCGCCATGTCGACGCTCCTCTCCCTTGGCCACGGCTACTCCGCCCGCGCCCTCGCCCGGCGGCTGATCCCGCAGGGTTGGCGCATCATCGGCACCACCCGTTCCGCCGCCAAGGCCAAGGCCTTCCGGGACGAGGGGGTCGAGCCCCTTCTCTGGCCAGGCGACCTTGCCCCCGCTCTGGCCGAGGCGACCCATATCCTCTGCTCCGCCGCACCCGATGCCGGGGGCGACCCTTTCCTCCAGGCAGTTCCCGAAATCGCAGGCGCCAAGGCGCAATGGGTCGGCTACCTGTCCACCACCGGGGTCTATGGCGACCATCAGGGGGACTGGGTTGATGAAACAACCCCTCTCACCCCGCAATCCGAACGCGGCCGCCAGCGGGTCGTCGCCGAAGAGCAATGGCGCGCCACCGGGTTGCCGGTCCACATCTTCCGTCTGGCCGGCATCTATGGTCCCGGCCGTGGTCCGTTCGAGAAGGTGCGCGACGGCACCGCCCGGCGGATCATCAAACCGAACCAAGTGTTCAGCCGTATCCATGTCGCCGACATCGCCCAGGTGCTGGAAGCCTCGATCCGACATCCCAACCCCGGCGCCGCCTACAACGTCTGCGATGACAACCCCTGCCCCCCGCAGGAAGTGATCGGCTACGCCGCCCGGCTGCTGGGGCTGCCCGAACCTCCGGCCGTTCCGTTCGAGGTCGTGGCCCCCACGATGACCCCGATGGCGCTGGGGTTCTATCAGGAGTCAAAGCGCGTCAGGAACGACCGCATCAAGGATGAACTTGGGGTCCGGCTCCTGTATCCCGACTACCCGGAAGGTCTGGCCGCGCTGTTGCGCGACGAATCCTGACAATCTGCCTAAAATTGCCCCTTCTCTTCTGCGCGGCAATCTCGCGCGATTGCGGTGCCAGGATCGCCTCGCTGACCGCAGAAAGCGCCAGCGCCGCCGCGCCATGCGCCCACAGAAGATCCCCCCAGGCATGGATCTCGATCGGAGGTCTCGGGCGGCCCGTGTTGATCGCCAGATTGTCCATCTCGTCCAACGTTTCCGACGCATAGAGATAGTCGTAGCGCATCCGCTCACCCGAAAGGATGATCAGCGCCGGGTCGAACAGGTTGACCACATTCGCCAGCCCCACCGCCAGATATCGTCCGGCCCGGCGGAAGATCGACTTCGCCGTGGCGTTCCCTGCCTTCGCATGGTCGTAAAGGCTCTCCAGCAGGACATTGATCGGCTGGCTTTCCTTGTGGCCCCAGTTCAGGGCCGTCGTCGCCTCGCGCGCCAGAGCGTAGTCGGCGATATAGGCCTCCAGACAGCCCCGCTGCCCGCAGCGGCACAGCGCGCCGTCAAGCTGCACCTTGGTATGTCCAAGTTCCATCCCGACCCGCTGTGCGCCGCGATAGATGCGGTGGTTCATCACGAAGCCCATGCCGACGCCATGCTCGATGGTCACGACCGCGAAATCCGACAGGCTCCGCCCCGCGCCGAACCAGAGTTCCGCCAGCGCCACCAGGTTCGCGTCATTGTCGATCGTCACCGGCAGCCCAAGCCGCGCACCAGCCGCCGCCGCGAGTGAGACCGACCGATCCGCAAGGACCGAGGACCACAACACCGTCCCCTCGGCGCTGTCGACGAAGCCCGGCACCCCGATCCCCACCGCCGACAGTGCGCTCCGCTCCAGCCCCGCCTTGCCGCAGACCCGGTCCAGCAGCGCCTCGATCGCATCCAGGATCTCGGTGACCGACATGGACCCCGGCCGACGCGGGATCACGTCATCGGCGATGAGGTTTCCTGCGAAATCGACCACCACTGCCGTATGCTCGCGGTCCGACAGCTTCATCCCCGCCACGCGATGCGCATCGGCGCGCACGCCCAGCGCCACGGCCGGGCGGCCCCGCCCCGGCTCACCATCGCGCTGCGCCGCGACTTCCGCGATCAAACCCGCCTCGATTAGCTCTGAAGTGATCGTGGTGACCGAGGCCGGGCTGACCCCCAGCTCCTTGGCCACCTGCACCCGGGGGATCAGGCCCGCAGCCCGGACACGTTCGAACACCTGCTGGCGGAGCGGTCGCTGCGTCTCGATCAGCGGCGGGATCAGGGGCCCGACGCCCTTCTGCTCTCCGGGTTCGGCCCGGATCGTCTTCGGCGGCATTTCTTTGCTTCCCGAATTAAAGTGCCGGTGCAACTCGCGTCCACCTGCCCCAAGATTGCCGCAAACGGCTGGAATCATCCGCTGGACGGCGGCCGACCCAGCTTTGACCAGCGGGTTTTCTTTGACAACTGAAATTGTCGCCGCGACGATGGAAAGCCCCGGCAGCTTGCGCCGGGCCGGCAGGACGCCGGGATGAGAAGGGGAAAGTAATGGTGCGGAAAGCAATCCTTGCGGCCGTTCTGCTTGCGGCGAATCTCGGATCGGCCGCCTTGGCGGATGGCCTGCGGATCGGCGTTTCCTGGGCCAACTTCCAGGAAGAACGCTGGAAATTCGACGCGGCGGCCATGCGCTCGGCCATCCAGCGGGCCGGAAACACCTATGTCACGACCAATGCCGAAGGCTCGGCCGAAAAGCAGCTGGACGACATCAACAAGATGATCACCCAGGGCATCGACGCCCTCGTGATCCATCCCGTCGACAAGGAGGCCGTGGGTCAGGCCGTGGAATGGGCTGCGGCGGCCAATATCCCGGTCATCGCCTATGACCGCCTGATCGAGGATCCGCGCGTCTTCTACCTGACCTTCGACAACGTCGGCGTGGGCCGGATCATCGCCGCAACCGTCCGGCAGGCCCGACCCGAAGGCAATTATGTGATCATCAAGGGTGATCCGGGCGATGCAAACTCCGGTTTCCTGCGGCAGGGCATGGAAGAGGTCATCGGTGCGGCCGTCGCGGGCGGGACGATCAGGATCGTGGGCGAGGTCAATATAGACGGCTGGAATCCCGACGGGGCGCGGAGCGCGATGGAGCAGATCCTCCGCGAAACCGGCAATGCGGTGGATGCGGTGCTGGCCCAGAATGACGGCATGGCCGGCGGCGTAGCCGAGGCGCTGGCTGCGCAGGGCCTGAACGTGCCGCTGGGCGGTCAGGATGGCGACCCGGCCGCGATCAACCGCGTGGCACGGGGAACGCAGACCGTCTCGGTCTGGAAGAACAACCTCGAGCTTGGCAAGGCCGCAGGCAGGATCGCCGGGCTGCTGGCCGCGGGCACTCCGATGAGCAGGGTGCCGGACGTGGTCAAGTTCAGCGACGGCGAGAAGGGGATCGAAATGAGCGCGATCCTGCTGCAGCCCACCGCGATCACCCGGGACACGGTCTATATGGCGATCGACGCCGACCATATCTCGCAGAAGGTGGCCTGTGCAGGCGCCCAGCCGGGCGTGCGCGGCTGCAACTGACTCCTTGAGACAGGGGGCGGGGCACCCGGTTTCGGGCTGCCCCGCTTTTTTTATTTTGACAACTGAAATTATTGCGGTCAACGTTTGCGCGTCCAGGCGAATCTGCCGGTCCGGCCAAACGCTGGCCGATATCCATAGGGAGGATACATATGCGTACCGCAATTCTCGCCGCCGTCGTGGCGGTGACTGGCTTCTCGTCGGCTGCGCTGGCGGAAGGCAAGAAGATCGGTGTTTCCTGGGCCCAGTTCCAGGAAGAGCGCTGGAAGATCGACGAGGCGGCAATCAAGGCGGCGATCGAAGCCGCCGGCAATGAATATGTCTCGGCAGACGCCCAGTCCTCGGCCGAAAAGCAGCTCTCGGACATTGACGCGCTGATCGCGCAGGGCGTGGACGCCCTCGTCATCAACGCCTGGGACAAGGACGCCATCGGGCCGGCCATCGAGAAGGCCGCCGCCGAGGGCATCCCGGTCGTCGGCTATGACCGCCTGATCGAAGATGACCGCACCTTCTATCTGACCTTCGACAACGTTGGCGTCGGCCGCATCATCGCCGAGAACGTCTTTGCGCTGGTGCCCAAGGGGAACTACGCCATCATCAAGGGCGACCCGGGTGACCCGAACGTCGGCTTCCTGCGTCAGGGCATGGAAGAAGTCATCGGCGCCGCTGTCGCCTCGGGCGACATCGTGATCGTCGGAGAAGCGAACTCGGACGGCTGGAAGCCCGAGAACGCCCAGAAGAACATGGAACAGATCCTGACCGCCAACAACAACGCCGTTGACGCCGTTCTGAGCCAGAACGACGGCATGGCCGGTGGCGCTGCTGCGGCTCTCGCGGCTCAGGGCCTGAACGTTCCGCTGGGTGGCCAGGACGGCGACCTTGCCGCGATCAACCGCGTTGCGCGCGGCACGCAGACCGTCTCGGTCTGGAAGGACGCCCGCCAGCTGGGCAAGGCCGCCGGCGAGATCGCCTCGGCCCTGGCCGAAGGCACCGCGCTGGACGCGATCCCCGGCGCGACCAAGTTCTCGGGCGGTGAGAAGGGCGTCGAAATGAACGCCATCCTGCTTGCTCCGACCCCGCTGACCAAGGACAACCTGAACGTCGCGATCGAAGCCGGCCACATCACCAAGGAACAGGCCTGCGAAGGCGCCATGGCTGGCGTCGTCGGCTGCGAATAAGCCTGACCAGGGGCGCCGGTCCGGGAAGGACCGGCGCCTTTCTCCAAGATACCGGCCCAGAGGACTTGGGCCCGATCGTCCTTCAACGGCCGTGCCTGACACCTCGCAGTCCGAGGCGCCGCGGTCGCCCCTCAGTCACATGGACGGGACATGACCGATACCACACATCAACCCCAGGCGGCGGGGAAGGAAGGCGGCCCTATTGGCCGCTTCATGCGCGCCACCGAGCTTGACCCCCGCCTGATTGGCATGGTCGGGGCGCTGCTCTTGATCTGGATCGCCTTCGAGGCCTATTCCACCTTCGTGCTCGGCCGCCCCTCGATGCTGCTGGGCGCCTCGCAGGCCGAGGCCAACGGCTTCCTCACCCCGCGCAACCTGTGGAACCTGTCGGTCCAGACCGCCTATATCGGCATCATGGCGACCGGGATGGTGCTGGTCATCATCACCCGCAACATCGACCTGTCCGTCGGCTCGATCATGGGCATGGTGGGCATGTACATGGGCCTTCTTCAGGTCGAGTATCTGACCCCCGCCCTTGGCCTTGGCCATCCGTCGATCTGGATCATCACCGTCCTGTTCGGCATCGCGATGGGTGCGCTGATCGGGGCCTTCCAGGGCGTCCTGATCGCCTTCCTCGGCATCCCGGCCTTCATCGTCACGCTGGGCGGCCTGCTTGTCTGGCGCGGCGCGGCCTTCCTGGTCGCAGGCGGCAAGACCATCGCGCCGCTGGACGACCGTTTCGCGCTGATCGGTGGCGGCTCGTTCGGGGCACTCGGCCGGACCGGAAGCTGGATCTTCGGACTGATCGCCTGCGTCTTCGTGGTCTGGGCCTTCGTTAACGCTCGCAAGTCGCGGCGTCACCACGGTTTCCATCTGCGCCCGGTCTGGGCCGAAACCTTCGTGATAGGCCTTGTCTGTGCCGTCATCCTGGGCGCGACCGCCTTGGTGAACTCCTACATCTGGCCGCCCGGCAACATCCAGAAATACTATGCCGCGCTGGGTCAGGAAATTCCGGCCTGTGCGGAACGGGGCGGCAATATCTACAGCGATGTCTGCGCCAGCTTCGGCCATGGCTTCGCCTATCCCGTGCTCATCATGATCGTCGTGGCAATCGCCATGACGATCATGATGACGCAAACCCGCTTTGGCCGCTATGTCTTTGCCATCGGTGGCAACCCCGAGGCGGCGGCCCTCTCGGGCATCAACACCCGCGCAATGACGGTCAAGATCTTCACCCTGATGGGCGGCCTTGCCGGCATCGCGGCCGTGATCGGCGCGGCGCGGCAGAACTCGGCCACCAACGCCATGGGCAACCTTGACGAGCTTTACGTCATCGCCGCGGCGGTGGTGGGCGGCACATCGCTGGCGGGCGGTGTGGGCACGATCTACGGCGCGATCATCGGCGCGCTGATCCTGACCAGCCTGCAGACCGGCATGGTGCTGATCGGCTTCGGCGACGGCTCCTACCAGCGGATCGTGATCGGCGTGGCGCTCGTCCTCGCTGTCTTCCTCGACATCCTCTACCGCAAGCGCATCAAGTAAGGGGACGGAACCATGAGCACTTCCAATCGCGGCACGCCCCTGGTCGAGATGCGCGACATCTCGATCGCCTTCGGGGGGATCAAGGCGGTCGATCATGTCACCATCGACCTTTACCCTGGTGAGGTCGTCGGGCTTCTGGGCCACAACGGCGCGGGGAAATCGACGCTGATCAAATGCCTCTCGGGTGCCTATCAGGCCGACAGCGGCGACATCTTCATCAACGGGGAAAAGGCGGAAATCCGGAACCCCCGCGACGCCCGCGGCTACAACATCGAGACGATCTATCAGACCCTCGCGCTGGCAGATAATCTCGACGCAGCCTCGAACCTGTTTCTTGGGCGTGAGATCGTGAACTCCCTCGGCTTCGTCGACGAAACGCGGATGGAGGCCGAGACGCGCAAGATCATGGGCCGGTTGAACCCGAACTTCCGCAAGTTCAACGTGCCTGTCAGCGCGCTTTCAGGCGGCCAGCGCCAGTCGGTCGCCATCGCCCGCGCGGTCTATTTCAACGCCAAGATCCTGATCATGGACGAACCGACCGCCGCCCTTGGTCCGCACGAAACCCAGATGGTGGCCGAACTGATCCAGGAGCTGAAGGCCCAGGGTCTTGGCATCTTCCTGATCGAACACGACATCCACAACGTGATGAAGCTCTGCGACCGGGCTTCCGTGATGAAGAACGGCCAACTGGTCGGCACGGTCAACGTCAACGAGGTGACGGATGAAGACATCCTGGGCATGATCATCCTGGGCAAAAAGCCCGCGATGGCGGCGTAAGATGTTCATCGGACTGGACCTTGGCACTTCCGGCCTCAAGGGTGTGCTGATCGGTCAGGACCAGAAGGTCCTGGCCGAGGCGACGGCGCCACTGACCGTCTCCCGCCCGCATGAGGGGTGGAGCGAGCAGGCCCCCTCCGACTGGATCAGCGCGGCCGAGGCAGTGCTGGATCAGCTGGCGCAAAAGGGTCTGGGCCAGGTCCAGGGCATCGGGCTTTCCGGCCACATGCATGGCGCGACCCTGCTGGATGCGGCGGATGAGGTGCTGCGCCCCTGCATCCTGTGGAATGACACCCGTTCTCATGCCGAAGCGGCGGAGCTGGACGCCGATCCCCGTTTCCGCAAACTGACCGGCAACATCGTCTTTCCGGGTTTCACCGCGCCCAAGCTGGTCTGGGTCAGGAAGCACGAACCGGCGATCTGGGATCGGGTCGCCAAGGTCCTGCTGCCGAAGGACTATCTGCGCCTCTGGCTGACGGGTGAGCATGTCGGCGAAATGTCCGATGCGGCCGGGACCTCCTGGCTGGACACCGGCAAGCGGGACTGGTCCGACCAGCTTCTGGCCGAAACCGGCCTGTCCCGCGCCCAGATGCCCAAGCTGGTCGAGGGCTCGCAAGTGTCGGGACGGCTGCGTGAGGAACTGGCCAGCCGCTGGGGCCTGCCGAAAGGCGTGGTCGTCGCGGGCGGGGGCGGGGACAACGCGGCCTCGGGCGTCGGCGTCGGCGTGGTGCGCGCGGGCGAGGCTTTCGTCTCGCTGGGCACCAGCGGAGTGCTGTTTGCCGCGAACGATGGCTATCAGCCCGACCCGGCGACGGCGGTACATACCTTCTGCCATGCGCTGCCCGACACCTGGCACCAGATGGGCGTCATCCTCGCCGCGACCGATGCCTTGAACTGGTATGCCCGGCTCGTCGGTACCGACGCCGCTCAGCTGACCGGCGAACTGGGCACCCTGCAAGCTCCCGGCAAGACCCTGTTCCTGCCCTATCTCGGCGGTGAGCGGACCCCCCTGAACTCCGCCACCGTGCGAGGAGCCTTCACCGGGCTGGAGCATGCCACCGACCGTCAGGCCGCCACCCGCGCGGTGCTGGAAGGCGTGACCTATGCCATCCGCGACAGCCGCGACGCTCTGGCCGCCACGGGCACGAAGCTGGAGCATCTTCTCGCCGTCGGCGGGGGCTCGCGCTCGGACTACTGGCTGAAACTGATTGCCACGGCGCTGGACTGTCCGGTGCAACTGCCGGTCGCGGGCGACTTCGGCGGTGCCTTCGGGGCCGCGCGCCTTGCACTCATGGCCGCGACCGGCGCTGGGGCCGAGATTGCATCCCTGCCCCCGATCGCCCGCAGCATCGACCCCGATCCTTCCCTCAAGGACGCCTTTGACGCGGGCCACGCCCGGTTCCGCGCCGCCCAATCTGCCATCAAGGACCTGAAATGACCGACTTCTTCAAAGGCATCCCACACGTCAAATTCGAGGGCGCAAGTTCCACCAACGAATTCGCCTTCCGTCACTACAACCCCGACGAGATCGTCATGGGCAAGCGGATGGAGGATCACCTCCGCTTTGCCGTGGCCTACTGGCACAGCTTCGCCTGGCCCGGCGGCGACCCGTTCGGCGGCCAGACCTTCGACCGCCCCTGGTTCGGGGATGACATGGCGCTGGCCCGGCTCAAGGCCGACGTTGCCTTCGAGATGTTCGACATCCTTGGCGTGCCCTTCTACTGCTTCCACGACGCCGACATGCGCCCCGAAGGCGCCAACTTCGCGGAATCCCTGAAGAACCTGAACGAGATCGCGGATTACATCGGCGAGAAGCAGCAGGGCCACAAGGCCAAGCTCCTCTGGGGCACCGCCAACATGTTCAGCCACCGCCGCTGGATGTCTGGCGCGGCGACGAACCCCGACCCGGACGTCTATGCCTATGCCGCCGCCACCGTGAAGGCCAACATGGACGTCACGCACCGGCTGGGCGGGCAGAACTATGTCCTCTGGGGCGGGCGCGAAGGGTATGAGACGCTTCTGAACACCGACCTCAAGACCGAACGCGACCACGCCGGGCGCTTCCTGCAGCAAGTGGTCGAATACAAGCACAAGATCGGCTTCAAGGGCACGATCCTGATCGAGCCCAAGCCGCAGGAACCCTCGAAGCACCAGTATGATTACGACGTCGCGACGGTCTATGGCTTCCTCAAGGACTTCGGCCTTGAGGGTGAGGTCAAGACCAACATCGAACAGGGCCACGCCATCCTTGCCGGCCACAGCTTCGAACACGAGATCGCCCTCGCCGCCGCGCTGGGGATCTTCGGCTCGATCGACATGAACCGGAACGACTATCAATCCGGCTGGGACACGGACCAGTTCCCGAACAACCACGTTGAAAAGGCGCTGGCCTTCTACGAGATCCTCAAGGCGGGCGGCTACACCACCGGCGGCACCAACTTCGACGCCAAGATCCGCCGTCAAAGCCTCGACCCCGAGGATCTGATCCTTGCCCATGTTGGCGGCATGGACACCTGCGCCCGCGCGCTGAAATGCGCCGCGGCCCTGCTGGAGTCCGGCGAGATGGAGGCCGCGAAGGCCGAGCGTTACGTCGGCTGGAACGACCCCAAGGCGCAGGCGATGCTGAAAGGCTCGTTGGAAGAGGCCGCCGCCCGCGTCACGGCCGAGAAGATCGAGCCGGAACCCCGGTCGGGCCGGCAAGAGCGGCTGGAAAACCTCTGGAACCGCTACGTCTAGGATCCGAAGGCCCCGCCCAAGGGCGGGGCCCTATCGCCTTTCGACCCAGCGCAGCCGGCCATCCGTGTCGATCACCGGCCAGCGCCCGCGCAGCCTCGCGTCCAGCTCGGCATTGATCGCCCCGCCCAGCAGGATCGACCAGACGCTCAGATACAGCCACATCATCAGGATGATGACCGCCCCGATCGAGCCATAGATCGCATTGTAGCTGTTGAAATTCGCCAGATAGATCGAGAACAGCAGCGATACCCCCGCCCAGACCAACGTGGCCACCAGCACTCCGATGCTGATCCAGGGCGAGCGGAACCCCCCCTCGACGTTCGGCCCGAAGCGATACAGGATCGACAGGCAGGTCAAGACCAGAAGGAACATCGCCACCCAGGGCAGGATCCCGGTCAACCAGGCGCCGAAGGTGCCCAGCTGGACCAGGCTCAGCAGGATCGGAACCACGACCACCGTGATCAGCGCCACGAACAAGGCCCCGATCAGCGCGCCGGTCAGCAGGAAATCCACCGCCCAGCCCCAAAGCCAGCCCCGCGGGTTGGAACGGTGCACCACAGCCAGCCCTTGGACCAGTGCCGAGACTCCGGCCCGCGCCGAATACAGCGCGATCATCAGCGACAGGACCGTCGTCCATTGCAGCCGACTGCGCGGGGTGTTGATCAGACCCATGACCTGGTCATGGATCAGCTGCCGCGCCTCGGGGGGAAGAAAGCGCTCTCCCACTTCCAGATAGCCCTCAATCACGCTGGGATCGGCGAACTGCCCCCACAGCGCGACGGCCGCGCCAATGCCGGGAAACACCGCGAACATGGCGTAGAAAGCCACCCCGGCGGCAATCAGCCCGAAATGGCCCGCCCCCACGCGACCCCAGACGGCACAAAGGAAATCCCAGATCCGCAGCACATGCCTCATGCCCGACAGCATCCCCCGCTTTGCCCCGTCCCGCAACTTGAAGCCGCCGCACGCGCGTGAAATGTTGCCGATAACAGGAGGATGCCATGACCAGTTACACCCCGCGCGAGGACCGCTACGACCGCATGATCTACAACCGCTGCGGCAATTCCGGCCTGAAACTGCCGGCGATCAGCCTGGGCCTCTGGCACAACTTCGGCCACGACACACCGCACGCCACCAAGCAGGCGATCTGCCGCACCGCCTTTGATCACGGCATCACCCATTTCGATCTGGCGAACAACTACGGCCCCCCGCCCGGCAGCGCCGAAGAGGCCTTCGGTGAACTTCTGCGCACCGATTTCCGCGGGCTGAGGGATGAGCTGATCATCTCCTCCAAGGCGGGTTACCTGATGTGGAACGGGCCCTATGGCGAATGGGGCAGCCGGAAATACGTCATCGCCTCCTGCGACCAGTCGTTGAAGCGGATGGGCCTCGATTACGTCGACATCTTCTATTCTCACCGCTTCGACCCCGGCACCCCGCTGGAAGAGACGATGGGCGCGCTCGATCATATCGTCCGTTCGGGCCGGGCGCAGTATATCGGGATCTCGAGCTACAACTCCCAGCGCACGCGCGAGGCGGTGGCGATCCTGAAGGACCTTGGCACGCCCCTGCTGATCCACCAGCCCAGCTACAACATCCTGAACCGCTGGGTCGAAACCGACGGCCTTAAGGACACGCTGAAAGACCTTGGCGTCGGCTCCATCGCCTTCGTCCCGCTGGCGCAGGGGATCCTGACCAACAAGTACCTGAACGGCATCCCCGCGGGCAGCCGGGCCACGCAGGGCAAGTCTCTGGATCCTGCGGTGGTGGAAAAGGCGCTGGCCTCGGTCCGCACGCTCAACGACATGGCCGCAGCGCGCGGCCAGACGCTGGCCCAGATGGCGCTGGCCTGGGTCCTGCGCAGTGGCGGGATCACCAGCGCGCTGATCGGTGCCAGCCGGCCCGAGCAGGTAAGCGACTGCTGCGGCGCGATCCAGAACCTCGATTTCACCGCCGAGGAACTGGCCCGGATCGACGCGATTTCCGAGGAGAAGGCGCTCAACCTTTGGGCAAGGTCCTCGGACGGCTAGGTTAAAGCGTCGCGATCTCGTGGCCGAAGCGGTCGACCAGCCCGCTGTTGCGCAAGGCGACGGCGGGATAGCTTGGTTCATGCAGGATCCGCTCCAGACTGAACTCCGGCTCGGCCCGGAGCAGGCCGCGATAGACCCGCGCGGCCTTTTCCCGCTTTCCCTCCGCCAGATACAGGAACAGAAGGTGCCGCATCGCCGAGCGGAACCCCGGCGCACGGGAATGGGCAGCTTCGTAATGTGCGATGGCGGTGCGATAATCCCCGCCGCGCAAGGCGACCAGACCCGCCAAGGCTTCCCACCAATGGACATGGGCGGTGCGCGCGGCAATCTCGGCCCCACGCCGCGCCACCTCCAGCGCCTCGCCATGCTCACCCACCCGGCTGAGGGCCGCAGCCTGAGCCAGATGGCAATGCGCATTGTAGGGTGACAGCGCAAGCGCATCCCGGGCCAGGATCACCCCCGTCTCCGGGTTCTCGTCAATCATCAACCGCGCCAGTCCGACCAGCGACAGGACCAGCGGATTGCCCTTTGACCGCTCCAGCGCCTTGCGGGAAAGTTCGTCGATCTCCGCGTTCAGACGGGCGTGGTCCGTGTCGGTCTGCTCCACGCGCATGATCTGCCGCACCAGCACGCGGAAGGCATGGATCCGGGCCGAGTCGGCAATCTCTGCCGCCTCGACCAGAAGCTGGTCCGCTATGCGCAGCCGTTCGCCGTCATAGGTGAACATCTCGCGCAGCGCGCTTGCGATCAGCGCATTGGCCCGGCACGGCCGGTCCAGACATTCCGACAATCGCGGGAAATGCGCCAAGGCCGCATTGACCGCCTGGAACACCAGCGGCGGCAGGTCCCCCGTTTCCAGAAACTCGGCCTGAGCCAGAGGCATGGCAACGCTCTGGCTCCAGAAGATGTGCCCGGTGGCCTTGGCGCTCAGGCTCAGCAGCAGGTGCACCCGGTCCCGGATCTCGGCTCCTTCGACATGCAGCGCGATGCCCTCACGCGGAAGCCCGGCCGGGATCGGCGCCCCGCCGGAACCATAGACGTTGATATGCGCGAACTCGGTCAGAAGCCGCCCGATGGCATCCGCCAGCGCCTGACCGGCAAATTGGACAGCCCCCGGAGGCAGCGCGCCCAGCCGGATCACGAACGGCAGCCGCGCCACATGCGCCACCGGCATTCGGACGGACTCGGGGCGGCTGATACCCAGCTGGCTTTCCACCCGCGCCCGTTCCTCGCGCAGCCAGTCCACGAAGGCCTGATCCGTGATGTCGATCCCTTCCAGGAACTCCCGCCCCGATTGCAGCGCCCGTCCCGCCGCCTTGCGGTCCTGTTCCAGATCTGTCGTGACCCCGGTCAGCCGGACCGTGCCACGGTCGGTCTCCAGCCGATGGGCCTCATCCCCCAGGGCCTTGCGAATTTCCATCAAGCACTGCCGCAGGCTGCCCGAAGCCTGCTCGGGCCCCCGGTCGGACCAAAGGCGCGACTCCAGCCAGCGCCGGGCACGCCGGCGGTCGGGCGTCTGACACAGCATGGCAAGGATCGCACGGGCCTTTGCACCACGTGGCGTACACACGCCGCCGCTGTCATCACGCACTTCAAATACGCCCACAAGGCGAATGAACATTCCACACCCCGAACAACTGCGCCAAGGCTAAGCGGTTGCTCAACTGGGTGCAATCCACCCTTGGTTCCCTGTTCATCCTGCGGGGTACAGAGTTGCCGATGGCAAAGGGAGGGCCGCAGCCAGGGCCAGAGACCGACCCGTTTCCGTCGTGCGCCTTCGGATCTACGCCCGTTTGACCGAAGCGGTGACGTAATTGCAGCTCAGATCGCGCTCCGACAGGCACCAGCGCCAGGTGATCGGGTGGAAGACCATGCCCTTGCGGTCAACCGGCTCCAACCCAGCCTTGCGGATCATCTCGTAAAGCTCGTCGGGCGTGATGAACTTGTTCCAGTCATGCGTGCCCTTCGGCAGCCAGCGCATCACCCATTCCGCGCCCACGATCGCCATCACGAAGCTTTTCGGATTGCGGTTCAGGGTCGAGCAGACCATCAGACCGCCCGGCTTCAGAAGCTCCTGACAGGCGGTCAGATAGGCTTGGGGGTCGGCCACATGCTCGACCACCTCCATGTTCAGGACCACGTCGAACCGCTCGCCCGCCGCGGCCAGATCCTCGGCCGTGGTGTGGCGATAATCGATCGTCAGCCCCGATTGCTCGGCATGGACACGCGCCACCGGGATGTTCCGCGCGGCAGCATCCGCGCCCACCACATCGGCCCCCAGCCGCGCCATCGGCTCGGACAGCAGCCCCCCACCGCAGCCGATATCCAGAATACGCAAGCCCTTGAACGGATCCGGCCCGGCCAGATCCCGCCCGAACTCCGCCGCGATCTGGCTGGTGATGTAATCCAGCCGGCAGGGGTTCAGCATGTGCAGCGGCTTGAACTTGCCGTTTGGATCCCACCACTCGGCCGCCATCGCCTCGAACTTGGCCACTTCGCCCGGATCGACCGTCGTCACCGCCATTGCCTTCATGCTCCGTCTTGCACCCGATTGTCCTTCGACAGCGGGCCACTCCGGCGCTATATAGGGCAATGATGGACCAGAGATCAGGGCAAAAGCGCGCAGTCGAGTTCCTGTATCCGCCGATCGACCCTTTCGATCAGCGCGTGATCGACATGGGAGACGGCCACCGCATCTATGTCGAACAATGCGGCCATCCACAGGGGCGGCCGGTCGTGGTCTTCCACGGCGGCCCCGGCGGCGGCTGTTCGCCCGCGATGCGGCGCTATTTCGATCCCACGGTCTACCGCGTGATCCTGTTCGACCAGCGCGGCTGTGGCCGCTCGCGCCCCCATGCCAGCGTGATCGCCAACACCACCTGGCACCTGGTCGAGGATGTGGAAACCATCCGGAAGGCCCTGGGCATCGACCGTTTCATTGGCTTCGGTGGCAGCTGGGGCGCGACGCTGGCGCTGATCTATGCGCTGACTCACCCCGACCGGGTCGACCATCTGGTCTTGCGCGGCGTGTTCCTGATGACGAAGGCCGAGCTGAAATGGTTCTACGGCGGCGGGGCCGGGGCCTTCTTCCCCGAGCTTTGGGGCCGTTTCGCCGCCGCGATCCCGGCGGCGGAACGTGACGACCTGATCGCCGCCTACCACCGCCGCCTGTTCTCGGGCAACCTGATGGAAGAAACCCGCTTCGGCCGGATCTGGTCGAACTGGGAAAACGCGCTCGCCTCGATCCAGAACGACGGCCCGCTGGGGGAAAGCCCGTCCGATTATGCCCGCGCTTTCGCCCGGCTGGAGAACCACTACTTCCACCACGGCGGCTTCCTGCAAAACGACGGCTGGATCCTGAAGGAACGCAAGCGGATCGAGCATATCTCCGCCACCGTCATCCAGGGCCGCTATGACATGATCTGCCCGCCGCTGGCCGCCTGGAAGCTGGCCGATGGCTGGGACAGATGTGAGCTGAACATGGTCCCCCTCGCCGGTCACGCCCTCTCCGAACCGGGGATCAGCGAGGCCCTTGTGCGCACGATGGACAGCCTGCGCTGACCCGGCCGCGGGGGCCACCCCGCGCTTCAGCTCCGCATCAGCGCGATATCCGCCCTAAGCCACAGCCCGTAGCACAGCATCAGAAGCGCGCCGGCACCCGCGCCGTGGCCGTCGCTGCTGGCCAGTGCCGACCAGACCTCAAGCACCACCGCCGCCAGCGCTGGCAGCCGGCTTGCCACCACCACCCGACGGAACACCCCCGGCTCGAACGGCAACCGGATTTGCACTCGCTCCGGCAGCGCGCTTCCGAACTTGCCGATCGCATGCAAGAGCCCCGCCGTCGCCGCCAGGACGGGCTGGCCCATCAGGAACAGGCCCAGCCCCAGCGCCATCGCGCCCCAGCCTGAAGAGATGTCGCCCAGCCGGTTCAACCGCGCATCTGGCGGCGCACCCTTCGCCCAGGCCTTGTGGTACTGTTCGCCCGACCAGAAGAAGATCAGCATCGCTACCGTGATCGCCAGGGCTCCCAGGCTGCCGACGAAATACTGCCTCGCCGCGGCCCAGCCCGCGACCCCCACGGCACCCGCTGCCACGACATGGAACGCCACGCCGCTGAGCAGTCCCAGTGCATTGCCAAGATTGTAAAGCCCGCCCGGCCCGCTTAGCCGCAGCGCAAGCCCGTGTCGCAGTGCAATCGCCTGGTCAGCCATGTCGGTTCCTCCCCCGGTTCCCCGGAGTAAGGACCAAAACCCGCCGGATCGCTGTTCCCCCGGGAACAGGCCGGTCAACCAAGTGGCCTCAGGCCCGCTTGCCGACCACTGCCACGCCCAGCGCCTCAAGCACCTTGGCCTCGATATGCGCCGCATCCAGCCCGGCCACGCGGTACATCGCCTCGGGCGACGCCTGGTCGATGAAGATATCCGGCAGGACCAGGCTGCGGAACCTCAGCCCACGGTCGAAAATTCCCTCGTCGGCCAACAGCTGCGCGACATGGCTGCCGAAGCCGCCCACCGCGCCTTCCTCGATCGTGATCAGGGCCTCATGGTTCCGCGCCAGCTGCAGGATCAGGTCCCGGTCCAGCGGCTTGGCGAACCGGGCATCGGTCACCGTCACCGAAACCCCCCGTCCGGCCAGCGCCTCCGCCGCCTTCACGCTCTCCGCCAGCCGCGTTCCGAATGAGAGGAGCGCAACCCTGGTCCCCTCGCGCACGATCCGGCCGCGCCCGATCTCAAGCGGAACCCCCCGCGCGGGCATTTCCACCCCGACGCCCTCGCCCCTCGGGTAACGGAAGGCGATCGGCCCCTCGTCATGCGCTGCCGCCGTGGCCACCATATGCACCAGCTCGGCCTCATCCGCTGCCGCCATCACCACCATGCCCGGCAGGTTGGCAAGGAAAGCCACATCGAACGCCCCCGCATGGGTCGCGCCATCGGCACCGACCAGCCCCGCCCGGTCGATGGCAAAGCGCACGGGCAGCCGCTGGATCGCCACATCGTGCACGACCTGATCGTATCCGCGCTGAAGGAAGGTGGAATAGATCGCACAGAAAGGCTTGAGCCCCCCTGCCGCAAGGCCAGCCGCGAAAGTCACCGCATGTTGTTCCGCGATCCCCACGTCGAAGCACCGTTTCGGGAACCGACCCGCGAAAAGGTCCAGCCCGGTTCCGTCCGGCATCGCGGCGGTCACCGCGACGACCTTCTCATCCCTCTCGGCCTCTGAGATCAGCGATTGCGCAAAGACCTTGGTATAGGACGGCGCGTTCGACGCCGCCTTCACCTGCACGCCGGTCAGCACGTCGAACTTGGCCGTTGCATGGCCCTTGTCCCGCGCCGCCTCGGCCGGGGCATAGCCCTTGCCCTTCTTGGTCAGCACATGCAGCAGCACCGGCCCCGTCGCCCGCGCCTTCACCGTCCGCAGGACCGGCAGAAGCTGGTCCAGATCATGCCCGTCAATCGGCCCGACATATTCGAAGCCAAGCGATTCAAACAGGGTCCCGCCCACGGCCATGCCCTTCAGCATGTCCTTGGCCCGCTTGGCCCCGTCCTGCAGCGGCTGCGGCAGCAGGCCGACGAATCCCTTGGCCACCTGCTTCAGGTCCTGCATCGGCGCGGCCGCATACAGCCCGCTCAGATAGGATGACAGCGCGCCCACGGGCGGGGCAATCGACATCTCGTTGTCGTTCAGCACCACGAACAGCCGCTTGCCCAGATGACCAGCGTTGTTCATCGCCTCAAAAGCCATGCCGGCGCTCATCGCCCCGTCGCCGATGACCGCAACCGCATCTCCAGGGTCGCCGCCAAGCTCTGCCGCCATCGCGAAGCCCAGCGCGGCCGAGATCGAGGTAGAGCTATGCGCCGCCCCGAACGGGTCATAAGGGCTTTCCGACCGCTTGGTGAAGCCGCTCAGCCCCCCCTCCATCCGCAAGGTGCGGATCCGGTCACGCCGCCCGGTCAGAATCTTGTGCGGATAGCACTGGTGGCCCACGTCCCAGATCAGCTTGTCGCGCGGCGTGTCAAAGACGGCATGGATCGCCACCGTCAGCTCCACCACGCCAAGCCCGGCGCCAAGGTGCCCGCCGGTTACCGAGACGGCCGAGATCGTCTCGGCACGCAGCTCGTCGGCCAGCTGATGCAGCTCGCGGTCGCTCAACGCCTTCAGGTCCGAGGGTACGGTCACCCGGTCCAGCAGCGGGGTCTTCGGTCGGTCGGTCATGCCTGCCCTCCTCGGGCGCGCGTTCAGTTGTCCCGCGCGATAACGAAGCGCGCCGCGGCAATCAAGTTGGCCGCCTTGTTTCCATAGCCGCACAAGGCAGTTTCGGCTTCCACCACCAACTCCGCAGCCCGCGCCCGGGCTCCCTCAAGACCCAGAAGCGAGACAAAGGTCGCCTTGCCCGCCTCCGCATCCTTACCCACGCGCTTGCCCGTTCTGGCCTCGTCTCCGGTCACGTCCAAGATGTCGTCGGCGATCTGGAAGGCGAGGCCCAGCGCAGCGGCATAACGGCGCAACGGCGCAGGGTCGGCCCCCGCGATCACCGCCCCGGCCTCGGCCGCAAAGCCGATCAGCGCCCCGGTCTTGCCCGCCTGCAGCGCGGTGATCTCGTCCAGCGTCAGGGACCGCCCCGCCGTCTCCGCCGCGATATCCAGTGCCTGACCCAGCACCATCCCGTCGATCCCCGAGGCCCGCGCCAGCCCGCGGACCAGTTCCATCCGCACCTCGGCGGATCCCAGAGCCGGGTCACACAAAAGCTCGAAGGCCAGCGTCTGAAGCGCATCGCCCGCCAGCACCGCCGTCGCCTCGTCCCATTTCCGGTGCACCGTCGGCTGGCCGCGCCGCAGATCATCATCGTCCATGCAGGGCAGATCGTCGTGCACAAGGGAATAGGCGTGCAAAGCCTCGATCGCCGCCGCCGCGCTGAGTGCCCGGTCCTCGGCAACCCCCAGCATCCGCGCGCCTTCCAGCACCAGGAACCCGCGCAGCCGCTTGCCCCCGCGCAGCGCATAGCGCATCGCATGCGTTACCGGCTGATCCGCCCGGTCCTCAAGCACGGCCAACAGCCGGGCCTCGACCAGCCCCGCATCCGCCGCCAGCCGGTCGGGAAAGCTCACATCCCCTCCGCCGGAGTCGTCCCGACCGCCCGGCCTTCCTGCGCCCGGATCAGCTCCACCTTCTCCTCGGCCTCGGCCAGCTTCTTCGCGCAATGCGCCTTCAGCTTGGCCCCCCGCTCGTACAGCGCGATCGACTGCTCCAGCGGAACCTCGCCACGCTCCAGCGCGCCCACGACCTGCTCCAGCGCGGCCATCGCGTCCTCGAAGCTCATCGCGTCGATCGGTTTGTCGGTCATCGGCCCCGCTCCTCAAGCACTGCAACATGCGCGGCCACCGAAGCCGCCAGCGCATCCAGATCATAGCCGCCTTCAAGTGTCGAGACCACCTTTCCCCCCGCAAGCGCGCACAGCTTTTCGGTCAGCCAGCGATAATCCTCGGCCTGCCATTCCAGCCCGGCCAGCGGATCGTCGGCATGGGCGTCGAACCCGGCGGAGATCAGCAGAAGCTCCGGCTCCCAGGCCATCAGCGCCGGGAAGACCACGCCCTCATAGACCTCGCGCATCGCCCGCCCACCCGAGCCCCCGCGCAGCGGTACGTTCAGCACCTGGCCCTGCGCGCCCCGCTCCTCGGGCCGCCCGGTCCCCGGATACAGCGGCATCTGGTGCGATGAGACGAACAGACACCGCCCCTCATCCCACAAGAGATCCTGCGTCCCGTTCCCGTGATGCACGTCGAAATCCACGATGGCGACGCGCTTCAGCCCATGATGATCCAGCGCCCGCTTCGCCCCGATGGCCACGATCCCGAACAGACAGAACCCCATCGCCGTCTCGCGTTCCGCATGGTGCCCCGGCGGCCGCCCGGCGACGAAGGCGGTCTTCGCCTCACCCGTCACCACCGCATCCACGGCCGCGCAAATCCCGCCGACCGCCCGCATCGCCGCCTCGAACGACCCCGGGGACAGGAAGGTATCCCCATCCAGCTGCGCCCAACCCTCGGACGGCACGGCGGACTTCACCCGCGCCGGATAGCCCGGCGGATGGCAGCGCAGCACCTCTGCCGCGTCGCCCATCGGGCAGGCCCGCCGATCCACCGTCAGCCCGGCCAGCCCCCGCTCGACCGCCGCCAGCCGCTCCACCCGCTCCGGATGGCCGGGCGGGGTCACATGCCGGTGGAAGTCGTCATGCGTAAAGACGATGCAGCCCATGAAGTCCCTTTTCCTGTTCCTGCGACGGGACGTGCTGCCACCGCTCAGGCTGCAAATCGTCCAACAATGCTTGACCAAGATCAACGCCAGACGGGCGCTGGAGGAGTAAAGTTTCGCTTGTCAGCCACTGACCCCGACGATGCCCCGGATCAACCCAAAGGAGATTATCATGCCGTCAGACTTCGCAAGGGATTTCACCCGCCTCGCCCGTGGCGCCGCCACCGTTGCCCTCCTTGGCGCAACCGCGCTGGTGGCCCCGGCGGTCTGGGGCGGTTCGGACACGGCCGCCTGGGCCGAAGGTCAGGGCAGCGGCAAGGGTGGCCAGGGCGGCTCGGGCAGCCAGGGCGGCAGCGGCGCGGGCCAGGGCGGTCCGAGCGCGGATTCCGAAGGCAAGGGTCCGCAGGCCGGCGGACCGTCAGAGACCGGCGGCGGCAAGCCGGTCTGGGCAAAGGAAGGCATCCCCGAGGTCGAGCTTGGCCGTCTGAACGTCGCCCGCTCGCCCGCCAAGGTGCTGGATCAGGCCCTGGCGGAAGCGATCAAGTCGCTGACGCCCGAGATGGTCGACTATTACAACCTCACCCTGGAACAGGCGCAGGAACTGCTGTCGCTGCAATTCGACAGTGTCAGCTTCATCGACTCGCCGCTGCAGAACCTGGCTTTGTTGGCCGATCTGCTGGAGGGCGGCACGGCGCTCCGCGATGCGGGCGTCACCACGGACACGATGGATCTGGCGGCGATGCTTCTGGGCGCGGCTTCTGACAAGACCGTCCCGATCTCGACGGAAACGGTGATCGCCGTGACCACCATCCTCGGCACGCCGATCACCGGCAGCGCCGCGGAAGCGTTGGCCGCCGACGCGGAAGCGATCCGCATCGCGATCCTGGCCGGGCACGGCTGAGGATCCGTCGCGGCATCATCGGGCCCGGTTGCTCTGGCGGCCGGGACCCTTCGCGCAAATGCGAAGAACAGGAACGGCGAACAGCATGAGCAGCATTGGAACAGGGTTCATGAAACCGGCAGTCTGCGGGCTGTGGCTCTTTGGTCTGGCGCTTGCCGCTCTGGTGCCGGTCGGAACGCCATGGGGTGCCGCCTGGGCGCAGGAGTCGGGCGGCCACGGCGGTGGTGGTAAGGGCGGCGGCGGCCATGAGGACGGTGGCCACGAAGACGGCAGCGAAGGCGGAGGGCACGAGGACGGGGACCATGAAGAGGGCGGCGGCAAGGGGAAGGGCAAGGGCAAGCCCCCTGCACCGGCCCCGGTCGTGCTCCCCGTCAGCGCGCAGGAAGCCGCCGTCTCGGCAGGCGCCGCGGCAGCGCGGAAAGCAGGCAACTACGTCCGGTTCGAACTTGGCTCAGCCCGCTCCAGCGCCGGCGATGCAAGTTGGCTGCCACCGGGCTATCCCGAAGACCCGCAGGTCTTCTTCGATCTCGACCTCGACAATACCGCCATGGGAGCCCTTGCGATTGGCCGCGACTATGGCAACGGCTGGCGGGGCGAAGTCGCCCTCAACATCTTCAGCACGGCCGATTTCGCCGGACCATGGAGCTATACCGTCCCGGAAACCGAGGGTCCCCATGCCGCTGTCACGGGAAGCGTCAGCTCGATCGCGCTGATGGCCAATGGCTATCGCGACTTCGATCTGGGCGGCGCGATGACACCCTTCGTGACAGTCGGCCTGGGCCTGGCCCATAGCAGCATGGGCGACTGGACCCGGATCAGCTCCGGCCCGGAAGGTGGGCCGCGCCGATTTCGGGGTGACAGCGACACCGGGCTGGCCTGGTCCGTGGGTCTGGGTGTGTCCTGGGATATCGGGCCGGTGTTCGGCTCCGGTCCGGCCAAGCTGGACCTGACCTGGCGCTACTTCGACCTCGGCTCCGTCTCCGGCAGCACGCAACGCCTTGACGGAATGGAAGGTGGCAGGCCGGTAGAGGCGTTGAACTTCGATCGGACCGATCAGGTCATCGGCATTGGCCTGCGCGTCCCGCTCTGACCGCGCGTCGAGGGGGCAAGGGCCCCCTCAATCCGGTTGCAGCATATAGCCCTCGCCGCGCACCGTCTGCAGGTAGCGTGGCACTTTCGGGTCGTCCTCGATCTTGCGACGCAGCCGGGTGATCTGTACGTCCACCGCCCGCTCCTGCGCGGCCTCCTCGCCACCCGTCTCGCTGACCAGCTTGTCGCGGCTCAGTGCCACGCCCGGCTGGGCAGCGAAGATCCGCATCAACTGCGCCTCGGTCGCCGTCAGCCGCACCGGCACCTCCCCGCGCCACATCTCGCCCCGGTCCAGATCATAGCGCACCGCGCCCAGATGGATCACCTGCCGGACCGGCTCGGCCGGCTTGGCCACCGGCACCCGACGCAGGATCGCATTGATCCGCAGCAGCAACTCCTTCGGCTCGAAGGGCTTGGCCAGATAGTCATCCGCCCCGGCCTCAAGCCCCTCGATCCGGTTCGCCGTCTCGCCCCGCGCGGTCAGCAACAGGATCGGGGTCGCCAGCCGCCGCCGCAACTCGCGCGTCAGCGTGACCCCATCCTCTCCCGGCATCATCACGTCCATGACGATCAGGTCGAACTCCAACCCGGCGAGGATCTTCCGCGCCTGCGCTGCATCGCGCGCGACCGACACCAGAAATCCGTTGCGGATCAGGAACTTCTGCAGAAGCCCCCGGATCCGTTCATCATCGTCGACGATCAGCAGATGCGCATCAGGAACCATCACCCACCCTCCTTGAGCCGGTTGTACTGACGCCGCATCTCGGGATCCATCATCGCCTCCAGCACCTGCCGGAAGCCCGAAACCGCCTGAGGGCCCGCCGCCCGATAGGCCGCCCGCATCCGCGCCCGCTGCGCGTCCGACAATTCGCGCTCCAGAATCAATCCCTTGTCCGTCAAATACAGATGCCGCTCCCGCGCATCGACCTTGCCCTTTTCACTGCGAACAAGGCCATCCTCGATCAAGGTGCGCAACACACGATTCAACGACTGCTTTGTAACACCAAGGATCGACAGCAGGTTGGAAACCGTCGTGCCGGGGCTGCGATGGATGAAATGGATCGCCCGGTGATGCGCCCGGCCATAATCCATCACCTCCAGAATGCGATCCGGGTCGGCCGTAAAGCCGCGATAGGCGAAGAACATCGCCTCGATGCCCTTGCGCAGCTGTTCGTCGGTCAGGAACAGCAGGCTTTCGCCGCTTGGTGTCTCTGGCATCCGCATCTCTCCTTCCCGGTGAATTTACGTCAGCCTTGTTGACTTTCCAAGCATCAACCCGTAACTCTCAGCCGATTTGGCGCAAGAATCTGTCCGATGCGGACCTTTCAGGCGCAACATTCGCAAAGGCTGGAGGCCAAGATGGCAGGATACGACGATCGCGACGGGTTCATCTGGATGGATGGCAAGCTGGTGGAATGGCGGCAGGCGAACGTCCACATCCTGACCCATGCGCTGCACTATGCCTCGTCGGTCTTCGAAGGCGAACGCTGCTACAACGGCAAGATCTTCAAAAGCCACGAACATTCGCTGCGTCTGCTGGAATCCGGTCGCCTTCTCGACATGCCGATCCCCTACACCGCCGAACAGATCGACGCCGCCAAGGAAGAGGTGTTGAAGGCCAACGACCTGACCGACGCCTATGTCCGCGCCATCGCCTTCCGCGGCGCGGGCGAAGAGATGGGCGTCGCCTCCCTCGGCAACCCGGTCCGCCTCGCCATCGCCTGCTGGTCCTGGGGCGCCTATTACGGCGACGCCAAGATGAAGGGCGCGAAACTCGACATCGCCAAGTGGAAGCGCCCCTCGCCCGAAACCATCCCCACCGCCGCCAAGGCCGCCGGTCTCTACATGATCTGCACCATGTCCAAGCACGCCGCGATGGCCAAGGGCTGCTCCGACGCGCTCTTCTACGACTACCGCGGCTATGTGGCCGAGGCGACGGGGGCCAATATCTTCTTCGTCAAGGACGGCGAAGTACACACCCCGAACCCTGACTGCATCCTGAACGGCATCACCCGGCAGACCGTCATCGGGATGCTGAAGGACATGCAGATCAAGGTGCACGAACGCTACATCCTCCCCGAAGAGCTCGCCACCTTCGAACAGTGCTGGCTCACCGGCACGGCGGCCGAGGTGACCCCCGTGGGCCAAATCGGCGACTACACCTTCGAGGTCGGCGAGCTGACCAAGCGCGTCGCCACCGAATACGAAAAGCTGGTCCGGTCCTAACCCCGCTGCAACCCGTTTCCCGGCGCGGCTCCCCCAGCGGGCCGCGCCGCTGCCTTTCCGGCAAGCAGCAGTGCCCGAAGCGGCGACCGAACAGGACACACGCTCGACCCCTCGAGGCGATCGGGCCGTGCTAGGCAATCAGATCGCCATCGCCTCCGCTGATCCGCTCAATTGCTTTTCCATCGCGCGCGATGTATGTTTCGGTCATGACCCTCACGCCAGACATGCTCTGTTTCGCCCTGCATTCGGCTGCACATGCCGTCCACGCTGCCCATGCGCCGCTCTTGCAGCCTCTGGGCCTCACCTATCCGCAGTATCTCGTGTTGACCTCGCTTCAGGCGCGGGACGGGCAAAGCGTGTCCGAGCTGGGTGCCGAACTCCGGCTGGAGTCAAACACCCTGACACCGATGCTCAAGCGGATGCAGGCCGACGGCTGGGTCGCGCGGCGGCGCGATACGGCCGACGAACGTCTGGTCCGCATCTCCCTGACGGCGGAGGGGCGTGAACTTGCGGCGCGGGCCGCTGGCGTGCCCCGCGCCTTCGCCGAGCGTACGGGTCTCACCATCGACCAGATCGCCGATCTGCGCGATGTGCTGGCCGTGCTGCGCGACCGGCTGAAACCAGCGCGCTAGACGGTCCGTCCCCGGGCGATCCGCAGGAACTGCACCACCCGGGCCGAGCTTGAGGCGTCGCGCGCCACCTTCCAGGTTTCCCGCGGCGACCGCGCCAGGCGCAGGAACTGCTTCACCCGGGTGCCCGAGCTGGGTTGGCGATGATCTGCCAGATGCTTGGTCATGGTCCGCTCTCCCTTCGGCTGGACCGCAACCCTAGCACGATTCGCGCCCCGACCCCACCCGGTCATCCTGCACCTGCGAAAGCCTGCCCAGGGCCCAGGCCGCAGCTTCCGCCACGGTCGGATCGGCATCGTCCAGACGGGCGCGCGCGACCGGGATCAGCGCCGGAAGGCCCGAGTTTCCGATCGCATACATCACATTGCGCACGAACCTGTCGCGCCCGATCCGTTTTATCGGTGAGCCTGAAAACCGCTCGCGAAAGCCCTGGTCGTCCAGCCCCGCCAGTTCGGCCAGCGCGGGCAGGCCGACGCGCGGCTGATAGCCGAGATCCCGCGCCGCCACGGCAAACTTGTTCCAAGGGCAGACTGCCAGACAATCGTCGCAGCCGTAGATCCGGTTGCCCAGCAGCGCGCGCAGCTCCGGCTCCACGGGGCCGCGATGCTCGATCGTCAGGTACGAGATGCAGCGCCGCGCATCCAGCTGATACGGGGCCGGGAAGGCCCGGGTCGGACAGATGTCCAGACAGGCGGTGCAACTGCCGCAATGGCTGACTTCGGGGGCATCCGCCTCCAGCTCCAGCGTGGTGAAGATCGCCCCCAGGAAGACCCAGTTTCCCAGGTCGCGGCCCAGAAGATTGGTATGCTTGCCCTGCCAGCCCAGCCCCGCCGCCTGCGCCAGCGGCTTTTCCATCACCGGAGCCGTATCGACAAAGACCTTGATCTCGCAGCCGGCGGCATCGACCATCCAGCGTCCCAGCCGTTTCAGCCGCCGCTTCACCAGGTCATGGTAGTCCTTGCCCTGGGCGTAGACGCTGACCACCCCCCGGTCCCGCTGCGCCAAACCGGCCAAAGGGTCCACTTCCGGCGTATAGGCTTCGGCCAGCATCACCACCGACCGCGCCTCGGGCCACAGGGCCGAGGCCGATCCGCGCCACTCCTCCCGCTCCTCCATCCAGCCCATCTGCCCGTGCCGTCCCGCCTCCAGAAAGGCCCGCAGCCGCCCCGCAGTTTCGGGCACCGCATCGGGCCGGCAGATGCCCACCTTGACGAACCCTTCCTCCAGGGCCCGGGCCACCAGCTGCTCTTTCGTCAGCCCTTTCATCTTTGCCCAAATATCCCGGGGTGGCCGTCCGGTTTCGCCACCGGTTCAAGACACCGGATGGCTGGGGGGCTGGCCCCCGCGCCGCCGCTAGTCTCAGAAATCCAGATCGGCATAATGCGGGGCCGGCGGAAAGCCCGAGATCTGGTCGGCCAGCAAGGGGCGGAACGACGGCCGCGACTTGACCTTGGCATACCAGTCCTTCAGCACCGCGTGACGGTTCCAGTCCACATCGCTGATGTAATCCAGACAGCTCAGATGCGCTGCGGCGGTGAAATCCGCCAGGGTCATCACATCGCCCGCCAGCCAGCGCCGCTGGTCCAGAAGCCAGGCCATGTAGTCCAGGTGATACTTGATCCGCGTCGCGCCCATCTTGACGTTCTTCGAATCCGGATAGCCCTGGCCGGTGACCTTCTTGTTCACCCGCTCATACAAGAGCTTCGACGTGACCTCGTTGTGGAACTTGTCGTCAAACCACGAGCACAGGCGGCGAACCTCGTACCGGCCTTCGGGGTTGCGCGGCATCAGCGCGGGCTCGGGGGCGATGTCCTCAATATACTCGCAGATCGCCTGGCTCTCGCTCATCACCCGATTGCCCATCTTCAGGATCGGCACCTTCCCCGCCGGGTTCCGGCGCAGGAAGTCGGGTGAGGCTTCCCAATACCGCTCCTCGACCAGCTCCACCTCGATCTTCTTCTCGGCCAGCGTCAGGCGCACCTTGCGGCAGAAGGGCGACAACGGAACGTGGTACAAGCGGTTGGTGGGACGGTTCATCGCTCAAGCCTCCGGTCAGACCGACCATTGCCGCGCGGGGAACGGGAATTCAATCCCTCCTGTCCCTCAACCCTCGAAACAGGCGGATCTGCCGTCGGCGGCGATGGTCTCGGCCCCGGCGATGATTGCCCGGGTCCGGCTGCGGACAAAGCTCGACGGGTTCGAGGCGCTCCGCCCCTTCGGATCGGGCAGCACCGCCGCCAGCCGCGCCGCCTGCAGGGCGGTCAGGTCCTTGGCATCCACGTCGAAATAATGCCGCGCCGCCGCCTGCACGCCAAAGACGCCCTCGTCGAATTCGGCGACGTTCAGATAGACCTCGAGGATCCGCTCCTTCGACCAGATCAGCTCCACCACCGGGGTCAGCACCGCCTCCATCGCCTTGCGCAGATAGCTGCGACCGTGCCAGAGAAACACGTTCTTCACCACCTGCTGGCTGATTGTCGAGGCCCCCCGGTTCGACCCCGCCTGGATCGCCTGCCGGATCGCGGCCATGTCAAAGCCCCAGTGGTTGCAGAAATTCGCATCCTCGGCCGCCACCGCCGACCGGCCCATGACGGGGGCGATCTCCTCCCAGCTTACCCAGTCCTTGTCGATGCTCCCCAGCCGCCAGATCTCACCCATCTGGAAGAAGTTGATCGGCGGCGGGACGAAGCTGAACAGCAGGATCAGAAAGGCATACAGCCCCGCGACCCCGCCAAGGCCGCGCAACACCCAGACGGCGACACGATGGAAGAAGCGCGGCTTTCGCGGCGGGGCCGATGCGGCCTTCGCCCTGCGCTTGCGCGTCGGCTTCGCGGCCGAGGTCTCTGTCGCCTTGTCGGTCATTCGGTGGTTAGACGTTGGGTGCGGCGCAGGGTCAAGTCTGCTTACGTCCGCCCGCCGCCCAACTGATCATGCGGCTTGTGCAGCGGCGGGATCTTCTCAAGGAAAGCCTTCAGCCGCGCCTCGGCCTCATGGCTCAACGAGGTGTGGATCACCCGGCCCTTTTCCCGGAACGGCTCCAGCCGCTCGTAAACCTTGTCGGCGGTCAGCTTCCGCACCAGCATCCCGACCGCGGCCCCGCCCCTGTCCAGAGAGGCGCCGACGTCCCGCAAGAAGTCGTCGTTGATCCCGTAATCTCTGAACTTGCCCAGCAGCGCCCCGGCCCCGGCGCCCACGGCCGCGCCAGCGACCGGGTTCAGGAACAGAAGCCCGATCAGGGTGCCCCAAAGCCCCCCGCCGATCGCGCCACCCGTGGTCAGGTTGACAGACTGGTGCAGCTGCACCCGCCCGTCCTCACCGCGTGTCACGACCACCACGTCCTCCATCTCGATCAGATACTGCTTCTGCAGCGCCACCAAAGCCTCGGCTGCGGCAAAGGCGGTGGCTTCGTCGGGAAAGGCGACAACGATCAGGTCGGACATGGTTGCTCCATGAAGAAGGCCGCCACGGGATGCGGCGGCCTTTGCTTACCATATCAAAGCGGTTTGAGCAGCCGATTCCCTATTCGGCGGGGACTTTCGCCACCTCGTCCGACAAGGGATAGGGCAGCCGGCTGACCATCTCCTTCGGGCAGACCTGCAGGAAGTTCACCCGCTCGCGATCCCAGTTCTGCAGGATGCGTTCGGCTAGACGGCTGCCGGTCTCTTCCTGATGGCGCTGGATCAGACCCTTGAGCTGCATCTCCCAATGCGGATGCTCAACCGCGCAGGTCAGGATGGTTTCAAGGTTCATGAAATCCTCGGCCACGCCCTCGGGATCGTAGACATAGGCCATGCCGCCCGTCATCCCCGCCCCGAAGTTCGCACCGATCCGGCCCAGGATCACCGCGACCCCGCCGGTCATGTACTCACAGCCGTTCGACCCGCAGCCTTCCACCACGACCGACGCGCCCGAGTTCCGCACCGCGAACCGCTCCCCGGCCCGACCGCTGGCGAACAGGAACCCGTCGGTCGCCCCGTACAGCACGGTATTGCCGATGATCGTGTTCTCTTCCGCCTTCAGCGGCGAGGACATCAGCGGCCGCACGGTGATCAGGCCACCGCTCAGCCCCTTGCCGACATAGTCGTTGGCGTCGCCCTGCACTTCCAGCTTCAGGCCCCGCACCGCGAAGGCCCCCAGCGACTGGCCGCAGGACCCGGTCAGCTTCACCGTCAGATGGTCGGGCTGCAGCGCGTTGCGCATCCCGAACTTCTTGACGATATGGCTCGACGCCCGCGTCCCGATGGTCCGCAGCGTGTTCCGCACGGCATAGGACAGCTGCATCTTCTCGCCATCCTCAAAGAACCGATGCCCGTCCCGGATGATGTCGGCGTCCAGCGTCTCGGGGACCGCATTGCGCGGCTTGGTGCGGTCATAGGTGATCGACCGCGAGCCATCGACGCTGACCAGCAGCGGGTTGAGGTCCAGATCGTCCAGGTTTGCCGCCCCGCGGCTCACCTGGGTCAGAAGATCGGCCCGACCGATGATCTCATCCAGCGACCGCGCGCCGATCTGCGCCAGGATTTCCCGCACTTCCTGGGCATAGAAGGTGATCAGGTTCACCACCTTGTCCGCCGAACCGGTGAACTTGGCCCGCAGCTTTTCGTCCTGGGTGCAGACGCCCACCGGGCAGGTGTTCGATTGGCACTGGCGCACCATGATGCAGCCCATCGCGATCAGCGCGGCGGTGCCGATGCCGTATTCCTCGGCCCCCATCATCGCCGCCATGACGATGTCGCGCCCGGTCCGCAGACCGCCGTCGGTGCGCAGCGTCACCCGCTCGCGCAGGTTGTTCATCGCCAGCACCTGATGCGCCTCGGTCAGGCCCATCTCCCACGGCAGGCCGGCGTATTTGATCGAGGTCCCCGGAGAGGCCCCCGTCCCGCCATTGTGGCCGGAAATCAGGATCACGTCGGCCTTGGCCTTCGCCACGCCCGCCGCGATGGTGCCGACGCCCGAGGACGAGACCAGCTTCACCGTCACCTTGGCGCGCGGGTTGATCTGCTTCAGGTCGTAGATCAGCTGCGCGAGGTCCTCGATCGAATAGATATCGTGGTGCGGCGGCGGGCTGATCAGCGTCACGCCGGGGGTCGAATGGCGCAGCCGTGCGATCAGCGCCGTGACCTTCATCCCCGGCAGCTGCCCGCCCTCACCCGGCTTCGCGCCCTGGGCGACCTTGATCTCCAGCTCCTCGCAGGCGTTCAGATACTCCGCCGTCACGCCAAAAC
>JARFTV010000002.1:0-6288 GCA_029289325.1 Alphaproteobacteria bacterium
CCTGCCCCTTCAGCAGCCCCGCGATCACCCGCCCCGGCAGCGCGGCATAGGGGGCGATCCCGCCGGTGAAGCTCGCCAGCCGCTCCTCGCGGTCGAAGACCAGCACAACCGGCCCCTCCTCCAGCTCGAAGACCCGCGGCTCGAGGCTCTCGCCCTCGGCCTCGCGTTCCAGCAGCAGCACCATCTCGCCATCGGCCAGCCGCTCGAAGAAGCGCAGGCGCAGCGCCTCGTTCCCCGGATCGGCCGAGACGGCGGCATGGGCGGCATCAAGCAGCGTCACGACATCAGACATCAAGAACCTCCCGCACCCGGGCGCGCAGGGCCGGAAGAAGCTCGGCCGCGAACCAGGGGTGACGTTTCAGCCACCCCGTATTCCGCCACGAGGGATGCGGCAAGGGAAAGACGCCCCGCCCGGCGGGTGCGCGCCAATCGGCCACGGCAGCGGTCACGTCGCGCAATCCCAGATGCCAGCGGATCGCGGCCCCCCCGACCAGCAGCACCAGCGGCACCTCCCCAAGCTCGGCCATGACCCGCCCCCGCCAGGTCGCAGCGCACAGCGGCGGCGGCGGCAGGTCGGCGCCTCTGGCATCATAGCCGGGGAAGCAGAAGGCCATGGGCACCACGGCGACCCGCGCCAGATCGTAGAACTCGGCCTCCGTCACCCCCATCCAGTCGCGCAGACGGTCGCCAGAGCGATCGGTGAAGGGCCGCCCGCTCTCATGCACCCGCAGGCCCGGGGCCTGACCCGCCACCAGCACACGTGCGCCGGGCCGGAACCAGACCACCGGCCGCGGCACATGCCCCGTCGCCGTCGCCGCAAACCGCGCCGCGCACAGCCGACAGGCCCGGATGTCCTCGCACACTGCCATGCCGCGAGCCTCGCCGCTTCGCCCCTTGCGTTCAACCCCGCCCGGCATGCGCCGGCAGAACACCCCCATGGCTTTCCCTTCCCCAAATATCCCCGCCGGAGGCAGCCGCCCTTCCCACCCAAAGCAGCCGGGGCGCGGGGTCGGCGGCAGCGCCGTCCTGGGGGGCTCGACGCCCCGCAGGACGGCCCCGTCCGGGGATCAAGCCATTGCGGCAGGCGAAAAAACCGCGTCAAATGCGGGCAGTCCCAGTCCCGGCCAGAAGATGTACCGCGTTTCCGCTTTCGTCCCCCGCTTCGCCCTCGCGCTTCTGTCCGGCGCGGCCCTTGCCACGGTCTGGGTCAACCTTGCCCCCGCCGCCTATTACGATGCGGTGGAATGGCGGCTCCTCGACCTTGACCCGCCCGGCTGGATCTCGCCCATCCCGGTCAGCCTGACCCCGCTGTCGCTGGTGGCCGAGGGGCTGATGGCGCTCTTTCTTTTCCTTGTCGGCAAGGAGCTCTGGGAGGCACTGGTGGTCGAGCGGGGCGCCTTGCGGGGCGAGCGGGCCGTGCTGCCGCTCGGGCTCACGCTGGGCGGCATGATCGGCGCGGGCATGGTCTGGGTGCTGGTGGCCAACCTGATCGAGACGGCCGAGGAGGCGGGCTTTGCCACCGGCTGGCAGGTTCCGCTCGGAACCGATGTGGCGCTTGCGTTCCTGATCGGCCGCAGGGTCTTTGGCGCGGGCCATCCCGCGCTGCATCTGCTGCTGCTTCTGGCCATCGCCACCGATATCCTGGCGCTTGTGATCCTTGGCCTGACCCATCCGGTCGCGGGGCTGCGCCCGGCCTGGCTTCTGGTGCCCCTGGTCGCGGCCTGGGCGGCCTGGCGCTTCTACGGCCATCCCCTGCCCTCCGACGCGCCCGAGCGCGAGCGGCGCGCAGCCCGTCGGATCTGGCCCTATCTTCTGGCGGGCCTTGCGTCCTGGGCCGGGGTCACGGCGGCGGGTCTGCCGGGGGCGCTGGGGCTGTTGCCGGTGGTCCCGGCCATCGCCCATGCCGACCGCAGTTTCGGCCTCTTCGCCGAGGCGGAAGAGCTTCTGCACGATCCGCTGAACCGCTTGGCCCATGCGCTGTCCTGGCCCCTTGTCGGCGTGCTGTTCCTGTTCGGCCTGACCCAGGGCGGGGTAGACCTTGCCGCCTTCGCCCCGACCACGATCACCACGCTGGCCGCGCTCTGGCTTGGCCGGCCGCTGGGGATGCTGCTTTTCGGTCTTGGACTGGCGGCGGCGCTTGGGCTGCGTCTGCCGCAGGGGATCACGCTGCGCGACATCCTGACGGTGATCCTGATCCTGTCGCTGGGCTTCACGGTCCCGGTCCTGAGCCTGGAGACCGCCCTGCCCGGCGGCGCGATGCAGGAGGCCGCGCGGCTTGGCCTCGCGATCAGCCTGCTGGCCGGCCTCGCCGCCCTGGCGCTGGCGGGGCGGCGACGGGCGGGCTAGGCCGGGCGGCAGGTGCCCTTTGCGGCCCTTTCAACGCGTTGAACCTGATGTTAACCATTGCGACGTAGTCATCGGGTGAGCGACAGCCCCGGCGGCTGCCGAACAGAGGCGGTGATGATCGAGTTCCAGCAGGTTTCGAAATCGTTCTGGACGGGGACGCAGCGCAAGGTGATCCTTGACCGCGCCTCGTTCCGGGTCGACATCGGGCGCTCGATGGGGATCCTCGCACCGAACGGGGCTGGCAAGACCACGATCATAAACATGATGGCCGGGCTGGAAAAGCCTGACGAAGGCGCAATCCGCAAGACCTCGCGCGTGTCGTTTCCGCTGGGCTTCATGGGCGGGGTGAACAACAGGCACACCGCCAAGGAAAACTGCCGCTACATCGCCCGGCTTTATGGACTGGACCCCGATTACGTCGAAAGCTTCTGCCGCTGGGTCTGCGGCCTTGGCGAATACTTCGACATGCCGCTCTCGACATATTCCTCGGGGATGCGGTCGCGCTTTTCCTTCTCGCTGCTCTTGTCGATCGAGTTCGACATCTACCTGATCGACGAAGGCATGCCCGCCACCAGCGATGTGGAGTTCAACCGCAAGGCCGGCAACCTGCTGAAGGAACGGCTGCGGAACGCCACGGTGGTCATCGTCTCGCATTCGGCGCAGACCCTGCAGAAGTTCTGCAATTCGGCCGCCGTCCTGCGCAATGGCCAACTCTACCAGTTCGACACGCTCGAGGAAGCGAAGCGCCTGTATGATTACACTGCCTAAAGCCACCCGCTTCCACATCCGCCCGGTCCCGCGTCCCGCCCCACCGCCCGAGGCGGGCCTGTTCGACAATCACGAGGATGGCTTTGCCGGGATGGATTTCCGCCAGCCCGAGCCGCCGCCCTCTGCCGCGCGCCCGCCGACGGCGACCGTGGTCAAGGTCCCGCGCGACCCCGCCCCCACCGACGACGCGGTCGAGGCCGAGCTTGCCGCCATCGCGGCCGAAGGGCTGACCGGCCGTCAGCTTCGCCGCGCGCGGATGGTCGCGCAGCAACAGGGGCTCAGCGTCAGTTCCGATCTCGATGCCGTGCGTCAGCTGCGCGCGGCCGGCATCGATCCGTTTTCGCGCGGCTCGTTGCTGAACATGGTCACCTCCCGCCGGTCCGGCAGCCCTGCCGCCAATCCCGCCACGCCGGGGGATCGCTCCGCCACCGATGGCCCCTCTGCCGAGGCCAGGCCGGGCCGCGACCTTGCGCGGCTGCCGGGCGACGTGGTGCAGCTGCCGCAGACGTCGCGGCCGCTGGCGCTCCCCTCGACCGAGCAGCGGGCCGAGGTGAACCAGGTGGCCGAGATCCTGCGGATGCAGCAGGACATCGCCCGCCGCCGCCGCCGCAGGCTGGCACTGCTTGCCGCGCGGCTGATCGCCTTCGTCCTGCTGCCCACCATCCTGGCCGGCTGGTATTTCTATGCGATGGCAACGCCGATGTACGCCACCCGCGCGGAATTCGTGATCCAGCAGGCCGGCCCGGCCTCATCCGCGGGGCAACTTGGCGGTCTCTTCTCGGGCACGGCGCTGGCCACCTCGCAGGATTCCATCGCCGTCCAGGGCTACCTGCAATCCCGCGAGGCGATGCTGCGGCTGGAGGAGGACGTGGGATTCCGCGCCCATTTCCAGAGTGACCGGATCGACCCCCTGCAACGGCTGGAGCCCGGCGCCAGCCTGGAAGCCGCCTACAAGGTCTACCGGAATTTCGTGAAGATCTCCTACGACACGACCGAGGGGCTGATCCGGATGGAGGTGATCGCCGCCGATCCAAAGGTCGCCGCGCAATGGGCCGAACAGCTGATCAGCTATGCCGAGGAGCAGGTTGACCACCTGACCCAGCGGCTGCGGGCCGACCAGATGAAGGACGCCCAGCTGGGCTATGACGAGGCGCAGGCCGCGTTGGCCACCTCACAGCGGCAGCTGATCCAGTTGCAGGAACGCTTCAAGGTGATCTCCTCGGAAAGCGAGGTCGGCCTGCTGACCGGCCAGATCGGGGCACTTGAGTCGCAGCTGACGCAAGAGCGGTTGTCGCTGGCGCAAATGCAGGCGAACGAGAACCCGAATCAGGCCCGGATGGAACCGATCCAGCGCCGGATCGCGACGCTGGAAACCGAGATCGCCACCATCCGCGCCCGGATGACCGAGACTTCGGCCGGGAATTCCAGCCTCGCCCAGGTCCAGGGCGAGCTTCTGGTCGCCCAGGCCGATCTGCAGACCCGGCAGATGATCCTCGCCCAGTCGCTGCAGGCGATGGAGACGGCCCGGGTCGAGGCCAACCGCCAGGTGCGCTACCTGTCCCTGTCGGTGCGCCCGATTCCGCCCGACGCGCCCAGCTATCCGCGCGCATTCGAGAACACGGCCGTCACGCTGTTGATCATGCTGGGGATTTACCTCATGGTCTCGATGACCGCAGCGATCCTGCGGGAACAGGTCTCTTCCTGAGGGTGCGATGAAGGATGTGAAGATCGGCGGCCTGACCGTCGGCAACGACCGGCCGCTTCTGGTGATTGCGGGCCCCTGCCAGCTGGAAAGCCTGGACCATGCGCAGATGGTCGCGGGCGAAATGGCGCGGGCCTGCGCGGCCGCCGGGGCGCAGTTCGTCTTCAAGGCGAGCTATGACAAGGCCAACCGCACTTCGCTCACGGGCAAGCGCGGCCTCGGGATCGAGGCGGGGCTCAAGGTGCTGGAGGCCGTGCGCGCGATGGGGATGCCGGTCCTGACCGATGTCCACGACGCGGGCCAGGCGCGCGAGGCGGCGGCGGTCGTCGATGTGATCCAGATCCCGGCCTTCCTCTGCCGCCAGACCGACCTTCTGCTCACTGCCGGCGAGACCGGGGCAGTGGTGAACATCAAGAAGGGCCAGTTCCTCGCGCCTTGGGATATGGCGAATGTGGCGGCAAAGGTGGAAAGCACCGGCAACGACCGCATCCTCCTGACCGAGCGGGGGGTCAGCTTCGGGTATAACACGCTGGTGGCCGACATGCGCAGCCTGCCGATCATGGCGCGCACCGGCTGGCCGGTGATCATGGATGCGACCCATTCGGTGCAGCAGCCGGGCGGACAGGGCAATTCCTCGGGCGGCCAGCGCGAATTCGCGCCGGTCATGGCGCGCGCCGCCGTAAGCCTGGGGATCGCGGGCGTCTTCATCGAGACGCATGAGGACCCCGACCGCGCACCCTCGGACGGGCCGAACATGATCCCGCTGGCGCAGATGCCGGCGCTGATCGAAAGCCTGATGCAGTTCGACCGCCTGGCCAAGGCCGATCCGTTGCGGGTCTGACCGGCCGCCGCCGTGCGGCGTCGTTCTGCGGCACCGACTGGGTGTGAGGTCTCCGGCAACCAGTCGCGCGACGCGGGGTGTGCCGCCATCGCCAAGGGCGCTCTGTGGGCTGAACGGCCCTCACAAATATGCCCCTTGCCGTCCCTGTGCGAGAGGTGATCGCCCCCCGTTTGATCCGAACAGGGGCGGCCTGCGCAGAGTCTTTCCGTCTGCGCCATGCGGACCTGGTTGGCGGTTTCACGCGGGGCGACGCGGGGCGCGCCGTTGCGCGGACGGCGTGCCGGCTTCGCCCCGGCAACTGGGTGAGCGTTGGGCCTGACCGGAGTGGAGGTCGCTCGCAGGTCCCGGGCCGACTGGCGCTGCCCGTCCCCCGAACCCTGCCCCCGCTAGCTGCCTGAGCGAGCGGGCGATCTGATCCACGTCGCCAATCCCGTTCTCGGGCGGCCGGTCATCCACCTGCGTCGCGCGCGGGCTGCCGCAGCAGGGGCGCGGGCCGGATCTTCGTCCTTGTCCCGTCCGATGAGGCACCGCGGCTGCCGATGTGGGGGCCGGCCGACGATGGCGCGGCAACCTCAGCCTTCCTGCGGCGCACACCAGGTTTCACCCGTTACGGCATCCGCGCCGCGCGCAG
>JARFTV010000002.1:6298-13480 GCA_029289325.1 Alphaproteobacteria bacterium
GCGTCACCGGGGCGCTGCGGGGGCCGCCCCCATCTGCACCCCTCCCCTATGCCCCGCAAACGAACGAGTGAAACAGCCCGCCCCACCGGCCCGATCAGCAACCTGCCTGGACCTGCTCAAGAACGGCTCCGTCGCGGCGCACCTTTCCGATCCGCCGGATCGCGAAGTCTCGGGCCGTCTTGGCGGGTGTCCAACCCGTCCGGGGTTCGGCCAAAGAGGGTGAACAAATTCCTGCTGTCCGCAGCCAAGTCCCTGTTTTCCCAGACCTCCCGCGCTCTGTCCAGCGTGGACGCGGCTCGTAGGGTGGGCGGTCCGCCCACCGTCCGCCGCTCAGACCGCCTGCCCGGCCGCCCAGCCGGAGGACCAGGCCCACTGGAAGTTGTACCCGCCCAGCCAGCCGGTCACATCCACAACCTCGCCCACGAAGAACAGACCCGGCACGCCCTTGGCCTCCATCGTCCGCCCATCAAGCGCGCGCGTGTCGACCCCGCCCAGCGTGACCTCGGCAGTCCGGTAGCCTTCAGAGCCGACCGGCACCAGCCGCCAGTCGCGAATCCCCGCCGCGACCCGGTCAAGGACCGCGCCGGAAAGCTCGGCCATCGGGGCGCTCACCCCCGCCGCCTCTTCCAGATGCCGCGCCAGCCGCTCGGGCAACCAGCGGGCCAGCACCGTCCGCAAGGCCAGCTTTCCCCGCGCCGCGCGCAGCTCGGCCGCCACATCGCGGCCGGGCAGGAGGTCAAGATGGATCGCCTCGCCCTCGCGCCAGTAGCTGGAGATCTGCAGGATCGCTGGGCCAGAGAGCCCGCGATGGGTGAAGAGCATCGCCTCGTCAAAGCCCTGCCGCCCGCAAAAGACGCGTCCGGGCAGCGCGACCCCGGCCAGCGGGCGCATCCAGGCCAGTTCCTGCTCGGCGAAGGTCAGCGGCACCAGTGCGGGGCGGGTCTCCACGACCGGCAGGCCGAAGGTCTCGGCCAGGCGGTAGCCGAATCCCGTGGCGCCCATCTTCGGGATCGACTTGCCGCCCGTGGCCACCACCACCGCCCCCGCGCGCTGAAGGCCCCGCGCGGTCCCGACCTCGAAACCGTCCCCGGCCCGCCGCACCTCGGCGACCGCGCAGCCAAGCCAGAGCGTCACGCCCGCCCGCTCCATGTCGCGGACCAGCATCTCAACCACCTGAGTCGCGGAACCGTCACAGAAGAGCTGCCCCAGCGTCTTTTCGTGCCAGGCGATCCCCGCCGCATCCATCCGGGCGATGAAATCCCATTGCGTGAACCGCTTCAGGGCCGAAAGCGCGAAGCGCGGGTTCTGCGAGAGGAATCGCTCGGGCGCGATCTGCAGGTTGGTGAAATTGCATCGCCCCCCACCCGAGATGCGAATCTTCTCGCCCGGTGCCTTGGCGTGGTCGAGGACCAGAACGCGACGGCCGCGGCGGCCGGCCTCTATGGCGGCCATCATGCCGGCAGCCCCGGCGCCAAGGATGATCGCATCCCATTGCATGTCCGCCTCCTAGCCCGCCGGACCCTGCCCCGCAAGCCGCCGCTCCGATGTGAAATTTTGCCAATGGCCCCTTGCACCCCCTGCGGGCCTTCGCTAAACACCGCGGCACGGTTGGGGCGTCGCCAAGTGGTAAGGCAGCGGTTTTTGGTACCGCCATACCTAGGTTCGAATCCTAGCGCCCCAGCCAACCTTTTCCCATCATTCCGGCAGAGAAGAGATCGCCTTGACCCTTCGCCCGCTGATCCTTTGCACGCTTCTGCCGCTGGTCGCCTGTGGCGGCGGCGTCGGCAAGACCACGATGCAGTTCTATCCGCTGCAGGGCCAGATCGCCTCGGACGATCCGACTCTGGTGATCGAGGCGGTGATGGAGAATGTCTCGGGCACCTCGGGGCCGATGAAGTTCCGCCTGCCCGGCCGGGTGAAATGCGAGGGCACCTGGTCCTCGCTGACGCCGAAGACCGTGTCGCGCACCAATGGGCTGTCGCTCACCTGGCGCAAGACCGGGGGCGAGATCGGGGCCGAGACGCGGACCGAGGCGCGGGTGAATGACGGCGAGCTTTACGCGGTCTGCGACGACGGCCGCCGGGTTCAGGGCACCTTCGTGATCGGCTCGGGCACCGCCAGTGGCACGGGTCAGGCCAGCGACACCAAGGGCAACGTCTACAAACTGCTGTTCTAGCGCCGCAGCGCCAGCGCCTCGTCCAGGACGGCGCGGACGGTTTCGGGCGGGACCTCGTCGGTGACGAATGCCTGACCGATCCCCCGCGCGAGGATGAAGCGGAGGCGACCGTCGACCACCTTCTTGTCCTGTCCCATCAGCGCGATCAGCGCATCGGCCCCCGGCAAGTCGCCGGGGATATCGGCGAGATCGACCTTCATCCCCATCCTTCGCAGATGCGCGCGGACGCGGCTTGGCTCTTCCTGAGAGCAGAGGCCGAGGCGGGAGGAAAGCTCGAAGGCCAGGGCGCAACCGATGGCGACGCCTTCGCCATGCAGGAGGCGGTCGGAATAGCCGGTGGCCTTTTCCAGCGCATGGCAGAAGGTATGGCCAAGGTTGAGGAGCGCGCGCTCGCCGTCTTCGGTCTCGTCCCGGCTGACGATGCCGGCCTTCATCTCGACCGAGCGGGTGACGGCGCGCAGGCGGGCGGCGGAGTCGCCATCGCGTAGCGCCGGACCCTCGCGCTCCAGCCAGTCGAAGAAGGCCGCGTCGCCGAGAAGGCCGTATTTCACCACCTCGCCATAGCCCGAAAGGAAGTCGCGGCCCGGCAATGTGTCGAGGACGCCGATATCGGCCAGCACAAGGGACGGCTGATGGAAGGCGCCGACCAGGTTCTTGCCTTGCGCGGTGTTGATGCCGGTCTTGCCACCGACCGAGCTGTCGACCTGCGCCAGAAGCGAGGTCGGCAGTTGCACGAAGCGCACGCCCCGGCGCAGGATCGCGGCGGAAAAGCCGACGAGATCGCCGATCACCCCGCCACCCAGCGCCAGGACAACGTCCTTGCGTTCCACCTTCTGTTCCAGCAGCCATTCGGTGCAGCGGGCGAGGTTTTCCCAGTTCTTCGTCCCCTCCCCCGGCGGCAGGGCCAGCGCGGTCGAGGCGATCCCCTCGGCGGCGAGGGCTGCGGTCAGGGCGGACAGATGCGCGGCGGCCACGGTTTCATCCGTCACGACCGCCACACGCTTGCGGCGGAGCAACGGCGCGATTTCGGCACCGGCGCGAGCGATCAGCCCCTCGCCGATACGCACCTCGTAGGAGCGTGCGCCCAGGTCCACCGCAACGGTATTGATCATCATTCCTCCAGAACGTCCGGCCGCGTCAGAAGCGCCTGGCGCACGCGGGTCGCCATATCCTCGACCGAGAGGTCGGGGGTGCTGTCCACCACCAGATCGGCCTCGGCATAAAAGGGCATCCGCGCCTCGTAAAGCTCGCGCAGGGTCTCGCGCGGGTTGGGGGTGCGCAGAAGCGGGCGCGTCGTCTTGTGCCGCACGCGCTGCCACAGAAGGTCGAGGTCGGCGCGCAGCCAGACCGAGACGCCGACATCATGGATCAGCTGTCGATTCGCGGCCGAGAGGAAGGCCCCGCCCCCGGTGGACAGCACGCAAGGCGTGCCACGCAGGAGGCGGCCGATCACCTCGGTCTCGCGGGCGCGGAAGAAGGGTTCGCCGTCACGCTCGAAGATCTCGGCGATGGAGCGGTTGGCGGCGCGGGTGATTTCCTCGTCCGAATCAAGGAACGGTACGCCAAGCTGCCGCGCGAGCGCAGTGCCGACGGCGGTCTTGCCCGCCCCCATCATCCCGACCATCACCACCGTCTTGCCCAGGCGCACGCGTTCAATCCTGTCTGGTCCAATCCCCTTCCCGGCCCGCAGGCGGCAAAGGCAAATATTCCGCACTCAATGGCGTGAAACTGGAGCGGATGCTATATAGATTGTCAAATCATGTCGCGCGGGCCAGTGGCCGGGGCGGGAAAGAAGATCGGGCCGGACAACGGTCCGGCAAGACGTCGAGGAAGGGCAAGGCGATGGGTCGGATCATCAAGGTAATGGTGGTATTGGTGATTTTTGGCTTCATCGGGCTGACCGGCTATGCCTATCTGGCCGATCTCACGCCCAATCAGGCCGAGGTCAAGAAACCCGTGGTGTTGAATGCGGATTAGCGCGGGCGCGGCCCTTGCCTTCCTGGCGCTGACGGGGCCGCTTCAGGCCGAAGACGGGCCGCTGTCGGCGATCGACTGGCTGTCGCAATCGGTGGCGACGCCGGTGACGGCCGCCGCCGGCGTGCCGACGGGAATCGACGAGCCTCCGGTGACGGCAGAAGGCGGCGCGGTGCCCGATCCGGTGACGACGACGGCGCTGGACGGGCCGAACCCGGATGCGGTGGGCCTGATCCCGCCGGCGGTCTCGGGCCTGCCGCGCGATCTCTGGGGGGCGGGGCTGACGCGCGAGATCGCGGAGCGGCTGATCGCCCATCCCGGCGACGACCTGCCGGCGATGCGGCAGCTGTTCCTGACCATTCTTCTGGCCGAACTGACCCCGCCCAGCGATTCCGGGGGCCGGGGGGAATTGTTGCAGGTCCGTATCGACAAGCTCCTCGCGCTTGGCGCGCTGGAGCAGGCCTCGGCCCTGATCGAGGCCGCGGGGGCGGACACGCCCGAGCTTTTCCGCCGCAGTTTCGACGTGGCGCTTCTGACCGGCGCCGAGGACCGGGCCTGCGCAAGGATGCAGGGCGCGCCGCATCTGGCGCCGACGGTGCCGGCCCGGATCTTCTGCCTGGCGCGGTCCGGCGACTGGGACACGGCGGCGCTGACGCTTCACACATCGCAGGCGCTTGGGCAGGTCGGACCGGACCAGGGCTCGCTGCTGGCGCGGTTTCTTGACCCCGACCTCTTCGAGGGCGAGCCGGTGCCGCCCGCGCCGAACCCGGTCACGCCGCTGGACTGGAAGATCTTCGAGGCGGTGGGCGAGCCCCTGCGGACCGAGGGCCTGCCGCTTGCCTTTTCCTATGCCGAGATCAGCCCGCGCTCAGGCTGGAAGGCGCGGATCGAGGCTGCCGAACGGCTGACCCGCGCCGGGACCATCGCGCCGAACGTGATCCTTGGCCTTTACACCGAGGCGCATCCTGCCGCCTCGGGCGGGGTCTGGGACCGGGCCGAGGCCTTCCAGCGGTTTGAAAGCGCGCTTGCCTCGGGCGATCCCGAGCGGGTGGCCGCCACGCTGCCCGCCGTCTGGGACCGGATGGCCGAGGCCGAGCTTGAAGTGCCCTTCGCGCTGCTGTTCGGGCGGCAGCTGTCCGAGATGCCGCTGACCGGCAAGGCGGCCGCGATCGCCTTCCGCGTCGCGCTTTTGTCACCGCAGGCAGAGCAGGTGGCGCAGAGGCACCAGCCGGCGGATGCGACCGAAGGCTTCCTGATCGGGCTTGCGACCGGCAATCTGGACGGCCGCGTCCCGCCCGACAGCCTGGGCCGGGCGATCTGGGCGGCCTTCCGTACGCCCGAACCCTCGACCGCGGCGCAAGCGCTGCTGGACGCCAACCGCAAGGGCGAGGCGATCGTGCAGGCGATGGACAGCATCGCGCGCGGGGTGCGGGGCGATCTGCGCGGGGTGAGCGAGGGGCTGTCGCTTCTGCGGCTTGGCGGGCTGGATTCGGTCGCGCGCCGGACGGCGCTGGAGCTGATGATCCTGGAACGGCGGGGCTAGGCGATGCCGGGGGCCGAGGCGAGCCGCTGGATTTCGACCTTCCTTGACGCGCGGGCGGCCGATCTGGGCGCGGCGCGGAACACGCAGCTGGCCTATGGGCGCGACCTTATGGACTTTGCCGACTGGCTGGACCGGCGGGGCCTGAGCTTCGCCGGGGCGGATCGAGCGGCGGTCGAGGATTATCTGGTCCATTGTGACGCGCAGGGCCTGTCCAGAGCGACGCGGGCGCGGCGGCTGTCCTCGATCCGGCAGCTCTACCGTTTCGCGGTCGAGGAAGGTTGGCGCGGCGACAATCCCGCGCTGCGGCTGACGGGGCCGGGCAAGGCGAAGTCGTTGCCGAAGACCCTGACCGAAGCTGAGGTCGCCCGCCTGATGGACGCCGCCCGGACTCGCGGTCGCAATCCGGTGGACCGGCTGCGCGACACGGCGCTGTTCGAGCTGCTTTATGCGACCGGGCTGCGGGTCACGGAACTGGTCGGCCTGCCGGTTGCCGCCGTGCGGGGCGATCCGCGGATGATCCTGGTCAAGGGCAAGGGCGGGAAGGAACGGATGGTCCCGCTTTCGGCCCCGGCGCGCGCGGCGCTGGCGGAATGGCTTGCCCATCGCGACGCCGAGGAGGAGGCGGGCAGGAAGGCCGGCCGCGCGCCCTCACGCCACCTGTTCCCCGGCGAGGGGCGCGAGGGGCATCTGACGCGGCAGTATTTCCACAGCCTCGTCAAGGATGTGGCGGTGCTGGCCGGGATCTCGCCCGCGCGGGTGACGCCGCATGTTCTGCGCCATGCCTTTGCCACCCATCTTCTGGCCAATGGCGCGGATCTGCGGGTGATCCAGACCCTTCTTGGCCATGCCGATGTGGCGACGACCGAGATCTATACCCATGTTCTTGACGACCATCTGAAGGACCTCGTCCTGACCCGCCACCCCCTTGCGCGCAAGGGCTGAGCCTGGAACCGACATGACCGCCGAGACAATCGACACCGCCTTCTGGCTGACCAGCGCCGCGATCATGGTGCTTCTGGTGCTTTCCGCCTTCTTCTCCGGCTCCGAGACCGCGCTGACCGCCGCCTCGCGCGGAAAACTAAAGGCGCAGGCCGACAAGGGCTCACGCGGGGCGCAGGCGGCGATGGATGTGACCGAGGACCGCGAGCGGATGATCGGGGCGCTGCTCTTGGGCAACAACATCGTCAACATCCTGTCGGCTGCGCTGGCCACGGCGCTTCTGACAAGGGTCTTCGGCGACAGCGGCGTGGCGCTGGCGACGCTGGCGATGACGCTTCTGGTGCTGATCTTCGGCGAGGTCATGCCGAAGACCGTGGCGATCACCTTCCCCGAAGGCTTTGCAACCCGCGTGGCCCCGGTGATCCGGGTGCTGATCGTGGTCTTTTCCCCGGTGATCACGGTGGTCCGGCTGCTGGTCGGCGGCATCCTGCGGCCCTTCGGGGTGCGGACCGACCCGGACGGCGAGATGCTGGCCCTGCGCGAGGAGATC
>JARFTV010000002.1:13490-26574 GCA_029289325.1 Alphaproteobacteria bacterium
AGGAGATCGTGGGGGCCATCGCCCTCGGTCATTCGGAAGGCGCGGTGGAGAAAGAGGACCGCGACCGCCTGCTGGGCGCGGTGGAACTTGGGCACCGCACGGTGGACGAGATCATGCGCCACCGCCGCCAGATCGAAATGATCGACGCCGACCTCCCCCCGCGCGAGATCATAACCCGCGTGCTGGCCTCGCCACACACCCGCCTGCCGATCTTCCGCGAAAGCGACGACAACATCCTGGGCGTGGTCCATGCCAAGGACCTGTTGCGCGAGGTCGACCGGCTGATGCGCGACGAGGATGGTCAGGGGATCGAGACGCTGGACATCGTTAAGGTGGCGATGAAGCCCTATTTCATCCCCGACACCACGGCCCTGGACGAACAGATGCGCGAGTTCCTGGCGCGGCGGACGCATTTCGCGCTGGTCGTCGACGAATACGGCGCGTTGCAGGGGCTGCTGACGCTGGAGGACATCCTCGAAGAGATCGTCGGCGAGATCACCGATGAATTCGACGTGGTGAAGAAGGATTCGGGCCTGACCCAGACCGAGGACGGGGCCTGGCTGATCGACGGCGCGATGACGATCCGCGACCTGAACCGGGCGACGGACTGGCAACTGCCGGACGAAGAGGCGAACACGATCGCGGGCCTCGTGATCCACGAGGCGCAGATGATCCCCAATGCGGGACAGGTGTTCAGCTTCCACGGATTCCGGTTCGAGGTGGTGGAAAAGCGCGAGAACCGGATCACGAAGCTGAAGCTGCGTCCCTTGTGATCCCGGCGACCCAGCCGTCCAGCGCCAGGATCAGCGCGGGCCAGTCGGTATATTCGCGATCCTTGCCGGGCTCGACCTTCTCGCCCTTCTGATCGGCGATCCGGCGCATCGCCCAGGCGCGGAAGAAGTCGTATTCGGAAAAGCGGAACGCCCCGGCGACATGTTCGACCTGGCCGGGGGTCCAGCCGGTTTCAGCCTGGAATTCCTCGAGGCAGCGGCGGAGGCCGACCCAGTCCTCGGCGTCCGTCCCGGCGGCCGAGAGGGAGACGGCCAGGAACAGGGTCGGCATCTGCGCCAGCCGCCCGCTCTCGGCCGCGGCGAAGCGGGCCAGCGCCTTCTGGAATCCGCCGACATGAAGCGAGCCCGCAAGGATCGCTCCGTCGAAGCGCGAGAGATCCAGCCCCTCGGCATCTTCGACATTCAGAAGCTCCACCCCATGGCCCTGCCCCGCCAGCCGGTCGGCGGCAAAACGGGCAATCTTTCGGGTCTGGCCATCGGTCGTGGCATAGGCAATCAGCAGAATCATCGGCAACCCTCCGGTCTGGTCAGATCAGTCTGATGCCGCGCGGCCTGCCCTGCCCTGATCGGGATCAAGCCAGCTTGCGTCCGGCCGGAACCCGCCGCGTGGCCCAATCCGCCGCCGCCTCGCCGAAGGCCTGGAACAGCGGCCGCGAGACCGGGTCGCTGTCGGCATTCCATTCCGGGTGCCACTGGACCGAGAGGGTGAAGCCTGGCGCGTCCTTGATGTAGATCGCCTCGGGCGTGCCGTCCGGCGCGTGGCCGTCGATCACCACCCGCGGCGCGGGCCGGGCGATGCCCTGGCCGTGCAGCGTGTTGGTCATCACCTCGCGCGCGCCCATCAGGCGGTGGAAGACCCCGCCTTCGGTGAAGGTGACCGGGTGACGCAGCGCGAACTGCTCCTCAAGCGTGCCGTCGGGCGGCATCCGGTGGTTCATCCGTCCCGGCAGATCGCGGATCTCGGGATGAAGGGTACCGCCCATCGCCACGTTCACTTCCTGAAAGCCGCGGCAGATGCCGAGGAAGGGCTGGCCGCGTTCGACGCAGGCGCGGATCAGCGGCAGGGTGATCGCATCGCGCCCCCGGTCGAAGGCGCCATGGGCGGGGGTCTCTTCCTCGCCATATTCGCTGGGATGGACGTTCGGGCGACCGCCGGTCAGCAGGAAGGCGTCGCAAAGGTCGAGGAGTTCGCCCACGCAGACATAGCGCGGATCCGAGGGCACGATCAGCGGCAGGCAGCCTGCAACCTCGGCAACGGCGGACGAGTTCATCGTGCCACCGGAATGGACCTCATACCGGTCGTTGATCGAATAGATGTTGCCGATGATTCCCACGACGGGGCGCCGGCCATGGCTGCAAAGGCTCACGATCTTCCACCCTTTCCCGGACAGACCATAGCCCCGGGGTCCGCGCGGGGAAAGCCCGGGGGCGGTTTCGTACCGCACAGTGGCGCCTGCCCGACCGCACAATGCCCAAAGTTCACGCGGATATGACTTTCCTTCCCATGGGGGAAGGCGACATCCCGGGGCAAACTTCACAAAAGGAGATCACCATGACCCGTATCCTGACCGCTCTCGCGCTGACCACGACCCTGGCGCTTCCCGCCGCCGCACAAGAGGCAGGCGGCCATGCGGGCCACATGATGATGGGCGACAAGAGCGCCGCCTCTATGGCGTTCATGGAGGCGAACGACCGGATGCATGCCGCAATGGCGATGGAATATTCCGGCAATGCCGATGTGGACTTCGTCCGCGGGATGATCGCGCACCATCAGGGCGCGGTCGAGATGGCGCGGATCGTGCTGGAACATGGCGAGGACGCCGAGGTGAAGAAGCTGGCCGAAGAGATCATCGCCGCCCAGGAAGGCGAGATCAAATGGATGGAGGAATGGCTGGCCAAGAACGGCGGCTGAGGCTTGGGAACACAGGCGTAGGGTGGGCGAATCGCCCACCCTACGAAGCGTCCGCCACCACGACCTCGGTTCCCCATTCGGCACATTTCCGGGCCAGTTCCTGCGGCAGAGGTCGGTCGGTGAAGACCACCGTCACCTCGGCCAGCGAAGCCAGCCGCGCCGGGGCCGAGCGGTCCAGCTTGGAATGGTCGCAGACCAGATAGACCTTGCGCGCCTGCCGGATGATCGCCTTCGACACCCGCACCTCGGCCAGGTCGAAGTCCAGAAGATCACCGTCCCGGTCCAGCGCCGAGGCGCCGATCACCGCGATATCGACCTTGAACTGTTCGAAGAACTGGGTCGTGAGCTCGCCCACCAACCCCCCGTCCGACCGCCGCAGCGCGCCCCCCGCGACCATGATCTCGCAGCCCGGATTTGCCGCGAGCGTATTGGCGACGTTCATGTTGTTCGTCACCACGGTGATGTTGCGGTGGGTCAGAAGCTCTTGCGCCACCGCCTCGGTCGTGGTGCCAAGGTTCATGATCAGCGAGGAATTCTCGGGGATTGCCGCCGCGCAGGCCCGTGCGATGGCCGCCTTGGCATCCTGGTGCATCCGCCGACGTTCCTCGTAGCCGAGGTTGGCCACCCCGGTCCGGGGCACCGCCCCGCCATGGACGCGGTCGAGATGGCCCATATCCGCCAGGTCCGACAGGTCGCGGCGGATGGTCTGCAGCGTGACCTCGAACCGCTGCGCGAGATCCTCGACAATCACCCGGCCCTCGGCCCGAGCGATTTCCAGGATCTCGGCCTGTCGAAAACTCAGGGCCATCCGCGTTCCTTTTCGTTCGATTCTGGTCGATCACTTTCGCCAAGCGCAAGCTTCGGATCAAGGTGGAAAACTTGCTGCAGGCACGAAGCATGAGCTTGCCGCAGCGCAGCGCGCTTTTGCGCGAGTTTGACGCAACTCCTTGGCAAGGCGCGAATTCCCTTACGTCACTTGCGCGCCAATGTTCGCTTTGCCATAAAACGCGCATAAACGAAAAAACCGGATTGACCTTTCGGCGCGATTCGTTTCAACCTCTGCCCACCAGGGAGGAGACTGGCGTGAGCACGAAGAACAGGCCCGAGGTGGCCGACCTCTTCATAATCGGCGGCGGCATCAACGGCTGCGGCATTGCGCGCGACGCGACGGGGCGCGGCCTTACGGTCGTGCTGGCCGAGCAGGGCGATCTGGCGCAGGCGACCTCCTCGGCGTCGACCAAGCTTTTCCACGGCGGCTTGCGCTATCTGGAATATTTCGAGTTCCGTCTGGTGCGCGAGGCGCTGGAGGAACGCGAGACCCTGCTGGTGGCCATGCCGCATATCAGCTGGCCGATGCGCTTTGTGCTGCCCTATCACGCCGACATGCGGTTCGAGGGGGACACGCCGACCGGACGCCTGCTGTCCCGGGTGATGCCCTGGATGAAGGGCCGCCGCCCGGCCTGGCTGATCCGGCTGGGGCTGTTCCTTTACGACACGCTGGGCGGCCGCAAGATCCTGCCCGCGACCCGCACTCTGGACCTGCGGCGCGACCCGGCCGGGCGGCCGCTGCAGGACCGCTTCACCAAGGCCTATGAATATTCCGACTGCTGGGTCGAAGATTCCAAGCTGGTGTCCCTCAACGCCCGCGACGCCGCGCAGCGCGGGGCGACGGTGCTGACGCGTACCCGCGTCACCTCGGCCGCCCGCTCGGGTGATCTTTGGGAGATCACCACCGAAGGCCCGCAAGGCCGCGAGATCCACCGCGCCCGGGCGCTGGTCAACGCCGGCGGCCCCTGGGTCGAGGATGTGATCCGCAACGTGGCCCGCATCAACTCCAGCGAAGGTGTGCGGCTGGTGCGTGGCAGCCACATCGTCACGAAGAAGCTTTACGATCACGACCGCTGCTATTTCTTCCAGGGTACTGACGGTCGGATCATCTTTGCCATCCCGTATGAGCAGGATTTCACCCTGATCGGCACCACCGACAAGGATCATCAGGGCGCGCCGAAGGATGCCGTCTGCACCGATGAGGAGCGCGACTACCTTCTGGCCTTCGCCTCGCAATATTTTGCCAAGCCGGTAACGCGGGACGACGTGGTCTGGACCTATTCCGGCGTCCGGCCACTGTATAACGACGGGGCGAAATCGGCCACGGCGGCGACGCGGGACTATGTCCTTTCGCTGGACCAGACCGGCGCTCCCTTGCTGAATGTGTTTGGCGGCAAGATCACCACCTATCGGCGGCTGGCGGAAAGCGCGCTGGAGAAGCTCACGCCGTTCTTCCCGCAGGCCAAGGGGCCCTGGACGGCCCGCGTCCCGCTGCCTGGCGGCGATTTCCCGCATGACGGGGTGGCGGCGCTGACCCAGCGCCTGAAGGAGCGTTACGCCTTCCTGACGGATTTCTGGGCCGCCCGACTGGTGCGCGCCTATGGGTCGGAGGCCGAGGCGGTGTTGGGCAAGGCGCGCTCGGCCGCGGACCTGGGCCGCGACTTCGGGGCGACGCTGACCGAGGCCGAGGTGCGCTGGCTGATGACGCATGAATTCGCCCGGGCGGCCGCCGACGTGGTCTGGCGGCGCACCAAGCTGGGCTTGCGGCTGACAAGGGAACAGATCGACGCGCTGGACGCCTTCATGGCGGGCGCTGGCCAGGGGGCTGTCAGCCCCGCGGCGGAATAAGGGGGGACGGAGTGGCGCTTGAATTGCAGGCGGTGAGCCGGGTCGTGAAGGGGCAGGTCCATATCCAGCCCACGACCCTGACGCTGGAGAAAGGCACGATGAACGTGCTTCTGGGGCCGACTCTGTCGGGCAAGACCTCGCTGATGCGGCTGATGGCGGGGCTCGATGCGCCGACGACCGGGCGGCTGATGTGGCATGGGCAGGATGTGACCGGGGTCCGGGTGCAGGACCGCAAGGTCGCCATGGTCTACCAGCAGTTCATCAATTATCCGGCGATGTCGGTCTATGACAACATCGCCTCTCCGCTGCGGCTGATGGGTCGCGACAAGGCCGCGATCGACCGCGCGGTGCGCGAGACGGCCGAGATGCTGAAGCTGACACCCATGCTGGACCGCAAGCCGCTGGAGCTTTCGGGTGGCCAACAGCAGCGTTGCGCCTTGGCCCGGGCACTGGTCAAGGGCGCGGGGCTGGTCTTGCTGGACGAACCGCTGGCGAACCTCGACTACAAGCTGCGTGAGGAACTGCGGGCCGAGATCCCCCGGATCTTCGAGGAATCGGGCGCGATCTTCGTCTATGCCACGACCGAGCCGGAAGAGGCTTTGCTTCTGGGCGGCAATACCGCGACGCTGTGGGAAGGCCGGGTCACGCAATTCGGCCCCACGCCCACGGTCTATCGCCAGCCCGCCGACGCCACCACTGCGCGGGTCTTCAGCGATCCGCCGATGAACTTCGTCTCGTGCTTCAAGGAAGGGCACCGCATGAATTTCGGCGGCAATGCCAATGCTCCGGCTGACGGGGCCTTCGCGGGCCTGCCCGACGGTCGCTATACCGCCGGGTTCCGGGCCAACCACCTGCATCTGAACACCCATTCCGGCCGCGCGGTGGAATTCCGCTGCACCTTGGGCGTCAGCGAGATCACCGGGTCCGAGACCTTCCTGCATCTCGCCCATGGCGAGGATCGTTGGGTCGGCCTGATCCATGGCGTGCATGACCTCACGCCGGGAACCGAAGTCAGCGTCTGGCTGGACCCCGCGCATGTCTACATCTTCGACGCCGAGGGTCGGCTTGCCGCGCCTGCGGCCTATGCGGCGGCGGCCTGACCCATGGCACAGATCACACTCAAGAACCTGGCGCACAGCTACCACCCGACCCCGAAGGGCGAGCAGGACTTCGCGCTGAAGGAAATGGACCATGTCTGGCAGGATGGCGGGGCCTACGCGCTGCTCGGATCCTCGGGCTGTGGCAAGACGACGCTGCTGAACATCATCTCGGGCCTCTTGAAACCCAGCCAGGGTCGGGTCCTGTTCGGCGACCGCGACGTGACGGATGCCGAGACGGCCGAGCGCAACATCGCCCAGGTGTTCCAGTTTCCGGTCGTCTACGACACGATGACGGTGCGCGACAACCTGGCCTTCCCGCTGCGCAACCGCGGCAAGGATGCCGCCTATATCGCCCGGCGCGTGGATCAGATCGCCCGGATGATCGGGATGGAGACGATCCTTGACCGCAAGGCGCGCGGGCTGACCGCCGATGCCAAGCAGAAGATCAGCCTTGGCCGCGGCATGGTGCGCGAGGATGTGAACGCCATCCTGTTCGACGAACCGCTGACGGTCATCGACCCGCATATGAAATGGGAGCTTCGCACCCAGCTCAAGCAGCTGCACCGCGAGTTCGGTCATACGATGATCTACGTCACCCATGACCAGACCGAGGCGCTGACCTTCGCCGACAAGGTTGTCGTGATGTATGACGGCCGGGTGGTGCAGATGGGCACGCCGGAAGAGCTGTTCGAGACCCCCGCGCACACCTTCGTCGGTTACTTCATCGGCTCGCCCGGCATGAACCTTCTGCCGGCCGAGATCCGGGGCAGCACCGCGCATCTGCAAGGCGCCGCTGTTCCGCTGGGTGCGGCCTATGGGCCAGTTTCGGGCCGCACCCAGATCGGCATCCGCCCGGAATACGCCGTCCTGACCGAGGGCGACGGCCTGCCCATCGCGATCCGCCGGGTCGAGGACGTAGGCCGCCACCGCATCGTAAGGGGTGAGGTCGCGGGCCAGATGATCAGCGTCATCGCGCCCGAGGCGATGCCCGTGGGCTCGGCATTGACCCATGTCCGTTTCACGCCCGACCGCATCAACGTCTATGCCGACGACTGGCGCGTCGCACCTGCCGAGGGGGCCGTCTGATGGAAAAGACCCAGAACAACAAGGCCTGGTTCCTCGTCCTGCCGGTGCTGGTGCTGGTGGCCTTCTCGGCCGTCATCCCGCTGATGACGGTGGTGAACTATGCCGTGAACGACACCTTCGGGAACAACCAGTTCTTCTGGGCGGGCCTGGAATGGTTCGACGAGATGGTGAACTCGCAGCGTCTGCATGACGCGCTGGGGCGGCAGATCCTGTTCTCGGCGATCATCCTGGCGATCGAGGTGCCCTTGGGCATCTACATCGCCCTGAACATGCCGAAAAAGGGCTTCTGGGCCAGCGTCTGTCTGGTGCTGATGGCGCTGCCCTTGCTGATCCCGTTCAACGTGGTGGGCACGATCTGGCAGATCTTCGGCCGCGTCGACATCGGGCTTCTGGGCCATTACCTGGCCAAGCTTGGCTTTGACTACAACTATGTCAGCGACCCGGTGGATGCCTGGATCACCGTCATCGTGATGGATGTCTGGCACTGGACCTCGCTTGTCGCCCTGCTGTGCTATGCCGGCCTGCAATCCATCCCCAACGCCTATTACCAGGCCGCGCGGGTGGACCAGGCCAGCCGCTGGGCCGTCTTCCGCTATATCGAACTGCCGAAGATGGCGGGCGTCCTGCTGATCGCGGTCCTGTTGCGCTTCATGGACAGCTTCATGATCTATACCGAGCCCTTCGTCGTCACCGGCGGTGGTCCCGGCAACTCGACCACCTTCCTGTCGATCGATCTGGTGAAGATGGCGATCGGACAGTTCGACCTTGGCCCCGCGGCCGCCTTCTCGATCATGTACTTCCTGGTGATCCTGCTGGTGTCCTGGGTCTTCTACACCGTGATGACCAATCTCGACAAAGAGGAGGGCAAGTAAGATGCGGCTACGCGGCTCTGCCTTTGTAATGACCCTGTATCTCCTGTTCCTGCTGGTGCCGATCTACTGGCTGGTGAACATGAGCTTCAAGACTAACACCGAGATCACCTCGACCTTCACGCTGTTCCCGGCGAACTTCACGATCCAGAACTATGTGACGATCCTGACCGACCCCAGCTGGTACATGGGCTATGTCAACTCGATCATCTATGTCACGATGAACGTGGTGATCTCGCTGACCGTGGCGCTGCCGGCGGCCTATGCCTTCAGCCGCTACAACTTCATGGGCGACAAGCACCTGTTCTTCTGGCTTCTGACCAACCGGATGGCACCGCCTGCCGTCTTCGCCCTGCCCTTCTTCCAGCTTTATTCTTCGGTCGGGCTGTTCGACACGCATATCGCGGTGGCGCTGGCGCATTGTCTGTTCAACGTGCCCCTGGCGGTATGGATCCTGGAAGGGTTCATGCGCGGGGTCCCGAAAGAGATCGACGAGACCGCCTATATCGACGGCTACAGCTTTCCGAAGTTCTTCGTGAAGATCTTCATGCCGCTGATTGCCAGCGGGATCGGGGTCGCGGCCTTCTTCTGCTTCATGTTCTCCTGGGTGGAACTGCTGCTGTCGCGCACGCTGACCTCGGTCAACGCCAAGCCGATCGCGGCCACCATGACCCGCACCGTCTCGGCCAGCGGCATGGACTGGGGCGTGCTGGCAGCGGCCGGGGTCCTGACCATCATCCCCGGCGCGCTGGTGATCTACTTTGTCCGCAACTACATCGCCAAGGGCTTTGCCCTGGGGAGGGTGTGAGCATGACCGCGTCCCGCTGGACCACCATCTATCTGGTCACCTTCGTCGTGATGGCGGCAATCCTGGCCGCGCTGATCGCCGCCACCCCCCGGACCGAGGACGGCATCGACTGGCTTGCCCCGATGATCCGTGGCGGCTGGATGGCCTGGACCTTCCCGGTGGCCCTGTTCTTCTACTGCATCGCCTGCCTCCTGATCCTCTTCACGATCCTGGCGATCCGCTTCCCCGAAACCCCGCGCCGCGGCATCCTTCAGATCGAGACGACGCGCGGCGACCGGCTGTTCATCACCCTTCTGGGCTCGGCCTTCATCCACCTGGCCTGGCTCTTCTTCGCGGGCCCCGACATGCTCTGGGCCGCATCCATCCTCTGCCTCGGCTATGCCGCAGCGGTTTTCCGCTGGGTCTGACGCAGGGCAAGGCACGACCCGGGCGGGGGCAAACCCGCCGCCCGGCAACAACCTGAAACGTCTCAACATTCTGGGAGGAACAAGATGAGACTTCGTTCAACCGCAACTGCCATGGCGCTTGCGCTCATGGCCATGCAGGCCCCGGCATGGGCCGACATCGAGGCGGCAAAAGCCTTCCTCGATGCCGAGATCGGCGATCTCTCCGCGCTGACCCGCGAAGAGCAGGAAGCCGAGATGCAGTGGTTCATCGACGCCGCCCAGCCCTATGCGGGCATGGAGATCAAGGTCGTCTCGGAAACCATCACCACCCATGAATACGAAGCCAAGGTGCTGGCCCCGGCCTTCACCGCGATCACCGGGATCAAGGTAACCCATGACCTGATCGGCGAAGGCGACGTGGTGGAGAAGCTGCAGACGCAGATGCAGTCGGGCGAGAACATCTATGACGCCTACATCAACGACTCGGACCTGATCGGCACCCACTGGCGCTATCAGCAGGCCCGCAACCTGACCGACTGGATGGCCGGCGAAGGCGCGGCCGTGACCAACCCGAACCTCGACCTGGAAGACTTCATCGGGCTGAAGTTCACCACCGGCCCGGACGGCAAGGTCTACCAGCTGCCGGACCAGCAGTTCGCGAACCTCTACTGGTTCCGCTACGACTGGTTCAACGACGAGAAGACCAAGGCCGATTTCAAGGAGAAATACGGCTATGACCTCGGCGTGCCGCTGAACTGGTCGGCTTATGAGGACATCGCGGAATTCTTCACCGGCCGCGACATGTCCTATGCCGGCGGCCCGGCCACCGGCGTCTATGGCAACATGGACTACGGCAAGAAGGACCCCTCGCTTGGCTGGCGCTACACCGATGCGTGGATGTCGATGGCCGGCATGGGCGACGTGGGCGAGCCGAACGGCCTGCCGGTCGACGAATGGGGCATCCGCGTGAACGAAAACTCGCAGCCCGTCGGGTCCTGCGTGGCGCGGGGCGGTGCGACGAACGACGCGGCGGCGGTCTATGCAGTGACCAAGGCGATCGAGTGGCTGCAGAAGTACACGCCCCCGGAAGCCCAGGGCATGACCTTCGGCGAGGCCGGTCCGGTCCCGGCGCAGGGCAACATCGCCCAGCAGATGTTCTGGTACACCGCCTTCACCGCCGACATGGTCAAGGAAGGTCTCCCCGTGATGAACGAGGACGGCACGCCCAAGTGGCGCATGGCCCCCTCGCCGCACGGTGCCTACTGGCAGGACGGCATGAAGGTCGGCTATCAGGACGCGGGTTCGTGGACGCTGATGGAATCGACCCCGGTCGACCGCGCCCAGGCGGCCTGGCTTTACGCCCAGTTCGTCACCTCGAAGACCGTCGACGTGAAGAAGTCCCACGTCGGCCTGACCTTCATCCGCGAGTCCACCATCCAGCACGAGTCGTTCACCGAACGCGCGCCGAAGCTGGGCGGTCTGGTCGAGTTCTACCGCTCGCCCGCCCGCGTCCAGTGGTCGCCCACCGGCACCAACGTCCCGGACTATCCGAAGCTGGCGCAGCTGTGGTGGCAGAACATCGGCGACGCCATGTCGGGCGCCAAGACCCCGCAAGAGGCGCTTGATGCCCTGTGCATGGAGCAGGAGCGGGTGCTGGAACGTCTGGAGCGTGCTGGCGTTCAGGGCGACATCGGTCCCAAGCTGAACGAGCCGCAGGATCCGCAGTACTGGATCGACCAGCCGGGCGCTCCGGTCGGCAAGCTGGACGACGAAAAGCCCCAGGGCGAGACGGTGTCCTATGACGAGCTGATCAAGTCCTGGCAGCAGGGCTGATCCTTCGGGCGGGCGTCCTCGGGCGCCCGCCCCCTCTTGCTTGCCGAGACACTGGACCGCGGGCCCCTCGTCTTCCCGCTTGCGCCGCTCCCTGCGCCGGGGCCAGTGTCTCTGCCAGCAAGACGAAACGACCGGACCGGGGACATGACGCACATCCTTGCCATCGACCAGGGCACCACTTCTTCGCGCGCGATCCTGTTCGACGCGGGCCTGCGGGTGAAGGCCGTGGCGCAAGAGGAATTCCCGCAGCACTACCCCGCCTCGGGCTGGGTGGAACATGATCCTTCGGACCTGTGGTCCACGGTCGCCGGCACTGCCCGCGCCGCGATCGAAAAGGCGGGGATCTCCGCCACCGACATCGCGGCCATCGGCATCACCAATCAGCGCGAGACGACGCTCATCTGGGACCGTGCGACGGGCGAGCCGATCCACCGCGCCATCGTCTGGCAGGACCGCCGGACCGCCGACACCTGCACCGCGCTGAAGGCCGCAGGCCACGAGCCGATGATCACTGCCCGCACCGGCCTGCTTCTTGACCCTTATTTTTCGGGCACCAAGATCAAATGGCTCCTCGACAATGTCCCCGGCGCGCGAGAGCGGGCAAAGCGCGGGGAACTCGCCTTCGGGACGGTGGACAGCTATCTGATCTGGAAGCTCACCGGCGGCCGGACCCATGCAACCGACGCCACCAACGCCGCCCGGACGCTGATCTACAACATCGCCAGGGGTGAGTGGGACGCCGATATCTGCGCGCTTCTCGACATTCCGATGGCGATCCTGCCCGAGGTCCGCGACTGCGCCGCCTATTACGGCACCACCCGCGCCGACCTTTTCGGGCGCGAGATTCCGATCCTCGGCGTCGCGGGCGACCAGCAGGCGGCCACCGTGGGTCAGGCCTGCTTCAGCCCCGGCATGATGAAATCGACCTATGGCACCGGCTGCTTTGCGCTACTGAACACCGGGGTCGACATGGTCCCCTCGACAAACCGGCTTCTGACCACCATCGCCTACCGGCTGGAGGGCCGCACGACCTATGCGCTGGAGGGGTCGATCTTCATCGCGGGGGCCGTGGTCCAGTGGCTGCGCGACGGGCTCAAGATCATCCGCGAGGCGAAGGAGACCCAGCCCCTGGCCGATGCCGCCGATCCGGCGCAGGACGTGGTGCTGGTTCCGGCCTTCACCGGCCTCGGCGCGCCCTATTGGCGGCCGGATTGCCGGGGGGCGGTCTATGGGCTGACGCGGAACTCCGGCCCGGCCGAACTGGCCAAGGCCGCTCTGGAGAGCGTGGGCTACCAGACCCGCGATCTGCTGGAGGCGATGCGGTCCGACTGGGGCGCGGGGGCCGACGGCATCCTGCGGGTCGATGGCGGAATGACGGCCAGCGACTGGGCGATGCAGTTCCTGTCCGACATCCTTGGCGCGCCGGTGGACCGCCCTGTAGTGACCGAGACGACTGCGCTTGGGGCGGCCTATCTGGCGGGTCTGAAGGCCGGGCTCTGCCCCGCCCCGGCCGAGTTCCAGAAATCCTGGGCGCTGGAGCGGCGGTTCTCGCCGGGCATGGACGCGGCCACCCGGGATGCGAAATACGCCCGCTGGGGTCGCGCCGTGGCGGCCACGATGAGC
>JARFTV010000002.1:26584-99009 GCA_029289325.1 Alphaproteobacteria bacterium
GACGCCCTTCGCCATCGCCGCCCCTGGCCGCATCCTCTTTGGCCGGGGCGAGGCCGCGCGCGCGCCGGGCCTGATCCGCGCCTTCGGGCCGCGCGGGCTGGTGGTGTATGGCGCCAATCCTGGCCGCGCCGCCTGGCTGCTCGAGGCACTGAGCGCCGAGGGCTGCGAGACCTTGGCCCTGCCCTGCCCCGGCGAGCCGGACCTGCCCCTGCTGCTTGCGGCGCTTGAGACCGCACGTCCCTTCCGCCCCGACTGGGTCGCGGGCCTTGGCGGCGGTGCGGCGCTGGATCTTGCCAAGGCCCTCGCCGCGCTGATCCCCGCGCCGGGCGGGCCGATGGACCATCTGGAGGTGGTGGGCCGCGCCCTGCCGCTGACCACCCCACCGCTGCCCTTCATCGCCTTGCCGACGCCCGCTGGCACCGGGGCCGAGGCGACGAAGAACGCAGTCATCGGCCTGCCCGATCATGGCCGCAAGGTCAGCTTGCGCGACGACCGGATGCTGGCGCGGCTGGCGATCGTGGACCCCGCCCTGACCGACGGGACGCCGCGCGCCACCACGCTGGCCTCGGGCCTCGACGCGGTGACCCAGGTGATCGAGCCCTTCGTCAGCCGCAAGGCCACGCCCTTCACCGATGCCATCGCCGCACCTGCGATCCCGTTGGGGTTGGCGGCACTCGCCCGGCTGATGCAGGGGGAGGACGCGCAGGCGCGGGATAGGCTGGCCTGGGTCAGCCTGTCGGGCGGGCTGGCGCTGGCGAATTCCGGCCTTGGCGCCGTGCATGGGCTGGCGGGGGTGATTGGCGGCCTTGCACCCGCGCCACATGGGGCGATCTGCGGCGCGCTTCTGGCCCCGGTCCTGCGGCTCAACCGGGCCAGATCCACGGGCGAGACGGCGCGTCGTCTGGATCAGGTGCTGGACCAGATCGCCGCGACGCTGGGCGGCAGCCGCGAGGGCGCGCCGGAAGCACTGGCCCGCTGGGCCCTTGACGCCGGCCTGCCCGGCCTCAAGGCGCAAGGCCTGGACCCGGCGCTTTTCCCGCGGGTGGCGGCAGCGGCGCTGACCTCGTCGTCGATGCAGGGGAACCCCGTCCCCCTGTCCGAGGCCGAGCTTCTGGACGCATTGAATGCCGCCGCATGACAACCGCGCCTGGCTTCTGCTGATCCCGGCCCTGGCGCTTCTGGCGCTGGTAGGCGTCCTGCCCTTGCTTGCGGTGGTGAACTACGGCTTCCACGACATCTTCTCGCTGGCCGATATCCACTGGGTCGGCGTGGAGTGGTTCGCGGATATCCTCGGGTCCGACCGTTTCCTCGCCTCGCTGGGGCGGAGCCTTCTGTTCGCCGCGCTGGTGCTGACGATCCAGATCCCGCTGGGGCTTCTCATCGCGCGCTTCCTGATCGGCTGCGGCCGGGGCGCGGTCTGGGGGTTGATGCTCTGCGCGATCCCGCTGGTGGTGCCGTGGAACATGATCCCGATGCTCTGGCTGGGCCTGATCGACAAGCAGACGGGCCTTCTTGGCCCCGCCGTGCTGGCCTCGGGGTTCGACTACAAGGAAACCGCGATCCATACCTGGATCCTGCTGCTGACGGTCGACACCTGGCACTGGATTGGCCTTGTCGTGGTCCTGGCCTATGCCGGCCTTTCCGCCATCCCACATGCCTACCGCCAGGCCGCCGCCATCGACGGCGCCTCGCGCTGGGACGTTTTCCGCCACATCGAGCTGCCCCGGATCACCCGCGCGCTGGGGATCGTCCTGCTTCTGCGCTTCGTCGACAGTTTCATGATCTATACCGAGGCTTTCGCGATCAACGCGGGCGGACCCCATGACGCGACCCGCTTCCTGTCGATCGAGCTGGGCGAAGAGATCAAGGGTTTCTCCTATGGTCAGGCGGCTGCCCGCGCGACACTGTATTTCCTGATCGTGCTGACCGCCGTCTGGGCCTTCGTCGTCGCCATGCGCCAGAAAGAGCCCGCATGACACGCATCCTCGGCTTTTCCGCGCTGACGGTCTTCATCCTCTTGCCGCTGACCCAGGCGGTGATCCTCAGCTTCACCGTGACGATGCCGAAACCGGGGGCCGTGCCGGGCGAGGTTGCGCTGGCCAATTACCTTGCGGTCTTCGCCGACCCGAACCTGCGGTCGGCAATCCTGAACTCGATCACCTATGTGCTGGTCAACGTGGTCCTGTGTCTGGCCGTGGGCCTGCCCGCAGCTTACGCGCTGGCGCGCTACAGCTTTGTCGGCGACCGGCATTTCCTGCTGCTGATCCTCGTCTTCCGGGTGACGCCGCCGGTGGTCCTGTCGCTGCCGATCTTCATCCTGTTTTCGCAGCTTGGCCTGGTGAACTCACCCCTTGGCATCGCGCTGGTTCATTGCCTGTTCAATCTGCCCGTGACGATCTGGATCCTGGAAAGTTTCATCCGCTCCGTCCCGCGCGAATATGACGAGACGGTGTTCCTGGACGGCTGGTCCTTCCCGGCCTTCTTCTTCCGCTTCCTGATCCCGCAGATCGCGCCGGGGCTGGGTGTCGCGGCCTTTTTCTGCTTCATCTTCAGCTGGGTCGAGGTCGTCTTCGCCCGCATCCTGACCGTGACGGCGGGCAAGCCGATCACCATGGCGATCAACGCGATGTTCGGCTTTCAGACCGATATCGGCATGGTCATGGCGATGACCTGCGTCTCGCTGGTGCCGGGGATCGCGATGATCTGGATCTTCCGCAACCACCTCGCGCGCGGGTTCATCCTGCGGACCTGACCGGCACGCGGGAACGCGAGTCGCTTGCCTGCGTTGACCCGTGATGCAACGGGGGGCGTGCGGCGTGGCTCTGACCTTTTCCACTCTCGGTTCTGGCGCGCGATGAGCCGGTGGGAGGGCCTTTACTGCGGTCCCGCACCGCTGCCGGAAGAGCTTTTCTGGCGCTGGAACCTTGATCCCTGGGCGATCGCAGTGGTCGTAGCCCTGACGCTTTGGGCCGGGCGCGACCGTCCTGGCGTGGCTGCGGGCGTGGTTCTGGCGGTGGCCTTCCTGTCACCCCTCTGCGCGCTGAGTTCGGCGCTTTTCTCGGCGCGGGTGGTCCATCACCTCCTTCTGGTTGCCGTCGCCGCGCCGCTGCTGGCACTGGCCCGTCCTGCACGACGCCACAGTGGCCTTGGCCTGCCCTTCGTCTTGGCCAGCGCCGCGCTCTGGCTGTGGCACCTGCCGGCAGCCTATGACGCGGCGCTGGGGCATATGGCGCTGTACTGGGTGATGCAGGCAAGCCTTCTGCTGCCGGCCCTTGCCTTCTGGCGCGGGGTCTTCGCGCATCCGCCCGGGGTCGGGCTAGGCTGGGTCTTCCTAGCCTATCTGTCGATGGGGATGCTGGGCGCGATCCTGACGCTGGCCCCGCAGGCGCTTTATGCCACCCATGCGACCGCACCGATGCTTTGGGATTTCACGGCATTGGCCGACCAGCAATTGGGCGGGCTGATCATGTGGATGCCCGCGGGCCTTGCCTATGCCGCCTGGGGCGCGCTTCTGGCCCGCCGTGCCTGGCGCGAGATGGGGGATACGCCGTGAGCTGGGCCGAGGCGGTGGTCCCGCATTTCAAGGCCCTCCATGTGGGCTTCCTCGCGCTCTGGATGGCCGGGCTCTTCGCGCTGCCGACGATGCTTGCCCGGCATGACGGGGGGCTTCTCCATGCCGAATTCACCCAGATCCGCCGCGCGACGCATTACGCCTATGTCTGGGCCGTCACCCCGGCCGCCGTCCTGACCATCGCCAGCGGCGCCACGCTGATCTTCCTGCGCGAGATCTTCACCGTCTGGCTGTTCGGCAAGCTCGTGCTGGTCGCGGGCCTGGTCGCGCTCCATGCCTGGATCGGCCATACGATCATCGCCGTCGCTGAAACCGACGGCCGCCACCAGCCGCCCCAGGCGCTGGTCCCCGCGCTGGTCCTTCTGCTGCTGGTGATCGGCGTCCTGACGCTTGTCCTTGCCAAACCCGAACTGGAGGAGCTGCCGATCCCCGCCCTGTTGATGGAGCCGCTGGGTCGTCAGCTGCCCTTCGACGTGCCCAACCGATAGTCGAACACCAGTTTCCCGCCATGCCAGCCCGTCGCCCCCACCACCAGGACCGCGAAGCCCGACATCAGGATGCCCCAGGGCAGGACCGCGGATTCATATCCGCCCAGCCGCCAGCCCCAGTTCAGCCCGAGAATCGACAGCAGCAGCACCGCGATGACGAAATGCGTCCAGGCCGCCGCGCGGATGCGGATGCCGGGGACCAGCAGCAGTTCGGCCGTGCCGGTCACCCCGGCCACCAGCCCGAACAGGAACGCCGTCCCACAGGCCCAAAGCGCCGCCCAGGCCCAGCGCTCCTCGCCCGACCACCAGTAGAAGACATCCGCCCCGAAGGCGCAGAAGGTCAGCGCCACCGGGAAGGCCACCGACATGGCGTGGAGCGGATGGCCCAGGATCGCCATCCGCGATTCCGTCTGGTGAAAGTCGGGATGGCTGGCAATGGGGTCGCCCTCCGAGGCCGCCTCATCCGGTATCCGTTCGGTTCCTTCGCTCAACGTTCCCTCCTGCGCATGATGGCCTGCGGGGCAACGCTCCAACTCCTTGCCGGTTGCCAGGGCCAGCTCTCGACGCTGCACCCGGCCGGTCCTGCCGCCGCCACCATCGCCGAGATCTGGTGGATCATGCTGGCGGGAAGCGTCGCGATCCTCGCGCTGGTCATGGGCCTGCTGACCGCCGCCCTCCTGCGCCGCCCCGACAGCCCCGGTGAGCCCGAGAGGGCGGGCCTCTGGCTCTGGACCCTTGGCCTTGCCTTCCCGCTGATCGTGCTGGCCGCGCTGACCGTCTACGGGCTGAAGATCGGAGAGCGTCTCCTTCCGCGTGAGGGGCCGGACGTGGTGACCGTCACCGCCGAGGCCCGGCAATGGGCCTGGAGCTTCGGCTATGCCGACGCGCCCGACCTTGCGACCGAGGACATCCTCCACATCCCCGCGGGCCGTCCGGTCGATGTGCGGATCACCAGCCTGGACGTGGTCCATTCCTTCTGGGTCCCGCGCCTGGCTGGCAAGCTCGACGCGCTGCCGGGCCATGTGAACATCCTGCGGATCGAGGCGCCCGTCCCCGGCACCTATGCCGGCCAGAGCGCCGAATTCAGCGGGCCGGGATACCTGGGCCATGTCTTCACAGTCCAGGCGCATGACCCCGCCGCCTGGGACCAATTCCTTGCCGAGGGCGCACCATGACCACCAGACCTCGCGGCACCGCGCTGCGCCTTCACCGCGAGCTCAAGCGGATCTGGTCCCCCGACCCGCGCTTTCGCGGCTGGCTGACCACGAACAACAACAATGACGTGGGCCGGCTCTTCCTGGCCGTGGCCACGCTGTTCTTCCTGATCGGCGGCGTCCTTGCCATGCTGATCCGCGCCCAGCTTGCCACGCCGGGGTCTGCCTTCATGGGGCCCGAAGCCTATAACCAGGTCTTCACGATGCATGGCACCGTGATGATGTTCCTGTTTGCCATCCCCTTCTTCGAGGCGCTGGCGGTCCTTCTGCTGCCGGGGATGCTTGGCACCCGCGACCTTGCCTTTCCCCGGCTCGGGGCGTTCGGGCTTTGGGTCTACATCTTCGGCGGCTCGGCGGTGATCGTCGCCATGCTGATGGGCCTTTCGCCCGACGGCGGCTGGTTCATGTATCCGCCGCTCTCCTCGGCCGCCTTCTCGCCGGGGATCGGGGCGGATGTCTGGCTTCTGGGCATCACCTCGATCGAGGTCTCGGCCATCGCCACGGCGGTCGAGATCGTGGTCACCGTCCTGCGCTACCGCGCCGCCGGGATGAGCCTGTCGCGGATGCCGATCTTCGCCTGGTACATCCTCGTTGTGGCGGTGATGATCCTGACCGCCTTCCCGCCGATGATCCTTGGCTCGCTGCTGCTGGAGACGGAGCGCGCCTTCGGCCTGCCCTTCTTCCAGGTGGAAAACGGCGGCGACCCGCTTCTGTGGCAGCACCTGTTCTGGCTGTTCGGCCACCCCGAAGTCTATATCATCTTCCTCCCCGCCGCGGGGATGATCGCCACGATCCTTCCGGTGATGGCGCGGACCACGCTGCTTGGCTACGGCTGGGTCGTTGCGTCGGCGGTCTCTCTGGGGGTGCTCAGCTTCGGGCTCTGGGTCCACCACATGTTCACCACCGGCATCCCGCATCTGGGACTGGCCTTCTTCTCGGCCGCCTCGACGCTGGTCGCAGTGCCGACCTCGGTGATGATCTTCTCGTGGATCGGGACACTCTGGAAAGGCCGGGTGCGGATGGAGCTGCCGATGCTCTGGCTGCTGGGCTTCTTCGCGACCTTCGTGATCGGCGGCCTGACCGGGGTCATGATTGCCGTCGTGCCGTTCAACTGGCAGGTCCATGACACGCATTTCGTCGTGGCCCATCTGCATTACGTGCTGATCGGCGGCTATGTCTTCCCGATGATCGCGGCGATCTACTATTTCCAGCCGCTGATCACCGGGCGCTTCCGCTTCTTCCGGCTGGGCGGAATTGCCTTCTGGCTGGTCGTCCCGGCCTTTCACGTCACCTTCCTGGCCGTCCACCTTGCCGGGCTTCTGGGCCAGCGGCGGCGGATCTGGACCTATGACGAGGGCCAGGGGTGGGAGCTTCTGAACTTCATCGCCTCGGTCGCCTCCTTCGTGATGGCGATCGGCTTTGCGCTGGTGGTGCTGGACATCGCGATCAATACCCTTGCCGGGTTGCGCGGCAGGCGGAACCCCTGGCAGGCGACCACGCTGGAATGGGCCGCGCCGATCCCCTCACCAACCTATGGTTTTGCCTCCATCCCCATCATCGGCAGCCGCTATCCCCTGCGGGACGACCCCAAGCTCGACCTGAGGATCGCGCGGGGCGAGGGCTATCTCGCCGACACTTCGCGCGACCGACGCGAGACGCTGATCGTCTCCACCGCAAAGGGTGAGCCCTTGCAGGTCGCCGTCCTGCCGATGAACTCGCCCCTGCCCATCCTGCTGGCGCTCTGCACCAGCGCCTCCTTTCTGGCACCGCTGATCAAGGCCTATTGGCTGTCCGTTGTCGCCCTGATCGGCGTCGTGATCCTTGCCCTGATCTGGGCCTGGACCACCGCCCCCCGCCGAACCGAGGGGCTGGTGGATGCAGGCCACGGCAGGCACCTGCCCGTAGCGGCCGAGGGCGCGGATCCGCCCGGCTGGTGGGGATCGCTCTTCCTTCTCGTCGCCGACGGGGTCCATTTCGGCGCGCTCCTTTTCGGCTATGCCTTCCTCTGGACCGTCGCCCCGAACTGGCCGCCGCCCGCCTACCTGCGTCCCGATCTCCTGCCCGTCGCCCTTGCCCTTGCCGGAGCCGCCGCGCTGGCCGCTGGTCCCCGCCTTGCCGCATGGCGCGAAGGCCATGGCCCGCTCCTGCTGTCGCTTCTGGGCTGCCTCGCGCTTGCCGCCGCTGCCGCCTCGATCCCGCTGGCCAGGCCCACGCCCACGGCCCATGCCTATGACGCCACACTCTGGCTCTTGGCGGGCCATGTCGGCCTGCATGTCACGCTGTCGCTGATCATGCTGACCTATCTTGGCCTCCGCCGTCTCGCGGGCCATCCGCTTCGCCTCGGCGAAGCGCGGACCTTCGGCCTCTGGGCCGATTACACCGCGGGGACGGGCCTTGTCGCCCTTGCCGCCGCCTGGTTGCCGGGGGCCTTCGCATGAACCTGATCCTGCGCCTCGCCCTGCCCTGGACCGTCTGGCTGATCGGCTTCTCGGCCCTCTACGGGTTGCAGGGGCTGACCTGCTCGCGCCACTGGCCTGCAGGTATCGAGCCGCGCGCCGCCCTCATCGGCGCTGCCGCGCTTTATGTCCTGCTGCAGGGGGGGATCCTCTGGGCGCAGGCGGCCCGCCCCGCCCCGTCACCCTTTGCCCAGCGGGTCGCCACAAGTCTGAGCGCCGCGGCACTAGCCGCGGCGCTCTGGACCTCGCTTCCGGTCCTTGGGCTGACGATCTGCGATTAGTCCGCTGCGGGCGGCTCGGCGGCTGGATCGGCCGGGGCCGCAGGCTCGGCCGGAGGTGCGGGTTCAGCGGGCCCGTCCTCGCCGGCAGGCCCGTCCTCCCCAGCAGGGAGTTCCTCGCCGACCGGCGCAGCCCCCTCGGCCGGAGCACCCTGCCCCGCCGAAGCCGCGGCCGGATCCATCGCCACCCGGTCAGTCTCGAACGGAGCGTCCGAGACGCGCCCATCCGCCGCCGCCACGCGCCAGACCGTGTTCCCGGCGTCATCCGCGATCAGCAGCGCCCCAGTCCCGTCCAGTCCCAGACCGACAGGCCGCCCCCGGACCTTTTCTTCCTCGGGCAGAAGGAACCCGGTCACCACATCCTGGAGCATTCCGTCCGGCTTTCCGTCCCGGAACGGCAGGAACGATACCTTGTAGCCGTTGAATTCGTCACGGTTCCAGCTGCCACGCTGCCCGACGAAGGCACCGTCCAGATATTCCTCCGGCAATGCCGCGCCGTGGGTGAAAACCAGCCCCAGCGCCGCCACATGGCTGGACAGGGCGTAATCCGGCTTGATCGCCGCGGCCACCAGATCCGGCCGCCCCGGGCGCACCCGTTCGTCGACATGCATCCCGAAATAGCTGTAGGGCCAGCCGTAGAACCCGTCCTCCACCACCGAGGTAAGGTAGTCCGGCACCAGGTTCGGCCCCAGCTCATCCCTCTCGTTGATCACAGCCCAGAGAACCCCGGTCTCGGGATGGAACATCAGCCCGTTGGGATTGCGCAGGCCCGTGGCAAAGAGCTTCGCACGCCCGCTCTCACGGTCGATCTGCCAGATCGCCGCGCGGCCCTTCTCGGCCTCCATCCCGTTCTCGGCGACGTTGGAATTCGACCCGACCGAGGCATAAAGCATCGACCCGTCGGGACTTAACGCGAGATCCTTGGTCCAGTGGTGATTGAGCGGCCCACCCGGCAGAAGCGTCACGAGTTCGGGCGGCTCGGTGATCTCGGTCTCCCCCAAGGTGTAGGGATAGGCAACCACCCCATCGGCCATGGCGACATAAAGCGTGTCGTCGATCCAGGCCACGCCAAAGGGGGAATGCAGATCGGTCAGGAGATCATGCCGTTCATCCACGACACCGTCCCGGTCGGGGTCGCGCAGAAGCGTGATCAGGTTCGTCGCCTTTTCCGGCCCCTGCGCCCCTTCGCCTCCGCCCGCGGCCATCGCCATGATCCAGGTGCGCACATAGTCCTTGGGCCGGTACTTGGGTTTGTCCTCGGGCGCCTTGGACTGGATGACCAGCACATCGCCATTCGGCAACGTGTGCACCGTGCGCGGGTTCGCAAGATCCCTGGCATAGGCGCTGATGACCAGCCCCTCCGGCACATCGGGCGTCTCCCCCTCGGCCCAACCGATCACCTCGCCCACATTCATGTCGGGCGACAAGGTCACATAGTTCGGCTCGGGCAGGACCGGATCCGGCCCGATCTGGCTGGAGATGTCGAAGTCCTGGGCCGCCGATCCGCCAGCAAGGCCGATCCCGGCCAATACGATCGCGCCCCGCGCAAGGCTGGTGCAGGTCATGGTCCGTCTCCCTCAGCTGCCATAGATCCGGTGGAACGCCTGCCGCCGCCACATGGCCGAAAGCAGCATCAGCACGCAGGTCAGGGCCGACAGCCAGATCCCCCAAGGCACGATCGCGGTCCAGCCATCCCCGGCATGGACCAGGCTGTTGACGAAGGCCACGCCAAGGATCAGCGTATTCAGGATCACGATCCCCCAGACCGGTCGGCGGCGCTGGAAGACAAGGCCCACAAGCCACAAGAGAGCCGCCAGCCCCCCGGCGACAAGCCCGGCAAACAACAGCCAGGACGAAAAGTCCTGCCACATCAGGATCGTGGTCTGCATATAGGCCCAGTCGGTGAACAGCGTCAGCGTGAAGAAGGCCGCGGCGAAATGCGTCAGGCTATCCTGGCCCGGAACAAGCGCCCGGATAGGGTGTGTGCGATGGATCTCGTGATGCAAGGTCGGCCCCCCTTTGCCTGTTCGTCCCCGTGAGCCAACCCCCCGGAACCGGATTTGGTTCCCGGCGGCGTGCTGGGTACAACTCTGGGTTGCAGCTTCTCACCCTGCGTCCAGACCCGACGAGGGCGTCCGCCAGCCCGACCAGAGATCGCAAGAATGCGGGGCGGCACCGAAACGCGGAATGCGACCAGGCCCCGGCAAATGCCCCCCTGAAACCTCGTGGCGGCCAGCTAGCCGAGGGATCCAGAGCTGCACTTCGAGCCCCCCTCGCCCGCACCTACCGAAGGCCCGGTCCGCTCCCCATGGCCCGCATGCTGGCGGATGAGGTGAAGCATCCTGTCCAGCTTGCGCGGATGCGCGCATGGCCCGAGCGGGACACCGGAACACCGGATTTTCCAGGTATGGCGGAGGAGGTGGGATTCGAACCCACGGCAGGGTTACCCCTGCGTCGGTTTTCAAGACCGGTGCGTTAGACCACTCCGCCACTCCTCCGACGTCAGCGGCATACGCGTTGCCGGTTGATTCTGAAAGGGAACCCGAAGGGTGAATTCCGCTGATCGTGACCGGCGGGTTTTCGCTCGGGCCTTCCCACGGCCGGGCAAAGCCAGTATGTTCGCGCGCAAGGCAGGCGGCGCCGCATCGGGATAAGGACGGAAACAGTCCACGCATCAAGCCCCCGATGCAGCAGAAACAAGAAACGCGGCATCCAGACCGCGCAGATCGAGGGCGGACCATGGCACGAGCGGCACTCCGGCACTTTGCAGTTACAGTTTCGACCACGGTGCTGTTGATGGGCTGTGTAGACGGCGCTGGGTCCGGTGGATCGGGCGGAAGCGCGGCAGGGATCGCGGCCGCCCCAGGTGCCAGCCGCAGCGCCACCCGCGAGGTCGAAGCGCCCGAGATCTTCCAGACCACCGACAGCGCGCTCTGGGACGGCCGGCCCTCGCTTGGCGGCATCTGGGTCGCCTCGCCCGACGTGACCAATCCCGAGCGGGTGGTGATGGTGAACCCGGCCACCGGCAAGACGGTGACCGGCGCGCTCTTCCGGCGCGAGCGCGAGAATCCGGGGCCGAAGCTGCAGATCTCGTCGGACGCGGCCGAGGCGCTGGGGATCCTCGCGGGCCAGCCGACCACGCTTCGCGTGACCGCGCTGCGCAAGCAGGAGGTCGCCGCACCCGCGACCGAGCCCGCCGCCGCCCCCGCCACGCCCGCAGGCGAGGCCGCTGAAACCGCAGCCCGTGCGACCGCCGCCCTGCAGGCAGCCGCCACGACCGCCCCGCCCGCTGGTCCCCCCTCGGCGGACAGCACCGGGACGCCCACGGATGTCGCTGCCGCCCCGGCCGAGCCGAAGCGGAAGACTTGGCGGGAACGCCGCGCCGAGGCCAAGGCCCAGCGTGAGGCCGAGAAGGCCGCCGCAGCCGCAGCCGCCGGGGGCGGTGAGATCGTCGATCCCGCCGCCGGCTCTGTCGCCTCGATCGAAACCGCGCCGCTTGACGCGCGCCCGGCATCCCCTGCGGCCCAGCCCGCCCCTGCCGCCGCCGCGGTCGCCGCGACGCCCGCCGCCCCGGCCGCAGGCACCAGCGGCCGCCCGATCCAGATCGCCTCCTTCTCCAAGGAGGACAACGCCCGCCGCGCGACCGAGGCCTTGGCCAAGGCCGGCATCACCGCCCAGGCGCAGAAGTCCGACCGCAACGGCACTCCTGTCTGGGGCGTCGTGGCCTTCGGCGACGCGGCCCTTCTGGCCAAGATCAAGGCCGCCGGTTTCGCCGACGCCTATTTCCTGAAATAGAAAGCCTGCCCATGCTGCACCGCCTGCGTTCCGTCCTGCTCCTCTTCGCCCTCGCGCTGGCCGCGCTTCCCGCCCGCGCCTTCGAGACGACCGCCACCGCCGCCTGGGTCTATGACATGACGACCGGCACGGTGCTGATGGACAAGAACGCCGACCAGCCGCTGCCGCCGGCCTCGATGTCCAAACTGATGACCATCAACATGCTGTTCGAGGCGCTGCGTGACGGTCGTGTGACGATGGACACGCGCTTTGCGGTCTCCTCGAACGCGACTGCCATGGGCGGGTCGACGATGTTCCTGCAGGAAACCGACCGGCCCACGGTCAGCGACCTGATCCACGGCATGATCGTGAACTCGGGCAATGACGCCTGCGTCGTCGTGGCCGAGGGGCTTGCCGGGACCGAGGCCGCCTTCTCGGCCCAGATGACCGAACGCGCCCGCGCGCTTGGCATGACGAACTCGACCTTCATCAATTCCTCGGGCTGGCCCGCCCCCGGCCACCGCATGTCGATGCGCGACCTCGGCATCCTCGCCCAGCACCTGATCGAGGATTTCCCCGAATACTACCCGATCTTCGCCGAGACCGAATTCAACTTCATGGACCGCGCCCCGGCCAATGCCCGCAACCGCAACCCGCTTCTGGAGCTCGGCGTGGGCGCGGACGGGCTCAAGACCGGGCATACGCAAGAGGCAGGCTATGGTCTTGTCGGTTCGGCCAAGCAGGGCGACCGGCGGATCATCTTCGCGATCACCGGCCTGCCCAGCGACAAGGTCCGGGCCGAGGAATCCGAACGCATCGTCGCCTGGGCGTTCCGGCAGTTCTCGGAAAAGACCGTGGCCAGGGCCGCCGTCCGCGTGGCCGAGGCCGAGGTCCATCTCGGCGCCGCCGACAGCGTCGGCCTTGTCCCGGCCGAGGATGTCCGCCTTCTGGTCCCGGCGCTCGTGCAGGGCAGCGTGACGGCCGAGGTGGTCTACAACGGCCCCCTCCTCGCCCCCGTGACCGCCGGCAGCCCGGTGGCCGAACTGGTGATCCATGTCCCCGACCTTCCCGACCGCAGCTTCCCGCTGGTGGCCGAGGGCGATGTCGGCACCGCGGGCTTCGCCAAGCGCCTGACCACCGCCGCACGGGCGCTTTTCGTGCAATATGTCGGGGCTCCGGCCAGCTGAATGCCGGGGCTTTTCCTCAGCCTCGAAGGCATCGACGGCTCGGGCAAGTCCACGCAGGGCCGACTTCTCGCCGACAGGCTGCGGGCCGAGGGCCATGCCGTGACCCTCACCCGCGAACCTGGCGGCAGCCCCGGCGCCGAGGAGATCCGCCGCCTGGTGCTTGAAGGGGCCACCGATCGCTGGTCGGCCGAGACCGAGATCCTGCTCTTCACCGCCGCCCGGCGCGACCACCTGGAGAAGACGATCCGCCCGGCGCTGGCGCGCGGCGAGGTGGTGATCACCGACCGCTTCGCGGATTCCACCCGTATCTTTCAAGGTGTCACCCGGGGCGATCTGAGCGAGATGGTGGACCGGCTTCATGCCCTGATGATCGAGGTCGAGCCCGACCTGACCCTGCTCTTCGACCTCGATCCCACCGTGGGACTAGCCCGGGCCACGGCCCGCCCCGGAACCGAGCTGCGGTTCGAGGACATGGGCCTCGACTTCCAGCAGAAGGCCCGCGCCGGCTTCCTGGCGCTGGCCGCCCGGCAGGACCGTTTCCGCGTGATCGACGCCGACGCCGCGCCCGAGGCGGTGGCGACCCGCGTCTGGCAGGAAGTGGCCCCCCGCCTGTCAGAGCGCGCCGCACGATCGTAGGGTGGGCGATATCGCCCACCCTACCCCAGGCTCTTCGCGTCCCGTCACCCCCTCACTCCGGCAGCATCGCCGGGTTCCAGGCCACCTCCCACAGATGCCCGTCCGGGTCTTGGAAATACCCCGCATAGCCGCCATAGAACGTCGCCGCCGGCGGCTTCACCACTTGCGCCCCAGCCGCCTCTGCCGCCGCAAGCACTGTATCGACCTCTTCCCGCGCGGCCACATTATGCGCCAGGCACATTCCCGTCGGGCTGACCGGCTCCCGCGCCAGCCCGGTATCCCAAGCCAGATCCTCCTGCGCCCAAAGCGCCAGCCGCAACCCGCCCGCCAGCGGGAAGAAAGCCACGGCCCCATGCGCAAACTCGCCGCCCACGATCCCCTCGGTCGGCAAGCCGAGCCCGTCGCGGTAGAACGCGACCGAGCGTTCAAGGTCCGCCACTCCCAGCGTGACCAGCGAAATTCTTGGCTCCATGAAGCCCCCCTGCCCTGGCCGGTTTTCTCCGGGCGGACGCTGCCCAAGTGCCCCCGCCCGCCGCCTGACCCTGGCGCGCCCATCCGCGCGGACCGTCCAGCACCTGGCAAGCCTCCGCCCTGCCGATCCAGACTGCGCCGCGAAACCGATCCGGTCAACAGAGCCCTGCCTCACCGCCGCCGCGGCTTTCCTGCCTGCCGCGACCCGACCCGGCATCGATCCGCCCAGGGGACCTGCCGCCCCGCATGGCGGAAAAGAGATTGACAGATCATGAACGCGCGCATCCAACCCCTTGATTTTACTTGCAACGCCACTCTGTCCACGCTGGACACATCTGCACCCCCTTCCCCTTCCCCCCTCGCCCATGCAATCTCTGCGAATGGCCGAGAAAGACCCCCTGCCCGAGCCCGACCGCCTCGAAGGCGCCCCCCACCCGCGCGAGACGGGGGCCCTCTTCGGCCACCCGGCGCAGGAGGCCGAGTTCCTGCGCGCCTTCACCTCCGGCCGCCTCCACCACGCCTGGATGCTGACCGGGCCGAAAGGGGTCGGCAAGGCCACCCTCGCCTGGCGCCTCGCCCGGTTCCTGCTGGCCACGCCCGAGGATGACGGCGGCATGTTCGCCGCCCCCCCGCCCGAGACGCTCGACATCGCGGACAGCCACCCCGTCGCCCGCCGCCTTCTTCAGCTCGCCGAACCCCGCCACTTCCTCCTCCGCCGCGGCCCGAACGACAAGGAGACCGCGCTGTCGCAGGTCATCTCGGTCTACGAGGTGCGGAAGATGAAATCCTTCTTCGCCCTCACTGCGGCCGATGGCGGCCGCCGCACCGCGATCATCGACGCGGTGGACGAGATGAACCCCGCCGCCGCCAATGCCCTTCTCAAGCTCCTCGAGGAGCCGCCGCCGAACGTCACCCTCTTCCTGATCGCCCATCAGCCCGCGCGGCTTCTGCCCACGATCCGCTCCCGCTGCCGCGAGCTGCGCCTGACCCCTCTCGCCCCGCAGGATCTCAGCGACGCCCTGACCCAGGCCGGCGGCGAGATCGCGCCCGAAGATCGCATCGCATTGGCCGAGCTTTCCGGCGGGTCCGTGGGCGAAGCCTTCCGCCTGACCAACCTCGACGGCCTGAAGCTCTACACCGCCCTCACCCGGCTGTTCGCCACCCTGCCCCGGCTCGACCGCGCCCAGGCCCTTGCCCTGGCCGAACTGGCCGGGGCGCGGGGCGCGGCCGAGACCTTCGACCTTCTCGTCACCCTGATCGACCTTTTCCTCGCCCGCCTCGCCCGCTCCGGCGCGACCGGCCAGACCCCACCCGAGGCCGCGCCGAACGAGGCCCGGCTCCTTCAGAGCCTCGCCCCCGATCCGCTGGCGGCCCGCGCCTGGGCACAGCTCGCTGCCGACCTCACTGCCCGAGCCCGGCGTGGCAAGGCGGTCAATCTTGACCCTGCCGCGCTTCTGATGGATATGCTCCTGAAGCTCGACGAGACGGCGGGAAGCCTCGCCCTGAGGTAAGCCGAAATGTCCCCATCCGAACTTGATCTCGTCGACAGCCACTGCCATCTCGACTTCCCAGACCTGATCCAGGAGACCGAGGCGATCCTGACCCGCGCCCGCGCCGCAGGGGTGAACCGGATGGTCACGATCTGCACGCGGCTGAGGAACGAGCCGAAGGTCCGCGCCCTGGCCGAAGCCCATGCCGAGGTCTTCTACGCCGCGGGCACCCATCCGATGAGCGCACATGAGGAACCTCTGGTCACGGTCGAGGATCTTGTGACCCTTGCGCGGCATCCGAAATTCGTCGGCATTGGTGAGACCGGCCTCGACTACCATTACACGGCGGAGTCGAAAGCGGTCCAGCAGACCAGCCTCCGCATCCATATCGAAGCTGCGCAGGAAACCGGCCTGCCGCTGATCATCCATTCCCGCGACGCGGATGCGGACATGGAAGCGATCCTCGCCGAGGGCATGGCCCGCCAGCCCTACAGCTGCGTGATGCACTGTTTCTCCTCTGGCCCCCGCCTGGCCGAGGCGGCGCTTGAGATGGGGTTCACCCTATCGATCTCGGGCATCGCCGCCTTCCCGAAGTCGCAGGAGCTCCGCGACATCTTCGCGAAGGCCCCGCTTGACCGGCTGGTGCTGGAGACCGACAGCCCCTATCTTGCCCCGCCGCCCTATCGCGGCAAGCGGAACGAGCCGGCCTATGTCGCCCATACCGCCCGCGCCCTGGCGCCGGTTTTCGGGCTGAGCCTGAAAGACTTCGCCGCCCACACGACGGCGAATTTCGACCGGCTTTTCCCGCGCGCCAGAAGGGCCGCGTGATGGCGCGGCTCAGCTTCACCATTCTTGGCTGCGGCTCTTCGGGCGGGGTCCCGCGACTGGGCGGCGACTGGGGCGCCTGCGACCCGGAGAACCCGAAGAACCGCCGCCGCCGCTGCTCGCTTCTTGTTACCCGCGAGACCGAGGCCGGCGTGACCCGGGTCCTGATCGACACCTCGCCCGACATGCGCGACCAGCTGCTCGACGCGGGCGTCGGCACCCTGGACGGGGTGGTCTATACCCACAGCCATGCCGACCACATGCACGGGATCGACGATCTGCGGCAGGTGGTCTTCAACCTGTCCCGCCGCCTGCCGGTCTGGGCCGACGGACCGACCCAGGAATCCCTGCTTGCCCGATTCGGCTATGCCTTCATCCAGCCCCAGGGCTCACCCTACCCGCCGATCCTCGACCTGCACACGATCGACGGGCCGGTTACGGTGACCGGTGCTGGCGGCCCGGTGGAGCTGACACCCTTCCCGGCCGAGCATGGCGCGATGGACGCACTTGGCTTCCGCATCGGCCCCTTGGCCTATCTTCCCGATGCGGTAGAGATCCCCGAAAGCTCCTGGCCCTTCCTCGGCGGCCTGGACTGCTGGATCGTCGACGCCCTGCGCCGCAAGCCGCATCCGACCCATGCGCACCTGGCCCTGGCGCTGGAATGGATCGCCCGCGCCCGCCCTGCCCGCGCCGTGCTGACCAACATGCACATCGACCTTGATTACGAGACCCTTAAGGCCGAGCTTCCGCCCCATATCGTCCCCGCCTTCGACGGCATGACCCTGACCTATGACAACCAGCCCTGAACATCCGCCCGTCCGGCCGACCAGACACGGCTCCAGCCGGTGATTGTGCCTTCGATCCAGGGACCGATCGGTGCGATGCGACTGCCGATGCGACTCCAGACATGAGCGCGCTTCTTGACGTCATTCTTCCGGTCTTTCTGGTGATCGGCTTTGGCTATGTCGTGGTCCGCGCCCGGCTTCTGGCCGAGCCGGCCGTCGACGGCCTGATGCGCTTTGCACAGAATTTCGCGGTGCCCTGCCTTCTCTTCCGCTCCATCGCGCATCTCGATCTTTCGGCCGCCTATGACCTTGGCCTGATGACCAGCTTCTACAGCGGAGCTTTCGCGGGTTTCTTCGCCTGTTTTCTGGGCGCGATGCTGGTCTTCGGCCGCCCGATGCCGGATGCCGTCGCCATCGGCTTTGCGGGGCTTTTCTCGAACTCGCTCCTCCTTGGGCTCGCCATCACCGAACGTGCCTATGGGACGGAGGCGCTTCAGGGCAATTACGCGATCATCTCGCTCCATGCGCCCATGCTGTACGGCTTCGGAATCGCGCTGATGGAATGGGCGAAAAGCCGGGGGCACGGCCTTTCGGGCGTGGCACTCGGCCGCCAGATCGGCCGCGCGATCCTGTCGCAATCGCTGGTGATCGGGATCCTCGCGGGGTTCGCGGTGAACCTTGCCGGGAACCCGCTGCCCGGATTCTTCTGGTCCGGCATCGACATGATCTCCCGGGCGGCGATCCCGGTGGCGCTGTTCGGGTTGGGCGGTGTCCTCGTGCGGTATCGGATCGAGGGCGACCTCGGCCCGGTTCTGATGGTCACCGCCGCGTCGCTGGTCCTGCATCCCGCGATCACCTGGGCGCTGGGAACGCAGGTGTTCCAGCTGGAGAGTGCGGCCCTGCGCTCTGCGGTGGTGACGGCGGCAATGGCCCCCGGCGTCAACGCCTATATGTTCGCACACATGTACGGGGTGGGGAAACGGGTGAACGCCTCCAGCGTGCTGGTCGCGACCGCGCTGTCCATCGTCACCGCCTGGGGCTGGCTGCACATCCTGCCCTGACCGCCCCCTGACGGCTTCGCCCCCCGTCGCCGTGCACCGCAACGGGATGATGAAGTCGCCCGAGGGGCCGCGCTCAGCGTCCGGTCACGCCGCGGAGCCGGTCCGACCGGCGCCGCAGCACCTCGACCGTGGCCAGAAGCAGGACAGAGATCACCACTAGGATCGTGGCCACTGCGAGAATCGCCGGAGAGATCGCCTCGCGGATGCCGTTGAACATCTGCCGCGGGATCGTCTGCTGGTCGGGCCCGGCGATGAAGAGCACCGCCACCACCTCGTCGAAGGACGTAACGAACGCAAACAGAGCACCCGAGATCACGCCCGGCAGGATCAGCGGCATGATGACCTTGAAGAACACCGTGCGCGGGTTCGCGCCCATCGACTGCGCCGCCCGGATCAGGGACTGGTCGAAGCCCGAGAGCGTCGCCGTCACCGTGATGATCACGAAGGGAATCCCGAGGACCGCATGGGCCACGATCACCCCAAGATGCGAATTCGCAAGGCAGCCCTTTTCCGACAGCATCCAGCCGAAGATCAGCGCCATCGCGCTGTCCGGCGCGACGCAGGCCTTGGCATAGAAGAAGCTCATCCCCACCGCGATGATGATGATCGGCACGATCATCGGCGAGATGAGCAGCGCCATGATCAGCCGACGATAGGGCATCTCGGGCCGGCTCAGGCCAAGCGCGGCGATGGTTCCCAGCGTCGTGGCCAGGATCGTGGCCCAGAGCCCGACCCAGAGCGAGTTCTTCGCCGCCTGCACCCAGGTCGACCGCTCCCAGACCGCGGACCACCAGGCGTCGTCGCGCGGGGCATCGGCGGTGGCCGGATGACCCAGCGTCAGCAGCGTGTCATACCAGCGCAGCGAATAGGTGGCGGGGTCCAGGAACTCGGCCCCGAGGGTGAAGTCGGCGTCCGGGTTGAAGGACAGCGGGATCACCACGAGGATCGGTGCGATCAGGAACAGGAAGATCAGCACACAGATCGTCAGATAGGTGTAATACCACAGACGCTCCAGCGGCGAGGCATAGGTGGGCAGGGCCATGGTGTTCTCCGTCAGCCGAACTTCAGCCGGTCGATGCCGACCAGGCGGTCGTAGATCCAGTACAGGATCAGGATCGCGGCCAGGAGCATCGCGGCAATGGCGGCGGCAAGCGACCAGTTCGACTTCGACATGTGGAACTGGATGAGGTTCGAGATCAGCTGCCCGTCCGCACCGCCGACCAGCGCGGGGGTGATGTAGTAGCCAACCGCGAGGATGAAGACGAGAAGCGAGCCCGCCGCGATCCCCGGCAGGGTCTGCGGCAGGTAGACCCGGCGGAAGGTGGTCCAGCTGGTCGCGCCCAGGGACCGGGCCGCGCGGGCATAGCTTGGCGGGATCACCCGCATCACCGAGTAGAGCGGCAGGATCATGAACGGCAAGAGCACATGGGTCATCGCCACCACGGTGCCGGTCATGTTGTACATCATGCTGAGCCGGCCCTTGTCGTCCAAAAGTCCCAGCCCGACGAGGAGGTTGTTGACCACCCCCTGCTCCTGCAGAAGCACGATCCAGGCCGTGGTCCGCACCAGAAGCGAGGTCCAGAACGGCAAGAGCACAAGGATCATCAGCAGCGCCGCCTTCGACATCGGCAGGGTCGCAAGCAGATGCGCGACCGGGAATGCCAGCAGCAGGCAGATCACCGTGATCAAAGCCGAGATCATGAAGGTCTTGCCGAAAAGATACAGGTAGATGCGTTCCTTGTCCCCGCCGCGCGCCCAGCCGGCGTCGGTCAGTTTCCTGTCGGAAGCGACAAGGTAGAATTCCGCGGTGTAGGCATTGCTCGCCGAAGCCATCCCGCGCCACAGCGCCGGGCGACCAAAGTTGGCATCGACGGCCAGCAGCGCCTCCTTGTAGGGCGGTTCCAGTCCGGCCGCCTCACGCGCGCCCTTCTTGAACATGCTGATCGAGCCGGGGACGGAATAGTTGATCCGGGTCCCCGCGATGCCGGTGGTCCGTTCCTCCTGCATCCGCGCCAGGTCCTGGACCAGAGCGGCGAACGCCTCTTCCGGCGGGTTGGCCGGATCGAAATCGGGGTTTTCGTCGAACCATTCGACCAGCGCCGGGGCCGAGGCGGCGAAGCCGTCATGCTCGACCGAGCGCATCAGCATATAGGCGATGGGCACCAGGAAGGTCAGCAGCACGAAAAGCAGAAGCGGCAGCACCAGAAGGAAGGCGCGGCGCTTGGCCCGGCCCTGCGCTGCGGCCAGCGCGGCCTTCAGCGGGCGGCCATCGGCGGTGGTCAGGATCTGGGCTGCGTCGGCCATGCGTGATCTTCCTGTAGCAGGCCGGGCGCGCGATCCGCGCCCGGCCCAGGTCGGGTTACTGCGCCAGCCAGGCCTGGAAGCGCTCGTTCAGTTCGGAGTCATGGTCGACCCAGAAGTCAGCCGAGGTTTCCAGCGCGTTGGCCATGTTTTCGGGCGCGGTCGGCAGGTGCGGCGCCATCACCGTCTTGCCGTCCTTGTAGATGATCTCTTCCGCCATCGACGACTTGCGGGCCGGACCGTAGGAGATCTGCTGGGCCGAGGCGCGCAGACCTTCGGTCGAGGTGGCGAAGCGGATGAACTCCATCGCCTGCTCCATGTTCGGCGCACCCTTCGGGATCACGAACATCTCGTTTTCGTAGATGTGGCCATCCCAGACGATCTGGAAGGGTTTGCCCTCGTTCTGGGCGGCGGCGAAGATCCGGCCGTTGTAGGCAGTGGTCATCACCACTTCGCCGTCGGCCAGCAGCTGCGGCGCCTGGCTGCCGGCTTCCCACCAGACGACGTCCTTCTTGATCGTGTCCAGCTTGGCAAAGGCCCGCTCCACGCCCTCTGGGGTCGAGAGCACGTCATAGACTTCGGAGGCAGGAACGCCGTCGCCCATCAGCGCGAATTCCAGCACCGCCTTGGCGCCCTTCTTCAGGCCGCGCTTGCCGGGGAACTTCTCCAGGTCGAAGAAGTCGGCGACAGTGGTCGGGCCTTCCGGGAACTTGGTGTTGTCATAGGCAAAGACGTTCGACCAGATGTCGGTCGAGACACCGCATTCGGTGATCGCGCCCGGCAGGAAGTCGTCAATCGCCGGGGTGCCATCGGCGCCGGCCGGCAGGGTGCTGGCGTCGATCGGCTCGAGGATACCTTCGTCGCACAGGCGGATCGCGTCGGCGTATTCGATGTTGGCGACGTCGACGGTGACGTTGCCCGATTCCACCATGGCCTTCACCGGGGTCGCCGGGTTGTCGCTGTCCACCATGATGGTCTTGATGCCGGTCTCGGCCATGAACGGCTTGACGAAGGCTTCGGTCTGGGCCTCGCCATAGGCGCCGCCCCAGGACATGACCGTCACGTCGGCATTGGCGGCAAAGCCAAGGCCGACCAGCGCGGTCGTCAGGATGAGGGTCTTCTTCATTTCCATGCTCCCTGTATTGATCTTGCAGTCTCTTCGACCGGTCTTCGCGGCCTTTTTCACGGATCCAGCGCGCGGGCATCCTGGGGATGCCAGCCCACCTTGATCTTCTGGCCGGGCTCGAGACGGGTCTGGCCAAGAGTGTTGCGCATCTTCATCACGAAGTCATCCGAACCGGCGACCTTCAGCACGACGCGCAGGATGTCGCCCATGTAGATGATCTCCAGCACCTCGGCGTCGATCATATGGGCGCCCGGAGGCATGATCTCGGGCTTGAACTCCACCCGTTCCGGGCGGATCGAGACCAGGGTCTTGCCGCCCTTCTCCTTGACGTTGACCGGGGTCGCGTCGATCAGCTCGCCGGTCGCCAGACGCACCAGCGCCTTGTCGCCCGAAAGCTCCTCGATGGTGCCGAGCAGCTTGTTGTTCTCGCCGATGAACTGGGCAACGAAGCTGTTTTCGGGGCGTTCGTACAGGTCCGCCGGGGGCGCGAGCTGCTGGATGCGGCCATCGTTGAAGACGGCGACGCGGTCCGACATCGTCAGCGCCTCGCCCTGGTCGTGGGTCACGTAGACAACGGTGATGCCAAGGTTCTCATGCAGGTGCTTGATCTCGAACTGCATGTGTTCGCGCAATTGCTTGTCCAAGGCACCCAGGGGTTCGTCCATCAGCACGAGCTTTGGGTCGAAGACCAGCGCCCGGGCCAGCGCGATCCGCTGCTGCTGGCCGCCCGAAAGCTGCGCCGGGCGGCGGTTGGCGAAAGCGCCCATCTGCACCATGTCCAGAGCACGCTTGATCTTGGCCTCACGATCGGACTTGCCCATCCCGCGCACTTCCAGCGGAAAGGCCAGGTTCTCGCCCACCGTCATATGCGGAAAGAGCGCGTAGTTCTGGAACACCATCCCGATCCCGCGCTTGTGCGGCGGAACCTGGTTGATCGGCCGTCCATCCAGGCGAATCTCGCCATTCGTCGCCGTCTCGAACCCGGCCAGCATCATCAGACAGGTCGTCTTGCCCGAGCCCGAGGGACCAAGCATCGTCAGGAACTCGCCCTTGCCGATGCTGAGGTTCAGGTCCTTCACGACCAGCGTGACGCCGTCATAGCTTTTCTGAACATGTTCGAATGCGACGAAAGCGTCGTTGCGGGGCTCAACCGTCACCCGTCTCTCCCTGATGTGTGGGCGCCAGCGCGCCTTCTGGCTTGCTTCGACTTAAGCCAATGGTGATCGGCAATGCAACGCAGTTTTTCGGCCAGCGACAAGACTTAAGCGACACCCAGGACGACCAATGCGTCCTTGCGGGAAAATCGTGCATATCTTTCGATATTGGCGGACAGATTGCCCGCAAACGGCAAGAATCAGGGCACAGTTCCGGTCGTGCCGACGACTTGCGCAGCCCGCCAAATGCAAAGGGCGCGGGAGAGTTCCCGCGCCCTCTGGCATGCCCGACCGACCCTGGTGCGGATGAAAAGACTCGAACTTTCACTCCGGTTAAGGAACAGCGACCTCAACGCTGCGCGTCTACCAATTCCGCCACATCCGCACGGGGTCTGGTCTGGACGCCCGCTATCTAGCGGCAGTCGCGCGGGAAGGAAAGAGGCATTTTCACGCCTCTCGCTCCCGGCGGCAGGACGGGGTATAGGAAGCCACCCGAACCCAAGGCGCATCATGGTGGAATGGACCCATATACCGGGGCTTGCCCCCTACCCCGAGACGCTGGCCGCAATGGAGGCGCATGTCGCCGCCATGCACGAAGGCCGCGCGGGCGAGGCGATCTGGCTTCTGGAACACCCGCCGCTTTACACCGCTGGCACCTCGGCCCGGGCCGAGGACCTTGTCGATCCCGACCGCTTCCCCGTCTATCCCGTGGGCCGCGGCGGGCAGTATACCTATCATGGCCCCGGCCAGCGGGTGATCTACACCATGCTCGACGTGAAGGCGCGCGGCCAGGATGTGCGCTGCTTCGTGCGCGAGCTCGAACGCTGGGTGATCGACACGCTGGCCGAGTTCAACGTGACCGGAGAGATTCGCGACGGCCGCGTCGGCGTCTGGGTGCAACGTCCCGACCGTCCCGGCCCCGACGGCCGCCCGACCGAGGACAAGATCGCCGCCATCGGCATCAAGCTGCGCCGCTGGGTCAGCTTTCACGGCATTTCGATCAACGTCGAACCCGACCTGTCGCATTTCCAGGGAATCGTTCCCTGCGGCATCCGCGAGCATGGCGTGACCTCGCTTGTCGATCTGGGCCTGCCGGTGACGATGGCCGACCTCGACGCGGCGCTCATGGCCACCTTTCCCCGTCGCTTCCAGGGAGCCAGTTGTGCGGCCTGAGGGAGCATACCGTCGGCTTGCTATTGCATATCGCCCCCTCCACGCCCCATCTTTCCCCCGTGGCAGGACGCCTGCCCGTGACACATGAGGACACCATGAAGACGCTAAACCTTCTCGCCATTGCCGCTGCGCTGCTTGCGGCGCCTGCCTTCGCGGCCGATCCCGCGGCGGGCGAGGACGGGTTCAAGAAGTGCAAGGCCTGCCATTCGATCGTCGCCCCGGACGGGACCGAGATCCAGAAGGGCGGTCGCACCGGCCCGAACCTCTACGGCGTGATCGGTCAGCGCATCGCCTCGGACCCGGACTTTGCCTATGGCGAATCGCTGGCCGCCCTGGGCGCGACCGGCGCGGTCTGGGACGAGGCAAGCCTGGCGGCCTATACCGCCGATCCGGCCGGATATCTGAAAGCGACGCTCGGCGACCAATCGGCCAAGTCGAAAATGTCCTTCAAGCTCGCCAAGGGCAGCGAGGATGTGGCCGCCTACCTTGCCGCGGTCGCGAAGTAACCGTCAAACCATCCGGGCGCGGCACCGCAACGGGCCGCGCCCCCGCCGTTTTGCAAGGCAATTTCTGCCCCCTGCGGCAAAGTCATGCATTGCGACCTGACCGCGCGGTCGCTAAAGACTTGGGAACAAGGGAACCGGGCGGTCTGTTGATCAGGCCGCACCAGGCAATGCACAGACGAAAAGCGGGAGCAGCCTATGGCGGACGCAGCCATTCACGGCCATGAGCACGACAGACCCGGGTTCTTCACCCGCTGGTTCATGTCGACGAACCACAAGGACATCGGCATCCTCTACCTGTTCGCAGGCGGGATCGTCGGCCTGATCTCGGTCATCTTCACCGTCTACATGCGGATGGAGCTGATGGATCCCGGCGTCCAGTACATGTGCCAGGAAGGCATGCGCCTGATCGCAGACGGCAGCGCGACCTGCACCCCCAACGGGCATCTGTGGAACGTGACGGTCACGGCGCACGGCATCCTGATGATGTTCTTCGTCGTGATTCCCGCGCTGTTCGGCGGCTTCGGCAACTATTTCATGCCGCTGCAGATCGGCGCGCCGGACATGGCCTTCCCGCGGATGAACAACCTGTCCTTTTGGCTGTACATCGCCGGGACCTCGCTGGCCGTGGCCTCGCTCTTCGCGCCCGGCGGCGGTGGCGATCTGGGGACCGGCGCGGGCGTGGGCTGGGTTCTCTACCCGCCGCTGTCGACCACGGCGGAAGGCGGCTATGCGATGGACCTCGCGATCTTCGCTGTCCACCTGTCGGGTGCCTCCTCGATCCTGGGCGCGATCAACATCATCACGACCTTCCTGAACATGCGCGCGCCGGGGATGACCCTGCACAAGGTGCCGCTCTTTGCCTGGTCGATCTTCGTCACCGCCTGGCTGATCCTGCTGGCCCTGCCGGTGCTGGCTGGCGCGATCACCATGCTGCTGACCGACCGGAACTTCGGGACCACCTTCTTCACCCCCTCGGGTGGCGGTGACCCAGTGCTCTACCAGCACATCCTGTGGTTCTTCGGCCACCCGGAAGTCTACATCATCATTCTGCCGGCCTTCGGGATCATCTCCCAGGTCATCGCGACCTTCTCGCGCAAGCCGATCTTCGGCTACCTGCCGATGGTCTATGCGATGGTGGCGATCGGTGTCCTCGGCTTCGTCGTCTGGGCCCACCACATGTACACCGCCGGGATGAGCCTGACGCAGCAGTCCTACTTCATGCTCGCGACCATGGTCATCGCGGTGCCGACCGGCATCAAGATCTTCTCCTGGATCGCAACGATGTGGGGCGGCTCGGTGGAGTTCAAGGCACCGATGCTCTGGGCCTTCGGTTTCCTTTTCCTCTTTACCGTCGGCGGCGTGACCGGGATCGTCCTGAGCCAGGCCCCGGTGGACCGTGCCTACCATGACACCTACTATGTCGTGGCGCACTTCCACTATGTGATGTCGCTGGGCGCCGTCTTCGGGATCTTTGCCGGGATCTACTTCTGGATGGGCAAGATGTCCGGCCGGCAGTACCCGGAATGGGCGGCCAAGCTGCACTTCTGGATGATGTTCATCGGTTCGAACCTCACCTTCTTCCCGCAGCACTTCCTGGGTCGCCAGGGCATGCCGCGCCGCTACATCGACTATCCGGAGGCCTATGCCTACTGGAACTGGTTCTCCTCGATCGGCGCCTTCCTGTCCTTCGCCTCCTTCGTGTTCTTCATCGGCATCGTGTTCTACACCCTGACCGCCGGCCGTCGGATCACCGAGAAGAACTACTGGAACGAATATGCCGACACGCTGGAGTGGACCCTGCCCACCCCGCCGCCCGAGCACACGTTCGAGCAGCTGCCCAAGCGTGAAGATTGGGACAAGTCGCACGCCCACTAAGGCGCACCGCTTGAAAGGCCCCGGGACAACCCCGGGGCCTTTTCCTTTTCATTCGGAGTTCTTATGCGCCTGATCCTGGTCCTGGCCTTCATCCTTGCTCTGGCCGGAACCGGCTATGTCGCCCTGACCGGCTATTTCGTCGCCCGCGCCGCGACCCAGCTGCTGACCGTGGGCACCATCGCCTCGGCCATCGCGCTGGCCACACCGCCAAAAGACCCCCTGACTCTCGGCTATCGCGGCTCGCCGGTCGACGCGCTGTCCCTGCCCTTCGAGGCGGTAGAGATCGTCACGCCCCTCGGCGCGGCCGAGGCATGGCTGGTCCCCGCCGCCGGGGACGAAGTCGGCCGTGCCGTCTATGTCCACGGCATCGCCGGCGCGCGTGAGGACGGCTACCGCCACCTGACCCTTTTGCACGAGGCGGGCTGGACCACCCTTCTCATCAGCTACCGCAACGATCCCTCGGCCCCTGCAAGTCCGGCGCGCCGCTATGCCTTCGGGCTGGAGGAATGGCCCGATCTTGAAGCCGCGATCCTGCACCTGTCCGGAGCCGAGGCCGCGCCGGTGCTGGTCGTGGCAGAATCGATGGGGGCGGCGGTGCTGGGCCAGTTCCTGACCAACAGCGCCCATGCCGACCGCGTCCGGGCCATCGCTCTGGACAGCCCCGCGCTCAGCTTCGGCTCGGTGCTGGAGCATCTGTCGCAGCTTAGCGGCAACCCGCTCCCGGGCCCGATGGCCTGGGCCGCGACGCTGATCCTGCCGGGCATGACCGGCCTTGACCTCACGCGGGCCGAGGTCGGCGCGACCTATGCCGCCTTCCCCGGCCCGCTTTTCCTCGCTCATGGCACGGGCGACCGGATCACGCCCATCGGCCCCGCGGAAACCCTCGCTGCCAGTCGTGCCGCGCCGACCGTGACCCTCTGGACCGGGGCCGACCACCTCGGTTCCTATGCCGAGAACCCGACCGCCTACCGCACGGCCTTCCGCGCCTTCCTTGACCTGGTTGCCGACTGACCCCCTTTTCCTTGCCGACAGCGCCCCTAGATTGCGCCCATGCCCTACGAATGGCTTCCCTCTGACGGCGGCGAAGACCGTCTGCATCTCTGGCCGCACCGCTCGCTTGACCAGCGCGGCTTCGTCTGGTTCGTCGGTCTGACCGCCGCCCTGATCGCCGTCCCGCTGCTTGGGATCCTCGGCAGCCCCGTGGTCTGGGCGCTCCTCCCCTTCCTTCTGACCGCGATCTGGGCGATCTGGTTCGCGCTGCGCAAGAACGGCCGCGACCGTGACATTGTAGAGGATCTGCGCCTTGGCCGCGAGCGGATCACGCTGGTCCGCCACGGGCCCAGGGGCCTCCGCCAGGACTGGGAGGCGAACCCCTACTGGTTGCGGGTGTCCCTGCACGAAACCGGCGGGCCGGTGCCGAACTACCTCACGCTGAAGGGCGAGGGCCGTGAGGTCGAACTTGGCGCATTCCTCTCTGAAGAGGAACGCGTCGCGCTCAGGGATGAACTGCAATCAAGGCTGCACGCCCTGCGCTGACTTGACTTTGGTCAAGGCGCGCGGGCCGTATCCGGGGCAGAATGGGACATTCAAGACCCGGAGGTCTGCCATGACCCAGATCCCTCGCTGGACCCGCCCCGCCGCCATCGCCGCGGCGCTGTTCGGCGCATTGACCATCTTCAGCGGCGGCAGCGTACTCTTTGGCCCAAGGGCCGCGCAAGAGGCCGCAGGAAATGCCGTCCCCTTCGTGGTGATCTTCAACACGGCCGCCGGCTTCGCCTATCTCGTCGGGGCCTACGCCCTGTGGCGAAACCACCCCGCCGCGCGCTGGATCGCACTGGCGATCGGGCTGGCGACGATGGCCGTCTTTGCGGGATTCGGCCTGTATGCCCTCACCGGCGCGCCGGTCGAACTGCGCACCGCACTGGCCCTGCCGTTCCGCGCCGCTTTCTGGCTGGCCATCGCCTGGGCGGCCTTCCGCCGCCCGCTCTCCTAGCCGAGCCGCCCCTTCACCAGCGCGCCGACCGCGCCGAAATCCATCTGGCCGGTGTATTTCGCCTTGAGGGCGGCCATCACCTTGCCAACGTCCCGGATGCTGGCAGCACCGGTCTCGGCCACGGCCGCGTCCACTGCCGCCGCGATTTCGGCCTCGGTCATCTGGCGCGGCAGGAATTCCTGGATCACCTGGATTTCCGCCAGTTCCTTCTCGGCCAGTTCCAGCCGCCCGCCCTCCTCATAGGCCCGCGCCGATTCCTGGCGCTGCTTCACCATCTTGCCCATGATCTGCAGGATCTCGGCCTCGCCGACATCGCCGGCGTCGCCTTCGCCCCGCACCGCGATTTCGCGGTCCTTGATCGCGGCGTTGATCAGGCGCAGCGTCGAAAGCCGGTCGGCCTCTTTCGCCCTCATGGCCTCTTTCAGGGCCGTCTGCAGACGGTCTCGCAGAAGCATGTGTGGTTTCCCCGTTGTTTCCCCAAGTTCCGCAGGATAGCCCGAACCGCACCAAGCCGCAACCGTGGGCATTTTCGTCAAACCATTGATTTTCCTTTCTAAAACCTTTTCATTCAGTGGCTTGACCCTGTCCCCCCCTGCCCTTAGGTTCCGCCCAATTTGCCGATAGGAGAGTCGTCATGCCTGCGCCGCAGAAGCCTACCGCCTGCCTGGCCCTTGCCGATGGCACCATCTTCTATGGTCACGGCTTCGGGGCCACCGGGGAAACCGTCGCCGAACTGGTCTTCAACACCGCGATGACCGGCTATCAGGAAATCATGACCGACCCCTCCTACGCGGGTCAGGTCGTGACCTTCACCTTCCCCCATATCGGCAACACTGGCGTCACCCCCGAGGATGACGAAACCGGAACCCCCGCCGCTGCCGGCATGGTGGTGAAATGGGACCCGACCGAGCCGTCGAACTGGCGCTCGACCGGCGAACTGACCCAATGGCTCACCAGGATCGGCCGGATCGGCATTGGCGGGGTCGACACCCGCCGCCTGACCCGGGCGATCCGCCAGCAGGGCGCGCCGCATGTGACGCTGGCGCATGACCCCGAGGGCAACTTCGACATCGAGACGCTGGTTGCCAGGGCGCGGGCCTGGAAGGGCCTGGTCGGGCTTGATCTGGCCAAAGAGGTGACCTGCGCGCAAAGCTACCGCTGGGACGAGAAACGCTGGGCCTGGCCCGAAGGCTATACCCGCCGTGAGGGCCCCGGTCTCCGCGTCGTCGCCATCGACTATGGTGCGAAACGCAACATCCTGCGCTGCCTGGCCTCGGTCGGCTGTGAAGTCACCGTGCTGCCCGCCACCGCTACGGCCGAGGATGTGCTGGCGCTGAACCCCGAGGGCGTGTTCCTCTCGAACGGCCCCGGCGACCCGGCGGCGACCGGCGAATATGCCGTGCCGATGATTCAGGAGGTTCTCAAGAAGGACCTGCCGCTCTTCGGCATCTGCCTTGGCCACCAGATGCTTGCGCTCGCGCTCGGGGCCAAAACCCGCAAGATGAACCACGGCCACCACGGCGCGAACCATCCGGTCAAGGACCTGACCACCGGCAAGGTCGAGATCACCTCGATGAACCACGGCTTCACCGTCGACGCCGACACCCTGCCCAAGGGCGTCTCCGAGACGCATGTCAGCCTCTTCGACGGCACCAATTGCGGCATCGCGGTGGATGGCAAGCCGATCTATTCGGTCCAGTACCACCCCGAGGCCTCGCCCGGACCGCAGGACAGCTTCTACCTGTTCGAGCGTTTCGCCCAGGCAATGCAATCGCGGCGCTAGGAAATTAACCATCTGTTAACCCGGCTGGCCCAAGCTGCGCGGCATGAGCTTCGCGCAGCGCACTGACCTGACCTCCGCCCCGACAGCCCCGATACGGCGCCTGGCAATGGGGGCTGCGCTCCTGCGCGACGGGGTGGTCGACCCGGAAGATGTGGTCAGCGCACTTTCCCAGAGCGGGCGTGAGACCGGGCGTCTGCCCGACATCCTGCGCGCCCGTGGCCTGGTGGTCGAACATGATCTTCTGACGGTGCAGGCGCGCAATTGGGGCATGGGCCTCATCGATCCGCTGGCCGAGCCGCCGGATCCCCGCCTCGTGGACGTCGTAGGTCCCATCGACTGCCTGCGTCACGGCCTGCTGCCCTGGCGCCGGGTCGGGGATATCACCGTCGTCGCCACCTCGCGCCCGGCTGACTTCCCCCGCCTCCGCGCCCGGCTTGTGGAACGGCTTGGCCCGGTCTGTCCCGTCATGGCAGCCCCCGGTGCGGTCGAGGACGCCGTGCACCGTTTGGCCGGACCCGCCCTCGCCCGCGCCGCCGAAACCCGCGTCGCGCCAGCCGAAAGCTGCCGCTCCTGGCCCCGCCTCGGCCGCTCTCCGCGCAGCCTTGCTCTGCTCGCGCTGATTGCCTCCCTCGGCTGGACCACCCCGCTTGGCCTTTCCCTCAGCCTTCTGGCCCTGTTCGTGACCAGCCTGTTCCTGCTTGTCGGGCTGAAACTGATCGCCATGGTTGCCTCTCTCACCCGGCCCCGGCCCGCCCCCCCAATAGCCGCAGGCGGGATCGACCCGATCATCACCCTGATCGTTGCGCTTTACCGGGAAAGCGACATCGCCGCCCGCCTCGTCGCCCGCCTCGACCGGCTCGACTACCCCGAGGAGTTGCTAGATGTCCTCCTCGTGGTCGAGGCGGACGATCACACCACCCGCGCCGCCCTTGCGGGGTCCGAGCTTCCCCGCTGGATGCGCGTGATCACCGTCCCGCGTGGCACGGTCAAGACCAAGCCCCGCGCGCTGAATCACGCCCTCGTCTATGCGCGTGGCGCCATTGTCGGCGTCTACGATGCCGAGGACGCGCCGGACGCCGACCAGCTGCGCAAGGTCGTCGCCCAGTTCCAGCGCTCCGGTCCCGAGGTCGCCTGCCTGCAAGGCGTGCTTGACTATTACAACCCGACGACGAATTGGCTAAGCCGCTGTTTCACCATCGAATATGCCGGCTGGTTCCGTCTGATCCTGCCAGGCGTCGCGCGGCTGGGCCTCGTCGTGCCCCTTGGCGGCACCACGCTGTTCTTCCGCCGCGAGGTGCTGGAAAAGCTGGGCGCTTGGGACGCTCACAACGTGACCGAGGATGCCGATCTCGGCCTCCGCCTCGCGCGGCACGGTTACCGGACCGATTTTGTGGATACCGTCACCGGAGAGGAAGCCAACTGCCGCGCGCTGCCATGGATCAAGCAGCGCTCGCGCTGGCTCAAGGGCTACATGATGACCTGGGCCGTTCACATGCGCGACCCCGCCCTTCTCTGGCGGCAACTGGGCCCCTGGCGCTTCTTCGGCGTGCAGATCCTCTTCCTCGGCACGGTCGCGCAATTCCTGCTTTCACCGATCGCCTGGACCTTCTGGCTGGTTCCCTTCGGCTTCGACCATCCGCTGCTTGCCGCCCTGCCCCAGGGCGTCCTTTGGGCGATGGTGGCGGTCTTCCTTCTGTCCGAGGCCGCGAACCTCTCCATCGGCATCATCGGCCTGCGCCGCAGCGGGCAGCGGCTCAGCCTGCTCTGGATCCCGACGATGAAGCTTTACTTCCCCCTCGCCTCGCTGGCGACCTACAAGGGTCTGTGGGAGCTTGCGACGCGCCCCTTCTACTGGGACAAGACCACCCACGGCCTCTTTGATCATGCCGCCCGGTGATCAGCGAAGCCTCAGCTCCCCCGCATCGACCCGAAGCCGCGTCTCGAACGCTTTGCTGATATGCGATTTCAGCGCCAGATAGGCCGCATCGCCATCCCCCGCCTCGATCGCGGTGACGATCTGGTCATGCTCGTCCAGCGCCACCTCGTCCCGCCCCTCGGCTGCGAAAGAGGTATTGGCCATCAGCGCCATGGACCGATGCACAAGGTCAAGCTGCTGCACCAGAAACCGGTTGTGGCTGGCCAGATGGATCTGCTTGTGGAACCGCTTGTTCGCCCGCGACAAGGCGCGCGGATCGCCGCCCAGCAGCGCCCGGTCCTCTGCCACCATGCTGCGCAGGACCCGCACCTCCTCCGGCGTCGCATGCCGCGCCGCCAGCCTTGCCGCCAGTCCCTCAAGCTCGGTCCGCACCGCGTAAAGCTCGGCCAGCTGGTTATGGTCCAGCGAGGCCACGATCAGGCTCCGCCCGTCGCGCGTCAGCATCGCCTGCGTCTCCAGCCGTTGCAGCGCCTCACGGACCGGAGTCCGGCTGACCCCCAGCCGCTCGGCCAATTCGCTTTCGACCAGCCGGTCGCCCGGTTTGTAGACCCCGGCCTCGATCGCCTCCAGGATCAGCGTATAGGCGTCTTTCTGCACTGGCCCGGCCTCCCGTCATTCGCGCCGGACCCTAGCCTGCCGCGGGCCATGCGATCAACCCTTCCCAACCCGGCCTCCAAGGACTAGATCCCGCACATGACGCCCGCTTTCCAACATGTCGCGACCTGGGTCTTCGACCTCGACAATACGCTTTACCCGCCGCATATGCGCCTCTTCGACCAGATCGAGGTCCGCATGACCGACTGGGTTATGCAGGCGCTCAAGGTCGACCGGGCGCGGGCGGACCACCTGCGCGCCTATTACTGGCAGACCTATGGCACCACCCTCGCGGGTCTGATGACCGAGCATGACATCGACCCCGGCCCCTATCTGACCGAGGTGCATGACATCGACTTCTCGGTCCTCTCCCCCGATCCGGGCCTTGCGCAAAGCATCAGTGAGCTTCCGGGCCGCAAGATCGTCTATACCAATGGCTGCGCGCCCTATGCGGAGAAAGTCCTTTCTGCCCGCGGTCTTGGCGGCCTTTTCGATGCGATTTACGGGGTGGAGCACGCCGAATTCCATCCCAAGCCCGACGCGCGCGCCTTTGCGACGGTCTTCGGCAAGGACGGCCTGGACCCGACCCGCGCCGCCATGTTCGAGGACGACGCGCGCAACCTCGCCGTGCCGCATGACCTCGGGATGCGTACCATCCACGTGGCCCCCGCACCCGAGCCCGCTCCGCATATCCACCACCACACCGACGACCTTGCCACCTTCCTGCGGGGGCTCAAGGGGTGACGAAGCGTCACAGCCCCTGACCTTTTCCGCCCCGCGGCCCCATCTCCCCGAAAACGGAGAGAGCCATGACCGCACAAAGTTTCGAGACCCTACCCCCCCGCCGCAGCCCCCTGTCGCGCCTGTTCCGCGCCCTGCCCGTCGTCGGCCGCGTCATCCGCGAGGTCGAGCGCGAGATCGACACGATCTACTACCTCCTCGTCGTCGCCCTGACCGCCGTGGTCCTTGCGGTCCAGATCTGGGGCCTGCCGGCGCTGGTCCTCACCGCGCTGGCCCTCGTCCCGGTGATGTTCGTCCTTCTCGTGATCCTCGCCCGACCCTAGGACAACCTGTCCTCTGGCCCTTTGCGGCCCCCCGGCCTAATCTCCGCGGCCGGAGGGCCGATCATGCGCGAAACGACCGATATCCTGATTTCCGGCGGCGGTGTGGCGGGGTTGACCGCCGCCTGCGCCCTTGGCTCGGCCGGGTTCCGCGTGATCTGCGTCGACCCCACCCCCCCGGTGACCGAGGCCGCGGACGCCGGCGCCGACCTTCGGACCACCGCCTTCCTGCAACCCTCGCGCCGGGTGCTGGAGGGCGCGGGCCTGTGGACCCGTCTTGCCCCTCATGCCGCCCCGCTGCAGGTCATGCGGATCATCGACGCGGGCGGCGAGACGACCGAGGCGCGGCTGACCAAGGAATTCGATGCCGCCGACATCTCGGACGCGCCCTTCGGCTGGAACCTCCCGAACTGGCTTCTACGGCGCGAGATGCTGGGCCGGATCGCCGAACTCCCCAATGTCTCGCTCCGCATCGGCATCGGCTTCGATCGGATGCTGACCCGCGAGACCGAGGCGCTGGTCACGCTTTCCGACGGGACCACCGTCTCGGCCCGGCTGGTGATCGGTGCCGACGGACGCGACTCCCCCGTGCGCGAGGCGCTGGGGATCGCCGCCCGGACCTTCCGCTACGGCCAGAAGGCGCTGGCCTTCGCCGTGACCCATCCGATCCCCCACGCCAATGTATCGACCGAAGTCCACCGCTCCGGCGGCCCCTTCACCCTCGTCCCCCTCCCCGACCGTGACGGCCAGCCGGCCTCTGCCGTCGTCTGGATGGAGCGCGGCGACGAGATCGCCCGCCTCGCCGCCCTCCCCGAGCCGGAATTCGAGGCCGAGATGACCGCCCGCTCCTCCGGCGTCCTTGGCCCGCTCACCCTGGTCAGCCGCCGCTCGATCTGGCCGATCATCAGCCGGATCGCCGACCGCATGTCCGGCCAGCGCTGCATCCTGATGGCCGAAGCCGCCCATGTGGTCCCGCCGATCGGGGCGCAGGGGCTGAACATGTCCCTTGCCGACCTCGCCTGCCTTCTGGACCTTGCCGGCACACACCGCGCCGACCCCGGCGTCCCGGATGTGACCGAGGCCTATCACCGCCGCCGCCACTGGGAGGTGCAGGCCCGCGTCACCGGGATCGACCTGCTGAACCGCGCCTCTATGGCGGGGACCCAGCCTCTGCGCGACTTGCGGGCACGGGCGCTGGACCTGCTCTATTCCACCCGCCCGGTGCGCCAGACCCTGATGCGCGCGGGCCTCGGCATGGGGCGCGACCCCGCTACGTCCGCGAGCACCTGAAGTTTCGTGCGTTTTTGCACAGACTTGCTGCAGCGCCGCAAGGCCCTGTGAAAACCTTGTAACATGTGAATTCTGCCCTGCCCGGATTGTGGAATTCCTGCGGGAATTGCAGATGTTCCCGTCGCAAGCCGCACAGGCGTTCACATTCGAGAGACTTGCCGCGACCAAGCCGTGATTTTGCTTTTCCGGCAGCCTACCCCATCTCTCGCTCACCGCCCCACAACGGGGCAGGACCAAACAAAGCCAAGGAAATACAACATGAAAAGCATCGTGCTCGCATCCGCTCTTGTCGCCCTTTCGGCTGTCGGCGCCGTCGCCCAGCAGGCTCCGGTCGCCCTGCCGTCCTCGATCACCTCGCAGATCCTGACGCTGGTTCCCTCGGCTGACCTGTCCAGCCTGACCAACGCGCAGTATGCCCAGCTGGTCACCTTCTTCGCCGACAGCGAGAACCTGCGCACCCGCGCCGGCGCCGCCCAGGGCATCGAAGCGATCCTCGGCGCGCAGTAATCCTGCATCACTCTGCCAAAACGCACAGGCCGGAGAGCTCCCCTCCGGCCTGTCTGTTATCCCGGGATCACCACATCCAGCGCCCGTTTCAGCCGCGCCACTGTCCCGTCGACATCCTTCAGCTTGTCCAGCCCGAAAAGGCCAAGGCGGAAGGTCTTGAACTCAGGCCCCTCGCCCACCTGCAAGGGCACCCCGGCAGCGATCTGCAACCCTTCCGCGCGGAACTTCGCACCGGTCTGAACTTCGGGGTCACTGGTGTAGCTTACAACCACCCCCGGCGCCTGGAAGCCCTCGGCCGCGACCGAAGCCACCCCGCGCGCCGCCAGAAGCGCCCGCACCGCACGCCCCAGCTCCCATTGCGCGGCCTTTGCGGCCTCGAAGCCCATCGCCCTCGTCTCGACCATCGCGTCACGGAATCCCAGGATCGCGTCGGTGGGCATGGTCGCGTGATAGGCATGGCCACCCTTTTCATAGGCTTCCATGATCGACCGCCACTTCTTCAGATCCAGTGCAAAGCTGTTTGACGTGGTCTCGGCCAACCGCGTCTCGGCCGCGGGCGACAGGACCACGACCCCTGCCGAAGGCGAGGCCGACCAGCCCTTCTGCGGCGCCGAGATCAGCACATCGACCCCGGTCGCGGCCATGTCGACCCAGATGCAGCCCGAGGCAATGCAGTCCAGCACCATCAGCGCACCCACCTCATGCGCGGCCGCCGACATCTGCGCGATGTAATCGTCGGGAAGGATGATCCCCGCCGACGTCTCGACATGCGGCGCAAAGACCGCCTCGGGCTTCACCTCGCGGATCTTCGCCACCACCTCCTCGATCGGCGGCGGCGCGTAAGGGGCGCGCGCATCATTCCCTGTCTGTCTCGCCATGACCACAGTCGTCTCGGCGGCAAATCCACCCGCCTCGAAGATCTGCGTCCAGCGATAGCTGAACCAGCCGTTCCGCACGATCAGGACGCGCCCCTGCCCGAACTGCCGCGCCACCGCCTCCATCGCGTAAGAGCCGCCCCCCGGAACCAGCGCCACGGCCGATCCCCGGTAGACCTCTTTCAACAGGCCCGAGACATCGCGCATCACGCCCTGAAAGCGGGCGGACATGTGGTTCAGCGAACGGTCGGTAAAGACGACCGAGAATTCCTGCAACCCCTCGGGGTCGATATGTGCATGCGGCAAGTTCATTGTGGGCCTCCCTATTCCAGCGGGAGCCTAACGCCAGCCGTCGCGCTCTGCCAGCCCGTAGGGTGGGCAATATTGCCCACCCTACGCCGGGTTCAGCCCAGCGGCCCCGGCCGACGTTCCTCGGTCAGAAGCACGTTCGCCTCGACGTTCCCCACCCCCGGCAGCGTCATGATCCGCCGCCGCAGCACCCGTTCGAAATCCGCGATATCCCGCGCCACGACCCGCAGGCGGTAGTCGAACAGCCCCAGCACATGCTGCACCACCTGCACCTCGGGGATTGCCTGCACCGCGCGCTCGAAATCCTCCAGGCTCACCCGCCCCTTGGTGGCGAGTTTCACCCCAAGGAAGACCGTCACCCCAAAGCCCAGCTTCTCGCGGTCCACCTCGACCGCGAGGCCCTTCAGCACACCGGCCTCCTCAAGCCGCCGCACCCGCCGCCAGACCGCCGGTTGCGACAGCCCCAGCCGCCGGCCCAGCTCACCGGCCGAAAGCGTCCCATCCGCCACCAGCGCCCGCAGGATCGCCCGGTCGGTATCGTCCAGATCGATCACAGCGGCAGCCCCCCGGTGTCCTTGATGGTCGAGACAAGCATCAGTGCCTCGACCTCGGCGATATGCGGCAGGGTGAGAATCCGGTCGCGGTAGATCCCCGTCCAATGCCCCATGTCGCGGGCGATGACGTTGAGACGCACATCGACGCGGCCAAGGAAGGTCTCGATCCCTATCACCTCCGGCACCTCTCGCGCCGCCGCGATGAATTCGTCGAAGGCGCGCGGGTTGGTCTTGTCCAGCGTGAAGCGGAGCGAGACCTCGACCCCGTAACCCAGCGCGCGCCAGTCGATCGCCGCGCCTTCCGACCGGATCACACCCCCCGCCCGCAGCCGGTCCAGCCGCCGCCACAGCGTCGCCGGCGTGACACCCGCCCGCTCGGCCAGCATCGCGCGCTCCAGCGCCGGCTCGGCAAGCCAATGCCGCAAGATCCGTCGGTCGGTGCCGTCCAGCTGCATGAATTATCCGCCTTCTGGCCATTTGAAGAATGATCTATCGCAGAAAACTCGACTGCGGTCAAAGATTGCACGGTCCGTACTGCGATTTCCCCTATCTTGCCGCCATCAACAGCAAGGAGACGCCAAATGCGCGTTTACTACGACCGCGACTGCGATGTGAACCTGATCAAGGACAAGAAGGTCGCCATCCTCGGCTACGGCTCCCAGGGCCATGCCCATGCGCTGAACCTGCGCGATTCGGGCGCCAAGAACCTCGTCGTTGCCCTGCGCGAGGGCTCGCCCTCGGCCAAGAAGGCGGAAGCCGAGGGCCTGAAGGTCATGGGCATCGCCGAAGCCGCCGCCTGGTGCGACCTGATCATGTTCACCATGCCCGACGAACTGCAGGCCGAGACCTACAAGAAATACGTCCACGACAACCTGCGCGAAGGCTCTGCGATCGCCTTTGCCCATGGCCTGAACGTGCATTTCGGCCTGATCGAGCCGAAAAAGGGCGTGGACGTCATCATGATGGCGCCGAAGGGCCCCGGCCACACCGTGCGCGGCGAATACACCAAGGGCGGCGGCGTCCCCTGCCTCGTGGCCGTCCACCAGGACGCGACCGGCAAGGCGATGGAAATCGGCCTGTCCTACTGCTCGGCCATCGGCGGCGGGCGTTCGGGCATCATCGAGACCAACTTCCGCCAGGAATGCGAAACCGACCTCTTCGGCGAGCAGGCCGTGCTCTGCGGCGGCCTCGTCGAACTGATCCGCATGGGCTTCGAAACCCTGGTGGAAGCCGGGTATGAGCCCGAGATGGCCTATTTCGAGTGCCTGCACGAAGTGAAGCTGATCGTGGACCTGATCTACGAAGGCGGCATCGCGAACATGAACTACTCGATCTCGAACACCGCCGAATATGGCGAGTATGTCTCGGGCCCGCGCATCCTGCCCTACGACGAGACCAAGGCCCGGATGAAAGCGGTCCTGACCGACATCCAGACCGGCAAGTTCGTCCGCGACTTCATGCAGGAAAACGCCGTCGGCCAGCCCTTCTTCAAGGCGACCCGCCGCATCAACGACGAGCATCAGATCGAACAGGTCGGTGAAAAGCTCCGCGCCATGATGCCCTGGATCTCCAAGGGCAAGATGGTCGACAAGGCGCGCAACTAAGACCCGCAAACCAAGGTGCGCTGAACGCACACCCCCCGCAGGGGCGCCCATCGCGCCCCTGCCCGGTCGGAGAATCCGATGCGCAAGTGGATCCCCGTCGCCCTGATCGTCCTCGCGGTCCTCTGGTTCGCGCTGACGAACCTTGGCTCAGCCCTCGCCCTGTCCGATCTTGGCACCCGCCCGATCCTCGCCCTCAGCAGGGCTGACCAGCGCATCCCGACCCAGCTTCCGATCCGTGCCGTCCTGCCCGGCGAGGACGAGCTCCTTGGCGCCCATGCGATCCAGTTCGGCTACAGCACCAGCTTCCGGCTCCCTGACGGCAGCACCGTCACCTGCCGCTACCGCTTCCGCCATGTCTCCTGCGACGGCGGCTGGCTGCCCGAGCGGCCCCCGGTTCAGTAACGCCGGTCGTCCAGCAGCACTCTGCGGTTCAACGGGTCGCGCGGATCATGCACCCGCGCGGCCAGCGGCTTCAGGAAGGCCACGCCGCCATATTTGCCGTCCTTCGCCAAAGTCGAGATCGGCGCATTCGGGTCGCGCTTGCGATCCAGCGTGCGCTCCTTGCTGATCAGGGCCAGCACAACCACGGCCAGCAGCGTGAACAGCGCCAGAAGCGGAATCATTTCTCCGAACATCGTGAAATCTCCATGCAGGGGGTGCCATCCCGGCACCCGATTGCTGGACCAACCCACCCGCGCGACCAATGGTTCCCGCCTCGGGCGGCAGGGTCGGCGGCATGGCGCCGCAGCACGGGGCACATCTCCGATCAGGCCCGGAGCCCCCGGCCCGGCTCATCTCTGCGCCCGCAAGGACCTCGATGAAAACCGCTCTGGCCCGATCATCCTGCGGCCGCGTCGCGCGGCCCTGCCCAACCGACCCCGGCCAGCCCGAAACGCTGCCCATCGCCTGTCCCAATCCTGCCGCTGGCCCCGCTCACCGACGCCCCCGATGCGCCATGCGCACAGCTCTTGAAACAGAGCGAGCCCCAGTCCGATCCTGGCCGCTGGCGGGCTCTAAAACGCCCGGCCGAGCGCCAGACATGGTAAAGCGCAAATGAATGCGGGCCGCCAAGCCCTTGATTTTACAAGGGCCGGCAAAATGTCCACGCTGGACAGCCGGATTCAGACGGCCGCCTCGACCGCCCCCACGATCTCGTCGACGACCTCGGTGAGAAGCCCCTCATCCTCACATTCCGCCATCACCCGGATCAACGGCTCGGTCCCCGATTTCCGGATCAGGATCCGCCCCAGCCCGGCGATCCGCGCCTCGCTGGCCCGGATCACCTCCTGGACCGAGGCAGCCTCCAGCGGGCGGGCTTCGGCCGAGAAGCGGACGTTCTTCAGAAGCTGCGGGACCGTCTCGAACAAGCGGGTCAGCTCCGAGGCGGGCCGCCCGGTCCGCACCATCTCGGCCAGGAACTGCAGCCCCGCGATCAGCCCGTCCCCGGTGGTCGCATAATCGGTCATCACGATATGGCCGGACTGCTCGCCACCCAGGTTGAACCCGCCCTCCCGCATCCGCTCGACCACGTAGCGGTCGCCCACCGCCGTCCGTTCCAGCCGCAGGCCGCGACCTTCCAGGAACCGCTCCAGCCCGAGGTTCGACATCACCGTCGCGACCAGGGCGCCGCCGGAAAGCCGTCCCTCCTCCGCCCAGCGGGCGGCGAGCAGCGCCATGATCTGGTCCCCGTCCGCGACCCGGCCGGTCTCGTCCAGGATCATCACCCGGTCGGCGTCCCCGTCCAGGCTGATCCCGACATGCGCCCCATGGGCCACGACCGCCTCGGCCGCCGTTTCGGTATGGGTGGAGCCGCAGCGGTGGTTGATGTTAGTCCCGTTCGGATGCACCCCCACCGGGATCACCTCGGCGCCAAGCTCCCACAGCACCTCGGGTGCGGCCCGATAGGCCGCACCGTTGGCGCAATCGATCACCACCTTCAGCCCGTCCAGCCGCAGCCCATGCGGGAAGCTCGTCTTGACGAACTCCTGATAGCGGCCTCGCCCGTCCTCGATCCGCTTGGCCCGGCCGATATTGCCGGGTTTGGCAGGCAGAATCTCGCCCTCGACCATGGCTTCGATCTCGGCCTCGGCGGCGTCGGACAGCTTGAACCCGTCGGGGCCGAAGAACTTGATCCCATTGTCCTGGTGCGGGTTGTGGCTGGCCGAGATCATGACCCCCACATCCGCCCGCATCGACCGCGTGAGATAACCCACCGCCGGTGTCGGTACGGGACCGAGCAGGAGCACGTTCATCCCCGTCGAGGTCAGCCCCGCGGTCAGCGCGTTCTCCAGCATGTAACCCGAGAGCCGCGTGTCCTTGCCGATCACCACCCGATGCGCCGAGGAGCCGTCACGCCGGAAATGCCGCCCCGCGGCCGCACCCAGCTTCAGCGCCATTTCGGCGGTCATCGGCCATGTGTTGGCCCGGCCCCTGACCCCGTCGGTCCCGAACAGCTTGCGGTTCATGCCTGTCCCTCCAGATGGTCGGTGTGCAGTGCCTGCCACATGCAGAGCGCCTGCCGCGTCTCGGTCACGTCATGCACCCGGGTGATCTGCACGCCCTGAGCGAAGCCCGAAAGGGCGACCGCGACCGAGCCCGGCATCCGCTCCTCGGCCGTCTCGACCCGGCTGATCGAGCCGATGAACCGCTTGCGCGAGGTCCCGACCAGCAGCGGACAGCCGAGGCCGTGGAAGAGCGAAAGCCCGCGCAGAAGGGCGAGGTTGTGCGCCATGGTCTTGCCGAAGCCGATTCCGGGATCGACCGCGATCAGTTCACGCCCGATGCCCAGTGCCTCGGCCCGCGCCAGTCTTTGAGCCAGGGCGTCGTATACGTCGAGGAGCACGTCACCATACTGCGGATCGTCCTGCATCGTCTCAGGCAGGCCCTGGGCATGCATCAGGACCAGCGGCACCTGTGCCTTCGCCACGACCTTGCCAAGTGCGGGGTCAAAATCCAGGCCCGAGACATCGTTGACTACAGCCGCACCGGCCTTCAGCGCGGCCGTGGCGACAAGCGCCTTGCGGGTGTCGATCGAGATCGGGGCGCGCATCCCGCCCGCGCGCAGAGCCTCGATCACCGGCGCAGTGCGGGCGATTTCTTCGGCCACCGGGACTTCGGCCGCGCCGGGGCGCGTGCTCTCGCCGCCGATGTCCACCAGTTCAGCAAAGCGGGCTACCTTATGGGCGTGGCCGATGGCCGCAGCCTGCGAGAGATAGCGCCCCCCGTCCGAAAAGCTGTCCGGGGTCACGTTCACGATTCCCATCAACCGCGGCCGATCCAGCGAAAGGCTTGCGAAGTCGGGCCGCGGCGCTGTCAGACGGTGCAGGACAGCCTCCGGCACCTCACGCGCCGCGATCAGCCGGGGCCGCGCGGCGCGGGACAGGACCTCGACCCGGTCGAACCAGCACCAGCCACCGGCAAGGGAAAATGCGCCGTCCGGGCGGGCGGCGTCGGTCATCGCGATCGGTCTGTAATATTCCATGGCCCCCGATTGGCCGATGGCCCGTTACTTGGCAAGGGGGAAGTCTTCGGCCCTTTCGACAGGCACGCGGCTTCCTGCCGGCACCGTAACCTCGCCGTGAACAACCAGCGCCGTGGCCGACATCATCTCGGCCAGCCAGAGCGCCAGCGTGACCGGGGCCGTCCCCTGCGGGCCGTCCACCGCGTCGAGCACCAGCTTCGACGGCGCCCAAACTACCGATTGTCCGCGCTTGATCGCCCAGTCGATCTCAGTCCGTGTGGCGACGACCACACAGCGCGGGTCGCGGGCGGCCAGCGTCCAGGCGTTCTGCTCGATCGCCAGTAGGTCGATCCGGCGCTGGGTCGGCTTGTGGCCGGTTGCGGGGCGCGGGTAGTCGGGCATGCCCACGGTCAGGATCAGCGGCAGCCCCCGCGCCTGCAGCTTGTCGAGCCGGGCCGACAGGTCGGGCGAGGCGATCGCGGCATTGTCCAGATAGACGACAAGCGGATGCACCGCCTCGTCCCCTTCGGCCCCCGCACGCTGAACCGGCACTTCGGCGCGAGAGCGGACGATCTCTACCCCAAGCGCATAGGGGCCGATATCCAGCTTTTCGATCCGGATGAAGGCGCGCATGGCGGCGGGTTCGGCGAGGATGCGCTCGGCAACCCGTTCCGCCAGCGTTTCCAGAAGGTTGAGCCGCTCTGCCGCCAGTTCCGCGGCAATCGCCTCGGTGATCCGGTCGTAGGACAGGATGCGGTCCACGTCATCTTCCAGCGGCTCGGTCACGGGGCGGACCTCGACCACGACGTTGAAGCGCAGCCGCTGCTTGTGGCCACGCTCCTTCTGGAAGGCGCCGATATCGGCCTCGACCACATGGTCGCGCAGGGAGATCCGGTCGCGCGGAGCGGCCCCGGCCGAAGCCTCGGAGCGATCTTCGGGATGCGCGAAGGCAAGTTCGATGTCAGACGTGGTCATGGGTGCCTCCGCAAGTTCGGGGCCCGTCATAGCACGCGGGGCGGGCGGGCCAAGCGAGAAGGCGTCGCGCATGGCGCGATTGGCGACATCAACTGCGCGGCTGGCGGTAGAAATGATGCGCGCCGATCGAGGTGGTATGGGCAAAGCGCTTTGACCAGCCGGGCCGGACACTGCGGGTGTGGAAATGGGTCGCGCCATCGGTCAAGAGGCGCGGTGCCGCGTCCAGCATGGCCCGGGCAATCCGGCCGGAGAGGTCGGCGGCGTCGCGTTCGCGCATCTTCTTCCGGCCATCGCAGACGTAAGAGAACTGGCACCCCCCGCCCCCGCGCTGCTTGACCACGCCGCAGACGGAGTTGGGGTACAGCGCGCTGTCGACCCGGTTCAGGATCACTTCGGCGACCGCGATCTGGCCTTCAAGGCTTTCGCCGCGAGATTCGAAATACAGCGCCTCGGTCAGGCATTGCCATTCCTCATCGCCCTCGGGCGCGGGCTGGACCGCAAGCCATTCGATCGTCAGACCCCCGGTCTGGGCGCTGGCGGGCAGCGCGGCGGAGAGGTCGGGTGCGGGCAGACGGGCGATCAGCGGGACGCGCAGTTCGGTCACGCGTGCATCGACGACGCGCCCTTGCGAGGCCAGGCGGGCCTCGGTGACACGGCCATCCGCCCCCACGGGAAGCGCCGTAAACGCGGCAATCATCACGGGCGCGACGAGGCACGCCAGGGTGGTGAGTTTCATTCTGCTCATCCGTCGTTGTTGTCGAAACGGCGGAAGTGACCCCCGCCCTTGCAAGCGCCGGGTGGGTAGGTCAAAGCGGCGGGTGGGTCCACCTCTGTTGCAGAAAGGTCACGCTTTTCGCTGCGCGGTCGGCGAAAACCCGCCGAAAAATCTTAACAAAAGGTTATAACCTTTTGTTTTACATACCTTTATTGCGGTCGTTCAGCGCGAGATGAGCCGCAGCGAGCCGCGCCATCGGCACCCGGTATGGCGAACAGGACACATAATCAAACCCCGCCTGACGGCAGAAAGCGATCGATTCCGGGTTCCCGCCATGTTCGCCACAGACGGACAGTGTAAGGTCTTGCCTCGTCTTACGGCCACGTTCGGCGCCGATGTGCAGCAACTCGCCCACCCCGTCGACGTCGAGAATGTGGAACGGGTCCTCGGGGAAGACACCCAGGCGGACATAGGTGTTCATGAAGCGGCCGGCATCGTCGCGCGACAGGCCATAGGTCATCTGGGTCAGGTCATTGGTCCCGAAGGACAGGAAGGCCGCATGCTGGGCGATGTCCCCGGCGCGCAACGCGGCGCGGGGGGTTTCGACCATGACGCCCAGCTTGTAGTCGAAGTCGGCCCCTGCCTTGGTGCGGACCACTGCGGCAACGGCGTCAATGCGGGTCTTGACCAGTTCGACCTCGCGCCGGGCCGAGACCAGCGGGATCATGATCTCGGGCACCACCGGAGCGCCCCGGCGGGCGGATTCCAACGTCGCCTCGAAGATCGCCTGCGCCTGCATGTCATAGATTTCCGGCAGAACCACGCCCAGACGGACCCCACGCATCCCCAGCATCGGGTTCACCTCGGTCAGCGCCTCGGCGCGGCGGGTGACTTCGGACAGGGGACGGTCCAGCGCCTCGGCCAGGTTGCGCAGGCCCTCTCGGTCCGAGGGCAGGAATTCGTGCAGGGGCGGATCGAACAGGCGGATACAGACCGGCAGGCCCTGCATGATTTCAAAGAGTTGCACGAAATCCGCGCGCTGCATCGGCAAAAGCCGCACCAGCGCCGCCGCGCGGTCGCCGGGGCTGTCGGCAAAGATCATCTCGCGCATGACGATCAGCCGGTCTTCCTCGAAGAACATGTGTTCCGTGCGGCACAGGCCGATCCCTTCGGCCTCAAACTTCCGCGCCGTCTCGGCGTCCGAGGGCGTGTCGGCATTGGCACGGATGCCGATATCGCGGACCTCGTCAGCCCAGGCGAGGAGCCGGCGGAAACTGTCGTCCAGCGCCGGGGGCAGCATCTCGGCCGCGCCGGCCAGCGCCTCGCCCTTGGAGCCGTCCAGCGTCACCATATCGCCTTCGCGGAAGACGCGGCCATCCGCTGCAGAGAGCTTCCGCTCTCGCGGGTCCAGCCGCATGTCGCTGGCCCCGACGACGCAAGGCAGCCCAAGACCCCGGGCAATCACGGCCGCATGGCTCGTCATGCCGCCGCGCTCGGTCAGCACCGCCGCCGCCGAATGCATCCCGCGGATATCCTCGGGCGCGGTTTCGCGGCGGACTAGGATGCAGGCCTCGCCCCGCGCAGCCGCAGCCTGTGCGGCCGAGGAAGAGAACACGAGCACCCCGGTTGCCGCACCTGGGGAGGCCGCGATCCCCTTGGCGATAACGTCGCGGGCCCCGCGCGGATCGACCTGGTGGTGCAGGAGTTCGGACAGCGCGCGCGGTTCCACCCGCAAGACCGCCTCGTCGCGCGGGATGACCCCGTCCTCGGCCAGAGCGACCGCGATCCGCAGGTTGGCCCGTGCAGAGCGTTGCACCTTTACCGCATCGATGACCGCCAGGCGGCCATCCTCGATGGTGAACTCGATCTGCATCTCCTCGCGCAGGCGCTGGCGGCAGACGGCCCCGTATTCCACCAGCCGGGTGAAGATCTCGGGGGCGACATCCTCCAGCGAGGGGCCGCGCGGGTCGCGGGTGAGATACAGCGCCTCGGTCGTCTTCAGCGCGTCGCGGCCCTGGCTCTGCCCAAGGTAGCGCCCGGTGATCTGCGGCTGGCCGGTCACCGGATCGACGAACTGGATCACGCCCGAGCCCGAGATTCCCTGACCGATCCCCTGCGCCATCTCTTGCACGACAAGGCCAAGGGCGGCTTCGGGAGGGGCGCCCTTCGCTTGGCGGAGAAGGCGGGCGGACGTTCCCTCCCATGCCCGGGCCATGCTGCGCAGCACTTCCGACAACTGCTTCGCGGGGTCCTGCGGGAAGGGTTCGTCGGTCTCGACCTCATATTCCCGCAGCGCATCCTTCAGCGCGCCCGGACCCGGTTTCAGCCCGTCGAAAACGTCGGGATCAAGACGGGCGACATGGATCGCATAAGCCTGCACGAAGCGCAGATAAAGCGCGTCCGCCGCCGCCTCGCCATGCGTCTCGGCCAGCCGGGCGTGGCGTTTGGCGTTCAGCCCGATGTTCAGGATCGTGGCCGGGCCACCCCAATCCGGGTTGGCCGGGCTGGGGCGCACGCTGATCAACGGGCCGTCGCCGAAATGGTCGAGGACGCCCGCCGCATCCACCCCATGCCCGGCCGCGATGGCCCGGACGGTTGTCGAGGGCAGCGCCACGGACTTCGGCACCGGCAGGTCCAGCCGCACGAGCCGTTGCAGGCATTTGGCCCGCCAGCCGTGGCTTGCCGTCGCGATCAGCGCCGAGGGCGTGATCTGGGCGAAGTCCGGCATGGGATCATATTTCTGCACCGCAGCACCTATTGTTCACGCGCAGAATACGCCGAAAGCAGGGTCACGCAAGCGTGACCTGCCCGTCCAGCGCGGAATCTTTGGGCGCTCTCAGCCCTCGATGCGGCCCAGATCGGCAACGCCGGAACAGACCGCACGGATGCGGTGAAGGAGGTTCAGCCGGTTCCGCCGGATCACCGGGTTGTCCGAGTTCACCTGCACTGCAGTGAAGAAGGCATCGATCGGGGCGCGGAGGGCGGCCATCTCTGCCATCGCACGTGGGAAGTCCTCGGCCTGCATTGCCGGGGTGATCTCGGCCTCGGCCTTGTCCAGCGCGGCAAAGAGCGCCCGCTCCTCCTCGGTCTCGGCGAACTTCGGATCTGCGCCGAAGGAATATTCGACGCCGTCCTTCTGTTCCGCCTGGCTCAGGATGTTGTTCGCGCGCTTGAAGCCCTGAAGGAGGTTGGCCCCGTCCTCGGTCTTCATCACGGCAGCCAGTGCCTCGGCCCGCTTGACGAGGAGCGTGAGGTCATCATTCCCCGGCATGGCAAGGCAGGCGTCGATGATGTCGTGCCGGATGCCCTGATCCTTGAGGAAGACCTTGAGGCGGTCATGGAAGAAGGAGAGGAGGTCGAGTGCCAACTCAGCCTGAACTCTTTCGAGCGTTGCCGGCAGTGGCTGTTGTGCCTCTGACGGCGAGACCAATCCGCCGTAAGCGATTTTTCCGCTCCGGAAATGCCCAAGAGTTCCGGTTTTGGCCAGTTCAGAGGCAACGACGCGCACCCCATTGCCAAGCACCAGCCGGATCACCCCGAGCGCCGCGCGGCGGAGCGCGAATGGGTCCTTCGACCCCGTCGGCTTCTCGTCGATCGCCCAGAACCCGGTCAGGGTGTCGATCTTGTCGGCCAGCGCGACGGCCACCGAAACGGGCTCCGAGGGCACCGAGTCGCTCTCGCCCTTCGGGCGCCAGTGGTCGCGGGCGGCGTCGGCGACCGCAGATTTCTCCCCGGCCTCCAGCGCGTAGTAGCGGCCCATGACGCCCTGCAACTCGGGGAATTCGCCCACCATCGCCGAGCGCAGGTCGAGCTTGGCGATCCGCGCGGCTTTCTCGGCGTCCCCGGCATCGGCCCCAACCAGCGGTGCGATCTCACGCGCAAGGGCGGCGATGCGGTCGATTCGTTCCGCTTGCGAACCAAGCCTGGCGTGGAAGGTGACGGACTTCAGCCCCTCGGCCCATTCGGCCATTCCGGCCTTGGCGACGCGAAGGTCGTTTTCCCAGAAGAACTTGGCATCCGACAGTCGCGCCGCCAGCACCTTCTGGTTGCCCTTCAGGATCACATCGCCGCCATCCGCCGCCTCGATATTGGCGACGGTCAGGAAGCCCTCGATCCGACCGGTGGCGGGGTTCTTCACCGAGAAGAACTTCTGGTGTTCCTTCATCGAGGTCTGAAGGACCTCGGGAGGCAGGCCGAGGAAATCCTCACCGATCCGCCCCATCAGGGGAACCGGCCATTCCACCAGCCCCGCGACCTCGGCCAGAAGGCCGGGATCAGCGACAACTTCCATCCCCGCCGCGAAGGCCAAGTTCTGCGCGCCCTGCCAGATCGCAGCCTCCCGCTCGGCGGTGTCGAGCACCACCTTCGCACGCTTCAGCTTGACCACATAGTCGTCAAAGCCGGTGACCACGAAACGGCCCATGCCCATGAAGCGGTGACCCTCGGTCGTGTTGCCGGCCTTGATCCCGTCGAGATCCAGCGGCACGACATGCGCGCCGGTCTCGTCGGACAGGAGGCACAGGATCGACTGCAACGGCCGCACCCAGCGCAGGGAGCCACTGCCCCAGCGCATCGACTTTGGCCAGGGGAAGGCGCGGATCGTGGTTTCAAGCACCTCGGCCACGATCTCGGCGGCCTTCCGACCCGGCTTCTCGATCACGGCATAGAAGGTCTCACCCTTCTTGTCCACCCGCCGCTCCAACTGATCCAAGGTCAGACCGGTTGAGCGGAGGAACCCCTCGATCGCCTGTTGCGGCGCGGCGGTGGACGGGCCCTTCCGCTCTTCCCGCACCGGGCGGGATTCGGCGGTCAGCCCCTCGAGCGACAGCACCAGCCGGCGCGGGGTCGAGAAGGCACCGGCCGAACCATAGGTCAGCCCTGCCTCGACGAGGCCGTCGGTCACCAGCTTCTTCAGATCCTCCCGCGCGCGGGCCTGCATCCGGGCGGGGATTTCCTCGGAGAAGAGTTCGATCAGCAGGTCAGCCATCAGTTCTGTCCTTCGGGCAAGGGCGGGCAGCCTTCGGGCGCGGGGCGGCCGGCGAACACTTCGACGCCACAGGCGTTGATCTGGTGCCAGGCGAAGCCGCGCCCGTCGCCGGTCACGGCGACCACGCGGTCGATGCCATAGGTGATGTTCGGCTCTGACAGGAAGGCCAGCGCCTCGCCGGTTTCAAGCGCGCGGCCAATGGCGGCGGCATCGAAGCAACGGAAGTCGGAGGGCGCGACCAGCGGCTCGGCGCGCGGATAGGCGCGATAGGTCTCGGACAGCATCGCAAGCGACAGGGGCGTCGTGAAACAGGCGCGGAACTTGATCGGAGAGCTGGCGGCATCGGTGCCTTCGACACCCTCGGCCAGGATCGGCTCGGGCTGGTCGCTGGCCAGCGGCACAAGCCGGATCTCCTCACCCGGTGTGAAGGCCACGGGTTCGTAGAAGGCGCGTTCGGCCGTATACCAGAGGAACGCCCCGCCAAGGACCGCCGTCAGCACGATGAACCCCACCGCAACGCGCCCGGCATTCACTGGTCCGCCCCCGCCTCGGTCTGCCGGAACGCATCGGCGCATTTCTTGGCAAGGGCGCGGACGCGGCCGATATAGGCCTGACGCTCGGTGACCGAGATCACGCCGCGCGCGTCGAGAAGGTTGAAGAGATGGCTGGCCTTGATCGTCTGGTCATAGGCCGGATGCGCCATGATGATCCGCTTGCCCGACTTCGGATCCTCCGGCTCGAAGGCAAGCAGGCGCTCGCACTCGGCTTCGGCGTCCTTGAAGTGCTGCAACAGCATCTCGGTCGTGGCGCCGTCAAAGTTGTGGCGGCTGTATTCTTCTTCGGTCTGGCGGAAGATGTCGCCATAAGTCAGCGGGATCGGCGCGTCGGGGTCGTTGAAGGGCATCTCCATGACATGGTCGATCCCCATGACATACATCGCCAGCCGTTCCAGCCCATAGGTCAACTCGCCCGAGACCGGCTTGCAGTCATGGCCGCCGACCTGCTGGAAATAGGTGAACTGGCTGACTTCCATCCCGTCGCACCAGACCTCCCAACCAAGACCCCAGGCGCCGAGCGTCGGGCTTTCCCAGTCGTCCTCGACAAACCGGATGTCGTGAAGGCCAAGGTCGATACCGATCGCGGCCAGCGAGCCAAGATACAGCTCCTGCAGGTTCGGCGGCGAGGGTTTGATGATGACCTGATACTGGTAATAGTGCTGGAGCCGGTTCGGATTCTCGCCATAGCGGCCATCGGTCGGGCGGCGTGACGGTTGGACATAGGCCGCGGCCCAGGGCTTCGTTCCAAGGCTTCGCAGCGTGGTTGCCGGGTGGAAGGTGCCCGCGCCGACCTCCATGTCGTAGGGTTGCAGGACCGCGCAGCCCTGCGCCGCCCAGTAATTCTGCAGGCGCAGGATGATCTCCTGGAAGCTGCGGGGCGTCGTGGTCTCATGCGGCATGGCGCACCTTCAAGCAGGGCAAGACAGGGTCGCGCCCTCCCTATCCATTGGCCCCGGAAGGGTCAATTCCCGGATTGGCGACACCGTCTGCGGGATTGTGACTGCGGGGCGGCGGGTTATGGCTTGCCGCGGCCGGACCGTCCACTAATGTCGGTCCGATTGAAAATCCCCGCGGGAAGGCCCGATGTTCAGACCCATTGTCCTGTTTGCCCTGCTTCTGTCGGCGCTTGCCCTTGCTTCCCCGCCCCGACCCGCCGCAGCGCAGGAAAGTCAGGTCTGGATCCAGATCGAGGCGCGGCCCACGCTTGCCGAAGCCGAGGAACGCGCCCGCGCCTATGCCGGGCAATTCCCCGAAACGGCGGGCTTTCGCTTGGGCTCCGGCTGGTATGGCATCGTCCTTGGCCCCTTCCCCGAGGCCGAGGCCCGCGAGCGTCTCTCGCAATTGACGCGCCAGAGGATGATCCCCCGCGACAGTTTCATCGCCTTCCCGCGCAACCTTGGCACGCCCTTCTGGCCACCGGAAGACCAGCTTTCCCCCGAACCCGCCGCCATTGCCGAGGCACCGTCCGAACCCGCAGAAACCCCTGCCGAACTTCCCGACGAGACCGCAGCCGAGGCGCGCGGCAGCGAGGCGCAGCTGACCGAGGACGAGCGCAAGGCCTTGCAGACCGCGCTGCAATGGTTCGGCTTCTATGAGGGCGGAATCGACGGCGCCTTCGGCTCGGGCACCCGCAACTCGATGGCGGCTTGGCAAGAGGCTCAGGGGCAAGAGCCCACGGGCATCCTGACCGCCCGCCAGCGCCGGACCCTGCTGAACGCCTGGACGGCTGAAACGGAGGCTCTCGGCTTCGCCGAACTGGTCGAGGATGAAGCCGGGATCACCGTCACCCTGCCGCTTGGCTTGGTCGAATTCGACCATTACGAGCCGCCCTTCGTTCATTTCCGCCCGATATCCGGGAGCGGCCCGCAGATCGTGCTGATCTCGCAACCGGGCGATCAGGCCGCGTTCTATGGTCTTTACGACGTGCTGCAGACGCTCGACTCCGTGCCCCTGAATGGCGAGCGCGAGCGGACCGAGCGCACCTTCCGCATCCGGGGCAGCTCAACCACGGTCGAGACCACGGTACAGGCCCAGCTGACCGGCGGGCTGATCAAGGGTTGGATGTACATCTCCGCCCCCGGCAACGAGGCGCGCGACGCCCGCATCCTGCGCGTGCTGGAACGGACGTTCACGCCGCGCAGCGACAAGGCGCTCGACCCCGGCATGGTCACCATGTCGGCCGAGACCAAGGCTGGGCTTCTGGCCGGCTTGCAGGTGCGTACCCCGCGGCTCAGCCGCTCGGGCCTTTTTGTCGACCCATCGGGGGCTGTGCTCACCACGCTCGAGGCAGTGGAGACCTGCGGCCGCATCACCATCGACCGGAAAACCGAAGCAAGCGTCAGCATGTCGGATGCGACCACAGGCCTTGCGATCCTGAAACCGGTGGCGCCGCTGTCGCCCCGCGCGGTGGCGGAATTCCAGCTTGCTCCGGAACGGCCGGGCACCGAGGTCGTGGTCGCTGGCTATCCCTATGAGGACCGCCTGCCCGCCCCGGTGATGACCTTCGGCACGCTGGAAGAGGTGACGGGCCTGGACGGCGAAGCGGGCGTGAAGCGGCTGTCGCTGCCGGCCCTGCCGGGCGACGCCGGGGGGCCGGTGCTGGATGCGACCGGGGCCGTGATCGGGATGCTTCTGCCAAGGATCTCCGACCCCACGCGGCAACTGCCCGAGGGCGTGCATTTCGCCGCCGCCGGGGCCGAGCTCGCCCGGGTCCTGAGCGGTGCCGGGATTACGCCCCGGCAGGCCGAACGCCGCGCGGCGCTGCCGCCCTCGGACCTGTCGGCGTTGGGGCTGGGGATGACCGCACTGGTCTCCTGCTGGGACTAGCGGCGCCAGAAGCTGGGCAGCACCATCACCAGGATCGCCAGAAGGCCCAGACGTCCCAGGATCATGCACAGAGTCATTAACGCGATGGCGCCCGGCGGAAACTCGATGAAGGTTCCGGTCCGTTCGACCAGCGGGCCGAAGCCGTAGCCGACGTTGCCCAGCGTGGTCCAGACCCCGAACAGGGCCGAGACCGGGTCCACCCCCATGAGCGTCAGCGCAACGGTGAAGATGCCCAGAAGGAGGATGAAGCTCGACACGAACAGGATCAGCGCGTTCAAGACGTCCTCTTCGACCGGGCGGCCCTGATAGCGGATCGGGTCCACCGCCGAGGGGTTGGCGATCCGCCGGATCTCGCGCTTCAGGACGGCCACGACCAGTTGCACCCGGAAGACCGACAGCCCCGCCGCGGACGAGCCCGAACAGGCCCCGATGATCCCGATGACGAAGGCCACGACCAGCATGAACCCGCCCCAGCCCGCGAAACTCGATGTGCCGAAGCCGGTCGAGGACATGATCGAAGTCAGGTTGAACAGGCTTTGCCGGAAGGCCTCTTCCATGCCGATGTTCGTGGTCCAGAACCGCCAGACCGCGACCGAGATCACCGCCATGCCCAGCCAGCGGGCATAGGCGCGGACCTGCGCATCCCGCCAAAGCGGCATGACCGTCCCGTTCAGGATCTGCACGAAGCGGATATAGGGCAGGCTGCCAAGGAACATGAACAGCACCGCAGCATACTGGATCGGGGCGCTGTAGCGGGTGAAAGAATCGTCATTGGTGGAAAAGCCCCCGGTGGCGACGGTGCTCATGCCATGTACCACCGCCTCGAAGGTCGGCATTCCCAGCACCAGATAGACCACGACGGCCGAGACCGTCAGCATCAGGTAGATGACCAGCAGTTGCTGTGCAATGTCGGTCGCGCGCGGCAGGACCTTCCCGAACGTGTCGAACCCCTCGGTGCGGAAGAACTGCATCCCACCAATCCGCATCAGCGGCAAAAAGATCATTGCGATGAAGGCGATGCCAAGCCCGCCGATCCAGACCAGCATCCCGCGCCAGAGGTTCACGCCGTCCGGTTGGGACTCCAGCCCGATGACCACCGAGGCACCGGTACTGGTGATCCCCGAGACCCCTTCGAAATAGGCATAAAGCAAGGGCAAGCCCGGCGCGCCGATCCAGAAGGGAAGCGCGGCGAAGAAGGGCACCAGGAACCAGATCCCCGCCGTGAGCAGATAGGCCTGCCGGGTATCCAGCGCCCGGCCAAGCGCATTGCCGGTGGAGAGCGTCAGCGCCCCCCCCACGACGCCGGTGATCGCGGCGGATTGCAGGAAGGCGATGCCATTCTCCAGCCCCGCACGCCAATCGATGATGGCGGGAGCCAGCATCAGGATCGCCAGGACGATCAGGATGCGGCCGATGACGTAGGCGACGGGGCGGAAGTCAACCATGGTGCGCCATGGCTACGCGGCCCCGCCCCCGCGGTCAACCGGCGTGGATCAGCCCCTGGAACAGACGCGGGTCCAGGCTTTCGGCCGCAAAGGTCGCGCCTTCGGTCAGCAGGCTGATAGCGTCGTGGCTGTGCAGCGATTCCTGATGGCTGGCAATGACCCGGAAGTCGCCCACGCGGGGATCGGCCCGGAGCGCCTCGCAGAAGAGCCGCGCCGCGTCCTCGACGAAGATCGGATTGGCGGCGTTCAGCTCGGCAAAGGCCTGCTCGTCCTCGCGCTTGACCATGACCTGGGTCTCGGTCACCACCGCCCCGCGAGCAAGATCAACCAGATCCTCGATCCACATCTCGCCCGTCACTTCCACCGAGAGCCGCGCGACCGAACGCTGCGAATGCGGCGTCGCCAGCTGCCCGCGGATCGATCGGGCATGTTCCGACAGCTCGAGGCTGCAGGGGCAGGTCGAGCTGTAGACATAGTCCAGATGCACGATCCGCTTGCGGATCCCCGCCACCTCGACCAGTTCCAGCGCGATGTCGTAATATTGCCAGCCCGACAGGCCGGACCGCAGTGAGGACATCTGCATCGGGAAAGAGGCCCGCATCTGGATCCGCGCATCGAAGGACCCAAGGTCGCGCATGTAATCGTCCAGCGCCGCCTCGATCACGCCGAAGGAAAACTCCTTCTCGGCATGGGTATAGAAGGACCGCATGATGCGGCTCATGTTGATGCCCTTCTTTTCCGCCTCAAGGCTGACGGTGCCGGTCACGCTCGTCTCCAGCACCAGCGCGCCACCGTCGCGGGTGGCGAAGCGGATCGGCAGGCGGAAGTTCGAAATGCCGACATGCTGGATCCGCGCCTTGGCGCCCCGGATCAGGCTGGACGGCCCGTTCTGCAGGTCGGGCATCGTCTCGCGATAGGCCGCGTCCGGCTGGAAGTCATGCGGATAGGCGCGCGACAGGGCCGGATATCCCTGGCCGGGCAGAAGATAGCCCAGAGCGGAATCCAGCAGCGCAATCTCGTCGTCCGAGGACCGGCCCGCCCACTGCCGCAGCACCGCCAGGGCGGCTTCGGCCTCCTCCCTGGAAGGCTTGCGATCAAACTCGGGGGTGTGGATGTTCATCGGGCTGTCCTTTCGGTTCAGGCGGCCACACGGCCGCCGTCAATTTCCGGAATGTTCTACGCAGGAACCACGCCGCCGGATCACCCTGGTCCGGAGCATGAACCTATCAAATAGGCATTTCCACCGCAGACACAAGCCATCTTTCGATCCGTCAGACCAACGAAAGTGCGCCTGTCAGATCGGCGACAAGATCATCGGCATCCTCCAGCCCCAGCGAAAGCCGGATCAGGCCCGGCGTGATCCCCAGCGCATCCTTCTGGTCCTGCGGCAGCCGCTGATGCGTCGTCGTCGCCGGATGGGTCGCGATCGTCTTCGCATCCCCGAGGTTGTTCGAGATCTTGGCGATCTCCAGCGCGTTCATGAAGCGGAAGGCCGCCTCCTTGCCGCCCGCCACCTCGAAGGTGACCAGCGTCCCGCCCGAGCCCATCTGCGCCATTGCAAGCCGGTGCTGCGGATGGCTCTCGAGTCCCGGATAGATCACCTTCGTGACCTTGTCATGCGCCGCAAGGGCCTTGGCGACTGTCAGCGCCGTATCCGCCATCGCCCGGCAGCGCAGGTCCAGCGTCGCCAAGCCGTTCAGATGCATCCAGGCGGTGAACGGACTCATCGAGCCGCCCGTGTGCTTCATATAGGGTTCCAGCGTCTTGCGGATGAACTCGTGGGTCCCGCAGACCACGCCGCCCAGGGCTCGGCCCTGACCGTCGATGTGCTTCGTGGTCGAATAGACAACCACATCCGCCCCCTGCTCGACGGCGCGAGAGAAGATCGGCGTCGCAAAGACGTTGTCGCAGATCACGATGGCGCCGGCCGCATGCGCGATCTCCGCCACCCCCCGGATATCCACCAGCTCAAGCGTCGGGTTTGACATCGATTCGAAGAAAACGGCCTTCGTGCCCGGAGTCACCGCTGCCCGCCACTGCTCCAGATCCGCCCCGTCGACGAAGGTCACCTTCACACCGAAGCGCTGAAGCACTTCTTCCAGCACATAGAGACAGGAGCCGAAAAGCGCCCTGGCCGAGACCACATGGTCCCCCGCCCGCAAGCACGCCATCAGCGCGCCCGAGACGGCGGCCATGCCGCTGGCGGTGGCAAAGGCGTCCTCGGTCCCCTCCAGCGCGGCGATGCGTTCCTCGAACATCCGGGTCGTGGGGTTGCCGTAACGGGCATAAATGAACTCGTCCTCGCCCGCCTTGACGAAGCGCGCCTCGGCGGCCTCGGCGGTGGGGTAGACGAAGCCCTGGGTCAGGAAGATCGCCTCGGCCATCTCGCCATACTGGCTGCGGCGGGTCCCTTCGTGCACGAGGCTCGTGCGGGTTTTCCAGTCCTTCGTCATCGCGGGCCTCCCGGCCAAGAAAAAACCCCGGAACCGAAAGGTGCCGGGGCCTGTGCCCTTCACCTCTTTAGCGGCTTGTTTAACGTGGCCCGCAATCCGGTAACAAAGCGCCACGGTCTGCCTCTTACGCCCGCCGTCCCGCCGGGTCAACCCGACCCGCGCTCTCGCAGATGGACATGGGATCGCCAGGTTTGGAGAGGGGATCACCCGACAGCCAGACAGACCTCGCACCCACAAACGGCCAGCAGCATTTTCAGCCCTGGGCGTCCTCACCTGTAGACTGCGTCTTCAGGGGGGCGGACGGCGCGTCCGCTTATGGGAAAAGATGGACTGCCGGGTGACGTCCTGAAATCTTCAGATCGGGTCGGCCTCGTCCAGATTGATGACCGTGAGGACAAGCGCCCGCAGGACCATGTGACCCAGGACCGGCAGCATTGCCCAGAACAGCAGCCAATGCGAGGCATCAAGCGTGCGGATCAGCGTTTCGTTCAGCAGGAGGAAGGCGATGTTGTAGACCACCATCATCCGGGTCAGGTTCGGCAGATGGTCGCGCATCTCGCGGTCGGGCCAGAAGCTGGCTGCGGTGGCGGTTTTGCCCTGGATCACGTCGATCAGGAAGACGCCGCCGATCACGACATAGAACACGCTCTGCATCCGCTGGCACCAGACGGGGTCATCGACCGCCGCCAGGACCAGCATCGGCAGAAGCGCGAAGCCCAGCGCGAAAAGCACCGCCTGCGCGGTCGCGTAGCGGTTCAGCATCCGCCGCATCATCCCCTCGAACCCCAGGCCCACCCGCACTGCCAGCGCGGCCAGGAAGGCGGTCACGAAGGCCTGCCCCTCATGATCCGGCCCCAGCACAACCGAGAGCACCGGATAGCCCACCAGCAGCACTGCGCCTGGCAGATAGAGCGTCCGCGACAGCGGCGGCAGGTCCTGGAACAGGCTCAGGAACAGACGAAGCAGATCGAACGGATGACGATGCATGGCGAGCCTCTCAATCTCGCCATGATATCTAGCTCCGCATCAAGGCAGAGCTGGGGCAGGAAGCGGACCCGGTCGGGGCATTCCTGTGCAAAGCCTCAGGACTTGTCCTCGGGCGGCTCTTCGATAAATCGCTGCAGCATGGCGAAATTGACCATCAGGAACAGGAACAGTGCAGCGGGCATGGCGAAGGTTTCAAGCTTGACCCAAAGCTCGGTCGACTGGGTGCGCCAGATCACTTCGTTGGCTACGGCAAGGGCGGCGAACATGGCAGTCAGCCGCCGGGTCAGGATCATCCAACCTTCTGATTTCATGGGCAAAGCCTCGGCCATGATCCATTGCAGCAGGCTGATCCCGCGCAGCAGCCCGATCCCCAGGATCAGCGCGAAAGTCCCGTAGACGATCGTCGTCTTCATCTTGAAGAAGCTCTCGTCGTTGAACCACGCGGTCAGTCCGCCGAAGAAGACCACCATGACCGCAACAAAAATCTGCATCCGGCTCAGCGCGCCGGTCAGCCACCACAGCGCCGCAATCGAGGCCAGAAGCAGAGGCACCAGCACCACGGCTGCCACAATGAAGCCTGAATATGACGTGCCCGCGATCTTGTAGGACTCATCCTTGATCCACATGTAGACCAGGAAGAATATCAGCGTCGGCCCCAGTTCCAGAACCTGCTTCAGCACCGGGTTGATCTTCTTTTCCGCCATCTGCCTCATCCTGCGAATTCCATCACGACCGCGCCTGTCGCGATCACTGCCATCAGGCCCGCCCGCACCGGTCCCACCTTCTCACCCAGAACCAGCCAGCCGATCAATGCGGCAAAGACGGTACTGGTCTCGCGCAAGGCGGCGGCCTCGCCGACCTTGTCAAGCCTGGTGGCCAGCATGATCGAGCCGAAGCTGAAATAGGCGACGAAAGCGCCCAATACACCCCTTTGCAGAAGTGGCGCCACCTCGTCCCGCGCCAGACGGCTCCAGCGGCGATAGGTAACGAGGGGAATGAAGATCCCGTCCAGCATGAAGAACCAGGCCAGGAAGGTGAACGGATCCGCCGTCGCCCGGATGCCATAGGCGTCATAGGTTGTATAGGCGGCGACCATCGCGCCCGTCGCAATGGCCAGCCCCAGCGCCGGGACAAGGGTCGCGCGGTTCACCGTCACATGCATCAGGTTCCAGGCCGCAAGCCCCAGAATGCCGCCGACAAGCAGGGCGAGCCCCGCCCATTGGCCGGGCGCGAAGACCTCGCCGAAGACGAACCCCGCCCCGATCACGGTGAACAGGGGCCCCGTCCCCCGTACCACCGGATAGACCACCGTGAAGGCTCCCCGCGTATAAGTCATTGCCTGCAGGATCTTGTAGACCGCGTGGATCACGAAGGCTCCAGCGAAGATCGGCCACATATGCGGCTCGGGCCAGGGGACCACGAACAAGGCGAAGGGGATCGCGATCAAACCGTAGCTCGCGTCGATCGCCGCGCGGGACAGCCATGGATCATGCCGCCCCTTCTGAAGCGCGCCGAACAATGCATGCAGCACGGCCGCGAACAGCGCGAGGCCCAGGGCCAGATCATGCCCGGCCGCCGTGCCCTCCAATGACCTCAGCCACTCGCTCATTCCTCAGGGCGCAGGCTCATGGGTCCAGGCGATGTCGAAGCGCACCCCCTGCAGCAGCGCTCCTGCCGCCTCGACCGTACGGGGCATCCCGGTCAGCACCGGGCCCGCAAGCCGCAGCGGCCCCAGCCCCGGCTCAGCCGACATCTCCACCCGCAGACGGCCCGAAGGGTTCGGCAATTCCTCCACCAACGCAGCCAGTGCTGCCCGGCTTGGCCCTGGCACCACCGCGTCCGGCAGCGCCGCGATCCCAGCCAATGCCTCGTTCCGCAGCGCCTCGGCGGCCGCCGGCACGTCACCGCTTTCGGGCAGGAAGGCAGCCCCGAGCGGCATCAGCAGATAGGATTCGAAAAACCCATGGCTCTGCACCTCGAGCATCGCCTCGGTCAACGCGAAGCCTCCCAGCGACATCTGCATCGCTGCCGCCGAAGAGAGGTCCACCCCCGAAAGCCGCGCTGAGAGACCCAGGCGGTTCTCGCCCGGAAAGTCCACCTCCAGCGCCTCAAGCGCCAGGACCCGCGCCCCTGCCTCCCAACCAATTCGGGCCGAGACCTGGATCGGCGTCGCCCTGGCCTGGGCGCCGTGCAGGTAATCCAGTTGCGGATGGCCCGTCCCCACGACCACACGAAGGTTGGTCAGCCGCGCCTCCAGCCGATCCGGCGGCGTGCCGCCACCAGCCAGCCAATCCGTCGCGCCCAAAAGATGCAGGCTGTCCGCGTGCCAATCCGGCACATGGCGCCCCGGCAGGTCCACGACGATATCTGTCACCAGGCATCCCGCGATCCTCGCGGGCGAGACCTTCCCGCTGATCGCCGCCCCGTCTGCCAGCGCCCCGCTCAGCCGCGACCAGAGCCTCTCGCATTGCGTCTCAGCCTGCGCCGGAGTGGCCAGAGCCAGGCCCAGCGCCAGGGCGGCGCGCCTCATTCGCCCACCAGCGCGCGGGCGAATTCCTCCGGGTCGAAGGGCGCAAGGTCGTCAATCTGCTCGCCCACCCCGATCGCATGGATCGGCAGGCCGAACTTGTCGGCAAGGGCCACCAGCACGCCCCCCTTGGCCGTCCCGTCGAGCTTGGTCATCACCAGACCGCTTACATCGGCGATCTTGCGGAAGATCTCGACCTGCGTGACCGCGTTCTGACCGGTCGTCGCGTCAAGCACCAACAGGGTATTGTGCGGTGCCGATGCATCGACCTTGCGGATCACGCGGACGATCTTCGCCAGTTCCTCCATCAGGTCCTGCCGGTTCTGCAAGCGCCCGGCCGTGTCGATCATCAGCAGGTCCGCGCCCTCTGCCCGCGCCTTGGTCAGCGCGTCGAAGGCCAGCGAGGCTGGGTCCGAGCCTTCGGGCGCGGTCAGCACCGGCACCCCGGCGCGTTCGCCCCAGATCTTCAGCTGGTCCACCGCCGCTGCCCGGAACGTGTCGCCCGCCGCGATCACCACCGTCTTGCCCGCCGCCTTGAACTGGCTGGCAAGTTTTCCGATCGTCGTGGTCTTGCCCGAACCATTCACGCCGACGACCAGCACGACCTGAGGCTTCTGCGGATACAAGGGCATCGGCCGCGCGACCGGCGTCATGATCCGAGCCACCTCTGCCGCCAGCGCCTCGCGCAACTCGCGGGTGGAAATCTTCCGCCCGAAGCGACCCTCGGCAATGTTCGCCGTCACCCGAACCGCGGTATCGACGCCCATGTCGGCCTGGATCAACAACTCCTCCAGGCTTTCCAGCATCGCATCATCAAGCTCGCGCCGCGGTTCATCGCCGCGGCCGAGAAGCCTGCCCAGCAGGCCCGTCTTCTCCGGCTCGGGCGCAGACGGGGACGCGGCAGGCGCATCTGCGCCCGGGGCAGCGTCCCCCTCGGACACCAGCGCTTCCAGCCCCTCGCCGATCTTGTCGGACGACCGGAACATCCGGTCCTTGAGCTTCTTGAAGAACGACATGCGGCCCTCCGGGCTGTTTCCCCTCACCTAGTCGCTTTGGCCGGGCTTTGGAAGTCCGTCGACCCTGCCCCGACCGGCGGCTCCTCCTGCACCTGCGACTTCTCGCCTCGAGGAGTGAATACGTCATCGACAAGCCCATACCCACCGCTGCCCGGGCAGCCCGTTGCCGCAGCGACATCATGACAGTTGTCAGAGCGCCGCTTTCGCCCCAGCTTCCCGCCACGACCGCCTGCCCTGACCGGACCCGCCCATGCAATGCCGCCCCCTGCCCCTCGCCGCCTTCGCGCTGGCCGCCCTCTTGCCGCTGCCCCTCCTGACGATGGGTGCAACCCAGGGCGGGGCCTGGCTCTGGCTGGCGTTCCTCTACATGGCGGTACTGACGATCCTGCTTGACCAGTTGATCCCGCTGACCGCCGGGGCGGCAGAAGGGGCCGAGTTTCCCGCCGCCGACATCCTGCTCGTCAGCCTCGGCCTTGGGGCGCTGACCGTCCTGCCGCTCGCCACCTGGGCCATCGCGGGTGACAGCCCCCTGTCGACTGGGGAGAAGTTCCTTCTTTTCATTGCCACCGGCTTCTGGCTGGGACAGGTGGCCCACCCCGCCGCGCATGAACTCATCCACCGCCCGCGGCGGGAGCTCTTCCGGCTCGGTGCGGCCGTCTATGTTGCTCTGCTCTTCGGCCAGCATGCCAGCGCTCACCGCCTTGTCCACCACCGCCATGTCGCCAGCGAGCAGGACCCGAACACCGCCCGGGCTGGCGAGAGCTTCTACCGCTTCGCCCTGCGCGCCTGGTGGGGCAGCTTCCAGCAGGGGATGCGTGCCGAGACTGAACTCCGCGCCCGTGGCAGCCGCCTCGGGCTGCATCCCTATTACGCCTACATCGCGGGGGGCCTTGCCGCCCTGATCCTCGCCTCGCTGATCGCCGGATTGCCGGGGGTTCTGGTCTGGCTTGGCCTCGCACTTCACGCGCAAAGCCAGATCCTCCTGTCGGATTATGTCCAGCACTACGGCCTGACCCGCGCCCGACTTCCCGACGGCCGACTGGAGCCGGTGGGCCTTCGCCACAGCTGGAACACGGCGCACTGGTTCTCCTCGGCCATGATGCTCAATGCCCCGCGCCATTCCGACCACCACGCCCACCCGGCCCGCCCCTTCGCGGCCCTGCGCCTGCCGCCCGAGGGCGAGGCGCCCCGCCTGCCCTGGCCCCTCCCCGTTGCCTGTGCCCTGGCGCTGGCTCCGCGCCAGTGGAAGCGCCGCATCCGCCCGCATCTCGCCCGCTGGCAGGCCGATCACGCCGCGCAAGGCCTCCGCGCCTGACGCGATTCGTCGTTCCGCCCTGAGACACGGGCGCTTGACTGGCCATCGTGGCGATCCTCTGGCACTCTCCGCCACGAACCGTCACCCGGAGCCGCCGATGCGTCCCTTCCTCGCCCTGATCCTGACCGCCGCCCCCGCCCTGGCTGAAACCCCGCTCTCCGGCCCCGAATTCGACGCCGCCACCTTGGGCGATACCATCACCTACGACTACGGCGGCGGCCTCTTCGGCACCGAGGAATATCTGGAAAACCGCCGCGTCCGCTGGGCGTTCGAAGGCGACCTCTGCATCTATGGCGTCTGGTACCAGAAAGCGGACCAGATCTGCTTCGAATACGAGAACGACCCCAGCCCCGCCTGCTGGCTTTACTTCCTGGAAGACGGCAAGATTCGTGGCCGCTACATGGGTGAAGGCGGCGGCTGGGAGATACTGGAATCCTCCCGCGATGGTGGTCCCCTGCCCTGCGCCGGGCCCGACGTGGGCGTCTGATGCGCGGCCTCCTCGCCCTTGCCCTGTGTGCCACGCCAGCCCTCGCCGACGTCCCACTGACCGCCGAGGCGTTCGAGGCCCATGTCACCGGCCATACCCTCACCTATCAGCAGTACGGCCAGCTTTACGGGATCGAGGAATACCTCCCCGACCGCAAGGTCCGCTGGTCGGTCGCTCCGAACACCTGCCAGTATGGCAGCTGGTACCCCGAGGACGAATACATCTGCTTCGTCTACGAATACGACCCCAATCCCTCCTGCTGGACCTTCCGGCTTAGCGCGGGACGGCTCGTCGCCCTGTCCATCGCCGACGCCCCCGGGGCCGAGCTGCATGAGACCGAGCGCAGCCAGACGCCGCTGCCCTGCCCCGGCCCGGAGGTCGGCGCCTGATGCGGCTTGCTCTGGCCTCTGCTTTGACTCTTGTCCTGACCGTCGCCCAGGCCAACACGCAACCGATGTCGCCCGACGAGTTTGAGGCCTGGGCCACCGGCCAGACCCTGGACTATGCGACTGAGGGTCGGGTCTGGGGCAGCGAGGCCTACCACCCCGGACGCCGCGTCACCGATGCCGACGCGGGCGGCCCCTGCCGCAGCGGCCGCTGGTTCCCGCGGGGCGAGGCCATCTGCTTCGTGTACGACGACCTCCCCGGCGAGCATTGCTGGCGCTACTGGCGCGAAGGCGGGACCGTGCTTGCCAGCCCCCTCAATGCCGATTCCGCCGAGCTGCCACAGACCCTAAGCCCCGCCGCAGGCCCGCTGACCTGCCCCGGCCCGGATCTGGGGGTGTGATGCGCGCGGCCCCGCTCCTCGCCCCCCTGATCCTTGCAGTCCTCCCCCTCGCCAGCCAGGCGCAAGAGGCCGACGCGCCTCTCACCGCCGAGGGGTTCGAGGCCATCGTTCAGGGCCGGACCTTCGACACGCACAACTTCTCGGGCCGCTATGGGGTGGAAACCTTCCTCCCCGGCCGTCGTGCGATCTGGCGCGATGCCGGGCAGTGCCTCGAAGGCCGCTGGCGGGCCGAGGGCGAGCTGATCTGTTTCGACTACGAGGGCGACCCGCAGCCCTATTGCTGGACCTACCACGACCGCGGCGGCTGGCTGATGGCCTGGCTCGACGGCGACCGCGGAACCGATCCGATCATGCTTTACCCCGCCGCGGAGGTTGTCACCTGCGACGGTTTCTTCGGCGCCTGATCCGCGGTCGGACAGCATCCCTCTAAGAAGGAACTGCGTAGAAAATCACCGGGAGGCGGAGCTTGGTCAGAACAGGCTTCCCTGCCCGCCCTGCCCCTCGTCCCGGGTCTTTTTCCCGGCCCGGCCGCCGACGACCAGCCGCCCGTCCTGAAACTCGATCTCCAGTGCCGCCGCCTTCTCTGCCACCGCCTTGGTGGTCACCACCGTCCCGTCGCGCCGCACGACCGCATAGCCGCGCTTCAAGGTCTCGGCATAGCCCAGCGTCATCCGCATCCGGTCCAACGCCTCCAGCCGATCCTTCGCCCGCGAGACCCGCGCCACCGGGGCCGCCTCCAGCCGCTCCGACAGCCGGGCCAGATCGCGCCGCCCGTCCGACACCTTCCGGCCCGCGTCACCCAGCATCCGTTGCAGTGCCGGGGCCAGCCGGGCCGCGATGGCCTCCAAGCGCTCCCCCCGCCGCTCGAGCCGTAACAAGATCGCGCGGCCCAGCCGCTCCTGCCGCGCCGCAAGCTGATCCCCCTGCCGTGCCAGAAGCCCACGCAAGGCCTGCGGCTGTAGCCGCCCAGCCACCCGATCAAACTCGCGATGCTTCTTCGTGACCGCCAATCCCAACGCCGAGCCCAGCCGCATCCCACAGGCATCCAACCGCTGTCGGGGTGTGGCAAGCAGCGCCTCAAGCCGCGGCAACGCGCGCGACAGGTCGCGGAGCCGCTGCTGCCGCAGCACCACCCCCTGCCCGATCCCCCGCACAAGCCGCGCGCCCAGGGCTTCCAGCGTCGCCAGAAGCTCCAGCCGGACCGGCACCGCCAGCTCCGCCGCCGCCGTGGGGGTCGGTGCCCGCAGGTCGGCAGCATGGTCGATCAGCGTGGTATCCGTCTCATGCCCAACGGCACTGATCAGGGGAATCCGGCTCGCCGCCGCCGCCCGGACGACAACTTCCTCGTTGAACCCCCACAGGTCCTCCAGCGAGCCCCCACCCCGCGCGACGATCAGCACATCGGGTCGCGGGATCGGCCCGCCCGGTTCAATCGCATTGAACCCGCGGATCGCCGCCGCGACCTGCGCCGCACAGTCCTGGCCCTGCACCGCCACCGGCCAGACCAGCACGTGCCGCGGGAAACGGTCGCGCAGCCGGTGCAGGATATCCCGGATCACTGCACCACTGGGCGAGGTCACTACCCCGATCACCTTTGGCAGATAGGGAATCGGCTTTTTCCGAGCAGCATCAAACAGACCCTCGGCCTGCAGCGCGGCCTTGCGCTTCTCCAGCATCGCCATCAGGGCGCCGGCCCCGGCCGGGGCCACGTCATCAACGATCAGCTGATACTTGGACTGACCCGGAAAGGTGGTCATCCGGCCCGTGGCCACGACCTCCATTCCCTCTTCCGGGCGAACCTGCATCCGCGCGACCTGGCCCTTCCAGCTGACCGCCGCGATGACCGCCCGGTCGTCCTTCAGGTCGAAGTAAAGATGCCCAGACGAGGGCCGCGAGACCCGCCCGACCTCGCCCCGGACCCGGACAAGGCCGAACTCCCCCTCGATCACCCGCTTCACCGCCCCCGAAAGTTCAGAGACGGTGTATTCCGGCTGGTTGCCTGCGGGACGGTCATCTTCAAATAGCGCGCTCATGCGCCGCACCATGCCCGATCCCGGCGCCGGAATGAAGCGCCGGAATCGGGCTCCGGTTTCGGCGCCGCGTCAGGCCGCCGCGCGCTGGTGGGTCCCCTCGCGGATTTCCTCGACCAGCTTGCTGCAGAAAGCGGGCAGATCTTCCGGCTTTCGACTGGTCACGAGACCCTGATCTGTCACCACCTCGTCATCGCTCCAGATCCCGCCTGCGTTCTTCACATCAGTCTTGATCGAGTGGTAAGAAGTGACCTTTCGACCTTTCACGATCCCCGCCTCGACCAGAAGCCAAGGCGCATGGCAGATCGCGCCCACCACTTTCCCCGCGTCCCAGAAGGCCCGGACAAGGGCGACGGCTTCGGGATTGACCCGCAACAGGTCCGGGTTGATCTGTCCGCCCGGCAGGACCAGAGCGTCATAATCGCCCGCATCCATCCCGGACAAGACGCAGTCCACGGTGATGGGGCGGCCCCAATCCTTGCCCTCCCACCCCATGATCTCGCCCCGCTCCGGCGAGACGACATGGACCTCGGCCCCTTCGGCGCGCAGGTGCTTCACCGGCACCTCAAGCTCCGACTGCTCGAATCCATTCGTCGCCAGAACGGCAACGCGCTTGCCCTGGATGCTTGTGCCCTGGATGCTTGGCATGACATGCTCCTTCATCTGTGGATTTGCCGGATCAACGCCTGCGGATCGGCCGCGTTCCCCCGGGCGCTTGCAGCCCGGCGATCCAGCGCTTATCACGCAGCCAGACCCCGCCGGTTCCGACGGATCCGGTTCTGGCGGACAATCTGGAGGTGGCGCATGAACATCCTGATCCTCGGCTCCGGCGGCCGCGAACATGCGCTGGCCTGGGCAGTGAAGCAGAACCCGAAGTGCGACCGGCTGATCGTCGCGCCGGGGAATGCGGGGATCGCGATGCTGGCCGAATGCGCCGATTTCGACATCCTTGACGGCAGCGCCGTGGTCACCTTCTGCGAAGAGAATGCCATCGACTTCGTCATCATCGGCCCCGAGGCACCGCTTGCCGCCGGTGTCGCCGACAGTTGCCGCGCGGCGGGTCTCCTGACCTTCGGCCCCTCCGCCGCCGCCGCAAAGCTCGAGGCGTCCAAGGCCTTCACCAAGGAAATCTGCGACGCCTGCGCCGCGCCAACCGCCGCCTGGGCCCGTTTCACCGAAGCAGCCCCCGCAAGGGACTACATCCGCCGGCAAGGCGCCCCCATCGTGGTGAAGGCAGACGGCCTCGCCGCCGGCAAGGGCGTCATCGTGGCGATGACCGAGGCCGAGGCCCTCGACGCCATCGACGACATGTTCGGCGGCGAGTTCGGCGCGGCCGGGGCCGAGGTGGTGATCGAGGAATTCATGCAGGGGGAGGAAGCAAGCTTCTTCATCCTGACCGACGGTACCCATGCGCTTCCCATCGGCACCGCACAGGACCACAAGCGCGTGGGCGACGGCGATACCGGCCCGAACACCGGCGGGATGGGCGCCTATTCTCCCGCCCCGGTCCTGACCGAAGCGATCCAGCGTCAGGCGATGGAAGAGATCGTTCTTCCGACCATCGCCGAGATGGCCCGGCGCGGCACGCCCTACCAGGGGGTGCTCTACGCCGGTCTGATGATCGACGGCGGCCGCGCGCGCCTGGTGGAATACAACGCCCGCTTCGGCGACCCAGAATGCCAGGTGCTGATGATGCGGCTTGGAGCGCAGGCGCTCGACCTGATGCTGGCCACCGCCGAGGCGCGGCTCGACGAGGTTCAGGTCGTCTGGGACGAGGACCACGCCCTGACCGTGGTGATGGCGACGCAAGGCTACCCCGGCGCCTACGCCAAGGGCAGCCAGATCCGCGGCCTCGAGGAACTGCCCGAGGACAGCCGCCACATGGTCTTCCACGCCGGCACCGCAAACCGCGAGGCGCAGATCATCGCCAGCGGCGGCCGCGTCCTGAACGTCACCGCCCGGGGGAATACCCTGACCGAGGCGCGCAACGCCGCCTATGCCATGATCGACCGCATCGACTGGCCCGGCGGCTTCTGCCGCCGCGACATCGGCTGGCGCGCGCTTTCCGAATAGCGCGGAACCCGCGCATTTTGGCACCGGCCGCCACTTGCGCCCCGGGCAGGCCTTGCATATGACGCGCGGGCAACTGACGGGCCCTTGGAGGGGACCATGCCGCTTCTGGTGATGAAATTCGGCGGAACATCCGTGGCGGACCTCGCCCGGATCGAGAATGCCGCGAAGAAGGTGCAGGCCGAGGTCGAGCGGGGCTATGACGTGATCGTCATCGTCTCGGCCATGTCCGGCAAGACCAACGAGCTCGTCGGCTGGGTGGAAACGACATCCAAGCTCTATGACGCCCGCGAATATGACGCCGTGGTCTCCTCGGGCGAAAATGTCACGGCGGGTCTGATGGCGCTGCGCCTGCAGGAAATGGGCGTGCCTGCCCGGTCCTGGCAGGGCTGGCAGGTGCCGATCAACACCACCTCGGCGCATGGTCAGGCGCGCTTCGTCTCGATCCCGCGCGAGAATATCGACGCCAAGTTCGCCGAAGGCTTCAAGGTCGCCGTCGTCGCGGGCTTCCAGGGCATCTCGGCCGAAGGGCGGATCACCACCCTTGGCCGTGGCGGCTCCGACACCACTGCCGTCGCCTTCGCTGCCGCCTTCGGCGCGGAACGCTGCGACATCTACACCGACGTCGACGGCGTCTACACCACCGACCCGCGGATCACCGCCAAGGCGCGCAAGCTGGACCGGATCGCCTTCGAGGAGATGCTCGAGCTTGCATCCCTCGGCGCCAAGGTCCTCCAGACCCGGTCGGTCGAACTGGCGATGCGCTACAAGGTCCGGCTGCGCGTCGTGTCCTCCTTCGAGGAGGTGGACGAGAACTCTGGAACCCTGGTCTGCGACGAGGATGAAATCATGGAATCGAAAGTCGTTTCTGGCGTCGCCTATTCGCGGGACGAGGCGAAGATGACGCTCCTGAAGGTCGAGGACCGGCCCGGCGTCGCCGCGGCGATCTTCGGCTCGCTCGCCGATGCCGGGGTGAACGTGGACATGATCGTCCAGAACAACTCGGAACAGGACGACCCGACCGACAAGCGCGCCCATACCGACATGACCTTCAGCCTGCCGACCAATCAGGTCGAGCGCGCCAAGAAGGCCATCGACGATGCCGCGGCGGCGGGGAAATTCGCCTTCTCCGAACTGGTGACGGATACCGATGTCGCCAAGGTCTCGGTCGTGGGGATCGGGATGCGCAGCCAGGTCGGGGTGGCGGCAAAGATGTTCGCGGCCCTGGCGGCCGAGAATGTGAACATCAAGGTCATCACCACCTCGGAGATCAAGATCTCCGTCCTGATCGACCGCAAGTACATGGAACTGGCCGTGCAGGCGCTGCACGACACCTTCGATCTGGACAAGGCCTGAGGCTCAGCGGGTCGGACGGGCGTCTCGCCCGACTTGCCTCCCGAGCGTTTGACCAGGTGATCTTCCTTGTAGGGTGGGCGATATCGCCCACCCTACGTTCATTTCAGCAACCCCAACAGGTCCTGATGACAGGCCGCCCCGGCCCGGTTCCCGGTCGAGGCTGCCTGCGTCGCGCTGGGATAGGGCCGCGCCAGATCCCCCGCAGCAAAGACCCCCGGCACCGTGGTCCGCTGATGCTCGTCCACTTCAAGATGCCGCCCCGTCGGCGTCTTCACCACCGCACAGCCGAGGACCTCGCCCAGGTCCGAGGCCGGCTCCTGCCAGGTCACCAGGTACAGCGCCCGCATCTCGACCCGTCGGCCGCCCTCAAGCTCCACCGCCTCGATAGCCCCTTCCGAATGATGCACCCGCAGCACACGCCCAACCACGCGCCGCAGGCCCGGCCGCGACAGCCCCGCCGCGTCCTCTGCCGTCACCTCCACCCCGTTCTCCAGCAGGACAAGGTCATCGGTCCAATCCTGCAGATGCACCGAGTGATGCATCGGAATCGCCTCCCAGGCCAGAAGGCCCGTCGTCCGATCCGCCAGTTCATAGCCGTGGCAATAGGGACATTGCGCCACGGTCTGCCCCCAGCACTCCGCCAGCCCCGGGATCTCGGGCAGGATATCGCGCTGACCATAGGCCAGGATCACCCGCGCCGCCTCGACCGGTTCCGGCCCGTCCAGCACGAAGGCGTCGGACTTCCCGCGGATCCCGGTTACCCGGCCTTCCAGATGCCGGACCGTCGGATAGGCCAGCACCTCCGCGAGCCCCTTGTCACGGATCGCCGCCGGCGCTGCCCCGTCCATCCCCAGAAACCCGTGTGAGGAATGGGCCTGCCGGTTCCGCGTCCGGCCGTCGTCGATCAGCACCACGTCCCGCCGTGCCCGCGCCAGCATGATCGCCGCCGAGACGCCTGCGAAACTCGCCCCCACCACTGCCACATCGACCTTCATCGGACACTCCCTGCTTGCGCCCTTGACCTACGCGCCAGCCCCGACGCCAGTTCCCTGCCGAAATTCGCGGCAAGGACACCGGCGCCTGCCGCCGGCGGCCATCATCCCGGTTCCCCTTCCGCGCGAGCTATGCTCTAAGGACGGAAACAACAGGGACAGGCCGAATGCCGGAACGCAGCGAAAGCGACAGCCGCAAGCTCTTGCGCCGTCTGCGCGACATGCTGGCCATTCCCGGCAAGGGTCAGGACCGGCTGGACCAGATCACCCATCTGATCGCCGACAGCATGAAGACCGAGGTCTGCTCGATCTACCTGTTCCGCGATCCCGAAACACTAGAGCTTTGCGCGACCGAGGGCCTGCGCAAGGAATCGGTCCACAAGACCCGGATGAAACTGGGAGAAGGCCTCGTCGGCCGCGTCGCGCGCACCGGCCAGCCGGTCAACACCGCCAATGCCCCGGCGGAAAAGGGCTTTCGCTACATGCCCGAGACGGGGGAAGAGATCTATTCCTCCTTCCTCGGCGTGCCGATCCAGCGCGTCGGCGAAAAGTTGGGCGTCCTTGTGGTCCAGTCCAAGACGGCCCGGCAGTTCTCCGAGGACGAGATCTACGCTCTCGATGTCGTCGCAATGGTCCTCGCCGAAATGACCGAGCTTGGCGCCTTCACCGGCGATGATGGCGGGATGCGCGCGCTCCACAAGCAGCCGGTGCTCTTCCGCGGCTCCTCCGGCCAGGAGGGCGCGGCCGAGGGGCGGGTCTGGCTGCACGAGCCCCGCGTCGTCATCACCAACCCGGTCGCCGACGACCCCTTGACCGAGATCGAGCGCATCCGCGAGGCCGTGGGGGCGCTCCGCGTCTCGATCGACGACCTGCTTGAGGCCGAACAGCTGGACAAGGACCAGAAGCAGGTTCTCGAAGCCTACCGAATGTTCGCCCAGTCCCGCGGCTGGCTGCGCCGGATGGAAGAGGACATCATGCGCGGCCTCTCGGCCGAAGCGGCGGTGGAAAAGGAACAATCCGCCGCCCGCGCCCGCATGGAACAGGTCCCCGACCCCTATCTGCGCGAACGCCTGCAGGATCTTGACGACCTGTCGAACCGGCTGCTGCGCATCCTGACCGGACAAGGCACAGACACCGGGGCCGAGATGCCCGAAAATCCGGTTCTCGTCGCCCGCAACATCGGCCCGGCCGAGCTTTTGGACTATGGCCGCAAGCTGAAGGGAGTGGTGCTGGAGGAAGGCTCTGTCGGCAGCCACGCCGCCATCGTCGCCCGGGCACTGGCGATCCCCCTCGTCATCAATGCGGGGCGCGTGGCGGCCGAAGCGCTGAACGGCGATCCGATCCTGGTGGACGGTGACCAGGGCGTCGTCCATCTTCGCCCGGAAGAGACCGTCGCCCGCGCCTTCCGCGACAAGATCGCCATGCAGGCCGAGGCTCAGAAACGTTACGCCTCCTTGCGTGGCCTTCCCGCGACAACGCTGTGCGGCACGACCATCGCGCTGCACATGAACGCGGGCCTCATGGCCGATCTGCCCAGCCTGGACGGCTCGGGCGCCGAGGGCGTGGGCCTCTTCCGCACCGAACTGCAGTTCCTGATCCGGTCCAAGATGCCGCAACGGGCCGAACTCGCCCGGCTTTATGCCCGGGTGATGGACGCCGCCAAGGGCAAGCGGGTGGCATTCCGCACCCTCGACATCGGCTCCGACAAGGTGCTGCCCTACATGCGCCCGCAGCAGGAACCGAACCCCGCGATGGGGTGGCGGGCACTGCGCGTGGGTCTCGACAAGCCCGGTGTCCTGCGGATGCAGGTCCAGGCCCTGATCCGCGCGGCCGCAGGTCGGCCGCTGACCATCATGTTCCCGCTTGTGACCGAGCACAGCGAATTCCAGGCCGCCCGCGCCCATATCCTGCGCGAAGTCCACCGCGAGAAGTCGCTTGGCCATCCGGTCCCGGAACGGATCGAGATCGGCGCGATGCTGGAGACCCCCTCCCTCGCCTTCGCGCCGCGCGCCTTCTTCGAGCTGACAGATTTCATCAGTGTCGGCGGCAACGACCTCAAGCAGTTCTTCTTCGCCGCCGACCGCGAGAACGAACTGGTGCGCCGCCGCTACGACACTCTGAACCTGTCGTTCCTCGCCTTCCTTGAACAGATCGTCGCCCGCTGCGCCGAGACCGGGACCGCGCTGTCCTTCTGTGGCGAGGATGCCGGTCGCCCGATCGAGGCGATGGCGCTGGCGGCGATCGGCTTCCGGTCGCTCTCGATGCGTCCTGCCTCGGTCGGGCCGGTCAAGGCGCTTCTGCGGCGGGTCAACCTTGCCGAGGCCCGCGCCGTGATCGACCGTGCCCGGGCCGAAGGGGCGGAAAGCGCGCGGCCCTTGCTGATGGACTGGCTCGCCACCCAAAGCAGCACCTGAACCGCCCGTTCGCGCAGGTTTCCGCGAGGAACTCGGCGCGTGCCTGCCCCCGAAACAGCCTAAGCCGCGCCAACCAGCCCGGCTTCCGCCAGCCGCGCCAACAGCGCCTCCAGATCCGCCGCAATGCGGTCCGCGGGCGTGCCCGGAAA
>JARFTV010000002.1:99032-112951 GCA_029289325.1 Alphaproteobacteria bacterium
CCAGAGGCTCTTCCAGCAAGGCCCAGATCGCAGCGGCCAGCGGGTCCATCCGATGGATCCCGCGTCCCTCCGGGTCTGCCAGATAAAGGCCCCCGCCAATCTCGCGCGCGACGACGCCCGCCCGTTGCCGGACCGCCCCGTTTGGTGGCGTCATCTCGGCCCCGAACTCCGCCAGTCGAAACCGCGCCAGCGGCCCCGCGGGGGCATCACTGTCCCAGAAGCGGAACGCCTCCCCCAGACAGGCCACCGCACCCTCCAGTCCCGAATAGCTCAACCGGAAAACGGGCACCCCCGCCAAGGCCCGGCCCATCGCCGCGAGAATATCCCCCGAATGGCGGTCGCGGGTGAAATTCTGGTGCAGCAGCACATCCATCGCCTGATCCGCCGCCACCGCCTCCAGCCGCGCCGGAACCGGCCCCTCCTGCCGGTCCAGGATCACGAAGGCCCCAAGCGGCAGGCTCTCGCCATGGCCGGGCTGACCGGGCAGGCGCAGATAGCGGTATTGCCTGTTCGTCGGCCCCGCCACCGCCTCGACCCAGTCGGCGAAGCCCGCAGTGGCCGCCTCGGGCAAGGGCAGTCGCAGGCGGGGGGCGATCCCCATGGACCGGGCCAGCGGCGGCCCTTGGGCCGGAAAGGCCAGCGGCACCACATCGTCGCTGAAAACCCGGTGGCCCGCCTGCGCCAGCGCCGCAGAAAGCGTGCTTTTCCCCGCCCGCCGGATGTTCGGAAAAACCACCAGCCGCCCCGCGAACTCGACCCCCGCAGCGTGAAGGCAGATGACGCCCGCATCCTCGGCCGGAAGCGCCCTGGCCAGCCCTGTGATCGCATCACAAGCAGCGTTGACCGCATCCAGCGACCGGGGCGGCGCCGGTTCGACAAGGTTCTCGCAATGGAACTGCGCGGCCCCGGGAACCGCCGCGATCCGGTAGAACGGGCGCGCCTCGGGGTCCGCCTTGCGCACCTCATGAGGCCAGCCCGGCGCGACCTCGGGCAACAGCCGCAGCACCGGGTCAGCCGCGATCAGCCGCAGCGGCGCCTTCAAGCCGCGAAAGAAGACATCCAGTTCCAACCGTCCGGTCCGCTCTGGCCCCCGGCGCGGTCGGGCCGCGCCGGGAGGTCCCCCTTAAAGGTTTGCCCCGTTCCCGGCGGCGCAGCCCGCGTCGTCGTCCGTCGGACCCGAGCAGATACTGGGCGAGGTCGGCGAAGTCGGCGTCGTCGAAGACGAGGACTTCGAGGCCGGGCTGGGCGGGGAGGTCGGGCTCGGCGGGCTGGTCGGGCTGGGGCTGCTGGTGCCGCTGGATCCGCTGGACCCGCTGGCCCGCGCCACGCTGAGCGTGGTCAGCGCCGGGGCTGCATAGGCGGCCAGCGCCAGTGCCCCGATCCGGGTCAGCGCCCGGCGGCGCGAGGTGATCTGGTCATTGCTGTCGGTCATTTCACTCTCCACTTGTCATACACGGGCACCGTTCGGATCACCCGTCCCGTTGTCGGTAAGCGCAGATTGCGCAAGGAGACGTCCGGGCGAAAAGTCACCAAAGGTTTAATCTGGCAGCATAAACCAAAGGTATAGGCCAGTCTCCGTCACCCTTCGACAAACAATCTGGCGTTCTGCTTACGCAATTCGGCCTTCTGCACCTTGCCCATCGCATTGCGCGGAAACTCTGCCATCACCAGTACGCGCTTCGGGATCTTGAACGCCGCCAACCGGTCGCGCAGGGCCCCGCGCAGCACAGCTTCCTCCACGACCGCACCCTTCGCCGGAATCACGCAGGCCACCACCGCCTCGCCGAAATCGGGATGCGGCACGCCGATCACAGCCGAGCCCGCGACACCCGGCAGGTCATCCAGCGCCGCCTCGACCTCGGCCGGATAGACGTTCAGCCCGCCCGAGATCACCAGATCCTTCGCCCGGCCAAGGATCGACAGATACCCTTGCGAATCGAAGGCCCCAAGATCGCCGGTCACGAACCAGCCATCGCGGAACTCTTCTGCCGTCTTTTCCGGCAGCCGCCAGTAGCCGTGAAACACGTTCGGTCCCCGAACCTCGATCGACCCCGCCTCTCCCTGAGCCACCGGCGCGCCATCCGGCCCGGTCACCCGCACCTCCACTCCGGGAAGCGGCATCCCCACCGTCCCCGCCCGCCGCGCGCCCTCATAGGGGTTCGAGGTGATCATGTTGGTCTCGGTCATCCCGTAGCGTTCCAGGATCGCATGGCCCGTCCGCTCCTGCCATTCGGCATGGGTCGCGGGCGACAGCGGCGCCGAGCCCGAGATGAACAGCCGCATTCCCCGGCACCGATCCCGCGTCAGGCGGGGATCGGCCAGAAGCCGGCTGTAGAAGGTGGGCACCCCCATCATCACCGTGGCCTCGGGCAAGGCGGCAAGCACGGCATCGGGGGCAAAGCCCGCCTGGAAGATCAGCGATGCCCCCGAATACAGCGCGCAGTTGGTGGCCACGAACAGCCCATGGGTATGAAAGACCGGCAGCGCGTGAAGAAGCACATCGGCTTCGGTGAACTGCCACAGCCCAACCAGCGCCTCGGCGTTCGAGGCCAGATTCTCCCGGCTCAGCATCACGCCCTTCGACCGGCCCGTGGTGCCCGAGGTATAAAGGATCGCCGCCAGATCATCCGGCCCATGCGCCGGATCGGCGAAATCCGCCGCGGCCCCCGCCGCCTGCGCCATCAGCTCCGCCAGCGTCACGACCCGCGCCCCGGCCACGGGACGGTCGGCCACCACCCGCGCGGGCTCGGCATCGGTCAGGAAATGCTCTGTCTCGGCCGCCGTATAGCCCGGGTTCACCGGCAGAAAGACAACCCCCGTGCGCAGACAGGCCAGGTAAATCGACAACACCGCCTCGGTCTTCTCGACTTCGAGGAGAAGCCGGTCCCCCCTGACCAGTCCCAGCGCCACAAGCGTGTTGGCCAGCCGCCCGGTTTCCGCCAGCAGATCGGCATAGCGCGCCCCGCCCCGGATCCAGACCCGCCCCGGATCCGCGGCCATTTCCTTCAGCTTGACGATGACATCCGTGCTCATGCCGGCCCTCCTGGTTCGGGCATGGTCTAGCCAGAACCGGCGGAAAACCCAAGATTCTTCGCAGAAAAAATGGCCGGCTCAGGCGCGGGTGACGCGCGGGGGCGCCACGGCCGCGGCGAAAGCCTCCAGCACCGGCTCCGCGCCATGGGTCTCGGCCAAGCGCAGCAGCTCAAAGCGGATGCGGGCGATTTCGCGGTAATAGGACAGGAAGGCCGCATTCAGCGCCGCGCCCGACAACGCGCCGATCACCGGCACCGCCTGCGCCGCCAGCTTCTGGCCCAGCGCCGCCGCCAGCCGCGGCGCAACGGTCGCAATGACATTTTGAACCGCCTGCCCGGTGATCGACAGCCGCGCGGTCAGGAAACTGGTGTTGATCCCGTCGTCGCTGGCCAATGGGCTCCCCGCGCCGAAGACACGCAGACATTCCTCGCGCACGCCGGGCGCGTCCGGATCATAGCCCGCCGCCCGCGCCTCGGCCCGGATCGCGTTCAGGATCACCGTCACCGTCACCGGCAGCTCCGCGACCGAGGTCGCAACGCCCCCCGCCCCGCCCGCAGCCCCCGAGGCAAGGACAGCGACCAGCGGCCCGCGCGCGCCAAGATCGGGCGCCCTGCCCGCCAGGCCATAGGCGGTCTCCAGCGCCTGCGCGGTCGCACGCTCCACATGGCCACGGTATTTCTCGGGCACGACCGCCAGCTGGTTCTCCAGCGTGTTGCCCATCCGGTTGACCAGCCGCATCACCGGCCCGTTCGCACGCCGGTAGCGGCGCGCCAGATCGGCGATCCGTTCGGCAGGGTCGGCAAGTGGCACGGGCAGGGTCTGGTCCATCGCGTTGATATGGGGGCCGCTGCCCCGCAGGCACTGGGATCAGGTGGCTTTCGTGACCGATCCCGTCACGCCGTCCCACGCCCCCGCCTTCAGCTCCAGCCCCAGCACGCGGTCGGGGTTGGTCGGCGGCGGCATCTCCACACCGTGGAGCTTGCGAAAGCCGAACCGCGCATAATAGGGCGCATCTCCGACCAGCATCACCCGCTCCCAGCCCAGCTTTCGCGCCTCGGCAAGGCTTTCGGTGATCAGAAGCGCCCCAAGCCCTTCGCCCTGATGGGTCGGGTGGACGGCGACCGGGCCAAGCAGCAGCACGTCATGCTCACCGATCAGCGCGGGCCAATAGCGGATGACCGCAGCCAGCGCGTTCTCTTCGTCGCGCAGCGTCAGGCACAGGGGCGCGACCGTCGGCACCCCGTCGCGCAGGCGGTAGGACGACAGTGCGGTCCGGCCGGGCGCGAAGCAGAGGTCATAAAGCGCCTCGACTTCCCACCAGTCGTCCTCGGTCTCTTCCTCAAGCCGGTACACGCGTGGGGGCCCCCCGAATCTGCTTGAAGCGCGCCGTAACATGCGCGCATGTCAGGATCAAATCGTTGAAAGGCATCAGCATGTTCTACCGCCCAGCCGAGGGCCATGGCCTGCGCCACAGCCCGTTCTCGGCCATCGTCTCGCCCCGCCCGATCGCCTGGATTTCCACCCGTGGGACCAGCGGCGACAACCTTGCACCCTATTCCTTCTTCAACGCGGTCGGCTACACCCCGCCCAAGGTGATGTTCTCGGGCGATCCGCGCGATACGGTGGCCAACGTCCGCGAAACCGGCGTCTTCGCGGTCAACATCGTGGAAGAGGCGTCGTGGCGGCTGATGAACGAAACCTCCGCGCGCTTCCCGCAGGGCACCGACGAATTCCACGCCGTCGGCGTGCCCAAGGCCGAGTGCAACGAGATCGACTGCCCCCGCGTGGACGGCGCGCCAGCGGTGCTGGAATGCCGGGTGATGCAGATCCTCGACCTGCCGGTGGACGATCATCTGGTGGTGGGCGAGGTCGTGGGCATCCACCTGCGCGACGATTGTCTGGTCGATGGCCGCTTCGACGTCACCCGCTACCGCCCCGCCGCGCGGCTTGGCTATCACGACTATACCTTCGTCCGCGAGGTGGTGGAGTTGCGGCGACCGAAGGACCCCGCCTGATCCCCCGGCAGGCTCAGCCCGACGATGCCCAGTACCGTCTCCGCCGCCGCCGTCAGCCGCGCGCCCTTGCGGATGAGCAGGCTGTAAGGCGCAACCTCAAGGCCAAGGTCGACCGGCACCTGCACCAGTGGCGCATCCGGCCCCCGTGCGAACTGGTCCGCCACCGCCTGCGCCAGCGGGGCCACCACATTCGACTGGTGCAGAAGCGCCAGCGTCAGCAGGAACGAGGCGGTGGACAGCCGCTGACTGGGCCGGGGCAGCCCCAACTCGGCCAGCCGCGCCAGCACCGCCTGCGTCAGCGGGCTCTCCTCTCCCGGCAGCACCCAGTCATAGCCCAGCAACTCCACCGGATCGGACGGCGGGCGTTCAGCCAGGTGGTGCCCCTTGCGCACCACCAGCGCCACCGGCTCCGGCGCGATCACCCGGCCGTCGAACAGCCCCGCATCCACCCCCGCCGGCACCCGGCCGATCACGAAATCCAGCCGCCCCGAGGCAAGCTGGTCGCACAGGATATCCGAAGCCGCGACCACCACCTCGGACTCGATCCGCGGATGCGACAGCCGCGCGCTGCGCAGGGCGGGCAGCACGATGTCCAGCGCCGGAGCCGTCACCGCGCCGATGCGCACCCGGCCTACGCCCCCCGCCGCGATCTCGGCTACCTCGCGTCCTGCCTCGGCCAGCTCCTGCATCACCCGACCCGCCCGGTCCGCCAGTACCCGGCCCGCCTCGGTCAGCACCACCCCTCGGCCAGCCCGCGCGCGAACGGGCTGGTCCAGGATCTCCTCGACCTCGGACAAAAGGCGCGAGGCGGCTGGCTGGGCGATCCCCAACCGCTCCGCCGCCCGGCCGATCTGACCGGTCTCGGCGAAGGCCGCCATCATCTGCAGATGGCTGAGTTTCAGGCCGCGGGCCAGCAGGGTCGGCAAGGATTGCATAACATTTCCGATATGTATAAATCGTAAAACATGATTTGACGGATATGTGGGCAGATTGCAAACACCTCAATGACCTGACCGCCAGGCCGATCAGGCAGACCGCGGGCAAAGTCCCGCCACCCAAGGGGGAGAGGATAAACATGCAACTTTCCAGACGCGCGCTCCTTGCGCTTGCTTCCGCCCTGCCGCTGGCCTCGCTGCCGGCCTTCGCGCAGGACAAGGGCACCGTCGGCATCGCCATGCCCACCAAGTCGTCCTCGCGCTGGATCTCGGACGGCAACTCGATGGTGGAGCAGTTCACCGCCGCGGGCTACGCCACCGACCTGCAATATGCCGAGGATGACATCCCGACCCAGCTGGCCCAGGTCGAGAACATGATCACCAAGGGCGTCAACGTCCTGGTCATCGCGGCCATCGACGGCACCACGCTCTCGAACGCGCTTGAGAACGCCGCCGCCGCCGGGATCAAGGTCATCGCCTATGACCGCCTGATCCGCGACAGCGAGAATGTGGACTATTACGCCACCTTCGACAACTTCAAGGTCGGCGTCCAGCAGGCGGAATCGCTGGTCGCGGGCCTCAAGGAGCGTTTCCCCGACGTGAAGCCCTGGAATGTCGAACTCTTCGGCGGCAGCCCGGACGACAACAACGCCTTCTTCTTCTACAACGGCGCCATGTCGGTCCTGCAACCGATGATCGACGCGGGTGACATCGTCATCCCCTCGGGCCAGATGGGGATGGACGTGGTCGGCACCCTGCGCTGGGACGGCGCGGTGGCGCAGTCGCGGATGGACAACCTGCTGAGCGCCAGCTACGGCGACAAGCAGCTTCACGGCGCGCTGTCGCCCTACGACGGGCTTTCCATCGGCATCCTCTCCTCGCTCAAGGGCGTGGGCTACGGCTCGGGCGACCTGCCGATGCCGATCGTCACCGGCCAGGACGCGGAAGTCCCCTCGGTCAAGTCGATGCTGGCCGGTGAGCAGTATTCGACCGTGTTCAAGGACACCCGCGCGCTGGCCGGTGTGACCGTCAAGATGGTCGATGCGATCCTCCAGGGCGGCGAGCCCGAGATCAACGACACCTCGACCTATGACAACGGCGTCAAGGTCGTGCCGTCCTACCTCTTGGAGCCGATCTCGCTGGGCGTGGCCGACATCGACAAGGTGCTTGTCGAGTCCGGTTACTACACGGCCGATCAGCTCAAGTAAGCTGACCGCCCCCTGCCCGCTGCGCCCGGAGGCTCCCCCGGACGCGGCGGGCATCGGCTTGGAGGACAGGATGCCAGCCCTTCTGGAAATGCGGGAGATCAGCAAGGTCTTCCCCGGCGTGCGCGCGCTTGACCACGTCAACCTGACCGTGGAACGGGGCGAAATCCACGCGATCTGCGGCGAGAACGGCGCAGGCAAGTCGACCCTGATGAAAGTCCTGTCGGGGGTCTACCCGCATGGCTCCTACGACGGCGAAATCCGTTACGATGGCGAGGTCCTGCACCTGCGCGGCATCCAGGACAGCGAGGCCAAGGGGATCATCATCATCCACCAGGAGCTCGCGCTGGTCCCCCTCCTGTCGATCGCCGAGAACCTCTTTCTCGGCAACGAGGTCGCCTCCGGCGGCGTGATCAACTGGCGCGAGACCTTCCAGCGGACCGAGGCGCTTCTGGCCAAGGTGGGGCTCAGGGACGCTCCCACGACCAAGGTGGAAAAACTGGGCGTCGGCAAGCAGCAGCTGATCGAGATCGCCAAGGCGCTGGCCAAGGATGTGCGGCTCCTGATCCTCGACGAACCAACCGCCGCCTTGCAGGAAAATGACAGCCAGAAACTTCTGGACCTGATGCTGGAGCTGAAGGCCCAGGGCGTCACCCAGATCATCATCAGCCACAAGCTGAACGAGATTTCCCGCGTCGCCGACCGGATCACCGTGATCCGCGACGGCGCGACCGTCTCCACCATGGACCGCTACGAGATCACCGAGGACCGGATCATCCGCGACATGGTCGGCCGCGACATGGCGCATCGCTACCCCGAGCGCACGCCGAAAATCGGTGACGTGCTGATGGAGGTCCGCAACTGGAACGTCTGGCACCCCGACCAGGCCGGGCGGCAAGTCATCAAGTCGGCCAGCTTCACCGTCCGCAAGGGCGAGATCGTCGGCATCGCGGGCCTCATGGGCACCGGCCGCACCGAACTCGCCATGAGCCTTTTCGGCCGCAGCTACGGCCGCAACATCAGCGGCGAGATCCTGATGGGCGGAAAGCCCGTCGACACCTCGACCGTGGCCAAGGCCATCGATGCCGGCCTCTCCTACGTGACCGAGGACCGCAAGGCCCTGGGCCTCGTCCTCGAAGAACCGATCACCCGCAACATCACGCTGGCGAACCTCGCGGGCGTGGCGGTACGTGGCGTCCTAGACAAGCGGCGCGAGACGCAGGTGGCAGAAAGCTACCGCAAGCAGATGGCGATCCGCACGCCGGGCGTATTCCAGAAGGCGGTGAACCTCTCCGGCGGGAACCAGCAGAAGGTGGTCCTGTCGAAATGGCTCTTCACCGACCCCGAGGTGCTGATCCTCGACGAACCCACCCGGGGGATCGACGTCGGCGCGAAATTCGAAATCTACAACATCATGAACCAGCTGGCCGAAATGGGCAAAGGCGTGGTGATGATTTCAAGTGAAATGCCCGAGCTTCTGGGCATGTGCGACCGGATCTACGTCATGAACGAAGGCCGTATCGTGGGTGAACTGACCCGCGACCAGGCCAGCCAGGAGGCGATCATGGCCCTGATCCTGAAAGACAGCGGAAAGGCGGCGTGATGAGCGATACCGGCATCAGTACGGGCGTGGACACGGGGATCAGGGCCCGGCTTGGCGGGCATCTGCGGGAAAACGGGATGCTTCTGGCGCTGGTCGCCATCGTCTTCTTCTTCACCGTGGTCGTGCGGGCCCGGATCGACGTCGATTTCCTTTCGGCCCAGAACATCACCAACCTGTTCCTGCAGAACTCCTACGTCATCATCATGGCGCTGGGGATGCTGCTGGTCATCGTCTCGGGCCATATCGACCTCTCGGTCGGCTCGGTTGCCGCCTTCACCGGGGCGGTCGCGGCGGCGCTGACGGTCAAGATGGGCCAGCCGGTCTGGATCGTGATCCCCGCCACGCTGATGGTTGGTGGGATCATCGGCGCCGCCCAGGGCTATTGGGTCGCCTACTGGCGCATCCCGTCGTTCATCGTGACCCTGGCGGGGATGCTGGTCTTCCGGGGCCTGACGCTCTGGCTGCTGGGCGGGCAGAACATCGGCCCCTTCCCCCGCGAATTCCAGGCGATGGCCAACGGCTTCATCCCCGACCTGATGGGCGACTGGGACCAGGCGCTGCTGGGGATGGAGCGGTTGAACGGCACCGCGGTCCTTGTCGTCGTCGCCGCCGCGCTGGTCCTGATCTGGCTTGGCCTGCGCGCCCGCGCCCGGGATGCCGAATTCGGCATCGCCCCCGAACCCGCGGGCCTCTTCTGGGCGCGCAACATCGTCGTCTCGGCAGCCCTCGTCTTCGTCGGCTGGAAACTGGCGCAGTTCCGCGGCCTGCCGAACGTGCTGGTGATCCTCGTGATCCTCACCGTCCTCTATGCCTTCTTCACCGAGAACACGGCCGCCGGTCGCCGGATCTATGCCACCGGCGGCAACGAAAAGGCCGCCAAGCTCTCCGGCATCCGCACCCAGCGCCTCGTGTTCTGGTGCTTCGTCAACATGGGCGTCCTTGCCGCGCTGGCCGGCATGATCATCACCGCCCGCCTGAACTCCGCCACCCCCAAGGCCGGCACCGGGTTCGAGCTGGACGTGATCGCCGCCGTCTTCATCGGCGGGGCCTCGATGGCGGGCGGGTCCGGCAAGATCGTCGGCGTCGTGATCGGCGCGCTCATCATGGGCGTGATGAACAACGGCATGTCGATCCTGGGCATCGGCATCGACTACCAGCAGGTGATCAAGGGCCTCGTCCTTCTGGCCGCCGTGATCTTCGACGTCTACAACAAGAACAAGTGAGGCCAAGATGCTGATTTCGCAAATCATCCGGCCGGACGGCACCCTGGCCGTCGTCGCCCGCGAAGGCTCCGAGGCCGCCGTGGTCAAGGGCGCGGCCTCGACCTATGCGCTTGCGCAAGAGGCCATCGCCTCGGGCCAGAGCCTTGCCGCCACCATCGCCGCCCATGGGCTGGGCGAGGCCGTGGACCTTGCCCGCCTCCTGGACGAAGGCCGCGTGACCCTGCCCGTCACCCACCCCGACCCGGCGCACCTGCACCTGACCGGCACCGGCCTGACCCACCTTGGCAGCGCCTCGGCCCGCGACGCGATGCACGCCAAGCTGGACGGCGCCGAGGTGCTGACCGACTCCATGCGCATGTTCAAGATGGGGCTGGAGGGCGGCCGCCCCGCCCCCGGCCAGATCGGCATCCAGCCCGAGTGGTTCTACAAGGGCAACGGCCACGCCGCCGTCGCCCCCGGCCAGCCTCTCACCGCCCCCGGCTGCGCCGAGGATGGCGGCGAGGAACCCGAGGTCGCGGGCATCTACCTCATCGCCCCCGACGGCCAGCCCTTCCGCATCGGCTGGGCGCTGGCCAATGAATTCTCGGATCATGTGGTCGAGAAGGTGAACTACCTCTGGCTCGCCCATTCCAAGCTGCGCCCCGCCAGTTTCGGCCCGGAAATCCTGCTCGGCGACCTGCCCGCCGACCTGCAAGGCACCAGCCGCATCCGGCGCGGTGGCAAGGTCATCTGGGAAAAGCCCTTCCTCAGCGGAGAGGCGAACATGTCCCACAGCTATGCCAACCTCGAACACCACCATTTCAAGTACGACATCTTCCGCCAGCCCGGCGATCTGCATGTCCACATGTTCGGCACCGCCACCCTTTCGGTCGCCGATGGCATCAAGACCGAACCCGGCGATCTGTTCGAGATCGAGGCCCCGCCCTTCGGCCTGCCCCTGAAGAACCCGCTCGCCTTCGCGCCCCGCGAAACCGGCCCCTCCCTGGTGAAAGCGCTCTGACATGACCTTCAAACCCGCCCCCTGGCCCCGCAAGCTCCGCAGCCAAGAATGGTTCTCCGGCACCTCCAAGGACGCGATCTACCACCGCGCCTGGATGAAGAATCAGGGCTTGCCCGCCGACCTCTTCGACGGCCGCCCGGTCATCGGCATCCTGAACACCTTTTCCGAGGCCAACCCCTGCAACGCCCACCTGAACGACCTGGCCGAGCGGGTGAAGCACGGCGTCTATGAGGCGGGCGGCTTCCCGATCATCGTCCCGGTCTTTTCGGTGTCGGAATCCGCCTTCCGCCCGACCGCGATGATGTTCCGCAACTTGGCCGCCATGGCGGTCGAGGAAACGATCCGCGGCCAGATGATGGATGGCGTCGTCTGCCTCGTGGGCTGCGACAAGACCACACCCTCGCTCCTGATGGGCGCGGCTTCGGTGGACCTGCCGACGATCATGGTCTCGGGCGGGCCGATGCTGAACGGCTATTTCCGGGGCGAACGGGTCGGCTCGGGCACCCACCTGTGGAAGTTCTCCGAAGCTGTGAAGGCAGGCGAAATGACCGCCGAGGAATTCGTCAAGGCCGAGGCGTCGATGTCCCGCAGCCCCGGCTCCTGCAACACGATGGGCACCGCCAGCACCATGGCATCCATGGCCGAGGCGCTGGGGATGACCCTCTCCGGCAATGCCGCGATCCCGGCCGTCGATAGCCGCCGCCGCGTCATGGCGCAGCTGACCGGGCGCCGCATCGTGCAGATGGTGAAGGACGACCTGAAACCCTCCGACATCCTGAAACGCGAGGCCTTCCAGAACGCGATCCGCACCAATGCCGCGATCGGCGGCTCGACCAATGCGGTGATCCACCTCCTCGCCATCGCCGGGCGCTGCGGCATCGACCTGACGCTGAACGACTGGGACGACTGGGGTCGGGGCGTGCCGACCGTGGTCAACCTGATGCCCTCGGGCAAATACCTGATGGAGGAATTCTTCTACGCCGGTGGTCTGCCCGCGGTCATCAAGCGGCTGGGCGAGGCGGGGATGCTGAACAAGGATGCCCTCACCGTCTCGGGCGGGCCGATCTGGGACGAGGTCAAGGACGCCCGCATCGACAACGACGACGTGATCCTGCCCGCCGACAAGGCGCTGGCCCAGTCGGGCGGGATCGTCGTGGTGAAGGGCAACCTCGCGCCGGATGGGGCGGTCCTGAAGCCCTCGGCCGCCAGCCCGCATTTGATGCAGCACCGCGGCCGCGCCGTCGTGTTCGAGGATATCGACGACTACAAGGCCCGGATCGAGGACGAGAGCCTCGACATCGACGAAACCTGCGTCATGGTACTGAAGAACTGCGGCCCCCGCGGCTATCCCGGCATGGCCGAGGTCGGCAACATGGGCCTGCCGCCCAAGGTCCTGCGCAAGGGGATCACCGACATGGTCCGGATCTCGGACGCGCGGATGTCGGGCACGGCCTATGGCACCGTCGTCCTCCACACCAGCCCCGAAGCCGCGCGGGGTGGTCCGCTGGCCGTGGTGCGGTCAGGTGACTTCATCGAGCTGGACGTGGCCAACCGCCGCCTGCACCTGGATATTCCGGACGAGGAACTGGCCGCCCGCCTGGCCGCCTGGAAACCGCCGGTGGAGCCTCCGGCCTCGGGCTATGCCAAGCTCTACCACGACCACGTCCAGGGGGCCGACAAGGGGGCCGACATGGACTTCCTGGTCGGCTGCCGGGGCAATGCGGTCGCGCGGGAAAGCCACTGAATGCCGGGCAAGATGAAGGTCGCGCTGGTCGGGATCGGCAAGATCGCGCTGGACCAGCATGTCCCGGCGCTGGACGCCTCGCCCGACTGGACGCTGGCCTGCACCGTCAGCCGCAAGGGTGAGGTCGAGGGGGTCGAGGCTTTCACCGACATGGCCGCGATGCTCGCCGCGCGTCAGGACGTGCAGGTCGTCTCGCTCGCCCTGCCCCCGGTCCCGCGCTTCGCCTATGCCGAGGCGGCGCTGAAGGCCGGGCGGCATGTCATGCTGGAAAAGCCCCCCGGCGCAACCCTCGCCGAGGTCCACGCGCTGGAGGCTCTGGCCCGCGCCCGGGGGCTGACCCTTTATGCGACCTGGCACAGCCGGATGGCCCATGCGGTCGCCCCGGCAAGGGACTGGTTGCAGGACAAGGTGATCCAGTCGGCCCATATCACCTGGCGCGAGGATGTGCGGAAGTGGCATCCCGGCCAGGACTGGGTCTTCGAACCCGGCGGGATGGGGGTCTTCGATCCCGGCATCAACGCGCTGTCGATCCTGACCGAGATCCTGCCCGCCCCCATCCACCTGACCGGGGCCGAGTTGGAGTTCCCCGGCAACCGGCAGACCCCGATCGCGGCCCAACTGCGGTTTTCGGGCAATGTGACGGCCGAGTTCGACTGGCGACAGGAGGGGCCGCAGACCTGGGATATCCGGGTCGAGACCGACCGGGGTGGGCTGGACCTCCGGATGGGCGGCAATGTGCTGGAGATCGACGGGGTGGTGCAGGCGGGGCAGAACTCGATCATGGGGGAGTATCCGGCCCTTTACGCCCGCATGGCGAGCCTGGTCCGGGAGGGAGAGAGCGAGGTCGATCTGGCCCCGATGGTCCATGTCTCGGACGCGATGACCCTGGGGCGGCGGGTGGTGGTGGAGGACTTCCACTTCTGACCCTGTCCACGGTGGACAAACCGGGATGGTCTTTTGATATCAACTACTTGGTCGCGGGCGTTCATCATTTCTTAACGCCCGCGGAATGCCTGCGTTTGCCATGCGGAGCGGCTTGCGCCGCAAGGCTTCGTCTCGTCGGCGCGCTTGCGCGCTTCCCCTCGGGAAGGGGGGGGGGGGGGGGGGCCCCCCCCCCCCGGGGGGGGGTGGGGGGCGGACCGGGATGGGGGGGGCGGCGGG
>JARFTV010000002.1:112961-190302 GCA_029289325.1 Alphaproteobacteria bacterium
TGGGGGCATTCTGCCCCCAGACCCCCGGAGGATATTTGGGGACAGAAACTGGCCGAGCTGCGGAACAGGGCCTGCGGCACGCCCGCGCGGTCGAAGAGGCCGTCACGGCTGGCCTCCAGACGGGTCCGCAGCGCGGCGAGGTCGTGGCCCAGAAGCTGGCCCTGCCATTTCCGCACCTCGCCCGCGCAGATCACGGTCGAGACGTTGGAGCGTTCCATCAGCGTCACCACCGCGCCCGGCACATGGTTCAGCGGCGCCACGTTCAGCGCGGTGGCGTCCAGCAGCACGATGTCGGCCTCTTTCCCCGGGGTCAGGCTGCCGGTCTTGTGGTCAAGCTTCAGACCCTTTGCCCCGCCCATCGTCGCCATCTCGATCACATCGGTGGCCGCCATCAGCCGGGGATAGTCCTTGCCGTTCAGCGCCAGATCGTTGGCGAACATCCGTTGCAGGGTGATCGTGGACCGCATCTGGGTGAAGGGGTCCGCCGTCATCGTGCATTCCACATCCGAGGACAGCGAGGGCAGCATCCCGAGATCGAGGCACTGCTGGATAGGCGGCACGCCGTGGCGCATCTGCATCTCGATCGGGGTGGAGAGCGAGACATGCGAGCCGGCATCGGCGGCGGCTTTCCAGGCCAGATCGCTCATCCCCGTCATGTGGATGAAGATGCAGTCGGGGCCAAACTTGCCGGCCTGGGCCAGCGCGTCGAAGGTGGGGGCCATCCCGAACGTGCCGACGATATGCATCGCGAGGGGCAGGCCCAGCTCACGCCCCAGATCCCAGGCGGCCTCATAGCCCGGCAGGTAGATCTCGGCCCCCATGACCATGGTCAGCAGCTGGTCGTCGCTGGCGAAATGCTGCGCCTTGATCCGGCGCGCGTCGGAAGGATATTGCGCGCGCTCGCCCCAGCCCTCGAAATAGCCGAAGACCCCGCGCCGCCCGGCATCGCGCAGCCCCTGGATCGCCGCGTCGGAATGTTCGGGCGAGTGATGGATCTGGCTGACGTCCATCACCGTGGTCACGCCCGCATCCAGCTGGGCAAGGCCGCCGAAGAGCTCCGAGACATAGACATCGTCCGGCGTGTAATGCAGCGAGAACTTCTGCAGCATCCATTCGTAGTAGTTGGCGACGCTTTCCGGGCGGCCGTCATTGACCAGGATCGCATCGGCGAGGAGGCTGCGCAGCGCCGTCTCGAACTGGTGGTGGTGGGTGTCGATGAAGCCCGGCATCACCACATGGCCGCTGGCGTTGATCACCGCGGCGTCCCCGGCGTCGATCAGCGCGCCGACGGCGAGGATCTTCCTGCCCTCGATCAGCACATCGCCTTGCGGGAAATTGCCGACCGCGGGGTCCACGCTCATCACATGGCCGCCCTTGATCAGCGTCTTGCGGCCCGGCTGGCCGATCCCCTGCGGCATTGCGCCGGGTCGGGTCCCCGGTTTCGTCGCCGCCCCGCCGCCCAGATCGGCCGGCGCGCGGGCCGGAGCCTTGGCTTTCGCCTCACAGAACTTGCACATCTTCCCTCTCCCAGTCTTTCGTATGGCGAAATTTTCTTCGCGGATTTCGCGGGGTGCCTCCCACCCCCAGATCAGGTGTTCAGTCTATTCGAAAACGGCGTTGAGCGCGGGCACGCGCGGAATTGCGGCCGAGATCCGGCTGGCCGCCGCGCGCAGGTCGGCGAGGCGGCGGGCCACCATCTCGTCCGGCGTGACCATCCCGGAATAGCCCGAGGAGTTCAGCGCCGCGACGACCCGGCCTTCGGCATTGCGGATCGGCACGGCCAGGGCGGTGATGCCGTAATCGAGCTGGTCCACCGTGGTCGCATAGCCCAGGTCGCGCGCCTTCCAGACCAGGCGGCGCAGCTCCTCCTTCGAGGTGACGGTGCGGGAGGTGAGCTCCACCGGCGTCATCGCCTCGAAGGCGCGGTCGAGCTGGTCGTCGGGCAGGCCCGCAAGGAGCACTCGGCCAAGGCTGGTGGCATGGGCCGGGTAACGGGCCCCCAGCGTGGCGCTGGCGCGGCGGGCGCGCTGGGTGGAATGATGCGCGATGTAGATCACATCCGTTCCGTCGAGCATCGCCACCGAGGCGGCGTCGCCATGCGCCTCGACGATCTGGCGCAGCTCGGGCAGCAGGAGTTCGTCGATCTGCGCGGCGAAGTAGAAGCCCGAGCCCAGCGTCATCACCTTGGGCCGCAGATGGAAGCGCTTGCCCTGTTGCCCGACATAGCCCAGCGCCGAGAGCGTGATCAGCGACCGGCGCGCGGCGGCCGGGGTGAGCCCGACGCGGCGCGCGATCTCGGACAGGGTCATGTCCGGGTGGCCCGCGTCGAAGCACTCCAGGACCGCGATGCCCTTGGCCAGCGCCTCGACGAATTCTGCCGGTCTGTCAGGGGCTTCCATCGCGTCCTTCACCTTCAACCTTCCGGGGCCAAGACGAAATCGAACGAGCAGCGCGCGTTCGGCACCTTGTCCGTGGGCGGCAGACTATCCGTCTTCTTCACGGGTTCAAGTTTCGTGATCAGCGAGCGGCGGACGCCGAAGACCGCGTCATTGTCGAGATAGTCGGTGTTGTCGAAGAAAAGCTCGGTCGTGATCGGCCGGTAGCCCGGCGCGCGGACGATGTAATGCAGGTGCGAGGCGCGCCAGGCGTGGCGGTTGCCCGCCCGCAGGAGGCGGCCGACCGGGCCGTCATAGGGCACGGTATAGGGCTTCGGCAGGACGGTGGTGTACCAGTACTTGCCGTCCTCGCCCGTGGTGAAGATGCCGCGCAGGTCGTATTTGTCCTGGCCCGAGGCTTGCTCCTGGATCGGATAGGTCCCGGCGCTGTCGGTCTGCCAGGTGTCGATCACCGCGCCCGCGATCGGGTTGCCGAGCGAATCGCGGACCTGTCCCTGCACCAGAAGGACCGCCCCGTCCCTTCCGCCGCCGAGGTCCCCGCCAAGCGCGAAGCGCGGCGCGTCGTCGAGGTAGAACGGCCCGAGGTTCGACCCTTCGGTCTGCCCGCCACGGGTGTTGATCATGTCGACCAGCGCCGAGAAGCCCAGCACGTCGGACAACAGGATGAATTCGTGCCGCTCGGGGGTGGAGATCTTCCCGCAATCATAGAGGAACATCAGGATGCCCATCCATTCCTCATGCGTCAGGTTCACCTCGCGGGTGTAGTCGTGCAGGTGGTCGATGAAGGTTTCGAGGAGGAACTTCAGCCGGCTCCCCTCTTCGGTCTTGAACGACTGCTTCACGGCTTCGGTGATCGTGAACTGGTTGATGTCGCGCATCTGGTCCTTGTCCCCCCGATGATTTGCGGTTGACGGAAGGGTAGTGCGCCCCATAATCTTCGGCAAGGGAAATTTCTTTCGCAATGCGAAAAAGGTGAGACATGCGGATCGGCAAGCAGGATCAGGCGTTCACGGCGATCGCCACGTCGGATGAACATTCGATCACGGTGAGGGGCCATGACCTGGTGGGGGAGCTGATCGGGCAGATCGATTTCACCGATTACTTCTGGCTTCTGGTCTGCGGCGTGCGGCCGACGCAGGCCCAGATGGCCGCGATGAACGCCTGTCTGGTGGCGATTGCCGAGCACGGGCTGGTGCCCTCGGTCCAGGCGGCGCGGATGACGCTGGCGGCCGGGCCGGAGGCCTGGCAGGGCGCGATCGCGGCGGGCCTGCTAGGGATGGGGACGGTCGTCGCGGGCTCCTCCGAGGTTGCGGGGCGGTTCCTGGCCGAGGTCGTGGCCGCGGGCGGCGACGAGGCGGCGGCCATCGCGGCGCTGGAGGGGTTGAAGGCGAAGAAGCAGAAGGTTCCGGGCCTGGGCCATCCGCAACATTCCTCGGGCGATCCGCGGGCCGACAAACTTCTGGAGATCGCCGACCAGCTTGGCATCAGCGGCGCGCATATCGCGGCGCTGCGCCATCTGGGCAAGCACGCGCCCGGCATCATGAACCGCCCGCTGCCGATCAATGTCAGCGGCGCGATCCCGGCAGTGATCCTTGACGCCGGCTGGCCCCTTGCCGCGCTGAAGGCGGTGCCGCTGCTGGCGCGCACCGCCGGCCTTGCCGCGCATCTGTACGAGGAATCGCAGCGCCCGATCGGATTCATCCTGTCGCACCACGCCGACCTTGCGATCAAATATGACGGAGAACCCGCGAAATGAGGCCGCTGAAATCCCTCCGCGTCGTGGAGATGGGAACCTATATCACCGGCCCCGCCTCCGCGATGCATCTGGCCGACCTTGGCGCCGATGTGATCAAGGTCGAACGCCCCGGTGAAGGCGACCCGTTCCGGGCCTTCAAGGGCGGGCTCTACAGCCCCCATTTCCAGACCTACAACCGCAACAAGCGCAGCATCGCGCTGGATACGCGGAAGCCCGAGGATCTGGCCACCTTCCGCGATCTGATCGCCAGCGCGGATGTGTTCATCCAGAACTTCCGTCCCGGCGTGGCCGAGAAGATGGGCGCGGGCTGGGACGACCTGCGCGCGCTGAACCCGCGCCTGATCTATTGCGCGATTTCGGGCTTTGGCACCTCGGGCCCCGCGCGGGACCGGCCGACCTATGACACGGTGGCGCAAGCGGCCAGTGGCTTCCTGCGGCTGGTGACGCCACCGACCAATCCCCGCGTGATCGGCCCGGCGCTGGCTGATGCCGTCACCGGCCATTATGCCGCGACCGGGATTCTGGCCGCCCTTCTGGAGCGCGGGCAGACCGGCACCGGCCAGCGGCTTGACATCTCCATGCTGGAGGCGATGTGCCACTTCAACCTTGACAGCTTCACCCATTACTACAGCGCGGATGAGGTGATGGGGCCGCTGTCTCGCCCCGTCGTCAGCCAGTCCTACACCTTTGAATGTGCCGACGGGAAATGGGTCGCGATCCACATGTCCAGCCCCCCGAAGTTCTGGGAGGGTTTCCTTGCCGCGACCGGGCAGCAGCATCTGGCCAGTGACCCCCGCTTTGCCGAACGGCTGGAGCGGATCAAGCATCAGGACGACCTGATCGAGATCATGACCCCGGTGTTCCGCACCCGGCCCCGCGACGAATGGTGCGCGGCGCTGGAGGCGGCCGAGGTCCCCTATTCGCCCGCCTATGACGCGGACGAGGCGCTGGAGGACCCGCAGGCGCAGCACCTTGGCATCAAGGTCACGGCCGAGGGCGGGCCGATGGGCGCCTTCACCACCGTGCGCCCGCCCTACAGTTTTGACGGCGCAGCCGACCGCGCCGTCCTGCCGCCCCCCACGCTTGACCAGCACGGGGCGGAAATCCGGGAAGAGTTGAAACACCGCAAGGCCGGCTGATCCGGCATCCTTTGGGAGGAGGAAGACCAATGAACATGAAGGCAATCCTGATGGCCACCGCCATCGCCCTGCCCCTGCCCGCCCTGGCGCAGGAGACGATCGACCTGACCATCGCCTCCAGCCACCCGACGGCGATCCCGTGGGTCGGCATGATGCAGACCCATTTCATGGCCGAGACCGACCGCCTGCTGGCCGAGACCGGGAACTACAAGATCAGCTGGAACGAGGCGTTCGGCGGCGCGCTCTACAAGGCCAACGCCACGCTTTCGTCGGTCGAGGAAGGGGTAACGGATATCGGCTGGGTCTTCTCGCTGCTGGAAGGCGCGGAACTGCCGCTGAGCCAGGTCTCCAGCTATGCGCCCTTCGCCACCAACAACCCGCCGGTCCAGCTTGCCGTGATGCAGGAGCTGATCGACACGGTGCCCGAGCTGAAGGCGGAATGGGAGGGTCACAATCTGGTCGTCCTGGGCCTGACCGGGACCGACAGCTATGACCTTTACGCCAAGAAGCCGATCGCCAGCCTTGCCGACCTGAACGGGATGAAGATCTCCGCGCCGGGGGTGTTGGGCACCTGGCTGTCGGGCACCGGGGCGAACCCGGTCGATGGTTCCCTGACCACCTATTACACCGACATCCAGACCGGCGTGTCGGATGGTGTCTTGTCGCTGGCGCTGGGGGTGTTCCCGGCCAAGATCTACGAAGTCGCGCCCTATGTCACCAAGGTGCAGATGGGCACCGCCTTCTCCGGCGCCATCGCGATCAACAAGGACAGCTGGGACGCCCTGCCCGAAGAAGTGCAGGAGGCGATGAAGAAGGCCGGGGCCTATTACACCGAGGCCCATGGCAAGGACCTGCTGGAGCGTCCGGTCGCGGTGATGGAGAAGATCGTCGAGGCCGGGGCGGCGCAGAACCCGCCCGTCGCCGTCGCCGACCTGCCGCAGGACCAGCGCGAGGCCTGGGTGAACGTGCTGCCCGACCTTGCCGGGAACTGGGCCCGCGACCTGGAGGCCAGGGGCCTGCCGGGGGCCATGGTGATGAACGCCTATATGGCGGGCCTCAAGGCGCGCGGCGAAAACCCGATCCGCGACTGGAAGGCTGAATAAGCCATGACCGGCCCCGTCTCGCAGGCCCCCGCGACGGGGCGCGGGCGGCCCGGCGCGTGCTGGCCTGGGCGGGGGACGGTCTGGCGGCCGTCTCCACCCTGCTGATCGCGGTCCTGATGCTGATCATCTGCGCCGATGCCGTGGCGCGGAACACGATGGGGGCTTCGCTGCCCCTTGTCTCGGAACTGGGGGCATCACTTCTGGTCGCCATCGTCTATCTGGCGCTGGCGACCACGATCCGCGCCAACCGGCTGGCGCGGACCGACATGGTGCTGGGCAGCCTTGCCCGGTCGCGCCCCCGGCTCGCGGCGCTGCTCTCGGCCGTCTACGACCTGATCGGAGCCTTCCTCCTTGCGCTCGTCTGCTGGGCGGGGTTCCTGTCGCTGGCCAAGGAATACCGGGGCGACCTTTATATCGGGATCCAGGGTGTGCTGACCTTCCCGTCCTGGCCCTTCGGTCTGGCCTTCGTCCTGGGTCTTGGCGTCGCCGTCCTGCAATTCCTGCACCAGTCCTGGCTCGCGCTCACCGGCGGCAGGGCGCGCACCGGCGGGGGCCTTGAATGAGCGGCGTTGAAATCGGCATCCTCGCCGTCGGGGTCCTTCTGCTTCTGATCGTGATCGGGATGCCCATCGGGGTCGCGATGCTTGCCGTTTCCTTCGGTGGCGTCAGCCTGATCCGCAACGAGGGCGTGGCCTTCCGCATGGCGGGCTCGGTCGCGCGGGACAGCTTGCAGGAATACCTCTTCGCCGTCGTCCCCCTGTTCGTCCTGATGGGGCTGCTTGTCACCGTGTCAGGAGTCGGCAAGGACACGTTCGACGTGTTCCAGTCGCTCCTCCGCCGGGTCCGGGCGGGGCTTGGCATGGCGACGGTCGGGGCCAATGCGGTCTTCGCCTCGATCACCGGCATCTCCATCGCCTCGGCCAGCGTGTTCAGCCGCGTCGCCGTGCCCGAGATGGTGCGCCACGGCTATCAGAAGGGCTTTGCCACCGGAGTCGTTGCGGGGTCCTCCGTCCTCGGGATGCTGATCCCGCCCTCGCTGTTGATGATCGTCTATGCCGTGCAGGCCGAGGAATCGGTGGGCCGGATGTTCCTGGCCGGCGTCGGGCCAGGGATCCTGCTGGCATTCCTCTTCGCGCTGACGATCTACCTTCTGGCCCGCTTCCGACCGCAGACAGTCTTTGACCGGGCCGAGGACCACAGCGGCCCAGCCCCCGGTCTGGGCGAGACGCTGGCCAAGGCCGTCCCCATCGTCGGCCTAATGGGGCTTGTGCTGGGCGGGCTTTACGGCGGTTTCCTGAACCCGACCGAGGCGGGCGCGGCCGGCGCTTTCGGCGCGCTGGTCATCGCCATCCTGCGGCGGTCGCTGGGCCAGGGGCGGCTCTGGCAGATCCTGGTCGAGACCGGGCAGATCACCGTCTCGGTCCTGTTCCTGGTCATGGCCGCCAGCTTCTTTTCCCGGATGCTTGCCATGTCCGGCCTGCCCGCCGCCCTGGGCGAGACGCTGCTGTCCGGCCCGATCGGACCCTGGGGCTTCCTGATCATATATCTGCTGGTCGTGATCCTGCTGGGTTGCATCATCGACTCGATCTCGATCATGCTGATCCTCCTGCCCATCGCGATCCCGGTCGCGCAGGCGGCGGGCTTCGACATGATCTGGTTCGGCGTGATGACCGTCGTCGCGGTCGAGATCGGCCTCCTGACCCCGCCCTTCGGGCTGTCGGTCTTCACGATCAAATCGGCGATGAACGACCCGGCGCTGCCCGTGGGCACCATCTTCAAGGGCACCCTGCCCTTTGTCCTGGCCATGGTCGCGGCACTTGTCGTCCTGGCCGCCTTTCCCGAAATCGCCACCTGGCTGGCGCGACTTTAAGGACCTCGCATGACCCAACTGCTTTTCTTCCCCGGCTCGCTGCGCGCTGGCGCCTCTTCCACCGCGTTGCTTGACGCGATGATCGCCCGACTGCCCGGAGGCACCACGGCCGAGACGGCCGACATCGCCGCCCTGCCCTTCTACAATGCCGACCACGACGGCGGGCCTGCGACGGCGAAACTGCTGGCCCAGGTCAAGGCCGCCGATGGCGTCGTCTTCGTGACGCCCGAATACAACTATTCGGTCCCCGGCGTGTTGAAGAACGCGATCGACTGGGCCTCGCGGCCCGGCTACAACTCGGTCTTCAAGGGGAAACCCTGCCTGATGGTCACGACCTCGGGCGGGGCGCTTGGCGGCGTGCGTGCCCAGGGACACCTGCGCCAGATCCTTGCCGCCATGCTGGCCGAGCCCTTCCCCTGGCAGGAAATCGTCGTCCCCTTCGCGCCGAAGAAGCTGACCGACGGCGCTTTCACAGATGCCGAGACCCTGTCCTTCATCGACGCCGCGATGACGGCCTTCCTCGGCCGTTGCGGCGGGGCCGGCTGACCGCCATAGTGCCCTCCGAACCAGGGGGGCGGCGATGGCAAGCATCGAAAACATCGGACAGATCGACGGCACCGAGGTGCAGGCCCTGACGCTGGAGGCAGAGGGCCTGCGCCTCAAGCTCCTGACCTGGGGCGCGCGACTGGCCGAGCTTTGGGTGCCCGACGCCAAGGGCCAGCGCGCCGATATCGTGCTGGGCCATGACAGCCTCGCCGACTGGCAGACCCACGGCACCTATGTCGGCGCGACCTGCGGCCGCTTTGCCAACCGCATCGCCGGGGGGCGCTTCATACTGGACGGTCGGGCGGTCCAGCTTGACCGGAACGAGGGCGCGAACACGCTGCATGGCGGCACCACGGGCTTTGACCTGAAGCACTGGTCCGTGGCCAACCACTCCGACAGCCATGTCACCTTCGCCACCACCTCGCCCGACGGCGACATGGGCTTTCCCGGAACCGTTCAGGCCCGCGTGACCTACCGGATCGACCGGGGCCTCGTGATCGAGATGGAGGCCACGACCGACGCGCCGACCATCGCGAACCTTGCCAACCACGCCTATTTCAACCTTGCAGGCCAAGGTTCGGGCAACGTCCTGGAGCAGGAGTTGCAGATCGAGGCCGGGTTCTACCTGCCCGTCGATGCCGCGCTGATCCCGACCGGAGAGGTCCGCAGCGTCGCCGGCACCGCCTTCGACTTCCGCCAGCCCCGTCCCATCGGGCAGAACCTGCCGGACGACGGCGGGTTCGACCATAATTTCTGCCTGTCCGCGCCCACCGATGCGGCGGGCCTTCGCCCCTGCCTGACCGCAACCGACCCCGCCTCGGGCCGCCGGATGCGGCTTTTCACCACCGAACCGGGCGTGCAGATCTATACTGGCGCGCATTTCGCGGGCACGCCGGGCAAGGCGGGCGCGCGCTATCCCCGCTTTGCCGGCTTCGCGGCCGAGACACAGCTTTTCCCCGATTCGCCGAACCGGCCGCAGTTCCCGTCCGCCCGACTTGATCCCGGCCAGACCTACCGTCACGCGATGCGCTTCGACTTCACGCCCGCCGGCACCTGATCCGCTGCGCTGCGGCAGTTCCAGAGTCCTGAAACGCCTGCAAGAACCCCGAACTGGGGCTGCCTGCGCTGCACTTGCAGCCTTGGGCTACACGGGGCCGTGAACAGATTACTTGCATATAGTAATACTTTTGCTAACGTCCCCTCAGCCGGTCGGAGGACAAGGGCCGGGCGTTCCATCGGGAGGAAAACATGAAGGTTATCAAGACTCTCGCGCTTGGCGCGGGGCTGGCCGGCCTGTTGCTGTCGACAGCCCATGCCGAGGGCCTGCAAGGCAAGGTCATCGGATTTTCACAGATCGGGTCCGAATCCGGCTGGCGTGCGGCCGAGACCAGCGTGACCAAGCAGGTCGCCGCCGAACGCGGCGTGGACCTGAAATTCGCCGATGCGCAGCAGAAGCAGGAAAATCAGATCAAGGCGATCCGCGGCTTCATCGCGCAAGGCGTGGATGCGATCCTTGTCGCGCCGGTCGTCGCCACCGGCTGGGAGGAAGTCCTGACCGAGGCCAAGGAAGCCAGCATCCCCGTCGTGCTTCTGGACCGCGGGATCGAGGGGCCGGAGGATCTTTATCTGACCTCTGTCGCCTCGGACCAGGTGAAGGAAGGCCGCGTGGCGGGCGAATGGCTGGTCGGCACGGTCGGGGACCAGACCTGCAACATCGTGGAACTGCAGGGCACCGTCGGCTCCTCGCCCGCGATCAACCGGAAACAGGGCTTCGAGGAAGCCATCGCCGGCCATGCCAACCTGTCGATCATCCGCAGCCAGACCGGCGACTTCACCCGGTCGAAGGGCAAGGAAGTGATGGAGGGCTTCCTCAAGGCCGAGGGCGGCGGGGCGAACATCTGCGCGGTCTATGCCCATAACGACGACATGGCGGTGGGTGCGATCCAGGCGATCAAGGACGCAGGCCTGAAGCCGGGCTCGGACATCCTTGTCGTGTCGATCGACGCGGTGCCCGACATCTTCTCGGCCATGGTCGCCGGTGAGGCGAATGCGACGGTGGAACTGACGCCCAACATGGCCGGCCCCGCCTTCGACGCGCTGCAGGCCTATTGGGACACCGGTGCCGAGCCGGAGAAGTTCATCATCACCGAATCGAAGCTTTACACCCCGGCGGATGATCCGCAGGGCGAATACGACCGCCGCAAAGGCCTTGGCTACTAGGTTTCCTCGCCAAGGTGCCGCCGGGCGGGGCTACTGGGGCCCGCCCGGCGGAATTGCTTTATCCGCAGGATAGGCGGACAGTCGACGGAACGGTGGGAGGCAGGCATGACGGAACGGCCGGTTCTTGAAGCGCGCGGGATCGTCAAGGTCTTCGGCCAGCACCGCGCGCTTGAGGCGGTGGATTTCACCGCCCATCCGGGGGAGGTCCACGCGCTTCTGGGCGAGAACGGCGCCGGGAAGTCGACGCTGATCAAGATCCTGACCGGCGCCTATCAGCCCGACGGCGGCGAGCTGCTGCTTGAGGGGCAGCCCATCACCCTGCGCGACCCGCTGCATGGGCAAAGCTACGGGATCGGGACCGTCTATCAGGAGGTGAACCTTCTGCCAAACCGCTCGGTCGCCGAGAACCTGTTCCTCGGTCGCCAGCCGACCCGCCTTGGTCTTGTCGACCGCAAGCGCATCGACGCCCAGGCGCGCGAGCTTCTTTCGCGCTATGGGCTCGACATCGACGTCCGGGCCGAGCTTTCCGAATATTCCGTCGCCGTCCAGCAGATCGTCGCCATCGCCCGCGCGGTCGAGCTTTCGGGCAAGGTCCTTGTGCTGGACGAACCCACCGCCAGCCTTGACCGCAACGAGGTCCAGCGCCTGTTCGATGTGGTCCGCGCGCTGAAGGCCAAGGGGCTGGCGATCATCTTCATCACCCATTTCCTCGACCAGGTCTTCGACCTTGCCGACCGGGTGACGATCCTTCGCAACGGCAAACGCGTGACCACCCAGGCGCTTGACACGCTGAACACCACCGATGTCGTGCGCATGATGCTGGGCAAGGACGTCACCTTCGAACACCACCCCTCTGCCCTTGCAGGGGGGCCGAAGGGTGCGGTGAAGGTCCGGTTTCAGGGTCTGGGCCGCAAGGGGATGCCCGCCTTCGACCTTGCCGTCCATGAGGGCGAAGTCGTGGGCGTCGCGGGCCTTCTCGGCTCGGGCCGCACGGAAGTGGCCCGGCTGATGTTCGGCGTCGATGGAGCCGACACCGGCGAGGTCTTCGTCGACGGCCAGCCCGTCTCGATCCGCAACCCCGCCCAGGCCGTCGCCGCCGGTTTCGGCTTCTGCCCCGAGGACCGGAAGCTCGACGGCATCTTCGGCGACCTTTCCGTGCGTGAAAACATCATCATCGCGCTGCAGGCCAAGCTTGGCTGGTTCAAGGCCCTGAACCGCGAGGATCAGGTGGAACTCGCCGGCCGCTATGCCGAGGCGCTGGACATCCGCGCCGCCGACCACGACATGCCGGTCAAGCTCCTCTCCGGCGGCAACCAGCAGAAGGTCATCCTCGCCCGCTGGCTGGCCATCGACCCGACCTTCCTGATCCTGGATGAGCCCACCCGCGGCATCGACGTCGGCGCCCATGCCGAGATCGTCCGTACCATCAACCGCCTGCGCGAAGAGGGCCTTGCGCTCTTTGTCATCTCCTCCGAACTGGACGAGGTCGTCGCCTATTCCAACCGCATCGTCGTCATGCGCGACCGCGAGATGGTGGCGGAACTCGACGGAGACGCCATCGCCCCCGACGCCATCGTCCAGGCCATCGCCGGAACCCCAGAAGAGGCCCGCCCGTGACCCGCCCCACCGTCGACCTTCGCCCCACGACGCAGCCCCCCTTTCCGCGACCAAGGCCCCTGGCCACCTTCTTCACCCGCCCGCAGGTCATCGCGCTGGCCGCCGTCCTGTTCGTCAACTGGCTTCTCTTTCCCGGCTTCTTCTCGGTCACCTGGCAGGACGGCCGCTTCTTCGGCAGCCTCATCGATGTGCTGAACCGGGGCGCGCCGGTGGCCATCCTTGCCATCGGCATGACCATGGTCATCGCGACCAAGGGCGTTGACCTGTCGGTCGGCGCGGTCATGGCGATCAGCGGAGCGACCGCCGCCACCCTTGTCACCTCGGGCATTCCCGCGCCGATCGCCGTCGCCGCCGCGCTTGGGACCGGCCTTCTCTGCGGGCTCTGGAACGGCATCCTTGTCACGTTGCTGGAAATCCAGCCGATCATCGCCACGCTGGTCCTGATGGTCGCGGGGCGCGGCCTCGCCCAGCTGATCACCGAAGGGTATATCGTCACCTTCTCCGATCCCCTGCTGATCTTCATCGGCACCGGCTCGTTCCTCGGCTTCCCGATGCCGGTGATCATCGCAGCCACCCTGATGATCGCCGCCACGCTGAGCGTGCGCCGCACCGCGCTTGGCCTGTTGATCGAGGCGGTGGGCGTCAACCGCTCGGCCGCGCGGTTCGCGGGCCTGAAGGCGGGGGCGCTCCTCCTGATCGTCTACAGTTTCGCGGGCTTCTGCGCGGCCGTCTCGGGCCTGATCGTCGCCGGGGATATCCGCGGCGCCGACGCCAACAACGCCGGGCTCTGGCTGGAGCTGGACGCGATCCTTGCCGTCGTCATCGGCGGCACCTCGCTGATGGGGGGGCGGTTCTCGATCCCGATGGCGGTCCTTGGCGCGATGATCATCCAGGCGATGAACACGGGCATCCTGATCTCGGGCTTCTCGCCCCAGTTCAATCTGGTGGTCAAATCGGCGGTGATCATCGTGATCCTTGTCCTGCAATCCCCGCTGTCCGCCCGCCTTTTCCGCCGCCTGCCCGGAGCCCCGAAATGACCCGCAGCCTGCGGCCGCTGATGGCCACCGCCCTGATCTTCCTGTTCGCCTACATGCTGGCCGTGTCACAGCAACCGGCGATGCTATCGACCAGGGTTCTCGGCAACTTCCTCACGGACAACGCCTTTCTGGGCATCGCCGCCGTGGGCATGACCTTCGTCATCCTCTCGGGCGGCATCGACCTGAGCGTCGGCGCGGTGATCGGCTTCACCACCGTCCTTGTCGCCGTCTTGATCATGTGGCTTCAGCTGCACCCGCTGATCGCCTTTGCCATCGCCCTGATCGTCGCCACCGCCTTCGGGGCGATCATGGGGGCCGCGATCCACTATCTGAAGGTGCCAAGTTTCATCGTCACCCTTGCCGGGATGTTCCTCGCGCGGGGCGGGGCCTCGGTCCTGTCGCCGGACAGCATCGGGATCCAGCACGACTTCTATGCGACGGTGCAGAAGAGTTACATCCTGCTGCCCGGCGGCGGGCGGCTGACCGTGGTGGGTATCATCATGCTGGTGGTCTTCGCGCTGGCGATCCTTCTGGCCCACCGCACCCGCTTTGGCTCCAACGTCTATGCGCTTGGCGGGTCCGAGACCTCGGCCGCGCTGATGGGGGTGCCGGTCGCCCGGACCACGATCTCGATCTATGCGCTGTCCTCCTTCCTCGCCGGTCTGGCCGGGGTGGTCTTCTCGCTTTACACCTCGGCCGGCTATTCGCTGAACGCGCTGGGGGTGGAGCTTGACGCGATCGCTGCCGTCGTCATCGGCGGCACGCTTCTGACCGGCGGCTACGGCTTTGTCGCGGGCACCTTCATCGGCGTGATGCTGCAGGGATTGGTGCAAACCTACATCGTCTTTGACGGCACGCTCTCAAGCTGGTGGACCAAGATTGTCGTCGGCGTGCTTTTGTTTATGTTCATCGTGCTGCAACGGCTCGTCTTCCGGGCCGGGCCGCGACGAACCTGAAGGCCGTGGACAGGATGAAATGAGCGAACCCGGGAGCCTGATCCGAACGCTCTCCGGGCGTCCCGCGGCGCGGAACTACCATTCCTACGTCATCAACGAGGTCGGCCGCGCCATCGTTTCGGGCGCCATGCCGGTCGGCTCCAGCCTGCCGGGCGATGCCGAGATGATGGACCGTTTCGGCGTCTCGCGCACCGTCCTGCGTGAGGCGCTGAAGACGCTGGAGGCCAAGGGGCTGGTCGAGGCCCGCGCAAAGGTCGGGACCCGCGTCCTGCCGCAATCGCGCTGGAACCTGTTTGACCGACAGGTGCTGGCCTGGAAGCTGGAAAGCGGCCCCTCGCCCGGCTTTCTTGCCGCCTTCCAGACGGTTCGGGCCAGCCTCGAGGACCAGTCGGCCCAACTTGCGGCCCGCCACCGCGAGGCGGAACATGTGCGGCTGCTGCACTATTGGCTGAACCAGCGCGCCGTGATGGCGCATCAGCCCGAGCCTTTCGCGATGGCGGAATTCGAGATCCACCGCGTGCTGGCCGAAGCCTCGGGCAATCCCTTCCTGCGGGCGGCGACGGCGATGATGGAATTCGGCGTGGCGGTCGCGGTCAAGGCGCGGCTTCAGGGCGAGCAGGAGGCTCCGCCAGGCGGCCTTGCCGAAGCCCTGGCCCCGCTTTACGAGGCGCTGGTCCAGGCGGTGGAACGGGGTGACGCCGAGGCCGCAGCCGAGGCGATGGCGCGGCTGGTGGACCTGCCCGCGGACGAAAGCACGGTAAACGCACCGTAAACGTCCACGGGCAAGTCGTTGATTTCCCGAAGGCTCGCCCGGCTGTCCAGCGTGGACAACCGGGGTCGCGACGCGGGGGCTTAGCGGTAGGGATAGCCCGCCTTTTCCATCGTGTCGGCGTATTTCTTGAACGCCTCCACCACCTTGGCCGAGCGCGGCGAGGAGGCAGCCACCTCGTCCCAGAAGCCCTCGGCATCCTTGACGACCTGCGCCCATTCCTCGTCCGGGAGCGAGGTCAGCTCCATCTTCTCGCCCTCGACCCGAAGCTTCGCCTCGCCACCCCAGTACCAGACCTGCCGGTAGTAGTGGGACTGGTCGATCGTGATCTTGAACAGCTCCTGCAGATGCGGGGGCACCTTCTCCCAGCTGGCCGTGTTGGCGAAGTAGGACCCGAACCACGCCCCGGTGACCGAGTTGGTAAGCGCGTATTTGCAGACATCGGCCCAGCCGACCTCATAGGCTTCGGTGAAGCCGCACCAGGCGACCCCGTCGATCTCGCCGGTCTGCATCGCGACCTCGACGTTATCCCACGGGATCGTCACCGGGATCAGGCCATAGCGGGCCAGGAAGCGGCCAGCGGTCGGCACCCCGAAGACGCGCAGGCCCTGCATGTCGGCGAGGCTGCGGATCGGCTTGTTGGTGGTGAAGATATGCAGCGGGTCCCAGGCGCCGGCCGACAGCCAGGTCACGCCCTGCACCTCGGAATAGGCTTCTTCCCAGATTTCCTTCAGCCCGTAGTACTGGAACAGCGCCGGTACATCGAGGCTGTAGCGGGTGGCGAAAGGGAAGTAGCCGCCGAAGACCGAGATATCGACCGGCGAGGCCATCGTCGCCTCATCCGACTGGACGGCGTCCAGCGTCCCGTTCTGCAGCGCGCGGAACAGGTCGGCGGTGGGGACCAGTTGGTCGGCGTAGTAAAGCTCGATCTCCATCTCGCCGTTCGCGGCGGCGTTGAAGGCGTCGATCTGCGGCTTGATCACATGCGCCCCCAGCGGCGCGCCGGAGTAGGTCTGGAGACGCCACTTGATCGGACCCGACTGCGCGTTGACATAGGGCGCGGCGAGCGTGGCGCCTGCCGCAGCCCCGGCCCCAAGGACGGACTTGCGCAGGAAGTTCCGGCGCGAGGCGAGGATCGCATCGGACGGACTTTGCGGTTTCTTGTCGGTCATCGTCGTTCTCCTTGTTGGATGGGCCTCTCCGGGCCCTGGTGGAAATGGCAGGTCAGCCCCGCACGTTCAGCTGCTCGGGCAGCCAGAGCGCGATCTGGGGAAACAACAGCAACAGCACAATGGTCAGCCCCATCATCGCCGCGAAGGGCCAGATGGACCGGTAGATGTCGGGCAGCGTGATCTCCCGCGGCGCAAGCGAGCGCATGAGGAAGAGGTTATAGCCGAAAGGCGGCGTGATATAGGCAATCTGGCAGGTGATCGTGTAAAGCACGCCATACCAGATCAGCTGGTTGTCGAAGCCAAGGTCAAGGCTGGCGACCAGGGGGATGTAAAGCGGCGCGACGATCACCAGCATCGCGGTATCGTCCAGGAACATTCCCAGCAGCAGGAAGCTGAGCTGCATCATGATGATGACCGCCCAGGGGCTGAGGTGCAGCTGGCCGAGGAACAGATTCTCGATCGCCTTGACGGCGCCAAGCCCGTCGAACACCGCGCCGAAGGCCAGCGCCGCCAGGATCAGCCAGAGGAACATGCAGGAGACGGCAAGCGTCTTCATCGACGTCTCGCGGATCAGCCGCCAGGAGAAGCGCCCCTTCACCACCGCCGCAAGCGTGGCGCAGGTCGCCCCCACGGCCGAGCTTTCGACAAGGCTGGTGTAGCCAAAGACGAAGAGGCCGGTCATGAAAAAGAAGATGAGGAAGGGAATGATGCCCGCCCGCGCGAGGGCGAATTTCTGGGCGAAGGTCATGTTCAGCTCTTCCGCCGGGACCGGCGGGGCGAGCTTGGGGTTCAGCTTGGCGCGGATCACGATGTAAGTGATGAACATCGCGGCCATCATCAGCCCCGGCACCAGCCCCGCGAACCAGAGTTTCGACACAGGCTGGCGCGCGATCATCCCGTAAAGGACCAGCACGACCGAGGGCGGGATCAGGATGCCCAGGGACGAGCCGCCCTGCACCACACCCGAGATGAGCACCTTGTCATAGCCCCGCCGCAGCATCTCGGGCAGCGCGATGGTCGCGCCGATCGCCATGCCCGCGACGGACAGCCCGTTCATCGCCGAGATGATCACCATGACAAGGATCGTGCCGACGGCCAGCCCCCCCGGCAGGCGGCCGAACCAGACATGCATCGCCTTGTACAGATCCTCGGCGATCCCGCTCTCGGCGAGGATGTAGCCCATGTAGATGAACATGGGCAGGGTCAGCATCGCGTACCAGTTGAACAGCTTGAACACCTGGTTGTAGGGCAGCTCGATCGCCCCGTTGCCGTAGAGGAGCAGCGCCGCCCCCGCGGCCACGAAACCGATGGCGGCAAAGACCCGCTGACCCGTGATCAGCAGCAGCGCCATGGTGGCGAACATCAGAAGCGCAATCATCTCGTAGGACATCTAGAGGCGCACTCCACGGATGGTCGCGATATGCTTGAAGACCAGGCTGAAGGCCTGAAGCAGCATGAGGACAAGACAGGTGGTCAAGAGCGACTTGATCGGAATGGTGGAAGGGTTCCACAACGAGAAGCGCCGTTCGTTGGTCGCGATCGCATATTCAAGCGACGAGATGGAGCCGATCAGCATCACCACGAGATAGAAGATCAGGCAACCGACGGTGAGAAGGTCCATCTTCGCCTTCCCGCGCTCGGACAGGTTGGCGTACCAGAGGTCCATGCGCACATGCTGGTTGTTCTTCAGCGTGAAGGGCCCGCCCATGAAGTAATAGGCGGCCAGCGTGAACTGGGTCAGCTCGATCGCCCAGTGGACCGGCATGTTGATCACGTTGCGGGTGAAGGCGTCGAACAGCAGCGTCCCGCCCATGAAGAAGATCAGCGAGGCGGCAAGATAGCCCACATAATCCGAGATGCGGTCGATCAGCCGCACGTAGACCTTGATCAGATGCGGCATGGTCTGCCCATCCGTTGTGCCGTCATGTCCAAAGTTCCACTCCCTTGTCGCGCAGGGCCTCTCTGTGCGCCTTGTCGAGGTTGTCGTCGCTGATGACGAGGTCGATCTCCTCGGTCGCGCAGACTGCGTAGGCCGCCTGCCGACCGAACTTGCTGGCGTCGGCCAGCACGGTCAAGGTGCGGGCGTTGCGCATCATGGCTCGGGCGATCTGCGCTTCTTCCAGACTTGCGTCCATCGCGCCAAGCTCGGGGTCCAGCGCGGCGACGGTCAGGATCGCCCGATCGGCGCGGAACCCCTGCAGCTGTTCCACGACCGCCGCCCCCGTGGTCTGGGCATTGTCCGCGCCATAGCGGCCGCCCAGCAGGTGGATGGTGGCATCCGTCCCTGCCCGCGCGATGCGTTCGGCGAGGCGGCAGGAATTGGTGATGATGGTCAGGTTCGGCACCGAAGCCAGCGAATCCGACGCGGCGAGGGTCGTCGAGCCGGTGTCGACGAAGACGGTCTCCCCCGCTTCCAGCGCGCTGGCGAGGCGGCGACCGATGGCGGCCTTGGCCTCGGTCGCGGTCGTTTCGCGCTGGGTGTGGCTGGGCTCCTGGATCAGTCGGGGCCGCCGCGCGCCGCCATGCACCTTCTGCACCCGGCCGCGTTCGGCCAGCTGGCCGATGTCGCGGCGCACGGTTTCGGGCGAGACTTCGAAACGCTGCGAAAGCGCCTCGACCGAGGCTTCGCCCTCGCGTCTGATGATGGCCTCGATCTGCGATTGTCTTTCGTGCGGCTTCATCCTTCACCCCGCCTGCCAGCCGACACGGGGCCGCGCCGTTGGTCAACTGTTTTCTTGCTCCCCTGACCGAACAAACGATTTCCACAGGTCAACTGGCGGGATTCGCGGCAGTCAGCTTGACAAGAATGACCGAATAGTCAATTCCTGACAGAAACCACAAGGGGGCAGCCATGTCCGATCCCCTCTCCCCAAGCAGCTATGACGTGGCGGTGATCGGCGCGGGCGTGGTCGGTTGCGCGCTGGCGCGGGCCTTCACTCTGGCAGGCGCGCGGGTGGTGGTGCTGGAAAAGGCGGCGGATGTGCTGGACGGGGCGTCCAAGGGCAACAGCGCGATCCTGCACACGGGTTTCGACGCGCCGAAAGGCAGTCTGGAACTGGCCTGCATCCGTGAGGGATACGCCCTTTATCACGACATCCGCGAACGGCTGGGCCTGCCCCTTGTCCGCGCGGGCGCGATGGTGCTGGCCTGGTCCGAGGAAGAGGTCGCGGGCCTGCCGGCACTGATGGCGCAGGCCGAGGCGAACGGGATCACCGATCTTGAGGCGCTGACCGGGGTCGGGGTTCGGGCGCTGGAACCGGCGCTGTCCGAGGGCGTCCGGGGGGGCTTCCGGGTGCCGGGCGAGCATCTGATCGACCCCTGGTCGGCCGCGCATGGCTATCTGGCGCAGGCGTTGGCCAATGGCACGGTCCTGATGCGACAGGCCGAGGTGCTGGCGGGCCGCCACTCGGCCGGGCACTGGCATCTGGCGACGACGGCGGGCGCGGTGACGGCGGATCTTGTCATCAACGCGGCGGGGCTTTGGGGCGATGAGGTGGACCGGCGGGTGATCGGCGAAAGCTGGTTCACCATCAAGCCGAGGAAGGGCCAGTTCGTCGTCTACGACAAGACCGCCGCCGCCCTGGCCGGGCATATCCTGCTGCCGGTGCCCACGAAGATCACCAAGGGCATCGTTGTCTGCCGAACGGCCTTCGGGAACCTGCTCGTCGGTCCGACGGCCGAGGAACAGGACGGCCGCGAACATGCCACGGTCGAGCGCGAGACCCTTCAGGCCTTGATGCGCCGGGGCTGCGAGATCCTTCCTGCGCTGGCCGATCACGAGGTGACGGCGGTCTATGCGGGCCTGCGCCCCGCGACCGAGGAAAAGCATTACCGCATCCGCGACGACCTTGCGCCGGGCTATATCTGCGTCGGCGGCATCCGGTCGACGGGCCTGTCGGCGGCCCTTGGGATCGCGGCGCATGTGGTACGACTGGCGGGGCGAGACGGGACCCTTGCCGATCCGATCTGGCCGGAGATGCCCAACCTCTCGGTCGATGGGGAACGCGACTGGCAGCGGCCCGGTCACGGCGGAATCGTCTGCCATTGCGAACTGGTCACCCGGCGCGAGATCGAGGCGGCACTGACCGGGCCGATGGCGGCGGGCAGTCTGGCGGGGCTGAAGCGTCGGACACGGGTCACGATGGGGCGCTGTCAGGGGTTCTACTGCTCGGCCGAACTGGCGCGGATCACCGAGGGGCGGCTGACGCAGCCGATGCTTGGCCATGACTGAGCCCGAGGTCATCGTCGTCGGGGCCGGTCCTGCCGGACTGTCCGCGGCCACCGAGCTTGCCCGCGCGGGCCGCCGCGTGCTGGTGCTGGAGCGCGAGGCCGAGGCCGGGGGCATCCCGCGCCACTGTGGCCATTCCCCCTATGGACTGCGCGAATTCCGCCGCCTGATGGGCGGCCCGGCCTATGCCGCCCGCCTGCGGGCCGAGGCGCTGGCGGCGGGAGCGATGATCCGCACTGCGACGACGGTGACCGCCCTCCTGCCCGGCGGAAAGGTCGAGGTGACGGGCGATGCCGGTCCCGAGACGCTGGCCGCGCCCGTGGTCCTGCTGGCAACAGGGGTGCGCGAGACGAGCCGCGCCGCACGGCTGATCGGGGGCGACAAACCGGGCGGGGTGCTCAACACCGCCGCGTTGCAGGGCCTTGTCTACCTGAACCGGCAGATCCCTTTCCGCAGGCCCGTGATCCTTGGGACGGAGCTGGTCGCGTTCTCGGCCCTGCTCACCTGCCGCCATGCCGGGATCAGGCCGGTGGCAATGGTGGAGCCCGGCAGCCGCCTCACCGCATGGTCCGCCGCCCGCTGGTTGCCGCGCCTCTTGGGCGTGCCGCTGCACCTGCGGACCGGGATCGCGACGATCAAGGGCCGGGCGCGCGTGGAAGCGGTGACCCTTGCCACCCCCTCGGGCGAGGTCGAGGTGGAAACGGACGGCGTCATCGTCACCGGGGGGTTCCGGCCGGAATCCGCCCTGCTCCTCGCCAGTCATCTGGCCGTCGATCCGCATGGCGGCGGGCCGGTGATCGATGCCTGGGGGCGGCTTTCCGACCCCGCCTATTTCGCCGCCGGGAACATTCTGCGCGGCGTGGAGACAGCGGGCTGGTGCTGGGCCGAAGGCCGCAGGACCGCCCGCGCGATCCTTGTCGCGCTGGAGGGTCGCCTGCCCGCCCCCGGCGGCGCGCGGCTGGTCCTGGCCCATCCCGCGCTGCGCCTTGCCGTGCCGCAGGTCCTGGCCCCTGCCCCGGCCGCCGCGCATGACCGGCTCCAGATCCGCCTGTCCCGGGCCACGAAGGGGCGTTTGCGGCTGGTGCAGGCCGGGCGCACGCTTTCGGAGGCCCGGATCGACACCCTGCCCGAACGTCGGGTCTTCCTGCGGCTGCCCGCCGCCCTTTCCGACGCCGATCTCCGGCTGGAAATCGAGGAAGACGCATGAAGATCGCCGCCATCGACCAGGGCACGACCAGCACCCGCAGCCTGCTTCTGGGGCCGGACGGTCGGCTGAGCCCGGTCGTGTCGCTGCCGCATCAGCAGGACTATCCGGCGCCGGGCCATGTGGAGCAGGACGGCGAGGCGCTCTTGGCCAATGTCGCCCGTTGTCTGGAGGCGGCGGGGGCAAAGGTCGTCGGCCTGGCCAACCAAGGGGAAAGCTGCCTTGCCTGGGATGGGCGTGACGGGCGGCCGCTGGGGCCGGTCATCTCATGGCAGGACGACCGGACGGCGGATGTTACCGAGGCGCTGACCCGCGACGGCGCGGGGCCCGAGGTCATGGCGCGGGCGGGATTGCCGCTGGACCCGTATTTCTCGGCCTCGAAACTCGGCTGGATCCTGCGGCACAACCCCGAGGCGGCCGAGCTGGCGCGGCTGGGTCATTTGCGGCTTGGCACCACCGATGCCTTCTTCCGTGACCGGCTGACGGGGCGGTTCGAGACCGATATCGCCACCGCCTCGCGCACCTCGCTGTTGAACCTTGCGACGGGGGACTGGGACCCGGAGCTTTGCCGTCTGTTCGGCGTCCCGCTGGACGCCCTGCCCCGGATCGGACCGACCTCGGGGGATCTGGGCACCCTGCCCGGCGGAGCAAGGCTGGCCGCCGCCATCGTCGACCAGCAGGCGGCGCTTTATGGTCACGGCTGCCGGACGCCCGGCGCGGCCAAGGTGACGTTCGGGACCGGGGCCTTCGTGCAATGCCTGACCGGGGGGCTGGTGCGCCCCGACCGGCCCGGTCCCCTGCCGACTGTCGCCTGGCGGGCCGAGGGCCAGCCGGTGAGCTATGCGCTGGACGGGGGCGTCTATGCCGCAGCCTCGGCAGTGAACTGGGCGCGCGACCTTGGGCTGTTCCGCGCCTTCTGCGAGATTTCCGTCTTTCCCGATGCCCCCGCGATCGACCGGGGGCTGGCCTTTGTCCCGGCGCTGGCGGGCCTTGGCTGCCCGCACTGGAACCGGGGCGCACGCGGGGCCTGGCTGGGCCTTGCCCTTGCCGATCGGCGTGAGGACATGATGCAGGCACTGGTCGAGGGCATCGCCTTGCGCACCGCCGAAGTGCTGGAGGCGATGGCCGCGCTGCAACCCTTCCGGGGGCCGGTCTCGGTCGATGGTGGGCTGGCGAAAAACGGCTATTTCACCACCTTCCTTGCCGAAGTGGCGGGCCACGACCTTTTCCTGCCCGAAGAGACCGAACAGACCGCCGCGGGCGTGGCCCGGATGGCGGCCGAGGCGGAGGGGCTCGCGATCCCAGAGCTGCGACCGGGCCGTGAGCTTCCCGGACGTCTGGCACAGAGGGGCGCGCGGATGGCCCGCTTCGCCGCAGCCCGGCGGGCGGTCGAGGGCTATGCCAGCACCTAAGCCGACAGGGCCGCCGCCACGCCCCGAAGTTCGGCCAGCCCCCGCAGCCGACCGATCAGCGGATAGCCGGGATGGGTGCCGCGGCCGATGTCCGACAGAAGCTCATGCCCGTGGTCGGGGCGGAAGGGGATCGTGGCATCCCCGCGCCCCTCGGCCGCGCGGCGGCGTTCCTCGGTCAGAAGGGCGTCGATCAGGGCTACCATGTCGGTGTCGCCGTCCAGATGCGCCGCCTCTTCAAAGCTGCCGTCGGGGTCCTTCCTGACGTTGCGCAGATGGGCGAAATGGATGCGGTCGGCGAAGCGGCGGGCAATGGCGGGCACGTCATTTGCCGGATTCGCCCCGAGGGAGCCCGCACAAAGCGTCAGCCCGTTCGACCGCGCCGGAACCGCCTCCAGCGCGAAAGCGATGCCTTCGGCGTCCGAGACGATGCGCGGCAGGCCCAGAAGATCGCGCGGCGGGTCGTCCGGATGGACGCAGAGGCGCATCCCCAGTTCCTCGGCCGTGGGGATCACCTCTTGCAGGAAACGGTGGTAATTGGCGCGAAGGCTGTCACGGTCGATGCCGTGGTAGCCCTGCAGCGCGGCCTTCAGCCCCGCGATGTCGTAGCGGTCATAGGCACCGGGCAGGCCCGACATGATGGAATGGAGGAGCGTCTGGCGGTCATCCTCGGTCGATTGCTGGAACCAGACCGCCGCATCCTTGCGGACCTCCTCGGGATAATCGCCCTCGGCCTCGCGCCGCCCGAGCATGTGGATCTCGAAAGCGGCCATCTTCGGGGCCGAGAAGCGCAGGCAGGTGCCGCCCCGCGCGACGGGGGCGGCAAGGTCGGTGCGGGTCCAGTCGATCAGCGGCATGAAGTTGTAGCAGATCGTCTGGATGCCATTGGCCGCAAGGTTGGCCATGCTTTGCCGGTAGTTGGCGAAAAGCTGGGACAGGTCGCCTTCCCCGCGCTTGATCCGTTCGTGGATCGGCAGGCTTTCGACGACGACCCAGTCGAAGCCCGCCGCCTGAATCTCGGCCTTGCGGGCGGCGATCAGCTCCTTGGGCAAGACCTCGCCATAGGGGATCTCGTGCAACGCGGTGACGATGCCCGAGGCCCCGGTCTGGGCAATCTCTGGCAGGGTGATCTTGTCGAAGGGACCATACCAGCGCCAGCTTTCGATCATGTCAGGGCCTCCACAGCGCCACGGGCGCCTTTCTGCAACAGGGATTTGTAGGCCAGCGTCAGGCAGGTCTGAAGCTGCGCCGCCAGCGGGCGTGGGAAGATCTCGGCGAAGGCCAGAAGTGCCGCGACCTTGCCCTCGGGCGTTGCCTTGGCGGCGGCAGCTTCGCGGAGCCTCTCGGACAGCGGGTCGCGCACGTCGATGGGGCGGCCGGTGAGGTCGGTCCCGCCGACATAGACCATCCAGCCCGCCACGGCGAGCGCAAGGCCGGGGCAGTCCCGCCCGGCGGCCAGATTGTCGGCCAGCGTGCCAAGGATGCGCTGCGGCAGTTTTTGGCTGCCGTCCATCGCGATCTGCCAGGTCCGGTGCCGGATGCCGGGATTGCGGTAGCGCTCCTCCAACCGTCTGGCATAGGCAGCCAGGTCGACGCCCGGCGGCGGGGTCAGGGCCGGGATGATCTCGTCCAGCCAGAGCGAACGGGTGAAGGCGGCAAGAGCGGGATCGGCCATGCAGTCGGCGATGGTCTCGTGCCCGGCAAGGTAGCCGAGGTAGGCCAGCGACGAATGGGTGCCATTCAGCATCCGCAGCTTCATATGCTCATGCGGCGTCACATCGGCGACCAGCTCGGCTCCGACCGAGGCAAGATCGGGGCGCTGGCCGTCGACGAAATCATCCTCGATCACCCATTGCCGGAAGGGTTCGTGCTGGACCGGGGCGCGGTCCTCGGTGCCGGTCAGGCGGGCGACGGCGGCGAACGTCTCGGGCGTGGTGGCCGGAACGATGCGGTCGACCATGGTTGCGGGAAAGCGCGCCTCGACCTCGATCCAGGCGGCAAGGGCGGGGTCGAGCCGCCGGGCAAAGTCCAGCACCAGACCTCGTAGCAGGCGGCCGTTGTTCGGCAGGTTGTCGCAGGTAAGCGTGGTGAAGGGGCGCAGGCCGCGCTGGTGACGCAGGTGCAGCGCGCGGGCGAGGAAGCCGATGGCCGTGCGGAGCAAGGGCTGGGTCAGGTCATGCGCTATATCCGGGTGGTCCGCGTTCAGCCGCCCGGTCGCGGGCTGGTGGCAATAGCCCTTTTCGGTGACGGTCAGGCTGACGATCCGGGTGGCCGGGTCGGCCATCGCCTCCAGCACCGCCTGCGGGTCCTCCGGCGCGACGAGGACGCCGGTGACGCTGGTGACAAGGCGCGCGGTTTGGCCGTCCGGGCCAAGCTCCAGCGCGTGGTAGAGGCCCTGCTGCGGCCCAAGCGCGTCGCGGACATCGGGGCGTTGCAGCGAGACGCCGAGGATGCCCCAATCGCCCGTCCGGTCGGCCTCTTGCACATAGATCGCGCCATGGGCACGGAAGAAGGCGCCGAGACCAAGGTGGACGATGCCGACCTTCGGGGCGGGGGTGGTGCGGCGCAGGTCAGCGGGCAAGCCAGCCTCCATCGACGTTCAGGATCGCGCCGTGGACATAGGCTGCGGCGGGGGAGCACAGGAAGACGGCGGTCCCGGCGATATCATCAGGCCGGCCCCAGCGCCCGGCCGGGATGCGGTCGAGGATCGCGCGGTTGCGCTCGGGGTCGGCGCGAAGCGCGGAGGTGTTGGCGGTCTCGATATATCCCGGCGCGATGGCGTTCACGTTGATGCCCCTGGCAGCCCATTCATTGGCGAGAAGCTTTGTCAGCCCCGCGACCCCGTGCTTGGCGGCGGTGTAGGAGGGGACGCGGATGCCGCCCTGGAAGGACAGAAGCGAGGCGATGTTGACGATCGCGCCCGGCGCACTGCGCTGGACCAGCGCCTTGGCGAAGGCCTGCGCCGTGAAGAACACCGCCTTGAGGTTGACGTCGATCACCTCGTCCCAGTCGGCCTCGGTGAAGTCCAGACTGTCGGCGCGGCGGATGGTCCCGGCATTGTTGATCAGGATGTCATAGTCGCCGTCGGCAAAGGTCTCGCGGGCGGCCATCGGGTCGGCGAAGTCGAGGCGGATCGCCCGTGCGCCAGGGATGAGCGCCAGCGTCTCGTCACAGTCGCGGCGCGCGGCAAGGGTCACGCGCGCCCCCGCCTGATGCAGCGCCAAGGCGATGGCCTGACCGATCCCGGCATTTGCGCCGGTGACCAGCGCGTGGCGACCCTCCAGCGAGAAGCTCATCGCAGGTCCCCCATCGCGACCATCTCGACGTCCTTGTAGTCGACGTTGTCGCCCGCCATCGCCCAGACGAAGGTATAACTCCCGGTGCCCGCGCCGCAGTGGATCGACCATGGGGGCGAGAGCACCGCCTCTTCATTGGCGACGACGAGGTGACGGGTTTCCGACGGCTCGCCCATCATGTGGAAGACGCGCGCCTCGGGGGCGAGGTCGAAGTAGAAATAGGCCTCCATCCGGCGGTCGTGCAGGTGGGCGGGCATGGTGTTCCAGACGGAGCCACCGTGGAATTTCGTATAGCCCAGAACCAGTTGGCAGCTTTCCATCACCTCGGGGTGGATGAACTGATAGATCGTGCGGTGATTGGCGGTTTCCGCCGCGCCGGTGGTGAAGCTCTTGGCCTCGGCCAGCCGGATCAGGCGCGCGGGCAGGCTGGCATGGGCGGGGGCGGAGGTCAGGTAGAACCGGCCCTCGCCGGCAAAGGTGACAGGCCCCAGCCCCCGGCCAAGGTAGAGGACATCACCCTTCGCCATCGCATGGGACTGGCCCGCGGCGGTCACCGTGCCGGGGCCGCCGACGTTGACCACGCCCAACTCGCGTCGGTCCAGAAGGCTGGCGGTGCCACATTCCCCGACATGATCCAGCTTCACGCTGCCCCCGGCCGGGACGGCTCCACCCACGATCATCCGGTCGTAGTGGCTGTAGATCAGGCGGATTTCACCCGCTGCAAAGAGCCCCTGCCCCAGGAAGGCCCCGCGCAGGGCGGCGGTGTCCATGCCCTTGGCCTCGGTGGGAGAGATGGCGGGGCGGGTCTCGACGGTCAGCATGGGCGGGCCTTTCTTACAGGAAGTCGTCGCGGCGCGGGGTGAAGCTGTCGATCAGCATCCCCGCCTCGAGGCAGCGGCAGCCGTGGGGGGCGTTGCCGGGGATCACGAAACTGTCGCCGGGTCCAACCTCATGCTGCTTGCCGTCGACGGTGAAGGCAAAGCGACCCGACTGGACATAGGTCGCCTGCACATGGGGATGGTGGTGCAGCGCTCCCTCGGCACCCTGGTCGAAGTGGAAGGCAACGACCATCAGATCAGGGTTGTCCGCCAGGACCTGACGGGTGACGCCGGGCGCGGTGGTGACAAGGGGAAAGGTCATGGGCATCACCGGAAGAGCGAGGGCAGCCAGAGCGAGAGGCCGGGGATATAGGTCACCAGCATGAGCGTCCCGAAGGCCGCCCCGTAGAAGGGCCAGATCGAGCCCAGCACCTGCCCGACCCCGATCCGCCCCACCGCGCAGCCGACGAAAAGGACGGCCCCCACAGGCGGCGTGCACAGCCCGATGCCGAGGTTCAGTACCATGATCACCCCGAAATGCACCGGATCCACGCCGAAGGCCGTGGCGACGGGCAGGAAGATCGGGGTGGTGATCACGATCAGGGGCGACATGTCCATGAAGGTGCCAAGGAAGATCAGCAGCAGGTTGATCAGCAGCAGGATCACGATGGGGTTGTCCGAGACGCCCTTCATCACCTCGATCATGTTGGCCGGGACTTTCAGGATCGCCAGCAGCCAGCCGAAGGCCGCCGCGCAGCCGATCACCATCAGCACCATCGCCGTGGTGCGGACGGCGGCGAAGGTGGCAGCGGTAAAGTTCTTCCAGTCCATCGTGCGGTAGGCAAGGACGGTGACCAGCAAAGCATAGACCGCCGCGATGCACGAGGACTCCGAGGCGGTGAAGACACCCGAACGGACGCCGACGAAGATGATCGCGATCAGCAGGATGCCGGGGATCGCGTTCAGCAGCAGGCCCCCCACTGCGAACCAGCCGGGGAACCGCTCGGTCGGGTAGCCGCGCTTCGAGGCCACGAACCAGGCGGCGACCATCAGCGAGACCGCCAGCATCAGGCCGGGCAGGATGCCTGCCGTGAACAGGTCGGCGATGGAAATGCGCCCGCCTCCGGCGATGGAATAGATGATCAGGTTGTGGCTGGGCGGGATCATCAGCGCGATGATCGAGGAGACAACCGTCACATTCACCGCATAATCAACGCCGTAGCCGCGTTCCTTCATTTGCGGGATCATCAGCCCGCCGATGGCCGAGGCATCCGCCGCGGCGGATCCAGAGATTCCGCCGAACAGGACTGAGGCCGAGATGTTCACCTGCCCAAGGCCCCCGCGGAGGTGGCCCACCAGCCCTCCGGCCAGCGCGACCAGACGGCGGGCGATGTCGCCGCGCACCATCAGCTCACCGGCAAAGATGAAGAACGGGATCGCCATCAGCGCAAAGACCGAAACGCCCGAGTTCAGGCGCTGGAACACGACGATCGGCGGGAGTTCCATGTAAAGGACGGTCGCGAAGGAGGCGATGCCCAGGCAGAAGGCGACGGGCGTGCCGATCAGCAGCAGCGTGGCGAAGGTGCCGAAAAGGATCCAGAGTTCCATGCGCCTACTCCGCCAACTGGGTTTCGCCGAAGCGCGCCGTCGGCAGGCCCGCCGCCCGCCGGGCCAGACGCTCCAGCGAGAAGATCACGATAAGAACGCCCCCGCCCACGATGGGGGCAAAGTCGATGGCCCCGGAGACCCCCAGGGACGGCAGCTTGATGTTCCAGGCCGACCCGGCCAGCTGGGCGCCATACCAGATCATCCCCAGCCCGAAGCCCGTCACGGCAAGGTCCGAGACCGAGAAGAGCCACAGCCGCACCCGCTGCGGCAGGACATGGATCAGCACATCGAAGGACAGGTGGTAGCCCTCGCGGATGCCCACGGCCGCGCCAAGGAAGATGAACCAGCCCATCAGGATCACGGCCAGCGGTTCGCTCCAGATCAGCGAGGAGTTGAGGCCATAGCGGAACACCACCTGCGCCGCGATGATCGCCGTCATCAGCACCAGCGCCGCGCCCGCGACCCAAAGCGCAGCGGTCGCCACATGGCCCAGCACGCGGGCCAGCCGATTCATCACGTCCTGCACCTTGGTCCCCCGTTGGATCGGGCGGCCTGAGGCGGCCGCCCGGGTTGCCTAGATCACTCCACCGCCTGGATGCGGGTCACGAGATCCTGCAGCTTCGGCGTGTTGGCGTGCTTTTCGTAGACCGGGACCATCGCCTCGATGAACGGGGTCTTGTCGATGTTGTCGATGATCTGAACGCCCGCGGCGCGGACCTTGTCCTCGGATTCCTTCTCGCGCGCGGCCCAGAGCTCGCGGTTGACGGGCATGGAGTCACGCGCGGCCTGGCGCAGGATCTCCTGATCCTCGGGCGAGAGCTTGTCCCAGCTGGCCTTGGACATGACCAGCACTTCCGGCACGATCAGGTGCTGGTTCAGCGTGTAGTAGCCCGCGACCTCGTAATGGCCCGAGGATTCGAAGGACGGCCAGTTGTTCTCGGCTCCGTCGATGACGCCGGTCTGGATCGCCGAATAGACCTCGCCATAGGGCATCGGCGTCGCGTTCGCGCCAAGGGCGGTCATCATGTCGACAAAGACGTCGGACTGCATGACGCGGACCTTCATTCCGGCAAGGTCGTCGATGGAATCGATGGGCTTCTTCGAGTTGTAGAAGCTGCGGCTGCCACCGTCGTAGAAGGCCAGCGCGACGAAGCCGTGCGGCTCGAAGGCGGCGGCGATCTCGGCCCCGATGTCACCGTCCATCACCTTGTGCATGTGCTCGACCGAGCGGAAGATGAACGGCAGCGAGACGACCTTGGTCTCCTCGATCAGGTTGTTGAACGGTCCCATCGAGACGCGGTTCAGGTCGATCACGCCGAACTTGGTCTGTTCGATCGTGTCCTTCTCCTCGCCCAGCTGGGCCGAGTGGAAGACCTCGACGCAGATGCGCCCGCCGGTCCGTTCCTTAACCATCTCTCCCATCTTCTGCACCGCCGCGACGGTGGGATAGCCGTCGGGGTGGGTGTCGGACGATTTCAGGGTGACTTCGCATTCGGCCAAGGCCGCGCCGGACAGGGCAGCAGTGGCCAGAAGTGCGGCCAGGGTGGTTCTCAGTTTCATTGGTTGTCCTCCTCGTTGGTCACAGTCTGTAGGCTGCCTTGGCCAGGTCCCTGGCCAGAAGCGGGGCCAGCCCGAACGCCTCCTCGCAGTCGAGCCTTCCGGTGGCGACAAGCTCCGCAAGCCAGGCGCAGTCCACCCGGCGGGCCATGTCGTGCCGCGCCGGGATCGACAGGAAGGCGCGGGTGTCGTCGTTGAAACCCACAGTGTTGTAGAAGCCCGCGGTTTCCGTGGTCATCTCGCGGTAGCGGCGCATCCCTTCCGGGCTGTCGTGGAACCACCAGGCGGGGCCGAGCTTCAGCGCCGGATAGACGCCCGCCAGCGGCGCGAGTTCCCGGGCATAGGCGGTTTCGTCCAGCGTAAACAGGATGATGGAGAGGTTCGGCTCCATCCCCACGGCGTTCAGAAGCGGGCGCAGCGCGGCGACATAATCGGTGCGACCGGGGATGTCGAAGCCCTTGTCCCGGCCGAATTGCGCAAGGATTCCCGCGTGGTGGTTGCGCCTGCTGCCGGGATGAAGCTGCATGACCAGCCCGTCCTCAAGGCTCATCCGCGCCATTTCGGTGAGCATCTGGCCGCGGAAGGCGTCGGCCTCGTCTGGGTCGGCCCGGCCGGTCAGGACGCGGGCGAACAGTACCGCCGCATCGCCCTGGGCAAGATCCTCGGTCCGGGCGGTGGCGTGGCCGTGATCCGTGGCCGTTGCACCCATCGCCCGGAAGAAGGCCCGCCGGACGCGATGGGCATTGAGATAGCCTTGCCAGCTGTGGGTATCCTCGCCCGTCAGCGCCCCCAGCCGGGCGACATTGGCGGCAAAGCCGGGAAACTCCGGGTCCACCACTGCGTCTGGCCGATAGGTCGGCACCACCCTGCCTTGCCAGCCCGAGGCGCGGATCGCCGCATGGTGGCTCAGGTCGTCCAGCGCGGAATCGGTCGTGGCGATGACCTCGATGTTGAAGCGCTCATACAGCGCGCGGGGCCGGAAGGCCGGGGTCCGCAGCGCGGCGTCGATCCGGTCATAGTAATCGTCCGCATTGGCCGAGCTGAGCCGCTGATCGAAGCCGAAGACCGTCTCGAACGCATGATCCAGCCAGAGGCGCGAGGGCGTGCCGGCGAAGAGGTGATAGTTCGCCGCGAAGAGCCGCCAGATCCTGCGGCCATCCGTCTCGGTCGGCCCGCCATCGGCGCGCGGCACGCCCAGATCGGCCAGCGCCACCCCCTGCGAGGCCAGCATGCGGAACACGTAATGATCCGGCGTGACGAAAAGCTGCGCCGGATCCGGGAAAGCGCCATCGGTCGCATACCAGGCCGGGTCGGTATGCCCATGCGGGCTGATGATCGGCAGGTCCTGCACCGTTTCATACAGCGCCCGCGCAAGATCGCGCGTCGCAGGATCGGCCGGGAACAAGCGGTCTGGATGCTGGATCGGCAACTGGCACCCCTCCCCTAGCGCAGTCTGGATGCGAGTCACCTTGGGAGAAGTTCTTATACTAGTCAACTGATATTCCAGTTGCCGCCCCGAGATCGCCCGACTAGGGTGGGCGCAAGTGAAGGGGAGGAGCGCATGGGCAAGGATGCCTTGAGCGTGTTGGAGCCGATCCAGCGGCCTTCGATTGCCGATTCCGTCTTTGACGAGCTGCACCGGCAGATTCTGCGGCTGGAGCTGCCGCCGGGGACCAAGCTGTCGGAATTCGACGTGGCCCGGGCGCTTGGCGTCTCGCGCCAGCCGGTGCGCGATGCCTTCTACCGGCTGTCGAAACTGGGATTCCTGACCATCCGCCCGCAGCGCGCCACCACCGTCTCGGCCATCTCCGAACGCGCTGTCCTGCAGGCCCGCTTCATCCGCATGGCGATCGAGCTGGAAACCGCCCGTGTCGCCTGCGAACGGCTGACCGAGGCGGATTTCTCGGCGATGGAGGCGATCCTTGCCCAGCAGGAACGCGCGGTCGCCGCCCGCGATCCGGCCGCCTTCCACGACCTTGACGACCAGTTCCACCGCGAACTTTGCGAACGCGCGGGCGTGGGGTTCGCCTGGGAGACGGCGCGCGAGATGAAGTCGCACATGGACCGGGTGCGTTATCTGTCGCTGTCCTTCGCCTCGGAACGCGCGTTCGAGGAGCACAAGGACATCCTGGCCGCGATCCGGGCCCGTGACGCGGAGCGCGCAACGCAGATGGTGCGGTTGCACCTGTCGCGGATCCTGGACCAGATCGTCCGCATCCGCGCCGAACATGCCGCCTATTTCGCCGACGAGGGTTAGGGGATGCGCATCGTCAGCATCGGCGAATGCATGGTCGAGCTTGCCCCGACCGGGGACGGCCATTTTGCCCTGGGTTATGCGGGCGACACGTTCAACACCGCCTGGTATCTGCGCCGCCTGCTGCCCGAGGCGGCGGTCGATTACCTGTCCGCGGTGGGGGAGGATGCGGTCTCGGCCCGAATGCTGGACTTCATGGCGGCTGAAGGGATCGGCACGGCCCATATCCGCCGCCTCAGGGACCGCAGCGTCGGGCTTTACCTGATCCAGGTCGACAGGGGTGAACGCAGTTTCGCCTATTGGCGCTCCACCTCGGCCGCGCGCAACCTTGCGGATGATCCAAAGGTGCTGGCGGCCGGGCTGGCCGGGGCACGGCTGGCCTATCTGTCGGGGATCACGCTGGCAATCCTTGCGCCCGAACCCCGAGCCGCCCTTCTGTCCGCCCTGCGCGTGGCGCGGGCGGCCGGGACCCTGGTGGCCTTCGATCCGAACATCCGCCCCGCCCTCTGGCCCGATGCCGACGTCATGCGCAGGGCCCTGACCGAGGGCGCGGCCCATGCCGACATCATCCTGCCCTCCTTCGACGACGAGGCGCAGCATTTCGGGGATGCCACGCCCGAAGCGACCGCCCGGCGCTATGCGGCCGCAGGGGCCGAGCTGGTCGTGGTGAAGGACGGCCCGAACCCCGTGGTCTCGCTTCAGGCGGAGGGGCTGGATACGCATCCCCTCCCCGCCCCCGCCGCGACCCCGGTGGACAGCACCGCCGCCGGCGACAGTTTCAACGCCGCCTTCCTTTCCGCCTGGCTGCAAGACAAGCCCCTGGCGCAAGCGGTGTCGGCCGGAGCAGCCCTTGCCGCCAAGGTCATCGCCGCGCCCGGCGCCCTTGTGCGCGGTGCGATCTAGCCACGGGTTTCGGCCAGGAGCGACTCCAGCTCGGTCCGCAAGGCGGCGATCGACGACTTCAGGACCGGGAACGGCACCGCATTCTCGGCCTCGCGGTAGGCGGCCAGCACGTGATCCTCGCCATCGCGTACCTGGGCCATCACATCGCCGTCGATGTCATCGACAAGGGCCCGCGTCGCCACCACCAGCCGGTTGACCACGGCCATGAAGGACCCATCCGGGTCCGGCCTGCGGCCATGCTGTTGCAACAGCGTCGCCAGCACCGCGGCATGGGCCCGGTGCAGGTCGCGGAACCGCGCGGCAGTGGCGCGGAACGCGGGCTCGGCCTTCTGGACCATCTTCTCGAACCCCGCCTGCGCATCGACCGTGCGGGTATGGGCATGGGCCAGACTGTCGAGCGCGGCGTCGTCCATCGTCGGGGCGGTGATCGGGTCATGCGGCATCGGAAGCGCTCCTTTCAGCAGGGAAAACCACGGGATCACGGGTCAGGACCAGCACCGACTGGCCGGGAACAAGGGTCGGGCCGCAGACGATCCCCTCGGCCCGAACCGGATTGGCCGAGGAGGACAGGCGCAGCTGCCACTCACCCTCGGGCAGGCTGACCTCGCAGTCGTCTCCCGCATTCAGCCAGACCAGCACCTCGGGCGCGTCCGGTCGCCAGAGGTGGAAGCCCAGACAGAACAGCCCATGGTCCTCCCAATCGCCGTCCTGCATCCCCCGGCCGTCGGGATGCAGCCAGGCAACTTCGGGCCGGTCGCCGACGCCATGACCGGCGGCCAGGGCAAAGCGGGCATCGGCAAGTCGCAGCTCGGCCCTGAGCCAGATCATCTCGGAACTGGCCTCCCGCAGTTCAGGGTTCGCCGCAGACCAGTCGAGCCATGTCAGCTCATTGTCCTGGCAATAGGCGTTGTTGTTGCCGTGCTGGCTGTGGCCGATCTCGTCGCCCGCAAGCAGCATCGGCACCCCCTGCGCCATGAAAAGCGAGCCGAGCATCGCCTTGGCCCGCCGCAGCCGTCCGTGCAGGATATCCGGGTCGTCGGTCGGCCCTTCGGCCCCCATGTTGTGGCTGAGGTTGTGGCCGTGGCCGTCGCGGTTGTCCTCCCCATTCGCCTCGTTGTGCTTATGGTCGTAGGACAGCGTGTCCCACAGCGTGAACCCGTCATGCGCCGCCAGGAAATTGACCGACGAGGTGGCGGGCCGCCGCGAATGGTGGAACTGCGTGGGCGAGCCCAGGAGGCGCTGCGACACCCGGCCCAGCATCCCCGGATCGCGCCGCCAGAAGGCGCGGAGGTCGTCGCGGGCCTTGTCGTTCCATTCGCGGAACGGCCACGGAAACCCGCCAACCTGATAGCCGCCCTCGCCGATGTCCCAGGGCTCGGCGATCAGCTTCACCTGCCGCAGGACCGGGTCCTGACGGATCGCCGTCAGGAAGCCGCCTTCCCGCTCGAACCCCTGGCTTTCGCGGCCGAGGGTGGAGGCGAGGTCGAAGCGGAACCCGTCGACATGCATGACCTGCACCCAGTAGCGCAAGCTGTCCAGCACCATGCGCAAGACCATCGGATGCGCGACGTTCAGCGTGTTGCCGCAGCCGGTGGTGTCAAAGCTGTGTCGGGGATTGTCGGCCAGAAGGTAATAGGACCGGTTGTCGATCCCCCGGAAGGACAGGGTCGGCCCCAGTTCGTTCCCCTCGGCGGTGTGGTTGTAGACCACATCCAGGATCACCTCGATCCCCGCGGAGTGAAAGGCGCGGATCGCGCGCTTCATTTCGGCCGGGTTCCCGGTCTTGAGATAGGGCCGATGGGGCGCGAAGAAGGACAGCGTGTTGTAGCCCCAGTAGTTGGTCAGTCCCTTCTGCAAGAGATGATGGTCCTGCACGAAGGAATGGACCGGCAAAAGCTCCACTGCCGTGATGCCAAGCGCCTTCAGGTGGTCGATCACGGCGGGAGCCCCCAGACCGGCAAAGGTGCCCCGGTCGGCTTCGGGCACATCGGGATGAAGCCGGGTCAGCCCCTTCACATGGGCCTCGTAGATCACCGTTTCTTCCCAGGGCCGGGTCAGCGCCCGGTCGGAATCCCAGTCGAAATCCGGGTCGGCCACCACGGCCTTGGGCACGAAGGGCGCGCTGTCACGGTCGTCCCGCTCCAGATCCGAGCCGCCGGAAGGAAAGCCGAACAGCGCGTCGTCCCAGTGCAGATCCCCGACCAGTTGCCGCGCATAGGGATCCAGCAGCAGCTTCGCGGGGTTGAACCGGTGACCCTCCTCGGGCGCGAAGGGGCCATGCACCCGGTAGCCATAGGCCTGCCCCGGCTGCACCCCCGGCAGATAGCCATACCAGATCGCGCCCTCCATCTCGGGCAGGTCATGGCGGGCAATCTCTGCTTGCCCGTCGTCGGAATAAAGGCACAGCTCCACCCGCTCGGCATGGTCCGAGAAAAGGGCGAAGTTCACCCCCTGCCCGTCATAGGTCGCCCCCAGATTGGCCGGGCTCGCGCGCGAACGTTCAAACTGCGCGGCGGCGAAGTCCAGTCGTCGCAGCATGTCAGCGGCTCCGCGCCAGCGTCGGGCGGCCCGGCAGCAGCACCGGCCCCGGCTGCATCATCGCCCGCCGGGCAAGCATCTGCGCGGTGACCAGCGTCGTGCCCCCCGGCGTCACCCGGAACCACAGTGCATCCTCCTCCGGGTCATGGCCGACCACCAGTCCCTCCGGCAGCCGCACCCCCGGCGCCAGGATCACGCCACGCAGCCGACAGCCCTCGGCCAGCCGCGCCCCCGGCATGATCACCGAACTTTCCACCTCTGCCTGCGGCTCGGGACCCGGCCCCAGCGAGACGACCGAGCCCGCATCGTCCAGCGCCACAGGCGTCTGCAACCGCGACGGAAGCTGCCGGGCTGCCGGCGATGGCCGGACCTGGGGCATCGGGCAGGGTGGATCGGCGTCGAAAGCCAGCCAGGTCGTGCGGAAGGCGTCCAGGGTGCCAACATCGCGCCAGTAGAACGCCCCCCCGCCCGGAGCCTCGCCCCGCACCACCTGGGCCGCACCCTCGGCCACGGCAAGCGGCAGGATGTCATGCCCGAAGTCATGCGTGCTGGCCGGATCCAGCGCATCCCGGCGCAGCCTTTCGCGCAGCCAAGGCCAGTCGAAGACATAGATCCCCATCGAGACCAGCGCCCGTCCCGGATCCTCCGGGATCGCCGGAGGGCGCGCGGGCTTTTCCACGAAGCCGGTCACCTGACCGCCCGCTTGCGCCTCGATGCAGCCGAAAGACCGCGCCTCGGAACGGTCCACCACATCGGCGGCGATGGTCACCGCCGCACCCGCCAGGCGATGCGCCGCGATCATCGGGCGATAGTCCATCGCATAGACATGGTCGCCGGACAGCACCACCACCTCGCGCGGGGCCAAGGCGTCGATCTCGGCCGCGTTCTTCCACACCGCGTCGGCCGTCCCCGTATAGCTGCGTTCCGCCATCGTCGTCCCGCTGGCCCGCCGCAGCCGCATTCCCGTCCCGAAGACCGGACGCCAGGCGCGGTTGAGATAATCCTCCAGCGGCCCTGCGCCGAATTGCGTCGCGACCAGCACCTGCCCCAGACCCGAGCGGCGAAGGTTCTCCAGCGTGAAATCCACGATCCGGTTGCGCGGCCCGAAGGCCACTGCCGGCTTTGCCAGGCTGTCGGTCAACTCGTACAGGCGCGACCCCCGCCCCCCGGCGAGCAGAATCGCCACAGGATCCTCGGGCCTCGCGCGATCAGCGACCGACATGGCAGTTCTCCTTCCTGTTGGGTGAATGGATGCGGCAGGACGCAGCGCGCAACCTTGCGGTGAGTGAAACCCGAAGGCCCGCCGGAAAGTTCCCGGCACCGACGACATTGCCTGCGGCAGGTGCCTTCATCGGCGGGAAAGCGCCGCCCGGTCCCGCCTGGGACCGGGGCAGGCCACCGCTATACCTGCGGTTGCGGGGCAGCTCGGGGACGGCAGGACAACCATGACCGACCCCGCGGGTCCCCAGCTGCGGGGCAAAGCGGCCACGGGGGAGCAACTTGTTGACGGAACCGTGAAAAAGGGGTGAAGCGGCCAGAACCGCAGGCTATAGTGCCGCACAAAGGCAAGACCGGGCCACCATCAGGCAGGACCCGGACGGGACAGGAACCGGGCCAGCGGCCCGCGCAGCCCCTCGACGGGCAAAGGAACGGAGGCGACATTGGTCGGCAGATTCATCCTGGGCGCGATCGTCGGCGGGGTCGTGGTGATGGGCGGCCTTGTCATCGGGGCGGCGCTCTTCCCGCCTCGGGGCGGTGTGGCCGCCAATGCCAATGCCGTTCCCGAGATTGCCCTCACCAAGGCCGAGACGCCACAGACCGCGCCCGAGCCTCCCGCCCTGCCCGACCCGGAGCCGCAGCCGGTCCCCGCACCTGAACCGGAACCCGAACCCGCGCCGGTCCCCGAACCGGAACCGGCGCCAGTGCCGGAACCCGAGCCGGTTCCTGAACCCGAGCCCGAGCCAGCGCCGGAAGCCGCCATCGAAGCCGCACCAGAGGCAGCCAGCGAAACCGAGGCCCCGGCCGCTGAAGCCGGCCCTTCTGACAACGCCACCGCAGCCCAGACAGAAGCGAACACCGAACCCGCGCCCGACAGCGCAGCGACCCCGCAAGCCGCCGTGGCTGGTGCCGGGTCCCGACTGCGCGAGACGCCAGAGGACGAAGCCGCCCCGATAGAAGTCGCCGAGGCCGAGCCACCCGCCGCCCTCAACGCGCCCGAGGCGGTTGCCGAACCGGCCCCCACCGTTGTTGACGCAGCCCCCGAGGCCCCGGCCCCGCTGGAACTTGCCGAGGCCCTGCCCGAGCCCGCCGCCCCGGTGCAGCCGCCCGCTCCCGAGCCTGTGCCTGCGCCGCCGGTGGCCGAGGCTCCAGCCGAGGACCCGGTCGATGCCGAGGCAGCCCCGGCCCCGCCCGAAGCCGAGACGCCCGAGCCCGAAGCGCCCCAACCCGCAGCACCCGAGCCTGCGACCCCCGAGATGGTTCCGCTGCCGGAAGGTCCGGCCGACCGCCTCCCCGGTGCCCTGGCCGCTGACATGCCCGGCAACCGTCCGACCGGACTGCCCGGAACAGCCCTCGCCCCTGCCGAGACCGCGCCCGGCTCCGGGTCGACTGGCGTGATCACCGGCCGCCTCCCCCGGATCGGCGACGCACCGGCCCCGGCCCCCGAGGCCGAGACCGCCGAAGCCGAGCCCGCCGACGATCGCCCGCTGGCCCGCTTTGCAGCGACCTTCGAGAACCCGGATGCCAAGCCCGTGGTCGCGCTCATCCTGATCGACACCGGCGCGCCCGACCTTGACCGCGCGGGCCTTGCCGCCCTGCCCTTCCCGGTCAGCTTCGCGCTCGACCCGCTGGACCCCGCCACGCCCGACCATGCCACGCTCTACCGCGCCGCCGGGAAAGAGGTGGTGATGCTTGCCACCGGCCTGCCCGAGGGCGCACAGGCTTCGGATGTCGAGGTGGCCTTCCAGTCGATGGCGCAGAACCTGCCCGAGGCGGTGGCGGTGATGGAACTCGCCGCGCCGCTGTTCCAGAACAACCGCCCGCTCGCCAGCCTCGTGGTGCCGGTGATCCAGGACCAGGGCCGGGGCCTAGTGACCTGGGACGCGGGCCTGAATGCTGCCGATCAGGTGGCCCGGCGCGAGGATGTGCCTGCTGCCACGCTCTTCCGCGACCTCGCCGCCGGTGGCACTGACCGCTTCGCGCTCCGCCGGACGCTGGAGCGGGTGGTGTTCAAGGCCGGTCAGGACGGGCGGGTGGCGGTAGCCGCCGAAGCCTCGCCCGAGCTGGTGGCGGGCCTTCTGGAATGGGTGCTCGAAGGCCGCGGGGCGATGGTCGCGCTAGGCCCGGTGACGGCGGTCCTGCGGGTGGACTGAGCCCGCGATTGGTCTACGGTCGATCTCCGCCGGGCCTAGTTGCCGCGCCCGGCGAAGCGCCCCGCATCTTCGGCCGCGCGGCGCAGGGCGTTGGATTTGTTGACGGTTTCCTGATACTCGGCCTCGGGGTCGCTGTCATAGACCACGCCCCCGCCCGCCTGGATATACAGCGTCTCGTCCTTCACCACCGCCGTCCGCAGCGCGATGCAGAAATCCATCTCGCCATTTGCCGCGAAATAGCCCACGCCACCGCCGTAGATCCCGCGCTTCTCGGGCTCCAGCTCGTCGATGATCTCCATCGCCCGGACCTTGGGCGCGCCCGAGACGGTGCCTGCAGGCAAGCCGGCCAGCAGGGCCGACAAGGCATCCTGCCCCTCCGCGATCTCGCCCACCACGTTCGACACGATGTGCATCACATGGCTGTAGCGTTCGATGATGAAGGTCTCGGTCGGGCGCACCGTGCCGACCTTGGCCACACGGCCCACATCGTTCCGGCCCAGGTCCAGAAGCATCAGATGCTCGGCCCGCTCCTTGGGATCGGCCAGGAGGTCCAACTCCAGCGCCTTGTCCTCCTCGGGCGTGGCACCCCGTTTCCGGGTCCCGGCAATCGGGCGGATCGTCACCTCCCCATCGCGCAGCCGTACCAGGATTTCGGGGCTGGCCCCCACCACCTGGAAGCCGCCGAAGTTGAAGAAGAACATGAAGGGCGACGGGTTGGTCCGCCGCAGGCTGCGATAAAGCGCGAAGGGAGGCAGCTTGAAATCCATCGCCCAACGCTGGCTAGGCACGACCTGGAAGATGTCCCCCGCCCGGATGTATTCCTTCGCCTTCTCGACCGCGGCCTTGTAGCCATCATGCGTGAAGTTCGACCGGGGCGCACCCACGGCCGCGGCATCGCCCAGATCCCGCGCCGCGCTTGGTGCCCGGTCCAGATCGCGCAGCGCGTCCATCACCCGCTCGGCCGCCTGTGCATAGGCCGCCCGCGCCGAGAGGCCCGAGCCGACCCAGGCCGGCGAGACGACCGTCACATCCCCCTTCACCCCGTCCAGCACCGCGATGACCGACGGTCGCATGAGAACCGCATCCGGCACGCCCAGCGGATCGGGGTTCACATCCGGCAGGCGCTCCACCAGCCGGATCATGTCATAGCCGAGATAGCCGAAAAGACCCGCCGAGACCGCAGGCAGCCCCTCGGGCATGTCGATCCGACATTCCGCGATCAGCGCCCGCAAGGTCTCAAGCGGATGGCCGGGCAGGTCCGCGAAAGCCTGCGGGTCGAACCGCGCCTCGCGGTTGATCCGGCTCTGCTCGCCCCGGCACTGCCAGATCAGGTCCGGCTTCATGCCGACGATGGAATAACGCCCGCGGACCTCGCCCCCAGTGACCGATTCCAGCATGAACGTATCCGCCCGGGCATCGCCCAGCTTCAGCATCAGGCTGACCGGAGTATCCAGATCCGCCGCCAGCCGCGCCCAGACGATCTGGTTGCGGCCCGCGTTCCAGGCGGCCTCGAACTCGGCGAAAGAGGGGGACAGCTGCATCACGGCAGACTCGCGTGGATGGCATTGATCACGCTCTGGTCCAGCGTCACCCCCGCCTCATTCGTCAGCGCATTGGTGAAGGCGGTGAAGGCATCGGCCGAGATCGCCTGCCGCGCCTGCGCGGCCAGAGCCTCGCGCAGGGTCTCGGCCTCCTCGCCCTCGGTCTCGGCAAGCTGGATGCTGTCCAGCTTCACGACGGCGACGAAACCGGGCCCCTCGACCACGGAAACCGCGCCCTCTTCCATCCGGAACACGTCCGCGACCAGATTGTCCGGCGCATTTGCAAGAAAGCCGTCACGGGCGATTTCCGGGGTGACATCGACGATCCCGAAGCTGCCGATGGCCGCGCCGCCCTCGATCCCGGCCTTGATCTCGGCCGCACGGGCGGCAAGCGCCTCGGCCAGCGCATCCTTGCGCCAGTCGGCGGCCACCGCATCCCGCGCCTCGTCGAAGGGGATCGGCGCGGCGGGGACGACCTCGTCCAGCCGCAGGGCCACGACGCCACCATCCTCCAGCGGGATCGCCTCGGCGTAATCGTCAGCCTGCACCGCCTGGGCCGCCTGCCGGAAGGCCGGATAGCCCTCGATCGCCGCCTCGCCCTGCACGCTGGCGACAAAGTCCAGCGTGGCGATTTCCAGCTGCGCCTCCTCGGCCAGATCCTCCAGCGAGGCCCCTCCGGCCAGAAGGTCATCGACCAGTTCCACCTTGTCGGCGATTGCGCGCCGGGCGGCATCGGTCTGGATCTCGATCGCCAGCAGCCCGCGCGCCTCATCGAAGGTCGTCTCCTCGGCGGCAAGCACGGCAATCACGCGGAACAGCGCCGGGCCAAGATCGGTCGGCAGCGGTCCGGCGACCTCGCCCTCCTCGGCGGTAAAGACACCCTCACCCGCCTCGCCCAGTTCATCCCGGGTCATGTCGCCAAGATCGATCGCCTCCAGCGTCAGGCCCCGCTCGCCCACCAGATCCTCGAAATCCGCGCCCGCGTCGAGCCTTGCCCGCGCCGCATCGGCCGCCGCCTGATCCGGATAGACCAGCCGCTCGACGATCCGGCGCTCGGGCAGGACGAATTCGTCGATCCGGTCCTCGTACATCTCCTTCAGCAGCGCGTCGTCGACCGGCATGTCCTTGGCGATGGCTTCGGGCAGAAGCGAGGCATAGGTGATCCGCTTGGCCTCGGGCCGGGTGAAGCGGTCGACATGCGCGTCGTAATGCGCCCGCAGCTCCTCTTCGGTCGGCTCGGCCAAGGGTTCGGCCAGATCAGCCTCCCCCAGCCGCAGCATCGAGAATCCGCGCCGCTCGCCGATCCACGCGTAGAGCGTGTCGGTCAGCGCATCCGGGGCGACGAAGCCCCCCACCACCGCGCCCTGCATGAGCTCCCGCGCCACGTCGCGGCGCAGGTTGGTTTCGAACTGCGCCTCGGTCTGGTTGGTCCGGTCCAGCTGGAAGCGATAGGCGTCGCGGTCGAAGCTGCCCGAGATGCCCTTGAACGCATCCATCTGCATCAGCTCGGTCGCCACCACCTCATCGCCGACCGAAAGCCCGATCCGCGCGGCTTCGTTGTCCAGCGCGGCGCGGGTGATCAGCCCCTGCAGCACCTGCCGGTCCACCCCGAAGGCCAGCGCCTCCTGGGTCGAGATCGGCTGGCCGATCCGCTGCGAGAATTGCGCGACCTGGGTCTGCAAGGCGCGGGCATAATCGTCGGTGGTGATGTCCACATCGCCGACCGAGCCCACCCGCGTGACCCCGCCCGAGAAGCTGGTGACGCCGAAACCGCCGAGGCCAAGGATCAGCATCGCCATCATCAGCCAGACGGCGGCCTCCTTCACCTTGCCCTTCGGGCGTTTCACGTCCTCGTGGTCGGGGGTCTTCGCCATGGGTCTGCCTTCTGGTCCTGTCTGGCCAAGGTGAATAGTGGCTGGGGCGGTGCGCGGCAAGGCCGCATCAGGGCCGGAAGGCCGCCAGCCTGCGGAACATCTCCGCGATGCCCTGCGCATCGACATTGGCAAAGGCGATCCGGATCTGCCGCTTTCCCGCCTCCGAACCCTCGGGCTGGAACATCGTCCCCGGCAGCATCAGCAGCGAGGCATCCGAAACCAGCCGCTTGCACAGCTGGTCCGAGGGGATGTCGAATGGATGCTCGACATAGGCGAAATAGGCCCCGCAGCCCAGAAGCTTCCACCCCTCCAGCGCGGCAAAGCCCCCGGTCATCGCGGTCCGGCGGGCAAGGATCTCGTCCCGCTCACCCGCGACCCATTGGGTCAGGTTCCGCATCCCCCAAAGCGCGCCGATCTGGCCCAGCTGGCTGGGGCAGATCGCCACCGTGTCGAGGAACTTCTCCACCTCCGCCAGCCGCGCCGTACCTGCGACGATGCTGCCGACGCGGTGCCCGGTCAGCCGGTAGGCCTTGGAGAAGCTGTAAAGCTGGATCACCGTGTCCTGCCAGTCGGGATCCAGGAACAGGTCGTGCGGCCGCCCGCCAAGTTCAATCGAATGGCGGCTGTCAAAGTCGCGGTAGGTTTCGTCGATGATCAGCGCAAGGCCACGCGCCCGGGCCAGGTCGCGGAAGGCCGCGACGGTCTCGGCCGGGTATTCCACGCCGCCGGGGTTGTTCGGCGTGACCAGCACCAGCGCCCTCGTGCGCGGGGTGATCAGCGCCTCGGCCGCCGTGGCATCCGGGATCAAGGTCGCGCCGCTGTCCAAAGGCACCGCCCGCACGCCGGTCATGTCCAGCCACATCTTATGATTGAAGTACCAGGGCGTCGGCAGGATCACCTCATCCCCCGCCCCGGCCAGCGTCGCCATCACGGCGCAGAAGGCCTGGTTGCAGCCCTGGGTGATCGCCACCTCATGCGGCGCGATTGCCCCGCCATAGGCCGCCGAGAACTGCCGCGCGATCTCTTCCCGCAGCGCGGGCAGGCCCAGCACCGGCCCGTAAAGATGCGCCGCCGGGTCGTTCAGCGCGGCCTCCGCCAGCGCCTGCCGCAGACCCATGGGCGGGCTTTCCACCGGGGCGGCCTGGCTGACGTTGATCAGCGGCCGGTCCGCCGGATGGGTCACACCCTCCAGCCAGCGCCGGGCCTCCATCACCGGAGGGGGCTCGGTCGCGGCGAAAGCCGGGTTCAGGGGCAGGCTCATCGCGGCACCTCCTCGTGCGCTTCGCTTCTCGTCGAAAGCGCCCGCGAGCGGCGAGCGCATGAAATGCGACGAGGAGCCCTCAGTCCGACCCGCGCATGGGCTGGACATATTGCAGCGCCATGTCCCAGGGGAAGAAGATCCAGGTGTCCTGACTGACGCTGGTGATATAGGTATCGGCCTGCTTCTCGCCCTCGGGCTTGGCATAGACGCAGGCGAAATGCGCCTTGGGATAAAGGCCCCGGATCAGCTCCAGCGTCTTGCCCGAATCCACCAGGTCATCGACGATCAGCACCCCGGTGCCATCGCCCATCAGCTCGGCGTTCGGGGCCTTGATCACCTGCGCCTCGCGCCGCTGGTCCTGCTTGCCGCCGCCCGAGTGATAGGATTTGACCGAAATCGAATCCACCATGCGGATGTCCAGCTCGCGGCTGACGATCATCGCCGGGACCAGCCCGCCCCGCGTGATCCCGACGACCGCCTTCCAGGTCCCGCCCTCGCCCGGTCCCTTGCCGTCCAGCCGCCAGGCGAGCGCGCGGGCGTCGCGGTGGATCTGGTCCCAGCTGACGTGAAATCCCTTTTCATACGGCAGGCGTTCTGCGGACATGGGGCAAACCTCTCAGATGGCGGCGATCTTGCTCCCCAGCACGGCGAAGAGCCCGCCGAAGCTGCGGTCGGTGACGGTTTTCAGGCTGACATGACCGGCGCGCGTCCGGTCAGGCGTCCGGGCCAGGCCCCTGCGGGCCGCCATGATCCCGGCAGAGCCCGAAGAGATCGCCGCAAGGACGACCGGGCCCGAAAAGAGCATGACGGCGGCAAGGCTCACTGGCCGTTCTCTTTCTTGCCGGTGACCACGTCGATATCCGGCGCGTCGATCGCCTTCATGCCCACGACATGATAGCCGGCATCGACATGCAGGTTCTCGCCCGTCGTGCCCGAACCGAGGTCGGACAACAGGTAAAGCGCGGCCTTGCCGACCTCTTCCTGCGTGACGTTCCGGCGCAGCGGGCTGTTCAGCTCGTTCCACTTCATGATGTAGCGGAAGTCGCCGATGCCGCTTGCGGCCAGCGTCTTGATCGGACCCGCGCTGATCGCGTTCACCCGGATGCCCTCGCGGCCCAGATCCTCGGCCAGATACTTGACCGAAGCCTCAAGCGCGGCCTTGGCCACGCCCATCACGTTGTAATGCGGCATCACCTTCTCGGCGCCGTAATAGGTCAGGGTCAGCAGGCTGCCCCCCTGCGGCATCATCGTCGAGGCACGCTGGCAGACCGCCGTGAAGGAATAGACCGAGATGTCCATCGCCAGCGAGAACCCCGCGCGCGAGGTTTCGGCATAGCGACCCCGCAGCTCGTTCTTGTCGGCAAAGCCGATGGCATGGACCAGAAAATCCAGCTGTCCCCATTCCGCCTTCAGCGCCTCGAAAAGCGCATCGATGCTTTCGTCGCTGGCCACGTCACATTCGTAAAGCAAGGGCTTGCCCAGGCTCGCCGCCAAGGGCTCCACGCGCTTTTTCAGCTGCTCGCCCTGATAGCTGAAGGCCAGTTCGGCACCCTGCGCGGCCACGGCCTGCGCGATGCCCCAGGCGATGGACTTGTCGTTCGCAAGCCCCATGATCAGGCCGCGCTTCCCTTGCATCAGTCCGGTTGACATTCCCGACCCCTCGCCCACTTTTTCCATTGGCAATGACGTGTAGGCGAAGAGGGGCCGCCCTTCAAGGCAGGTCCGAACCGCCAGGGGAAGGAGTTTTCCACCATGGACCGCAGCGGCATCTTCGCGGGCGAAGACCCATTCGCGCTGGCCCGCGCCTGGCTGGCCGAGGCCGAGAAGACCGAGCCGAACGACCCGAACGCGATCGCGCTGGCCACGGTCGACCCCGAGGGCCTGCCGAACGTCCGCATGGTCCTGTTGAAGGAGATCGAGGCCGATGCCTTCGTCTTCTACACCAACTACGGCTCGACGAAGGGGCAGGAGATCGACAGCTCGGGCAAGGCGGCCTTCGTGATGCACTGGAAGACGCTGCGCCGCCAGATCCGGGTGCGGGGCCTCGTCAGCCGGGAAGAGGGTGCGCAGGCCGACGAATACTTCGCCAGCCGCAGCCTGAAATCGCGCCTCGGCGCCTGGGCCAGCCAGCAGTCGCAGCCCCTGTCCTCGCGTGAGGCGCTGATGGCCGAGGCGGCGAAGGTTGCCGTGACCAAGGGCCCGAATCCGCCGCGCCCGCCGCATTGGGGCGGCTTCCGCATCCGGCCGGTCGAGATCGAATTCTGGGCCGATGGCGCCTTCCGGTTGCACGACAGGTTCCGCTGGTCGCGCGTCTCGGTGGGCGAAAATTGGCTCGTCCAGCGGTTGAACCCGTAGAATTGTTCCGTTCTTGTGCCGGATGACGGGTCAAGGCCTTTTTCCGCTTGAACCCGGCGACATCTTTGCCGCATCTGTGCGCCTCAAGGGCTCATTCTGGGGAGAAGGCTCTGCACATGATGGAAGACGAAGAGACCATGCAGACCTTGCATGGTCACGTTAAATGGTTTGATCCCTCCAAGGGTTTTGGTTTCATCGTTTCGGAACACGCCGACTCGGACATCCTTCTGCATGCGAATGTTCTTCGGAACTTCGGTCAGGGATCCGTTGCGGACGGAGCCGGGATCGTGGTGCGCGTCCAGCGGACGCAACGCGGGGTCCAGGCTGTGGAAGTGGTCAGGATTGACCCGCCCGAGGGCGCGGTCTTTCCGCTGGGCGAAGAAGCTGGCCAACTGGTCGGTGAAGATATCCTCGCGCTGGAAATGGAACCTGCGCGGGTCAAGTGGTTCGACAAGGGCAAGGGCTTCGGCTTTGCCAATGTCTTCGGTCGTTCCGAAGACGTGTTCATCCACGCCGAGGTGCTGCGCGTCTCGGGCTTTGCCGACCTCACGGCCGGCGAGGCAGTTGCGCTGCGCATCATAGAGGGGCGTCGCGGTCGCATGGCAGTCCAGGTCGTGTCCTGGGAAGCCGCCGCACGGGACAAGCCCTGATGGCGCGCGCGGTCACCACCGCGCTCGCCCTCCTGCTCGCGCTGTCCTCTGCCGCGCGGGCCGAGCGTTCCTGCGCCCCCGACCGGCTGGACCTGCGCTGGTCCGGCGGGGGCGAGAGCTTCGCCGTGGAGCTTGCCGACGATCCCGAGGAACGCGCCCTCGGCCTGATGTTCCGCGAAAGCCTAGATCCGGCCGCGGGGATGCTGTTCATCTATGAAAGCCCGCGACGGGCGATGTTCTGGATGAAGAACACGCTGATCCCGCTCGACATGATCTTCGCCGATGCCAGCGGCACGGTCACGCGCGTCCATTCCAATGCCGTGCCCGGCGACCTCACCTCGATCGACGGCGGCGAGGGCGTGGTCTATGTGCTCGAGATCAACGGCGGGCTTGCCGAACGCCTGGGCATCGCCCCCGGGGCCGAGTTCCGCCATCCCGCGATCCCCGCCGACAGCGCCGCATGGCCTTGTGACGGCTGAGGCTTTTCATTCCCACCTGCTCCGGGTAAAGGAGCAGGAGTCGGGGCGTAGCGCAGTCTGGTAGCGCGACGGTTTTGGGTACCGTAGGTCGCGAGTTCGAATCCCGCCGCCCCGACCACTTTCACCCGCCAACACCAGCGCCGATCCGCCGCGACCAAATTCCGCGCGGGAATCGCCCGCGCGCCGGTTGCCGTGACGTCCTTCAGGGCGCATATCCCTGAAATGACCATCGCCTTCGATCACAGCTACGCCCGCGACCTGCCCGGCACCTATCTGCGCGTCGCGCCGGACCCGGCCCCTGCCCCGCGCCTTCTGGTGCTGAACCGTCCGCTTGCCGCCGCGCTTGGGCTTGAGCTGACCGATGATCAGGCGCGCGACTGGTTCTCCGGCGCCGCGCTTCCGCCCGGGGCCGACCCGATCGCCCAGGCCTATGCCGGCCACCAGTTCGGCGGCTTCTCACCCCAGCTTGGCGACGGCCGCGCGCATCTTCTGGGCGAGGTCGTGACGCCCGAAGGCCGCTTCGACCTCCAGCTCAAGGGCTCGGGTCGCACCCCCTTTTCCCGCGGTGGCGACGGCAAGGCGGCGGTCGGCCCGATGCTGCGCGAATACCTGATCTCGGAATTCATGGCCGCCGCCGGCGTCCCCACCACCCGCTCACTGGCCGTCGTGGCGACGGGTGAGGAGGTCTGGCGCGAGACGAAACTTCCCGGCGCCGTCCTTGCCCGCGTCGCCGCCAGCCACCTGCGCGTCGGCACGTTCCAGTTCTTCGCTGCCCGCAGCGACCAGGCCCGGGTCAAGGCCCTGGCCGACTATGCCATCGCCCGCCATTACCCCGAGCTTGCCGAGGTTGAGACCCCCTACCTCGCCCTCCTCGATGCGGTCATCGCCCGGCAGGCCCGGCTCATTGCCGAATGGATGGGCCTCGGCTTCATCCATGGCGTGATGAACACCGACAACATGGCGATCTCGGGCGAGACCATCGACTATGGCCCCTGCGGCTTCATGGAAGGCTACGCGCCCGGCACCGTCTTTTCCTCGATCGACCATCAGGGGCGCTATGCCTATGCGAACCAGCCGCTGATCCTGGGCTGGAACCTCGCGCGGCTGGCCGAAACGCTGGTCCCCCTCCTTGACCCGGTGCAGGAAAAGGCGATCGAGATCGCCAATGACCGCCTGACCGGCATCGCCCCGCGCTACCGGACCGAATGGGTCGCGGTCATGCGCCGCAAGCTGGGGCTGCTCGATCAGGACCCGGCCGACGCGCAACTGGCTGACGATCTGATGGCCGCGATGCCGGGCGCCGACTGGACCCTGACCTTCCGCCGTCTGGCGGACGAGACCGCGCTGCGCCCCCTTTTCGACGACTTCACCAAGATGGCCGAATGGCTCCCCCGCTGGCGCGCCCGCGCGGGCGAAGGCGTTGCCCAGCGACTCGACGCGGCGAACCCCGCCGTGATCCCGCGGAACCACAAGGTCGAAGAGGCGCTGGCGGCCGCGACCGACGGCGACATGGCCCCCTTCCACGCCCTCCTAGCCGCGATCCAGGAGCCCTTCACCGAAGCCGAGCCCTATATGCTCCCCGCCCCGACCGGCTTTGGCCAGTATGTAACCTTCTGCGGCACCTGACGCCCTGCTCCTCGCCAGACTTTGCTTCTCATCGCAAGCGCGGCGTGACCACGTCATCGACGGGCGATCCGTGGCCGCCCCGTGCGAGGCGCGACGAAGTCGACGACGAGCCGCTGCGCAAGATTGACGCCCCATCCCTTCCCGGCCACCATGCCCGCATGGCCGACCGTTCCGACATCCACGACCGCCTCGCCGCCTCGCTCCGCGCCGCCCGCAAGGCGCGCGGCCTCAGCCTCGATGCCGCCGCCAAACTCTCCGGCGTCTCTCGCTCGATGGTCAGCCAGATCGAACGCGGCGAGTCCTCACCCACCGTCGCCACCCTCTGGGCCCTGACCCAGGCCCTGCAACTGGACTTCGCCGGTCTCCTTGAAGGCCGCCCCGCCCCGGGGATCGAAGTCACCCGCGCGGGCACCGCCCCCGTGATCCAGCGCGGCGGGGTCACCATCCGCATCCTCTCGGCCCCCGAAAGCGTCGGCCGGCACGAGGTCTATGAACTTGCCTTCACCCAGGGCGCGCGCCTCACCTCGGACCCCCATTCGCCCGGCTGCCGTGAGCATCTGACCGTGCTTGAAGGCCATCTCGCCGTCACCTCGGGCGAGGCCGCCGAGCAATTGAACCCCGGCGACGTCGCCCGATACCCGGCCGATCGCCCGCATGAGATCGCGGCCGAGGCGGCGGCACGCGCCATCCTGATCGTGCAGGACAGTTGACCCGCCGCGCGGGGGGGTTTCACACCCCCGCACCCCCGTGGGATATTTGAGGAAGAGAAAGGTCTTTTCCGTTTTTGTGGATGCCATTCCGTAAAGTTGACATTGCGCCTTTGGTCTGTCAATTTCCGTGAAACCGGAAAGGACTCTGCCATGACGGATAGGACTGCCTTCCTCGACCATGTCGCCGCCACCCTGCGGGGCATCGAGGCCGACGGGCTGATGAAGCGTGAGCGGCTGATCACCGGCGCGCAGGGCGCCCATGTGCAGATGGGCGGGCGCGAGATGCTGAATCTCTGCGCGAACAACTACCTCGGGCTTGCGGACGACCCCCGCCTGATCGCCGCCGCCAAGGCCGCGATGGACGATCACGGGTTCGGCATGGCCTCGGTCCGGTTCATCTGCGGCACGCAGGACCTGCACCGGCAGCTTGAGACGCGACTGGCGCGGTATCTCGGCCAGGATGACTCGATCCTCTTCGCCGCCTGTTTCGACGCCAATGGCGGGTTGTTCGAATCCCTCCTCGGCCCGGAGGATGCCGTCATCTCCGACGCGTTGAACCATGCCTCCATCATCGACGGCATCCGCCTGTGCAAGGCGAAACGCTACCGTTACGCCAACTCGGACATGGACGAGCTGGAAGCCCAACTGAAGGCCGCGAAGGCGGATGGCGCCCGCTTCATCCTGATCGCCACCGACGGCGTCTTCTCGATGGACGGCTACTACGCCAAGCTCCCCGAAATTCGTGCCCTTGCCGATCGTTACGGCGCCCTCGTCATGGTCGACGACTGCCACGCCACCGGCTTCACCGGCCCGAAGGGCGCAGGCACCCCGGCCCGTGCCGGTGTCACGGTGGACATCCTGACCGGGACGCTGGGCAAGGCCCTCGGCGGCGCGCTTGGCGGCTACATCGCCGGCCCGCAGCCCGTCATCGACCTCCTGCGCCAGCGCGCGCGGCCCTATCTCTTCTCCAACGCCCTGCCCCCCGCCGTGGTCGGCGCGGCGCTGGCCGCCCTCGATATCGTGGAACAGGCCGACGACCTCCGCGCCAAACTCACCGAGAACGCCCAGTACTGGCGGAAGGGCCTTACCGCCGCCGGCTTCACCCTCCTCCCCGGCGACCATCCGATCATCCCCGTCATGCTGGGGGACGCCAAGCTCGCCCAGGCCATGGCCGCCGACCTTCACACCCGCGGCGTCCATGTCGCGCCCTTCTTCTTCCCCGTCGTCCCCAAGGGACAGGCCCGCATCCGCACCCAGATGAACGCGGCCCTGACCCGGCAAGACCTCGAATTCGCCCTCGACGCCTTCACCGCCGCCGGAAAAGCCACGGGAGTACTGAAATGACCCGCCCCAACAAAATGCCCGCGCGCGGACAGCGCGCAAACGAGATGACCGTGCTGGCCAAGTCGAAACCCGAACCCGGCCTCTGGATGGAGACGCGCCCGGTCCCCGAGATCGGCCCCGACGACGTGCTGATCAAGATCCACAAGACCGGCATCTGCGGCACCGACATCCATATCTGGAACTGGGACGACTGGGCGCAGAAGACTGTTCCCGTGCCCCTCGTCACCGGCCACGAATTCGCCGGCATCATCGTCGACAAGGGCCGCAACGTCGAAGGGCTGGAGATCGGGCAAAGATGCTCGGGCGAAGGCCACCTGATCGGCAAGACCTCGCGCCAAAGCCGGTCGGGCAAGTTCCACCTCGATCCCGAAACCCGCGGCATCGGCGTCAACGAACCCGGCGCCTTCGCGCAATACCTGCGGCTTCCCGCGTTCAACGTCGTCCCCCTGCCCGACGCGATCGATGACGAGATCGGCGCGATCCTCGATCCCTTGGGCAACGCCGTCCACACCGCCCTTTCCTTCGACCTGATCGGCGAGGACGTGTTGATCACCGGCGCCGGACCCATCGGCATCATGGCCGCCGCCGTCGCCCGCCATGTCGGCGCGCGGCATGTCGTGATCACCGACATCAACCAGGCCCGGCTCGACCTTGCCGGTCAGGTTGCCGACGTGGTACCGGTCAACGTCGCCACCACCGACCTCCGCTCGGTCTACCAGCGCCTCCACATAACCCAGGGTTTCGACGTGGGCATGGAGATGTCGGGCTCCCAGCAGGCGCTGGACCAGATGGTCGAACACATGGTCATGGGCGGCCGCATCGCCATGCTGGGCATCCCGCCGGGGAAATCCCCCGTGGACTGGAGCCGCATCGTCTTCAAGGCCATCACCATCAAGGGCGTCTACGGCCGCGAGATCTTTGAAACCTGGTACAAGATGATCGCCATGCTGGAAAACGGCCTGGATATCCGCCGGGTCATCACCCACCGCTTCAAGGTGGACGAGTTCGAAAAGGGCTTTGCCGCTATGCGCTCCGGCCTGTCCGGCAAGGTTGTGCTGGACTGGCGCTGATCCCTGACGCTACCATCCGCGGCAAGGCCTCCGCCCATCCCCGGCCGGGATGAACGGGGGCTTTGACTGTGCCCCGCTCGGGCCTGGTCCAGGGACGGCTGACGGGCCCGGATTGCGGCCACCATGCCCTTGAAACGCCTTGGAAAGACCGGCGGATGTTAACCAGTTGGTAACCATTCCGCAGCCAGTCTGGGGCCGCACAGAACGGGTGAGGGTGTCGTGGACGGAAGCAGTTACGAAGACGGGCAGCCCCTTGCCGCCGGCAGGATCGGCGCGGGGCTGATCACTCCGGTCCTTCTGGCCGGGGGCTCCGGGACGCGGCTCTGGCCGGTGTCGCGGGCAAGGTTTCCAAAGCAGTTCGTGCCCCTTCTTGGCGACGAAAGCCTGTTCCAGGCCGCCGCGCGCCGCTTCGACGCCCAGGGCTTCGCCGCCCCCCTCATCGTCACGGGTGAGGATTTCCGCTTCCTCGTCACCGAACAACTGGACTAAATCGGGATCACCCCCCAGACCGTCCTGATCGAACCGCAGGGCCGCAACACCGCCGCCGCCGCGCTTGCCGCCGCGCTGCTTCTGGCCGCGGCCGAGCCGGAGGCGCTTCTGCTCCTCGCGCCCTCCGACCACCTGATCCCCGATGCGGCCGACTTTCGCGCCACCATCGACCGGGGCCTTCCCGTCGCCCGCGCGGGGCGCATCGTGACCTTCGGAATCCAGCCGTCCCGGGCCGAAACCGGCTATGGCTGGCTCGACCCCGGCGAACTCGGCCCCGACGGGACCGCGCCGCTGGATCGGTTCATCGAGAAACCGGCGCAGGCGCTGGCGGACCGGCTTCTGACCGAGGGGCGCTGCCTGTGGAACGCGGGCCTGTTCCTGATGCGGGCCGATGTGCTGATCGCGGCCGCCCGGACCCATGCGCCTGACACGCTCGCCCTGGCCGAAGCCGCCGTCACCGCCGCCGCGGCCGACCTTGGTTTCATCCGCCTCGCGGCCGAACCCTGGGGGCGGCTGCCGGACATCTCCATCGACCATGCGATCATGGAAAAGGCCGCGAATCTCTCGGTCGTCCGCTTCGACGGGCGCTGGACCGACCTCGGCTCCTGGGCTGCCGTCTTTTCCGAAACCCCGCGCGATGCCTCCGGGACCGCCACGCAGGGCCGGGCGACGGCGCTGGACTGCGAGAACACGCTCCTTCGCTCGGAAAGCGAGGGGGTGGAGCTGATCGGGATCGGCCTCAAGAACGTGGTCGCGGTGGCGACGAAGGACGCGGTCCTGGTGGCGGATGCCAGCGCGGCCCAGACGGTGCGGCTCGCGGTCCAGACGCTGAAGGAACGCGGCGCGCCGCAAGCCAGCGCCTTCCCGCGCGAGCTGCGGCCCTGGGGCTGGTACGAGACGATCGGCGCGGGCGACCGTTTCCAGGTCAAGCGAATCCATGTCCACCCCGGCGCGGCGCTCTCGCTGCAATCGCATCTGCATCGGGCCGAACATTGGATCGTGGTGCAGGGCACCGCGCGGGTCACGGTGGGCCAGACCGTCAGCCTCGTGGCCGAGAACCAGTCGATCTACGTCCCCCTGGGCGAGGTGCATCGTCTGGAAAACCCCGGCCGCGTGCCGATGGTCCTGATCGAGGTGCAGACCGGCACCTATCTCGGCGAGGATGACATCATCCGCTACGAGGACCGGTACGCCCGCCGCTGACGCCCCGCTTCTGCGAACCGCGCCCCGGTTCTGAGCCGGGGCCTCCCGCGCTGGCTGCGCATGTCCCAGCGAATCCGGGCCTCCGGCAAAAGTTAAGGATTCCTGAACGGTTTGGACCAAGCCCCTGAATTCCTTGCGAAACGCCGTTTTGTCCACCGTGGACACAGCCCCCGGCCCCGGTTTACACCGCCGCCCGCATCGGCGATAACCGGACGGAACCGGCCGAAGGCGACGCCCATGCTCCTCCTGATCGACAACTACGACAGCTTCACCTGGAACCTCGTCCACTACCTCGGCGAACTCGGGGCCGAGGTGGTCGTGAAACGGAACGACGCCCTCGAAGTCCAGGACGTGATCGCCCTGCAGCCCGAGGTGATCGTCCTGTCTCCCGGCCCCTGCGACCCCGCCGCTGCCGGGATCTGCCTGCCCCTGACCAAGGCCGCCGCCGCCGCCGGGATCCCGCTTCTCGGCGTCTGCCTCGGCCACCAGACCATCGGTGAGGCCTTCGGGGGGAAGGTCGTCCGCTGCCACGAGATCGTCCACGGCAAGATGGGCACCATGCACCACTCCGGGAAAGGCGTTTTCCGCGGCCTGCCCTCGCCCTTCCAGGCGACCCGCTATCATTCCCTCGTCGTCGACCGCGCCACCCTGCCGGACGAGCTGGAGATCACCGCCTGGCTGGAAGACGGCACGATCATGGGCCTGCGCCACCGTCATCACCTGATCGAGGGCGTCCAGTTCCACCCCGAGTCGATCGCCTCGGAACACGGCCACCAGCTGCTGCGCAACTTCCTTGACGAAGCCAAGGCGAAGGTCCCGGCATGAGCGAGGTCCTGAAGCCCCTCATCGGCATCGCTGCCAACCGCCCCCTCACCCGGGAGGAAGCCGAGGCCGCCTTCACCGCGCTGTTCGAGGGCGAGGGCACCCCGGCCCAGATGGGCGGCTTCCTGATGGCGCTGCGCACAAGGGGCGAGACGGTCGACGAATACGCCGCCGCCGCCAGCGTGATGCGGGCCAAGTGCAACCCGGTGAAGGCCCCCGAGGGCGCGATGGACATCGTCGGCACCGGCGGCGATGGCAAGGGCACGCTGAACATCTCCACCGCCACCGCCTTCGTCGTGGCCGGTGCGGGGGTGACGGTGGCCAAGCACGGGAACCGTAACCTGTCGTCCAAATCCGGCGCGGCGGACGCGCTGACGGAACTGGGCCTCAACGTGATGGTCGGGCCGGATGTCGTGGAACGTTGCCTGTCCGAGGCCGGGATCGGCTTCATGATGGCCCCCATGCACCACCCCGCGATCCGCCATGTCATGCCGGTCCGGTCGGAACTGGGAACGCGGACGATCTTCAACATCCTCGGTCCGCTGACCAACCCGGCCGGCGTGAAGCGCCAGCTGACCGGCGCCTTTTCTGACGCGCTGATCCGTCCGATGGCCGAGACGCTGCTGACCCTCGGCTCGGAAAAGGCGTGGCTGGTCCACGGCTCGGACGGTACGGACGAGATCACCATCTGCGGCGCGACCTCGGTCTCGGCGGTGGAAGACGGCAAGGTCCGCGACTTCACCATCCACCCCGAAGATGCGGGCCTTGCCCCCCAGCCCTTCGAGGCGATCATGGGCGGCACCCCGGCCGAGAATGCCGTGGCGCTGCGCGCGCTTCTTGACGGGGCGCCGGGCGCCTACCGGGATACCGTGCTCCTCAATGCCGCCGCCGCGCTGGTGGTGGCCGACCGCGCCGGAACCCTGACCGAAGGCGTGGCGTTGGCCCGGGAGTCGATCGACTCGGGCGCCGCCAAAGCCAAGGTCGAGGCGCTCCGCCGCCTGACCCATGCCTGAGAAAGACCGCCGATGACCACGATCCTCGACCGTATCAAGGCCTACAAGCTGGAGGAAGTGGCCAAGGCCAAGGCCGCCACGCCGCTGGCCGATCTGGAAGCCGCCGCGCGATCCGCCGCCCCGCCCCGCGGCTTTGCCCGCGCCCTGCGGAATGCGGTGGCGACCGGCTACGGGCTGATCGCCGAAATCAAGAAGGCGAGCCCCTCCAAGGGCCTGATCCGCCCGGACTTCGACCCGCCGGCGCTGGCCAAGGCCTATGAGGCGGGGGGCGCGACCTGTCTTTCGGTCTTGACCGATACGCCCAGTTTCCAGGGCGCCGACGAATATCTGGTCGCCGCGCACAATGCCGTGACCCTGCCCTGCCTGCGCAAGGATTTCCTGTATGACCCCTGGCAGGTCACCCAGTCCCGTGCGCTGAATGCCGACTGCATCCTGCTGATCATGGCCTCGCTTGAGGATACCCAGGCGGCGGAACTGGAGGCCGCAGCGATGGAACTGGGCATGGATGTGCTGATCGAGGTCCACGACCAGGCCGAACTCGACCGCGCCTGCCTGCTGAAATCGCCGCTGATCGGGATCAACAACCGCAACCTGCACACCTTCGAGGTGACGCTGGACACCACGCGGAAACTGGCGCGCCGGGTGCCGGAGGACCGGATGATCGTCGCCGAAAGCGGGCTTTACACGCCGGACGACCTTGCCGACCTCGCGCAATATGGCGCGCGCTGCTTCCTGATCGGCGAAAGTCTGATGCGGCAGGCCGATGTGGCCGCCGCGACCAGGGCGATCCTGTCGAAACCGCTGACCGCGCCGGGTGGGCTATGAGCGGGCTGTCGCATTTCGACGAGCGGGGCCAGGCCCATATGGTCGATGTCTCGGCCAAGCCGGTCACCGACCGCGTCGCCGTCGCCGTAGGTGCGGTGCGGATGACGGCCGAGACGCTGGCGCTGATCACCGAAGGCCGGGCGAAGAAGGGCGACGTCCTGTCGGTCGCGCGCCTGGCGGGGATCATGGCGGCCAAGAAGACCGCGGAGCTGATCCCGCTTTGCCACCCCCTGCCGATCACCAAGGTCGCGCTGGAGTTGACCGCCGACGCCGCGCTGCCCGGCGTCAGGATCGAGGCCACGGTCAAGACCTCGGGCCAGACCGGGGTCGAGATGGAGGCGCTGACCGCCGTCTCGGTCGCGGCGCTGACCGTTTACGACATGGTGAAGGCGGTCGAGAAGTCGATGGTGATCGACGGGGTGCGGCTGATCCTGAAAGACGGCGGCAAATCAGGACGTTACGAGGCGGAATGATGATCTCGGTCGAAGAGGCGCTGGAGCGTTGTCTCGCCCTTGCAGCGGCCTTGCCGTCCGAGACCGTGCCCATCGCCCAGGCGTCCGGCCGCTGGATGAGCCTTCCTGCCGTGGCCCGGCGCGACCAGCCGCCCTTTGCGGCCTCGGCCATGGATGGCTACGCGGTGGTGGGCGACCCGGGGCCGGGGGACAGCTTTGCCGTGATCGGTGAGGCCGGTGCGGGCCATGCCTTCGCCGGCTCGGTCGGCGAAGGTCAGGCAGTGCGGATCTTCACCGGCGCGCCGGTGCCCGAGGGCGCGACTCGGGTGGTGATCCAGGAGGATGTGACCCGTGACGGCGACCGGATCACCGTCACCGCGGGCGCGCAGGGCGGGACCAACATCCGCCCCCAGGGCCAGGATTTCCGGGCCGGAGACAATCTGTCGCCCCGCAGGTTGCGGCCGAATGACCTTGCGCTTCTGGCGGCGATGAACATCCCCACGGTGCAGGCGACGCGCAAGCCGGTGGTGGCGCTGGTCGCCACCGGAGACGAGCTGGTGATGCCGGGTGAGGATCCGCGTCCCGATCAGATCATCGCCTCGAACGGCTATGCGCTGAAGGCGATGATCGAGGCAGAGGGCGGCGAAGCGCGGCTGCTGCCGATCGCCCGCGACACCGAGGCCGAGTTGCTGACCGTGCTGGGCCTTGCAGAAGGCGCGGATCTGGTCGTGACCATCGGCGGGGCCTCGGTCGGGGACCATGACCTGGTGGGCAGGGTGGCGGGGCTGGAGCACAGCTTCTGGAAACTGGCCCTGCGGCCGGGCAAGCCGCTGATGGCGGGACGCCTGAACGGGATGCCGATGCTGGGCCTGCCGGGCAACCCGGTGTCGGCAATCGTCTGCGGGCATCTGTTCCTGCTGCCGATGATCCGAGCGATGCTTGGTGACCCGCAGCCCGCCCCGCGGCCCCGGCAGGCACGCCTTGCGGTAGACCTGCCGGCGAACGGGTCCCGGGCGCATTACATGCGGGCGCGTCTGGCGCCGGGAGAGGGAGTGCCGGGGATCGCCCCCTTCGACCGGCAGGATTCGGCGCTGCTGTCGATCCTTGGCGAGGCCGACGCGCTGCTGATCCGCCCCGTCGATGCGCCGCCCTGTCGCGCCGGGGACACGGTTCCCTACCTGCCGCTCTGACGGTGAGTGGATAATTCTTGACACAAACCGGGAACACGGGCAGAACATTGTGTAAACGCATGATGTGGAGGTTGCCCCGTGCTGACGCGCAAGCAGTTGGAACTTCTCGACTTCATCAAGACCCGGATGGATCGGGACGGGGTGCCGCCCTCTTTTGACGAGATGAAGGACGCGCTGGACCTGCGCTCGAAGTCGGGGATTCACCGGCTGATCACCGCGCTGGAGGAGCGTGGCTTCATCCGCCGCCTCGCCCACCGGGCCCGCGCGCTGGAGATCGTGAAACTGCCCGAGGCGATGGAGAAGGCTGGCTTCAGCCCCCGGGTGATCGAGGGTGACAGGGCCGATACGCCGCGCGGCGCGATTCCGGTGGCGACCGTCCATGCGATGGAACTGCCGGTCATGGGCCGCATCGCCGCCGGTGTGCCGATCGAGGCGATCTCGGAAGTCTCGCACCACGTGGCGGTGCCGGGGTCGATGCTTTCTGGCAAGGGTCAGCACTATGCCCTTGAGGTCAAAGGCGATTCCATGATCGAAGCCGGGATCAACGATGGCGATATCGTGGTGATCCGCGAACAGTCCTCGGCCGAGAATGGCGATATCGTGGTGGCGCTTGTCGAAGATCACGAGGCGACGTTGAAGCGCTACCGTCGTCGGGGCAACATGATCGCGCTGGAAGCGGCGAACCCGGCCTATGAAACCCGGGTTTTCCCGGACCACCTGGTCAAGGTGCAGGGCCGCCTCGTGGGCTTGATCCGCAGCTACTGACCGGCAAGCCGCAGGATCTTTCCCTGCAGGTCGGGCAGGACATATTCTCGCCCAGGGGGTGACCAGAGCCGTTGCTCACCCTTCGTGGGAGAGATGGTTAGCCTGTTACCCTTTAGCCCTACGGCGAGCGGTCCAGTGGCCGATAGCGTCTTACGATCTACAAGGACGCAGTGATCCGGCACGGCTTCGGCCTCCTCTGCAAGGATGACAAGGCCGGCGGTGGCGCAAACCTCGGTCAGGCGTGTGCCCGCCCCCTTGCCTGACAGCGCCACGGCCTTCACACCCGCCAGATCGAACCAGCGCTCGCCCTTGGACCCGGTAAATCCTTGCCGCCCGGCCGCCATAGCCTGGCCGACAAGGTCCCCGTCGTTCTGTAGCCAGTTCTCGGCCGCAAAGCCGCCGCCCTTCGCGGCCGACAGCGCCCGACCCTCCGGACCGTCCAGCCCGACAAGCCGCCCGTCCCCGGAGACGAGCAGCAAGGGCCTTTCCGTCGTCACCCAGAGCGCGATGGATGCCAGCACCGGCAGGATGCCCACCGCCTGCACCCTGCCCCGCCAGAGGATCAGCCAGACGGCACCAAGGGTGAAAAGCGGCAGCACCAGCGGCCCCGGTGCCGGGATGGCGGTCACCGCCCCGTCCAGCCCGGCGATCCAGTGCGCAACGAAGAGGATCCAGCGCGCGCCCTGCTCCATCACCCAAAGCGGCAGCCCGGCGAGGCCAAGCGGAGCCAGCAACGCCGCCACGGCCCCGGCGGGCATGATGATCGCCCCCATCGCCGGGACCGTCAGCAGGTTGCCGAGAAGCCCGTAATCGGTGAAGCGGTTGAAATGGGCCGCCGCATAAGGTGCCGTCGAAAGCCCGCCGATCAACGAGGACAACACCAGTGTGAAGACCGGCATCAGCCAGCGCGGCACACGCTCACGATAGATGCTGCCGTCGAGGGCCCCGAAGCCGACGATGAGCCCGATGGTGGCGGCGAAGGACATCTGGAACCCCGGCTCCAGCAGGCTTTCCGGCTTTGCCAGCAGAAGTATCGTCGCGGCCAGAGCCACCGAGCGCAACGTCAGCGACCGGCGGTCAAGGAGCACGGCACCCAGCATCACCGCGATCATGATGAAGGCCCGCTCGGTCGCCACATTCGCGCCGGAGAGGAGAAGGTAGAAAAGCGCGACGCCAAGGCTGACGACGGCGGCGATCTTCTTGGTGTTCACCCGCAGCGCGACATAGGGGACAAGAGCCAGGCCATAGCGGAAGAGCGCGAAGACAAAGCCGGTCAGGAAGGCCATGTTCATCCCCGAGATCGCCAGAAGATGCGCCAGCGCGCTGTCGCGAAGCGCCTGCACCGTCTCTTCGGTGATGGCCGAGCGGTCCCCGGTCATCGCCCCCGCCGCGAAGGCGCCGGCCTGCCCCTCCATCCGCGCGAGCATTCCCTGCGCAAGCCATCGTCGCAGCCAGTCGATCGGCAGCGCGCCGCCTGAGGGCTCCTCAAGCAGCAGGACCGGCGTCCGGGTATAGCCGACAGCGCCGAGCTGGTCGAAATAGGCCATGCGGCGAAAGTCGAAGGCGCCGGGTTCGACCGGACCATCGGGGGCGGCAAGGTTCGCGGTCAGGATCACGATCTGGCCGGGCGTCGGCGCAAGCCAGGGATGGTCGCCCTGCAACGAGACACGGACGCGGACTGGGGTCCTTTCCGGTGCAACCTCCTGCAGGACGACATGGTCAAGCGTCAGACGCAGGGCGTCGGATTGCGAACGATCGATCTCGACGATGCGCCCCTCAACCGGGCCATAGTAGCGAAAGCCGAGCATCGGAGCGTCCAGCGAATGGGCGCGCAGGCCCGCCGCGATCCAGCCCGATGCAAGAGCCGCGACCGCAACTGCCAGCGGGCGCGCCAGTTCGACCTTCGTGGCAAGGACCAGCCCGGTGACAAGAAGCACCCCAGCCAGGGCATAGCTTGCGGCCCCCGGCTCCACCCGGACTGAAAACCAGGCGCCGATCCCGCAACCGATCAGCACGGCGATCCAGGGGAAGAGCATCCCCCGGGCGGATTGCAGCGCCTTCAGCGGAGCAAGCAGGACCCGCGCCACGGCCACCTTGTTTCCTACCCCGCGATTGCCTAAACCCGCGAAGATCCTATGCCGCCCCTGGTTTCCGAAAGGTTAACGCCCGATGTCCGAGCAAGTCGTCACCCGTTTCGCGCCCTCGCCCACCGGGTATCTGCATATCGGCGGCGGGCGGACGGCGCTTTTCAACTGGCTTTACGCCCGGGGGCGCGGCGGCAAGTTCCTCCTTCGGATCGAGGATACCGACCGTGAACGCTCAACCCCCGAGGCGACGGCGGCGATCCTGCGGGGACTTGCCTGGCTTGGCCTCGACTGGGACGGCGATGTCGTCAGCCAGTTCGAACGCCGGGACCGCCATGCCGAGGTCGCGCATGAGATGCTTGCGCGAGGAACGGCGTACAAGTGCTTCTCGACGCAGGAAGAAATCGCCGCCTTTCGCGCGGCGGAAGAGGCAGCGGGGCGGTATCCTGTGTTCCTGTCGCCGTGGCGCGATGCCGATCCGTCGACCCATCCCGACGCGCCTTACGTGATCCGCATGAAGGCCCCGCGCAGCGGCGAGACGATCATCGAGGACAAGGTGCAGGGTCGGGTCGTCGTCCGGAACGAGACGCTGGACGACATGATCGTCCTGCGCTCGGACGGGACGCCGGTCTACATGCTGGCCGTGGTCGTGGACGATCATGACATGGGGGTGACCCATGTGATCCGGGGCGACGACCACCTGAACAATGCCGCGCGGCAGCAGATGGTCTATGACGCGATGGGCTGGCAGGTGCCGGTCTGGGCGCATATCCCGCTGATCCACGGGCCGGATGGCAAGAAGCTGTCGAAGCGGCACGGCGCAACGGGGGTCGAGGAATACCAGGCGATGGGCTATCCGGCCGCTGGGATGCGCAACTACCTGACGCGGCTCGGCTGGGCGAAGGGGGATGCCGAGGTTTTCACCAGCGAAGAAGCGATGCGCATGTTCGACCTTGCGGGAATCGGTCGGGCACCGGCGCGGTTGGACTTCAAGAAGCTGGAGAACACCTGCGGCCATCACATGGCGATGGCCGAGGATGCCGCGCTGCTGCATGAACTGGAGGCCTATCTGGCCTCGGCCGGGCGTCCGGAGCTGACCGCCATCCAGCGTGCGCGGATGCAGAGCGCCCTGTGCTTCCTGAAGAAATCCGCGAAGACTTTCCCGGAACTCATGGAAAAGGCGGCGTTTCTGCTGATCGAGCGCCCCGTCGCGCCGGATGCCAAGGCGGCCGAGGCGCTGGATTCGGTATCCCGTGGTATACTGAAATCATTGACGCCGCGCCTGCAAAATGCTAGCTGGACCAAGGACGCGCTTGAGCCCATCCTGACCGAGATCGCCGCGGCAAACGGCATCGGCTTTGGCAAGCTCGCCGCGCCCCTGCGCGCAGCACTTGCTGGCCGCAGCGTTACACCTTCCGTTTACGACATGATGCTAACCATCGGTCGGGACGAAACCGTCGCAAGGCTGTCGGACGCCGCCCAATAGCGGCCTGCCCCGGCCTTGCAGCTGCCCCCGCCGGGGTGCAGGATAGCCAATGGCCGCCCCTGCCAGGAGCGACCGCCATGACCGGGGAGAACCATGTCGGACAAAGTCGCGAAGCTTGAACTGGACGGTAAGACCTACGATCTTCCGGTCCACAAACCAACAATCGGCCCCGATGTTCTGGACATTCGCAGGCTTTATGGCGAGGCGGATGTATTCACCTTCGACCCGGGCTTCACCTCGACTGCTGCTTGCGAAAGCGCGATCACCTATATCGACGGCGATCTGGGTGAGCTTCTGTATCGCGGCTATCCGATCGAGCAGTTGGCCGAGAGATCGACGCATCTCGAGGTCTGCTATCTTCTCCTTTACGGAGAGCTGCCCACCGCCGCGCAGCTGGCCGACTTCACCCAGCGGGTGACGCGCCACACGATGGTGCATGAACAGATGCACTATTTCTTCCGCGGCTTCCGGCGCGACGCACATCCGATGGCGACGATGGTTGGCGTGGTTGGCGCGATGGCGGCCTTCTACCACGACTCGACAGACATCGCCGATCCGTGGCAGCGCGAGGTTGCCGCGATCCGGATGATCGCGAAGCTGCCGACCATCGCCGCGATGGCCTACAAGTATTCGGTCGGTCAGCCCTTCGTCTATCCGAAGAACGCGCTGAGCTATGCGGGCAACTTCCTGCAGATGTGCTTTGCCGTCCCGGCCGAGGATTATGTGGTCAACCCGATCCTGGAAAAGGCGATGGACCGCATCATGATGCTCCACGCCGACCATGAGCAGAACGCGTCGACCTCGACGGTGCGGCTGGCTGGGTCTTCGGGTGCGAACCCGTTTGCCTGCATCGCGGCAGGTATCGCCTGCCTCTGGGGTCCAGCGCATGGCGGGGCGAACCAAGCCTGCCTGGAAATGCTCAAGGAGATCGGCACCGTCGACCGGATCCCGGAATACATCGCCAAGGCGAAGGACAAGAATTCCGGCTTCCGCCTGATGGGCTTCGGCCACCGGGTCTACAAGAATTTCGACCCGCGCGCCAAGGTGATGAAGGAATCGGCCGACGAGGTGCTGGGGCTGCTCGGGATCGAGAACAACCCCCTCCTCCAGGTTGCCAAGGAACTGGAGCGGATCGCGCTGGAGGACGAGTATTTCGTCTCGAAGAAGCTGTATCCGAACGTCGATTTCTATTCGGGCATCATTCTTGAGGCGATGGGTTTCCCGACCTCGATGTTCACGCCGATCTTCGCGATCTCGCGGACCGTGGGCTGGATCAGCCAGTGGAAAGAGATGATCGCCGACAAGAACCAGAAGATCGGCCGTCCGCGGCAGCTGTATATCGGACCGCAGAAGCGCGATTACATCGATCTGCGCCATCGCTGATCGACGCGGGCCGGACTTCGAAAGAACTCCGGCCCGTTTTCCGTAGGAGATCGGTCACTCTGCCGGCAACTCATTGGGCCAGCGGCTGGCAGCGCCTTGGACGGCCGTCGGATGCAATCGCTCTGACCTGTCGCGTCCGATGACCCTTCGCCTGCGCCAGAGGAATGCCTTGCCCCAGCTGCGCCAGGTGCCGACCATCGGCGCGGTGACATCGCTGGGAAAGCGCGCGCGCCAATCCGCGGGCAGGGCCAGACCCAGCGCTTCGGCCCGCTCTACCATCCAGACCAGCGTGATATTGGACAGGGCCCGCGCCGGTTCAAACCCGCCGATTTGCCCACCGATGTCGCCATGCGCACCACGGAACCAGACCTGCTCGACATTGCCCTCCCACCCCGGCGGGCATTCCCACAGGACGGGCTCGAAAGCCATGCGGGTCTCATCCAGTGCCAGCGCATGAAAGCCGTGCCGGATCGACGCGCCAAGGTGGTGGCTGTGGAAGGCGTGACGGTCCTCGGAGAGCATCCAGAGGAGCGGCAGCCGCAGCCCCAGCGCCTTGACCGTGTCCCAGACCCCAACCATTTCGATCGGAGCTTCCAGATGGCAGAAGCGGCGGGAAAAGGCCTGGGCCGCAGGTCCGTGCGGCGCACGTTCATAGTGCCGCCAGGCCAAGGTCACCGCGCGTTCCGTCGCATGTTCCCGCCGTAACAGGCCCACCCGGTCGATCACCCCGGCCAACGAGCGCACGGCATAAGCGCCCCGCGAGTATCCGAAGAGGAAGATCCGGTCGCCCGCGCGATATCCCGAGGCGAGCCAGCCGTAGGCCCGGCGGATCTGCGGCGAGACACCCCGGCCCTCGATCAGCGAAAGGCCGCGCAGCCAGCCTTCCCATTGCATGCCGGGTTCATAATACAGTCGGCGGTTGGCGTGGACCCCGGTTTCGCGCAGAAGTTCGAACAGCAGACCCGCATTTCCGATATGCCCCGGCTCCAGACTGGAGAGCGTGCCGTCCAGGATCACCACATGGTCGACACGTCCCCGCACCCGCCCCGGTTCGGGCGCCGGAGCCGGTTCCGCCGTGACCTCGGGGGCGCGGCGGAAGAAGCTGCGAAGGCGGTCAAACAGGCGCGTGGCGGGCCTCCTCGATCCAGGTCCAGATCCGCGACGGGGTGAAAGGCATGTCGACCCGCGCAACGCCCACCGGAGCGAGCGCGTCGCGGACCGCGTTCGAAATCGCGGCCAGTGCCCCGACGGTGCCCGCTTCACCGCATCCCTTCATGCCCAAGGGATTGGTTCGCGTCGGAACCCCCTGTTCGGCAAAGGAAATCATCGGCAGATCACTGGCCCGCGGCATCCCGTAATCCATGAAACTGGCGGTCACGACCTGACCCTGATCGTCCTGCACCAGCCATTCCGTCACCGCCTGGCCGAAGCCCTGGGCGATGCCGCCATGGACCTGACCCTCGACGAGGTTCGGCGCGACGAGCACGCCGAAATCGTCCACCACCGAATAACGATCCAGCCGCAGATGGCCGGTCTCCGGGTCAATCTCGACCTCGGCGAGGTGAACGCCGTTGGGGAACGAACGTCCGTCCAGCCGGATCTTCTCACTCCGGTCGATCAGATCCTGTCGCGCCCTGGTCCGGGCCAGCGCCGCCGCCTCGGGCAAGGTGACGCTGTGGTTGGTGCCGGGAGCGATGAAACGATGGTCGGTGAACGAGACCTCGGCAGCCTCCCATTCCTTGGCAAGGAACTCCTCGAAAGCCTCGATCATCGCGGTCACGGTGGCCCGTGTCGCCGTGCCCTGCACGGTGACCGAGCGGGAGCCGCCCGTGCCGCCCCCCTTTGCGATCCGGTCGCTGTCGCCCTCGACGATCCGCACCATGTCCTGCGCAATGCCCGTCGCCTCGGCCACCATGCGGGAATAGACGCTTTCATGGCCCTGCCCGTTTGACTGGGTGCCGACGTAAAGGGTAGCACCGCCATCCTCATCCAGGACCAGCCGGGCGATTTCGTCCGGGGCACCCAGGATCGCTTCGATATAGGAGGCGACACCGACCCCGCGCAACATCCCCTTGGCCCGGCTTTCGGCCTGCCGCGCGGCATAGCCCTGCATCCGAGGGGTGACGGTATCCAGAAGCCCGACGAAATCGCCGCCGTCGATCACCTCCCCCTCCATCGTGGTATGGGGGAAGCTGCGGATCACGTTCTTCTGGCGCAGCGTCACCGGATCGACACCCAGCACCCGCGCCGCCTGGTCCATCGCGCGTTCGATGGTGAGGATCGCCTCGGGCCGCCCGGCGCCGCGATAGGCGTCGATGGGGGTGGAGTTCGTGTAGACGCAGCGCGCCTGCAGCGCGGCCGTCGGGATATCATAGACGCCGGTCAGCACTTTCGCGAAAAGCTCCGTCTGGATGCCCTGCCCGAACTGCGAATTGTAGGCGCCAAGGTTTGACACAAGGTTGACGCGATAGGCCGTGATCCGGTGGTCGGCGTCAAAGCCCAGCTCGGCCGTGGCCACCAGATCGCGGCCCGCATTGTCGGCGAGCATCGCCTCGGTCCGGGTCGAGATCCAGGCAACTGGCCGACCCAGGGCCCGAGCGGCCTCGGCCAGGACGACATACTCCGGGTAGGTCATCGCCTTCATGCCGAAGCCGCCGCCTACGTCGGGGTTCGTGACCCGGACCGCCTCACGCGGGAGGCCAAGCATCCGCGACAACTCGTTGCGCTGGGTCCAGACGCCCTGGCCGTTGACGCAGAGATGGAGCCGTTCGCCATCCCATTCTGCATAGGCTGCGCGCGGTTCCATCGAGGCGGCGGTGACGCGGTTGTGGACGACCTCCAGCGCGACACGGTGGGTAGCGGCCTGCAGCGCGGCCTCGGTCGCGGTCTCGTCCCCGAAGACATAGTCCAATGCGAGGTTGCGGGGGGCCTCGGGATGGACGACCGGATCTTCAGAACTCAGATCAAGAACCGGGTCCAGTGGATTGATATCGAACGAGATTACCTCGATCGCGTCGCGCGCGGCCTCGACCGTGTCAGCCACGACCATCGCCAGCGCCTCGCCGACGAAACGGACCCGGCCATGCGCGAGGACCGGCCGCTCCGGGCCCCGGCCAGGTTCATTCCCCCGGCCCTTGATCCGCTCGCCCTTCATGCCGAGCTTCACACCGCGCGCCAGCAGATCCTCCGCCGTCAGCACCAGATGGACACCCGGCATTGCCCGCGCCTCGGCCACGTCCAGCGCGAGGATCTCGCCATGCGCGTAATCCGAGCGCAGGAAGGCCGCCCACAGCGCGCCGGATGGCACCAGATCGGCCACATAGCGCCCCTGCCCGGTCAGGAACCGCAGGTCTTCGCGCCGCTTCAGCGGCTGGGCCATCCCGAATCTCAGCTGTTCCATGCGGCACCTCCGGCCGCAAACGCTAGACGCCCGGCCGGGAATGTCCAGCCGGGCGCTTGATTTTCCACGGGAAACGCGGTCAGAGCTTCAGCGACAGGACCGTTGCCATCTGCACGTCGCCGAAGCCGTTGAAGCGGGTGTTGGTGACGGTCGAGTAGGACCCCATCCCCTGCCAGACGACGAAATCGCCCTCGGCCAGATCGCTCGGAAGCGGAATTTCCCCCGGCAGCCGGTCGACCGAATCGCAGGTCGGGCCGAAGACGATGCGCGGCTGCGCCTCGCCCTGGCGCTTCCGACCCTCGGGCGAGAGCACCTCGATCCGGTCGATCACCCCGATCATCGGCAGTTCAGTCAGCGAGCCATAGACCCCGTCGTTCAGGAAGACATGCGTGTCGTCGCGCAGCGCCTTCACCCGCGCGGCCAACGCATAGGCGTCGCCGCAAAGCGCCCGGCCCGGTTCGCAGACCAGAAGCGGGCGGTCGACCCCGAAAGCCTCGGTCGTGACGCGGTCGATAAGCTGGAAGGTTTCCTCCAGCTGCGGCACGATCGCGTTCATCCGGTGGCTGGGAAAGCCGCCGCCGACGTTCAGCCGGGCGATCGTCACGCCCGCCTCACGCGCGATGTTGGCGCCTTCGCGGATATAGGCCTCCCAGGCGTGGGGGTCGGTGCATTGCGTGCCCGGGTGGAAGGTCAGCGAGGGAATGTAGCCCGCCGCCGCCACGTCCTTCAGCAGTTCCACCGCCAGTTCGACCGTCGCGCCGAACTTGGCGCCGAAGTTGTAGGCCGCACCCGCCACCGGCAGTTTGTAGCGGACCGAAATCTCGGTGCCCTCGGCCGGGACCATCTCGATCAGCTTGGCAAGTTCCGACTTGGAATCAACGCTGTAGGACTTGACTCCGCGCTCGACCGCATAGGCGATCTCGGTGCGAGAGCGCACCGGGTTGTTGTAGTGGATGGCCGCATCGGGCGCGAGGCGGCGGATCAGGTCGATCTCGAACGGCGAGGCGCAGTCATAGCCGCGAATCCCGGCGGCGGCGAGGTTTTCAACCATCGCTTCACCCGGATTCGACTTGACCGCATAGGTCACCAGGCCCGGAAAGCCGTCGATGAACCGGCGCGCGGCGGCTTGCGCGGCCGAGGGCGAGAAGAACAGCACCGGATTCTCCGGCTGCTGGTTCTTCAGATACTCGGTCGGGTTGGTCCAGATCGTCTTGGAGAGTCCCATCGGCGTATTTCCCTTTGCCAACAAGACGCTTCGCCCTTCCCCATTGCATTTTCGGGACCGGGCACCAGCGTGGTTTCAAGTGAACCAGGCCAGGTGCGTATGAGCCGCCCTTTTCCTGCAATCGAGGATGCCGCATATGGGTTACAAACTCACCGAACAAAACTGTATAAATGCGGTGAAACCTCGTTATAATGACGAAAAGAATGGCAGATTGAATGGACGAACTGGATCGCAACATTATCGGGCTTCTCGGGGCCGATGCACGGATGTCGGTGGCCACGCTTTCGCGGCGACTGAAGGTGGCGCGCTCCACCATTCAGGCGCGGCTTGAGCGGCTGGAAACCTCGGGCGTCATCGCCGGCTATACGCTGAAGCTGGGCGAAGGCGCGCGGGAGGGGCGGCTGCGGGCAAGCGTGCTTCTGACGATCGAGCCCCGGTCGCAGGCCGCGGTCCTGACCCGGCTCAAGTCGATATCCGAGATTGAGCGGGTCTTTACCACCTCGGGCCGTTTCGACTTTCTGGTGCAGATCGCCTGCCCGAATACCCAGGTTCTGGATCAGGTACTGGACCAGATCGGCGCGATGACCGGCGTACGCAGTTCGGAAAGTCTTATCCACCTGTCGACCAAGATCGACCGCGCAGTCTAGCCTTGCGGGAACAGAGGTCCCGTTGTGCGGTTTTTACAGCCCAACTGCGAAAGGACATGCCATGTATATCGACGGCTTCCTGATCCCCGTCCGCGACGAGAACCGCACCGCCTATCGTGACCACGAACTCCAGTGGTGGCCACGCTTCAAGGAGTTGGGGGCGCTAAGCATCGTAGCGGGCTGGGGCGACGACGTGCCCGCAGGCAAGCAGACCGACTTCCGCCGCGCGGTCGACCTGCGCGAGGGCGAGACGGTGGTCCTCTGCTGGATGACCTGGCCGGACAAGGGAACCCGCGACGCCGCCTACAAGACGATGATGGAGGACCCGGCGATGGCCTCTGTCGAGATGCCCTTCGACGGCAAACGCATGGTCTGGGGCGGATTCGCACCGCTTCTGAACGAAGCCTGACCCTCGCGCCCCTTTTCCTTCGGCCCCGCTTTGGCTAAACCCGCCGGGCCAGCCAGGGGAACGCTCATGCCGATGGAAAAGACCTTCAACGCCGCCGAGGCCGAGGCCAGGATCTCGAAGCTCTGGCTCGAGCAAAAGGCCTTTGCAGCCGGGGCGAATGCCAAGCCGGGCCATCCGGCGTTTTCCGTGATGATCCCGCCGCCGAACGTGACGGGTTCACTCCATATGGGCCATGCGTTCAACAACACGCTGCAGGACATCCTGACACGCTGGCATCGGATGAAGGGCGACGACACGCTGTGGCAACCGGGAACGGACCACGCCGGGATCGCAACCCAGATGGTCACCGAACGCGAGATGGCCGCGAATGGCGAGCCGTCGCGGCGCGAGATGGGGCGCGAGGCGTTTCTGGGCCGCGTCTGGCAGCAGAAGCAGAAGTCGCGCGGCAATATCCGCGGTCAGCTGGAACGGCTTGGCGCGTCCTGCGACTGGGACCGTGAGGCCTTCACCATGTCCGGCGCGCCCGGCGCGCCTGCGGGGGAAGAGGGCAACTTCCACGACGCCGTGATCAAGGTCTTCGTCGATCTCTATACCAAGGGCCTGATCTACCGCGGCAAGCGGCTGGTGAACTGGGACCCGCATTTCGAAACCGCGATCTCGGACCTCGAAGTCGAGAATACCGAGGTGCCGGGCCATATGTGGCACTTCAAGTATCCGCTGGCTGGTGGGGAAACCTACGAATATGTCGAGAAGGATGCCGACGGAAACGTCATCTTCCGCGAGACCCGCGATTACATCTCCATCGCCACGACGCGACCCGAAACCATGCTGGGCGACGGGGCGGTCGCAGTTCATCCATCGGATGAACGTTACGCGCCAATCGTTGGAAAACTCTGCGAAATCCCGGTGGGCCCGAAAGAGCACCGCCGCCTGATCCCGATCATCACCGACGAATACCCCGACCCCACTTTCGGCAGTGGCGCGGTGAAGATCACCGGCGCGCATGACTTCAACGACTATGGCGTCGCCAAGCGTGCGGGCATCCCCTGTTACCGCCTCATGGACACCCGCGCCCAGATGCGCGCCGACGGCGTAACCTATGCCGAAGCGGCGGAGATCGCCCAACGCATGTCCCGGGCCTGGCTGGTGGCCCACGGCTACGCCACCCCCGGCATCGCCGAAGAGCCTTTCACACTGACCGAAACCGAGATCGACGCCCTGAACCTTGTGCCTGAGGACCTGCGCGGCCTTGACCGGTACGAGGCAAGGAAGCGCGTGGTCGAGCAGATCACGGCCGAGGGGCTGGCCGTCACTTACCTCAAGGAATCCGTCGACAAGGAAACCGGGGCCGAGCACCTGGAGCGCGCGCCATATGTCGAGTCGAAGCCGATCATGCAGCCCTTTGGCGATCGATCGAAGATCGTGATCGAGCCGATGCTGACAGATCAGTGGTTCGTCGACACCGCAAGGATCGTGGAACCCGCGCTTGATGCCGTGCGAACCGGCCGCACGAAGATCATCCCGGCCTCGGGCGAAAAGACCTATTACCACTGGCTGGAGAATATCGAACCTTGGTGCATCAGCCGCCAGCTCTGGTGGGGCCATCAGATCCCGGTCTGGTACGGACTTGACCTTGCGGCCCCCGACTTCCGTGACGCAGAAGGCGACGGCGCGCTGGACGATCTGGAGATGCTCCAGTTCCTCGGCGACGGTGGTCTTGTGCAGCGCGAGTCCCGTTTCCACTGCGCCGCCGATTTCGCCACCGTGACCCAGCGCTTCCGCGATGACCTTGCCGCCCTGCCGGTGCCCCTGAATCAGGCCCGAGTGGTCGAGGTCGCCGACCGCGCCGCGGCGGTGGAGATGCTCGCTGCCGCGCTGGCGGAGTATGAGGTCGAGCAGGATCCGACGAAACTCGTCTACCCGGTCTGGCGCGACCCCGACGTACTCGACACCTGGTTCTCCTCCGGCCTCTGGCCGATCGGCACGCTCGGCTGGCCCGAACCCACGCCGGAGCTGCAGAAATACTTCCCCACCTCGGTCCTCGTGACCGGGCAGGACATCCTGTTCTTCTGGGTCGCCCGGATGATGATGATGCAGCTCGCGGTGGTGAACGACATCCCGTTCCACACCGTCTATCTGCACGGCCTCGTCCGCGACGCCAAGGGCAAGAAGATGTCGAAGTCGCTTGGCAACGTCATCGACCCGTTGGAGATCATCGACGAATACGGCGCCGATGCGCTGCGCTTCGCCAATGCCGCCATGGCGTCGCTGGGCGGCGTCCTCAAGCTCGACACCCAGCGCATCGCGGGCTACCGGAACTTTGGCACAAAGCTCTGGAACGCCTGCCGCTTTGCCGAGATGAACGGGGTCTGGGACGGCCACGCCACCGGCCCCGCGCCTTCGCCCAAGGCTACCGCCAACAAGTGGATCATCGGCGAAACCGCCCGCACTCTGGCCGAGGTCAACGAGGCACTGGAGAACTACCGCTTCGACCAAGCGGCCGATGCGCTGTACAAATTCGTCTGGGGCAAGGTCTGCGACTGGTATGTCGAATTCGCCAAACCCCTGTTTGACGGCCCCGACGCCGCCGAAACGCGCGCGACCATGGCATGGGTCCTCGACCAGTCCATGATCCTTCTCCACCCCTTCATGCCCTTCATCACCGAAGAACTCTGGGGCACGACCGGCAAGCGCGAGAAACTTCTCGTCCACACCGACTGGCCGATCCTTCCGGCCAGCCTGATCGACCGGGAAGCCGACCGCGAGATGACCTTCGTCACCACGCTCATCGACGATATCCGCTCCGCCCGCGCCCAGGTCCATGTCCCCGTGGGCCTCAAGGCCGATCTGGTGGCGACCTCGCTCACCGACGACGCCCGCCTGGCCTTCCAGCGCAACGAGGTGCTGATCAAGCGCCTCGCCCGGATCGACCAGGTCACCGAAGGCGCGGCCCCCAAGGGCTCGATCGCCGTGGCGGCCGAAGGTGCCGCCTTCGCGATCCCGCTGCAGGGCCTCATCGACATCGCCGAGGAGAAGTCCCGCCTGCAGAAGTCCCTCGACAAGCTGACAAAGGAAATCGGAGGCCTCAAGGGTCGGCTCGACAACCCGAACTTCGTCAAGTCCGCGCCCGAGGACGTGGTGATGGAGGCGACCTCGAACCTTGAAGCCCGCCAGGACGAAGCTCAGAAGATCCGTGAGGCATTGGCCCGCCTCGCCGACCTTGGCTGATTTCCTACTGATCTCTTTCGGGGGGTAAGGCTGAAAGCCGAGGGGGGCGCAAAGCCCCCCTTGTCCTGCGCCCGCAGAATACGCACCTTTGACAAAAGGAGCGCGCGACATGTCCTGGCTCTCCCGCCTCGCCGAACGTCAGATCCAGAAAGCCCGCCTGAAAGGCCAGTTGCAGGGCTTTGAAGGCGAGGGCAAGCCCCTGCCCGACCGGCCCGGCGATGCCCATGTCTCGCCCGGCGACGCGATCGGCTTTCGCATCATGGCCGAGGCGGGCGTCCTCCCCCAGGAGATCGAGCTGAAGAAACAGGTCGCAGCCCAACGCGCCTACCTCGCCACTTTGACCGATGAGGCCGAACGGAAGGCCGCCATGGCCGTTCTGGCACAGCTGGAAATGCGGCAGGCCATCGCCGAGGAAGCCCGCCGCAAGTTCCTGCGTTAGGGCGCGGCTGCCCCGGTCAGGCTTTCAAGGAAAGCCACGATCTTCCCCGTTTCCTCGGGCGACAGCGGCGCACCAAGCTGGCTTTCCGCCATCACCGACACCGCCACCCCCAGATCCGCCACCTTGCCCGAGTGGAAATAGGGCGCCGTCAGCGCCACGTTGCGCAGCGGCGCGGCGCGGAAATCGAGCCCCGCCTCCGACGTGTCGCTCAGCACGAAGCCCTGCGTGCCCTCGGCATCGACCAGGCCGAAGGGATAATAGCCGTCGCCGCCCAGCGTCAGCCCGTAGTGGCAGAAGTAGCACCCCCGCTCCAGGAAAAGCTGCAACCCCTCCCGCGCCTCGGCCGTCAGGGCCGCATCGTCCCCCTCCAGCCAGGCGTCGAAAGGCGCGGGGGTCATGAGCGTCGCCAGATAGGCGTCAATCGCCTCGGCCAGGAGTGGTACCGTGACCTCCTGCCCCGGAAAGGCCGCAGCCAGCCCGGATGCCAGCGCCGGATCAGCCGCCACCTGCGCGGCGTCGACCTTCATCGCCAGCAAACCCGACAGCGCCGGGCTCTCCATCCCGTCCAGCAGGTCCCAGGACGGCATCGCGTTCAGGCTGGCGTTCAGCACGGTCGAGGTGTTGCGCGGCGCGGTCTGCCAGGCATGACCGAGCGCTACCTCCCGCCCGTCTGCACCACCCTTCGCGGGGTCGTGGCACCCCAGACAGGACTGGCCACCCTCGGTTGAAAGCGGAGCGGCAAACAGTTGCCGCCCCAGCTCGACCAAGGCCGGAGGGGCTTCGGGCGCAGGCGGCAGCGGTCCAAAGCTCTGCAATGCCTGCTCACGCAGACCCTCGGCCCCGGCGGCGGCACCAATACCGGCGGCCAAGCCCAGGCCAAGCAACAGGATACGCATGAAATTCTCCATTCATCTCAAAGACCTTGCCGGGTTCGCAATCCCCGCCTGACACCGCCTTGATGTGGATCAACCGGCGCGGGAATAGCACCCAACGCGCCCCTTGCGTCACCCCACGCCCCATGCCAGCCTGCCGCGCATGAGCCGCTTTCTTACGCCCCACGCCATCGCCCTGCCCTCCACCGTTCCCTTCACCGGCCCCGAGGCGCTGGAACGGCGCACAGGCATCCCCTTCCGCGCCCGCCTCGGTGCGAATGAAAGCCTTTTCGGCCCCTCGCCCAAGGCAATCGCTGCCATGAAAGCCGCCGCCGACGGTGCATGGATGTATGGCGACCCGGAAAACCACGACCTGAAGCAGGCACTTGCTGCCCACCACGGCGTCACGCCCGGCCATATCGCGGTGGGTCCGGGGATCGACGGCCTCCTGGGTCTGATCTGTCGCCTCACGCTGGAGCCTGGAACGCCCGTCGTCACCAGTCTTGGTGCCTACCCTACCTTCAACTTCCATGTCGCAGGCTACGGCGGCGCGCTCACCCGCGTGCCCTACACGGGCGACCATGAGGACCCCGAGGCGCTGCTTTCGACCGCCAAAGCCACTGGCGCGCGGCTGATCTACTTCGCGAACCCCGACAACCCCATGGGCAGCCACCACCCGGCCCGCGTGGTCGAGGACATGGTCGCGAACCTTCCCGACCACACGTTTCTGATTCTGGACGAGGCCTATGCCGACCTCGCGCCCGAGGGGGCAGTTCCCTCAATCCCGGCCGATCATGCTCAGGTGATCAGGATGCGCACCTTTTCAAAGGGATACGGCCTTGCGGGTGCTCGGGTCGGCTATGCGATCACCAACCCGGACCTCGCGCTTGCTTTCGACAAGGTGCGCGACCATTTCGGGATGGGCCGGATCTCCCAGGCGGGCGCGCTGGCGGCCCTGGCGGATCAGGACTGGCTGCAAGGCGTGCAGAACCGCACCCGTGCCGCCCGCGCCCGGCTGTCGGCCATCGCCATCGCGAACGGTTTGAAACCCCTTTCCTCGGCGACCAATTTCGTGACCATCGACTGCGGCCGCGACGGGGATCACGCCCGCCGGCTGTTGGGGGAACTGGGCGCGCTTGGCGTGTTCATCCGGATGCCCGGCGTCGCCCCACTTGACCGCTGCATCCGCATCAGCCTTGGCGACGACCGGACGCTTGATGTCCTTGAAGAAACGCTGCCCCTGGCACTGAAGACCGTCGGCTGATCACTCGGCCGCGAGCTTCGGCTTCACCGGCCCGACCGCGGGCGCAGTCTCCGGCGCGGGTGCTTCGGCCGGCCCAAGCTTCGGCGCGGGTCCGGCGGGTGGCTCTTGCGACACAAGCCGCGCGGTCGGCGGCGCGGCAGGGACAGTGACCGCCGCGGCGACACGACGGAAGACCAGCACGTTCTGAAAGCTCGTCTTGGTCCCGGTCAGACCAACCCGCTCATCGCAGGGCAAGGCGTCGGCGCGGACATATTCCCAGCCCTCGGCCCCCAGCTCATTCATCAGATGGGTCAGCGCCAGGGCAAAGCGCTCCTCGGTGGTCTTGACGCCACGCGCCTTTTCTCCCCGCCTCGGGGCCGGGATCACCTTGTATTCAAACCGCAGCATCGGGCGCCTCCTGCCTTGATCGCAGACCTGATAGGCCATTCTTCCGCAACCGGCAAATCACGCAAAGGTTTCCGGCGATCAGAGCCCCAGCTTTTGCGCCACCAGCGCATTCACCGTCGCCGGGTTGGCCTTGCCGCCCGTTGCCTTGATCACCTGTCCGGTGAACCAGCCCGCGAGCTTCGGATTCGCCTTGGCCTTCGCCACCTGCTCGGGGTTCGCGGCGATGATCTCGTCCACCGCCTTCTCGATGGCGCCCGTATCGGTGACCTGCTGCATCCCGCGCGCCTTGGCCACCTCGGCCGGATCGCCGCCCTCGGTGTAGATGATTTCGAACAGGTCCTTGGCCATCTTGCCGCTGATCGTGCCCGCGGCGATCAGGTCGATGATCCCGCCCAGCTGCGCGGCCGAGACCGGGCTTTCAGTGATGTCGTGCCCTTCCTTCTTCAGGCGGCCGAACAGTTCGTTGATGACCCAGTTCGCCGCCATCTTGCCGTCGCGGCCCTTGGCGACCTCGTCAAAATAGCGCGCCGACACAAGCTCGGCGGTCAGCACGTTGGCGTCATAGTCGGTCAGGCCGTAATCCGCCATGAAGCGGGCCTTCTTGGCGTCCGGCAGTTCCGGCATCCGCGCCGCGATATCGTCGACCCAGGCCCGTTCGATCTCCAGCGGCAGCAGGTCGGGATCGGGGAAGTAGCGGTAGTCGTGCGCCTCTTCCTTCGACCGCATCGAGCGGGTCTCGTTCTTGTCGGGATCGTAGAGCCGGGTTTCCTGCACGACCGTGCCGCCGTCCTCGATGATGGCGATCTGGCGGCGCGCCTCATATTCGATGGCGGCCTGGATGAAGCGCATGGAGTTCATGTTCTTGATCTCGCACCGGGTGCCGAGATGCGAGAAATCCTGCGTTTCCTGATATTTCTCGTACTGACCCGGCCGGCAGACGCTGACGTTGACATCGGCGCGAAGGTTGCCGTTCTGCATGTTGCCGTCGCAAGTTCCCAGATAGCGCAGGATCTGGCGCAGCTTCGTGACATAGGCGGCCGCTTCCTCGGGTCCGCGGATGTCGGGGCGGCTGACGATCTCC
>JARFTV010000026.1 GCA_029289325.1 Alphaproteobacteria bacterium
GGTCCCGCGCTCTGGGACAAGGGGGCATGAGGGCGGAAGAGTGAACAGGGTTACCCGTGTACCCCGGGGCGAGGCGCGCGCGCGGCTGATCGAGGCCGCGCGTCGTCTGGTGCGTCACAAGGGCTTTGCCGCGACCAGCGTCGATGACCTGTGCGCTGCGGCGGGCGTGACGAAGGGGGCGTTCTTCCACCATTTTCCCAGCAAGGACGCGCTGGGCGTCGCGTTGATCGACGATTGGACCGAGACGACCGGGGCGATGTTTGCCGCCCATCCCTACAACAGCCTGCCCGACCCGCTGGATCGGGTTTTCGCCTATCTGGACCTCCGGCGGGAAATCCTGGGACAACCCGTGCCGGAATTCAGCTGCGTCGCGGGAACGACGGTGCAGGAAGCCTATGAAAGCTCGCCCGCGATCCGTGCCGCGGCCGAACGCAGCATCCGTTCGGGCTTTGGCCATGTCCTGCCGCATCTGGAGGCGGCGCTGGCGGCGCATCCGGTGCCGGGGGTGACGGCCGAGGGGCTGGCACAACAGTTCCAGGTCGCAACCCAGGGCGGGATCATCCTTGCCAAGGCGCTGGCCGACCCCGCGCCCGCCCGCGCGGCCTTCGACCATCTGGAGCGTTACCTGCGGCTTCTCTTCGGACGCCCGGCAGTCTGACCCCCGCCCCGACGGGGTGCGGCTTCCGAATCACAGACATGGGAATTCGTGGGAACGGCTGGTCAACCGGCTGTCATCTGGCGGGATTTTCGGTCAGCTTTCCCGTGATCGGCGCGTTATCTGGGGGAATCACCGAATAATCACGGCCCAGTCGCGGAACTTCATGGGAGATCACGGGACTGTCAATGGGCGTGATGATCCCACCACATTTAGCAGTTAAATGGCGCCTGCTTACCTATTTGTAGGGTTCGCGTCCCCGAAATGGCCACAAGATGCTGCCTTTCAGCCTTGGCGGACACAAGATCCTGCCCGTCTGCACCCAAATTTTCCCTTGCTTTCCCATGTGATCCCATGCAGTTTCATCTCACGACGATGCGATGGGCAGTGAAAGTCAGGGGCGGACAAAAGACCCCGAACAAGGCGTAAGGCAGCTTCATACAGGCAGCCCCTTTCATCGGCGTAACAGATCCGGCGCGCGAGCGAGCAGACATCTCCCCCAGGTGGCGCGCGTAGCTGGACGCCCAGCGATGGGACAGCGGCGGATCGGGTAGTGGCAGCAACCCGGTCCGCCTTTTCCATTTCATCGCCCGGGCAGCACGTGGAAATGTAAAGGCCAGGCGATGGCAGAGGCGTTCAGAGGCGAGTTCTACCAGAAGGTAGACGGGAAGGCGCGGGTCTCGATCCCGGCGGCCTTCCGGGCCGTGCTGAACGCGGACGACCCCCAGAAAGGCGAGAAGGGTGGAGCGCGGCTCTACATGGTCTACGGCGGCAAGTCTCGGACCTTCGTCGAATGCTATTCCAAGCGTGGGGCGGACCGACTGGCCGAGGATATCGAGACGATGGAAATGGGCTCGCCCGAGCGGACCCGCGCCGAGCGTGACCTGATCAGCCGCTCGGTCATGGTGGAGATCGACGGCGACGGCCGGATCGTCCTGCCGCAGAAGGTGCGTGAGAAGATGGGCTTCTCGGGCGATCTGCCGGGCGATGCCGAGGCCGCCTTTGCCGGGTTCACCAACCGGTTCCGGCTGTATCGCAAGGAAGTCTACGAGGCCGAGCTCGAGGCCGAGGATGACGATGACATCGACCCGCTGATGCTGGTCGGAAAGCACAAGCGGGCGGGGTAGGTCATGAAGGGTCCGCTGCCCCGGTCCTCTGAAACTGGCCAATCGTCCGATGATCCCCACATTCCGGTCCTGATCGACGCGATCCTGCGGGAATGTGCGCCGGTCTCGGGACTCTGGCTGGACGGGACGCTTGGGGCGGGGGGCTATACCCGGGCGCTGCTGGCGGCGGGGGCGGACTGCGTGATCGGCGTGGACCGCGATCCCCTGGCCTTGCAGATGGCCGAGTCTTGGGCCGGCGCTTATGGCGATCGGGTGCGGCTGGTGGCAGGGACCTTCTCGGATCTGGACGAACTTGCCGGGGAGCCGCTGGATGGGGTCGTCCTCGACCTTGGGGTTTCCTCGATGCAGCTTGACCAGGCGGAGCGCGGGTTTTCCTTCATGAAGGACGGCCCGCTGGACATGCGGATGAGCCAGGCCGGTCCCTCGGCCGCCGATCTGGTGAACAGCGCCGACGAGGGCGTGCTGGCCGACATCCTGTATCACTACGGCGAAGAGCGCGCCTCGCGCCGGATCGCCCATGCCATCGTGGCCGCGCGGGCCATGGAGCCGATCACCACGACGGCGAGGCTTGCCGAGATCGTGGCGAAATGCCTGCCGCGTCCGAAACCGGGGCAAAGCCACCCCGCGACGCGCAGTTTCCAGGCGATCCGCATCGCGGTGAACACCGAATTCCAGGAACTGGCCGAGGGGCTGAACGCCGCCGAGCGCGCGCTGAAGCCGGGGGGGCTGCTGGCCGTCGTGACCTTCCACAGCCTTGAGGACCGGATCGTCAAACGGTTCTTCCAGCTTGCCTCGGGGCATGAGGCCAACGCCAACCGCTATGCCCCTGCGAAGGCCGATACCGAGGCCCGGTTCGCGATGGTCACCCGCAAGGCGGTGGCCCCGGATGCCGATGAGGTCGCCCGCAACCCCCGCGCGCGGTCTGCGAAGCTGAGGGTCGGGCGGCGGACCGATGCCCCGGCGAAGACGCTTGCCCCGGCAGAGCTTGGCCTGCCGGAGATCCAGAAGAAAGGACGCCGCTGAGATGCGCCCCGTGCTCTATGTCCTGTCCTTCCTTGCCCTGATCGCGCTGGGCTTTTGGGCCTACCGCGAGAATTACGCCACCCAGGCCGCCCTGAAAGAGGTGCAAAGCCTGCAACGCCAGATTGCTGGCCTGCGCGAGGCGCTGTCGATCCAGAAGGCGGAATGGGCCTATCTGAACCGCCCCGACCGGCTGCGCGAGCTTGCCACCGTCAACTTTGACCGCCTCGGCCTGCTGCCGATGGAGCCGGGCCAGTTCGGCAGCGCCGCCCAGGTCTCCTATCCGCGTGCGCGCCTGCCCGAGATCGACTTCCCCGTGGATGTCCAGGGCCAGGCGTTCGAGGGGGAGGGCCTGTGATGCGCACCCCGCTCCGCCCGCTGGCCCGTATCCTGCAGGCCCGCGCCGATGGGCTGAACCCTGACCAGATCGAGCGCGAGAACCTGCGCCTCCGCCATGAGGCGATGCGCGAGAAATCCCGTGCCCGGGCCGAATTCCGCCTGCTGATCCTCTGCGTCAGCTTCGTCTGCGCCTTCGGGGCGATCGGGGCGCGCATGGGGCTGATGGCAGCGACGACGCCGGTCGAGCCCCGCGCCAGCGCCCCTGGCGCCGAGATCCTGGCGCAGCGCGCCGATATCACCGACCGCAACGGCCGAATCCTTGCGACCAACATGACGACCCATGCGCTTTATGCGCATCCCAAGGTCATGGTCGATCCCAAGGGCACTGCGCTGAAGCTGGCCGAGATCTTCCCCGACCTCGACCCCGCCGCGCTGGAGCGCCGCTTCACCGACGGGCGCAGCTTCGTCTGGATCAAGAAGGTGCTGAGCCCCGAACAGATGCAGCTGGTGCACGAGATCGGCGACCCCGGCCTGTTGTTCGGCCCGCGCGAGATGCGGCTTTATCCGAACGGGACGCTGGCCGCGCATGTGCTGGGCGGCACTTCCTTTGGGGCCGAGGGCGTCCATTCGGCCGAGGTGATCGGCACCGCCGGCATCGAAAAGGCGCTGGACGCACGGCTGCGCGACCCGGCCCAGGCGGGCAAGCCACTGATCCTGTCGCTGGATCTGTCGATCCAGGCTACTGTCGAGGAAGTGCTCCATGCCGGCATGACCATGCTGAACGCCAAGGGCGCGGCGGCGATCCTGATGGATGCTCGGACCGGGGAAATCATCTCGCTCGTCTCGCTGCCGAACTTCGATCCGAACGACCGTCCGAACCCGCTGGTCGACAAAAATGCCGAACCCGGTGACAGCCCGCTGTTCAACCGGGCGGTCCAGGGGGTGTATGAGCTTGGCTCCACCTTCAAGATCTTCGCGGCCGCGCAGGGGATGGAACTGGGGCTGGTGGGGCCGGAGACGCTGGTCGACGCGAATGCGCCGATGATATGGGGCCGCCACCGGATCAAGGAATTCGAGGGCAAGAACTATGGCCCGCTGCTTTCGGTCACCGATGTGATCGCCAAATCCTCGAACGTGGGCACGGCGCATATCGCCCTGATGATCGGACCGCTGCGCCAGCAGGCCTTTCTGAAGGCGCTGGGCTTTTTCGAACCAACCCCGCTTGAACTGATCGAGGCTCCGGGCGCACGGCCACTGATCCCGAAGAAATGGCCCGAGATCGTCACGATCACCACCTCTTACGGCCATGGCATGTCGGCCAGCCCGATGCATCTTGCGGCTGCCTATGCCGCCATCGCCAACGGCGGGGTGATGATCAAGCCCACCCTTCTGAAACGGGAGGGCGCGACCACCGGTGTCCGCGTGATGAGCGAGGCGACGGCGATGGAATCGGTCAAGATGCTGCGCCGCGTGGTGACCGAGGGCACGGCCTCGCTGGCCGAGGTTCCCGGCTATGAGGTCGCGGGCAAAACCGGGACGGCGGACAAGCCAAAGAAGACGGGCGGCTATTATGACGACAAGGTGATCAACACCTTCGCTTCGGTCTTCCCCGCTTCGAACCCGCAATATGTGCTGATCGTGACGTTGGACGAACCGCTGGACAACACGCTTTCCCAGGCTCGGCGGACTGCTGGCTGGACCGCGGTGCCGGTCGCCTCCGAGATCATCCGCCGCGTCGCGCCCCTGATGGGTCTGCGACCGAAACTTGAACCCCCGGCAGTGGATGCGGTAACAGCCGCCAGCAACTGACGGGGGCTTCACATGGCGGCGCGCATGATACGGCTATCCGACCTCGGGTTGACCGCCCGGGCCGGACGCGACCCGACGCTCTCGGGCCTGACGGCGGACAGCCGCGCGGTCCGGTCAGGGATGCTGTTTGCCGCCCTGCCGGGAACTTCGGTCCACGGGGCCAGCTTCATCCCTGCGGCGCTGGAGCAGGGCGCGACTGCGATCCTTACCGATGCCGAGGGCGCGCGCATGGCCGCCGCGACGCTGGCCGACAGTGACGTGGCGCTTGTCGTGGCCGAGGATCCCCGCGCCGCGCTGGCCGGCGCCGCCGCGCTGTGGTTCGGCGCGCAGCCGGCGACGATGGTCGCGGTGACCGGGACCAACGGCAAGACCTCGGTTGCGACCTTCACCCGGCAGATCTGGGCCGCTCTTGGACATGCGGCGATCAACATCGGGACGACGGGGATCGAAGGGGCGTGGACCGCGCCGTCCTCGCATACTACGCCCGATGCGATCACGCTGCAAAAGCTCCTCGCCGCTGCGGCGCGGGACGGCGTGACCCATGCCGCGATGGAGGCGTCCTCGCACGGGATCGACCAGCGGCGGCTTGATGGCGTGCGGCTTGCAGCGGCGGGCTTCACCAACCTGACGCAGGACCACCTCGACTACCACGGCACGATGGAGGCCTATTTCCAGGCCAAGGCGCAGCTTTTCACCCGGCTTCTGCCCGAGGACGGGGTTGCCGTCATCAACCTTGACGGCGCGCGCGGCGATGACATGGCAGAGCTTGCGCTTGCACGAGGCCTGCGGGTGCTGACCGTGGGCAAGGGGCCGGGCGCCGACCTTCAGATCGCCGCGACCCGGCCCGATGCGACGGGTCAGGAGGTCCGCTACCTCTGGCAGGGGCGGGCCTTCCAGACGCGGCTTGGTCTTATCGGCGCCTTCCAGGCCGAGAATGTGGCGGTGGCCGCGGGCCTCGTGATCGCGGCCGGCGAGGCGCCCGAAGCCGTCCTTGGGGTCGTCTCCCGTCTGACCGGAGTGCGCGGCCGGATGCAGCTTGCCGCGACGCGAAGGAATGGGGCGGCGGTCTATGTGGATTATGCCCATACGCCTGACGCAATCGAGACGGCGCTTGTCGCACTCCGCCCGCATGTGATGGGCCGGATCATCGTGGTCTTCGGCGCGGGCGGCGACCGCGACCGGACCAAGCGGCCGCTGATGGGCGCGGCAGCCAGGGCCCACGCGGACGTGCTTTACGTGACCGATGACAACCCACGCACCGAGGACCCGGCCTCGATCCGTGCGGCGATCCTGGAAGCCTGCCCCGAGGCGCATGAGGTCGGCGACCGGGCCGAGGCGATCCTGCGCGCGGTCGATGCGCTTTTGCCCGGCGATGCGCTGCTGATCGCGGGCAAGGGCCATGAAAGCGGGCAGGTGATCGGCACCGACGTCTATCCCTTCGACGATGTGGAACAGGCTTCGGTCGCGGTGGCCGCACTGGATGGGGTGATCTGATTGTGTGGATCTCATCTGAAGCCTCCACGGCGACCGGCGGGCGGGCGACGCAGGCCTGGGCGGCCTCTGGCGTCTCGATCGACACGCGCAGCCTGCAACCGGATGACTTGTTCGTGGCGCTAAAGGATGTGCGCGACGGCCACGACTTCGTCGCGCAGGCGTTGGAGAAGGGCGCGGCGGCGGCGCTGGTCAGCCGCATCCCCGAGGGCGTGACGCCGAACGCGCCGCTGTTGATTGTCCCCGATGTGCTGCAGGCGCTCGAGGCGATGGGCGCCTTTGCCCGCGCCCGCACCAGGGCGCGGGTGGTTGGCGTCACCGGCTCGGTCGGCAAGACTTCGACCAAGGATATGCTGCGCGCGATCCTCTCCGGCCAGGGCAGGACCCATGCGGCCGAGGCGAGCTACAACAACCACTGGGGCGTGCCGCTGACGCTGGCGCGGATGCCAGCCGATGCCGATTTCGCAGTGATCGAGATCGGGATGAACCACCCCGGCGAGATCGCGCCGCTGGCTCGGCTGGCACAACTGGACGCGGCGATGGTCACCACCGTCGCGCCCGCGCATCTGGAGGCTTTCGACAGCATCGAGGGCATCGCGCATGAGAAAGCCTCGATCTTCGACGGGCTGAGGCCGGGCGGCACCGCGATCTTCAATGCCGATATCGCCACGACCGCGATCCTGCGCGCCAAGGCGCTGGCGGTCGGTGCGCGAACGGTCGCCTTCGGCACCGTCGAGGGCGCGGACTATCGCCTTCTCGAGGCCCGGATCGCCGAGGAGACCACCGTCTGTCAGGCCCTGCGCGGGGATCAGCCGCTGCTTTTCAAGGTCTCCTCTCCCGGCCGCCACTTCGCGCTGAACGCGCTTGGCGCACTGGCCGTGGCCGAGGCGCTGGGGGCCGATCCGATGATCGCCGCGCATGATCTGGGCCGCTGGGTCCCGCCGGCTGGCCGGGGCCAGCGCGAAAGGATCGTGCTCGACCTTGTGGAAGAGACCTATTTCGACCTGATCGACGACGCCTTCAACGCCAACCCTGCCTCGATGGCTGCGAGCCTTGACATGCTGATCGCCGCGAAACCGACAGACGGCATCGGTCGCGTAGGCGGCGGCCGCCGGATCGCGGTTCTGGGCGATATGCTGGAACTGGGACCGACCGAGGCGGAGCTTCACGCCGCGATTGCACGCCACCCGCGCCTGGAAGCCGTGCATGTGATCCACTGCGTCGGCCCCCGGATGCGCGCGCTTCACGGGGCGCTGCCCCGCCACCAGCGCGGTGACTGGGTCGAGACGGCGGCCGACCTCGCGCCCCGCGCCCGGAGCCTGATCGACGCGGGGGATATCCTGCTGGTCAAGGGCTCGAAAGGATCGAAGGTTAGCCTGGTCGTTGACGCCCTGCGCAAAATGGGGCAGGGCGGCGCTCCCAAGGAAGGAACTGCGTAAATGTTCTACTGGCTGGCCGATTTCTCCGATGGCGGCGGCATCCTAAACCTGTTTCGCTACATCACGGTCCGCGCCGGCGGTGCCTTCGTCACCGCGCTGGTCTTCGGCTTCCTCTTCGGCCGCCCGCTGATCGACCTTCTGCGGCGGAAACAGGGTAAGGGTCAGCCGATCCGCGACGACGGGCCGCAATCGCATCTGTCGAAAGCGGGAACGCCGACGATGGGAGGGCTCCTGATCCTCTCGGCGCTGATGGTCTCGACGCTGCTCTGGGCGCGGCTGGACAATCCCTTTGTCTGGATCGTGATCCTGGTGACCCTGGCCTTCGGACTGATCGGCTTTGCCGACGACTTCGCCAAGGTCACGAAGCAGAACACCAGAGGCGTTTCGGGCAAGCTGCGCATGGGTCTTGGCCTGCTGATCGCGGCGCTGGCAAGCTTTGCGGCCGCGATGTTCCATCCGGCGGATCTGACGAACCAGCTTGCCTTTCCGTTCTTCAAGGATGCGCTCCTGAACCTTGGCGTCTTCTTCGTGCCCTTCGGGATGATCGTAATCGTCGGGGCTGCCAATGCCGTGAACCTGACCGACGGCCTCGATGGCCTGGCAATCATGCCGGTGATGATCGCGGGCGGGACCCTTGGGATAATCGCCTATGCAGTGGGCCGGGTCGACTTCACCAACTATCTTGACGTCCACTATGTCCCCGGCACCTCGGAACTTCTGGTCTTCGCGGCCGCGCTTTTCGGCGGCGGGCTAGGCTTCCTGTGGTACAACGCCCCCCCGGCGGCGGTGTTCATGGGGGACACCGGCTCGCTTGCTCTGGGCGGCGCCCTGGGCGCGATTGCGGTCTGCACCAAGCACGAGATCGTGCTTGCGATCGTCGGCGGCCTCTTCGTCGTCGAGGCCCTGTCGGTGATCATCCAGGTCCTGTACTACAAGCGCACCCGGAAGCGCATTTTCCTGATGGCGCCGATCCACCACCATTTCGAGAAGAAGGGCTGGGCCGAGCCTCAGATCGTGATCAGGTTCTGGATCATCAGCCTGATCCTGGCGATGATCGGCCTCGCCACGCTGAAAGTCAGGTAAATTGGTAGGGTGGGCGATATCGCCCACCCTACGCTTGTCCCGGGCGGTGCAGCGACTCGTGCGGGGCATCGCGCCTTCCCTTGAAGCAATGTTTCCCAAAAAGAAACACGCGCCCTGATTTCCTTGTTTCTGCCACAAGTCCGCAGAAGTATCGGCCCATTTCCCGCCATTCTTCTGCCTCAAGAAATCGAATTCAGGGAGATAACCATGCCGATCCTCACCCCCCGGGTGGCCTTGTCCGCCCTCGCGCTCCTCGCCGCGCTGCCTGCCGCCGCGCAGGATGCCTGTACCACCTACACGGTCAAGGCGGGCGACACGCTCGGCAACATCGCCTTCGCCGCCTATGGCTCCTACAACTACCAGATGATCTTCAACGCCAACCGTGATGCGCTGGCAGGTAATTTCAACAATCTCCCCGCCGGGCTCCAGCTGATCCTGCCCTGCGAGGACGGCCGCCTTACCGCCGACAGCCAGCTTTCTGGCGTCATCGCCGCCGAAACCGCCCGGCAGCAGGCGACCCGGTCCGCCGACCGGCCCTATGCGCCGGCGCTGAAATTCGTCACCTCGAATGACTGGAAGCCCTTCACCGACCAAAGCCTGCCCGGCGGCGGCATCTATGTGCAGATGGCCGCCACCGCGATGCAGCGCGGCGGCAACGACCGCGACTACAAGATTTCTTATGTCGACGACTGGGGCTCGCATATCGAGACGCTGCTGCCGAGCAATGCCTTCGACATGTCGATCGCCTGGTCGCGGCCCGACTGTTCGCGCATCGACCTTCTGGGCGAGTTCGCGGTCAAGATGTGCACCGAGTTCGAGTTCTCGCTGCCGATCTACGAGGTGGCCTATTCCTACCACACGCTGAACGACAGTGCTTATGCCAACGCCCGCAGTTTCAGCGAATATACCGGGGCGCGGATCTGTCGACCCGAGGGCTGGCCGACCTCCGACCTTGAGGTCGAAGGTCTCTCCGCCCCGGCCGTGACCTTCGTCCAGCCGAAAAGCCCGATGGACTGCGCCAGACTGCTGCTCGCTGGCGAAGTCGATCTTTATTCCATCGAGATCGAGACTTCGACCGCGAACTTCGAGTCACTGGGCGCGACCGACAAGGTCTATCTGAACCCCGCACTGGCCACCTTCAACACGCATCACCTCGTGGTCTCGAAGCGCAATCCGCGTGCGGCCGAATACATGACCATGGTCAACCGCGGCATCGCAGAGATGCGCGAGACCGGGGAATGGTATGACGTGGTCGCCACCGGCCTTGCCGCCTGGAACAAGTCGCAGGAGTAGCCTTTCCCTTTCCCGCTTCCTCCCCTATCCCTGTCCCCGTGCAAGAGGGGGGCAGGGATGATCCCGGTGAAGGGTTACAAGGGCGCGAAGGTGGCGGTCCTCGGTCTTGGCCGGTCGGGCCTTGCCACGGCAGCCGCGCTGCGGGCGGGTGGGGCTGAGCCCCTCCTCTGGGACGACAGCCCCGAGGCGCGCCAGAAGGCCGAGGCGGAGGGTTTCATCCTCACTGACCTGACCCGCAACGCCGCGCTTGAGGGGGTGGCCTGCCTGGTGACCTCGCCCGGCATCCCGCATCTTTACCCTACGACGAACCCGATCATCGCCCGCGCGCTGGAACTGGGGATCCCGGTCGACAATGACATCGGCCTCTTCTTCCAAAGCGCCGCCGGCGGTGACTGGGCCGAGATGGAGACCCCGCCGAAGGTGGTCGCCGTCACCGGCTCGAACGGCAAGTCCACGACGACCGCGTTGATCCACCATATTCTTGAGGTCGCCGGTCGCCCGACGCAGATGGCGGGCAATATCGGCAAGGGCGTCCTGTCCATCGATCCGCCCCGGGACGGCGAGGTTGTGGTGCTGGAGCTCTCCTCCTACCAGACCGAATTGGCCCGCGCGCTGACCCCCGATGTGGCGGTCTTCACCAACCTTTCGCCCGACCATCTTGACCGGCACGCTGGGATGGGCGGCTATTTCGCCGCAAAGGCGCGGCTCTTCACGATGGGCGGCCCCGACCGCGCCGTGATCGGCGTGGATGAGCCCGAGGGCCGCTTCCTCGCCGGTCAATTGGCGCAAGGCCCGCAGGATGACCGGGTGATCCGCATGTCCTCGGGTCAGAAGCTGGAGGGCTTCGGCTGGTCGGTCTTCGCGCGCAAGGGGTTTCTCTCGGAATGGCGCAAGGGGCGGCAGGTCGCGAGCATCGACCTGCGTGAGGTCAAGGGCCTTCCCGGCGCGCATAACCACCAGAACGCCTGCGCCGCCTATGCGGCCTGCCGGGCACTCGGGATCGCGCCCAAGCTGATCGAGGGCGCGCTGCACAGCTTCGCCGGGCTTCCCCACCGCAGCCAGCTGGTGGGCGAGCGGGCCGGGGTACGCTTCATCAACGACTCGAAGGCCACCAATGTCGACAGCGCCGCCAAGGCCCTGCAGGCCTTCCCGAAGATCCGCTGGATTGCCGGGGGCTTGGGGAAGGAAGGGGGGATCGCCGGGCTGAAGCCGTTTCTCGGTCCGGTCGTGAAAGCCTACCTGATCGGCCATTCGGCCCGCGACTTCGCCCTGCAACTTGGCGAGACCCCGCACGAGATCTGCGAGACGATGGACCGCGCCGTCACCCGCGCGGCGCAAGAGTCAGAACCGGGCGAGGTGGTGCTACTGGCCCCAGCCGCTGCCAGCTTCGACCAGTACCCCAACTTCGAGAGACGCGGCGAGGATTTCACCGCCCGCGTTCGCGCCCTGATCGGCTGATCCGCCCCCTTCATGCTGGGAAAAATTCGCGGGGAGTTCGACGGGCAACGCGCCCCCCCCCGTCAGCCGGGGAGGAGGCGCAGGCCCGACGAGAGGACGGACTTGCGCGGATGCGGTCCACCTGGCGAGGTCGTCATGCCGCTCCGCAGAGCGTCAGCATGAGCGTGCAGCCGGCCCCCCGTAGAGCCGGGCCCCCCGTAGAGAATGGGCGGGTCGACTGGCGCGACGCGGGGATGCCGGACGGGATCGGGCCGCAGCGCGCTCCAATTTGCGATTCGCGTGGCCAATGCGTCCTGATCGATGCTGCAGCTGCCCGCCTTGACCGGGAGGTCGACCAGAAGGGCAGGCATGGCGGCGGGCGGGTCGAGCATCGGGCAGGCTCCTTTCTCGCGGGGACAGGCCCCGCACTCTTTCTGCATCTGCATGGCCCCGATTTCCCCCGGCTTCGGTTGACCGCGCCGGGGGGGCAGAGTAAACGGGCACCGAGACGAAGCGGGCCGTCAGAGTCCGCCTGCTCGCATGTCGCCAGCATCAAGGAGCCCCCTCGTGGATCTGCTTCTCCGGGAATATCTTCCCATTCTCATCCTACTGGCCGTCGCCGTGGGCCTGGGCCTGATCCTGATCCTGGCTGCCGCGATCATCGCGGTGCGCAACCCGGACCCGGAAAAGGTCAGCGCCTATGAATGTGGCTTCAACGCCTTTGACGATGCGCGGATGAAGTTCGACGTGCGCTTCTACCTGGTGTCGATCCTGTTCATCATCTTCGACCTCGAAGTCGCGTTCCTCTTTCCATGGGCAGTGGCCTTCGGCGAGCTGAGCATGGCCGCCTTCTGGTCGATGATGATTTTCCTGGGCGTGCTGACAGTCGGCTTTGCCTATGAATGGAAGAAGGGGGCTCTGGAATGGGAGTGATGACGGGGGCCAACACGGCCGGCGGCGACCGCGAGGTTGCGACCCAGGCCCTGAACCGCGAACTGCAGGACAAGGGCTTTCTGCTGACCTCGACCGAGGATCTGATCAACTGGGCCCGCACGGGCTCGTTGCACTGGATGACCTTCGGGCTGGCCTGCTGCGCGGTCGAGATGATGCATACTTCGATGCCGCGCTATGACGCGGAACGTTTCGGTGTCGCGCCGCGCGCCTCGCCGCGCCAGTCGGACGTGATGATCGTCGCGGGCACGCTGACCAACAAGATGGCCCCGGCGCTGCGCAAGGTTTACGACCAGATGCCCGAGCCGCGCTATGTGATCTCCATGGGCTCCTGCGCCAATGGTGGGGGCTATTATCATTACAGCTACAGCGTCGTGCGTGGCTGCGACCGGATCGTGCCGGTCGACATCTACGTCCCCGGCTGCCCGCCCACGGCCGAGGCCCTGCTGTACGGAATCCTGCAGCTGCAGCGGAAGATCCGCCGCACCGGCACCCTGGTGAGGTAACCCCATGTCGGAAGCCCTGCGCGAACTGGCCGCCCTGATCGAGCTGAAGCAGCCGGAGGCCGTGCATTCCAGCGCTGTCGCCTTCGGCGAGCTGACGCTGGTCGTCGATCTTGCCCATCTGGAGGCTCTGGTCGAATTCCTGCGCGATGACGCGGCCTGCCGGTTCTCGACGCTGGTGGACATCACGGCGGTCGACCATCCCGAACGCCCGGCGCGTTTTGATGTGGTCTATCATTTCCTGTCGATGTACCGGAACCACCGCATTCGCCTGAAGGTCGCGGTGCGCGAGGAGGACATGGTTCCCTCGCTGGTGGACCTGCACCCGAGCGCCAACTGGTTCGAGCGGGAGGTCTTTGACATGTTCGGGATCCTCTTTTCGGGCCACCCGGACCTGCGGCGCATCCTGACCGACTACGGCTTCCGGGGCTATCCGCTGCGCAAGGACTTCCCGACCACCGGCTACACCGAGGTCCGGTATGACGAGGCGCTGAAGCGCGTCGTCTATGAGCCGGTGAAACTGGTGCAGGAATACCGGATGTTCGACTTCATGTCCCCGTGGGAGGGGGCGGAATACATCCTTCCGGGTGATCAGAAGGCGGAGGGCAAGTGACGATGGACGGCGATATCCGCGTGAACACCTATGACGACGGCTCGACCGATTTCGAGACCGGCGAACAGCGCATCCGCAACTTCAACATCAACTTCGGTCCGCAGCATCCCGCCGCGCACGGTGTGCTGCGTCTGGTCCTCGAGCTTGACGGCGAGATCGTCGAACGCTGCGACCCGCATATCGGGCTCCTCCACCGGGGCACCGAGAAGCTGATGGAAAGCCGCACCTACCTGCAGAACCTGCCCTATTTCGACCGCCTCGACTATGTGGCGCCGATGAACCAGGAACATGCCTGGTGCCTGGCGATCGAGCGTCTGACGGGCGTGCAGGTTCCGCGGCGGGCGAGCCTGATCCGGGTGCTCTATTCCGAGATCGGTCGGATCCTCAACCATTTGCTGAACGTGACCACTCAGGCCATGGACGTGGGCGCGCTGACGCCGCCGCTCTGGGGCTTTGAAGAGCGCGAGAAGCTGATGATCTTCTATGAGCGCGCTTGCGGGGCGCGGCTGCACGCGGCCTACTTCCGGCCGGGGGGGGTGCATCAGGATCTGCCGCCGCAGTTGATCGACGATATTGACGCCTGGGCGGAACAGTTCCCGAAGGTGCTAGATGATATTGACGGCCTTCTGACGGAAAACCGCATCTTCAAGCAGCGCAACGCCGACATCGGCATCGTGACCGAAGATGACATCCAGAAATGGGGTTACTCCGGGGTCATGGTGCGCGGATCGGGCCTGGCCTGGGACCTACGGCGCGCGCAGCCTTATGAGTGCTACGACGAGTTCGACTTCAAGATACCGGTCGGCAAGAACGGCGACTGCTATGACCGCTATCTCTGCCGGATGGCCGAGATGCGGGAATCCACGAGCATCATCCGTCAGGCCTGTGCCAAGCTGCGGGTGGAAATGGGTGATATCCTGGCCCGCGGCAAGATCACTCCGCCGAAGCGGGGCGAGATGAAGACCTCGATGGAGGCTCTCATCCATCACTTCAAGCTGTACACCGAGGGCTTCCACGTCCCGGCCGGCGAAGTTTATGCCGCGGTTGAGGCGCCGAAGGGTGAGTTCGGGGTCTATCTGGTCGCCGACGGCACCAACAAGCCCTACCGCGCCAAGATCCGCGCGCCGGGGTATCTGCACCTGCAATCCATGGATTACATCTGCAAGGGCCACCAGCTGGCCGACGTTTCGGCAATCATCGGCACGATGGACGTCGTGTTCGGGGAGATCGACCGCTGATGCCCGACGTGACGATCAACCTCTGGACCCTGATCCTCGGCGCGGCCTCGGGCCTGGCCGGGGTGCTTGGGGCACGGATGGGCAATCGTCTTGTCATGGGCGCCATCATCGGCGCCGTCACCGCCGCAATCCTGACCATCGCCAGGGGATTTATCTGAGCCATGCTCCGCCGACTCCATCCCGAACAGCCCGCAAGCTTTGCCTTCACTCCGGCGAACCTGGAATGGGCCAAGGGCCAAATCACCAAATACCCCGAGGGTCGTCAGGCCAGCGCGATCATCCCGCTTCTGTGGCGCGCGCAGGAACAGGAAGGCTGGCTAAGCCGTCCGGCGATCGAATATGTCGCCGAGATGCTGGGCATGGCCTATATCCGTGCCCTGGAAGTGGCGACCTTCTACTTCATGTTCCAGCTTCAGCCGGTTGGCACGGTCGCACATATCCAGATCTGCGGCACGACCTCCTGCATGATTTGCGGCGCCGAGGATCTGGTCGCCGTCTGCAAGGAGCTGATCGCGCAGACCCCTCATACCCTGAGCCGTGATGGCAAGTTCAGCTGGGAAGAGGTCGAATGTCTGGGCGCCTGTGCCAATGCGCCGATGGCCCAGATCGGCAAGGATTATTACGAGGACCTGACCGCCGAAAAGCTGCGTGACCTTATCGCGCGGTTCTCCGTCGGGGATGTGGCCAGGCCCGGACCCCAGAACGGACGCTATGCTTCGGAGCCGGCGGGCGGGTTGACCAGCCTCAAGGAGCATGAGGCGGGCCGCGATGCCTATAACGCCAGCGTGCGCCGGGCGGTGGACCTGGCCGATACGGTGAAGCGGATCGACGGAACCGAAGTGCCGCTCACGACCCCTTGGCTGGGCCGGCCCGCCGCGCCAAAACCGGCACGCGGCAAGGCTGCCGAGCCCAAGCCCGCCGCGGGCGCCCCGGCCGACGCCACCGGCGCCACGGTGCAGGAGGCCAAGGCCTCGTCACGCGGCAAGCCGAAGTCCGAGGGCAATGCCCCGAACGCCACTCCGGCCGCGACCCCCGAGGCGCGGGTGCCGGCGGCGGAAGATACCCGTCCGGCGGGCCTCTCCGCGCCGCGCGACGGCAAGGCGGATGACCTGAAGCGGCTCACCGGGATCGGGCCGAAGCTGGAGGCGCTGTGCCACAAGCTGGGCTTCTTCCATTTCGACCAGATCGCGGGCTGGACTACCAATGAACTGGCCTGGGTCGACGCCAATCTTGAGGGGTTCAAGGGCCGGGCCTCACGCGACAACTGGGTTGGACAGGCGAAGATCCTGGCAGCGGGCGGCTCGGCCGAAGAGGCCGAACGCGCGGCGAAGGAGTAAGTAAGGACGGAAACTGGCCCTTTGGGCTGCGGAGAAAGGGGAAGGACGGCGATGCACAGAGCTGAGAACGTGAATGCCCCTTGGCTTGGGGGATTTGTCATCGGAGGCGCGGCCGGTCTGGTCGGCTTCGCGGTGCTGGTCGTGCTGGGTGACTTCGACCTCTTCCCTGCAGCAGCGATGGCGGGCGTGGTTGCCACGGTCGTCGGGCTGATCCTGGGCCTGCCTTGGGGCACCGCAGAGCCGGCTGTCTATCTGGACCTTTCCGCGAAGGGCCATGCGACGACGGCGGCCGCTCCGGTCGCGACCGGGCCGCTGCGGCTGACGGCGCCGCGCAACGGTGTGGCGGACAACCTGCAGGAGCTTGAGGGCGTTGGCCCGGCTATGGAGAAGCTGGCTAACGAGCTTGGCTTCTACCACTTCGACCAGATCGCCGCCTGGACCGATGCCGACGTGGCATTGGTCGATGCCGAGATGAAGGGATTCAAGGGCCGGATCCTGCGTGACCGCTGGGTGTCGCAGGCCCGGATCATCGTGACCGAAGGGCTTGAAGCGTTCCGTGAACGCGCCAAGACCAACAACTATTGAGGCCTATGGTGCAACCGCGCCCCACTCCTGCCGACCTTGCGCGCGCCCGAAAGTCGCGGACGGTCGGCATCGTCCTGGCCGGGACGATCATCCTGTGGATGGGGGCGCAATGGCTTGGGGGCCAAATGGGCTGGGAGGCGCGCTACGTCTTCCTGTTCGACCTGGCCGCCATCGCCGCGTTTCTGTGGGCGTTGGTGGTGACGTATCAGATCTGGCGCGGACGCCGGGGTTAGGAAGACGAGATGCTCAAGGATCAGGACCGCATTTTCACCAACCTCTACGGGATGCATGACCGCAGCCTGAAGGGCGCTATGAAGCGCGGGCATTGGGACGGCACGGCCGAGATCATCAAGCGCGGCCGCGACACGATCATCGAGCAGGTGAAAGCCAGCGGCCTGCGCGGGCGCGGTGGGGCAGGTTTCCCCACGGGCCTCAAGTGGTCGTTCATGCCGAAGCAGTCGGACGGGCGGCCGTCCTATCTGGTGATCAACGCCGACGAGTCGGAACCTGGCACCTGCAAGGACCGCGAGATCATGCGGCACGACCCCCACACGCTGATCGAGGGCGCGCTGATCGCCTCTTTCGCGATGGGGGCGAACACCTGCTACATCTACATCCGCGGCGAATACATCCGCGAGCGTGAGGCGCTGCAGGCTGCCATCGACGAATGCTATGACGCGGGCCTGCTGGGCAAGAACGCGGCCAAGTCGGGCTGGGACTTCGACCTCTACCTGCACCACGGGGCAGGGGCCTATATCTGCGGCGAGGAAACCGCACTGTTGGAAAGCCTTGAAGGCAAGAAGGGGATGCCCCGGATGAAGCCGCCGTTCCCGGCGGGCTCGGGCCTTTACGGCTGCCCGACGACGGTGAACAACGTGGAATCCATCGCTGTCGTCCCGACGATCCTGCGCCGCGGGCCGGAGTGGTTCGCCTCCTTTGGGCGGCCGAACAACACCGGGACCAAGCTCTTCGGCATCTCGGGCCATGTGAACAACCCCTGCGTGGTCGAAGAGGCCATGTCGATCCCGCTGAAGGAACTGCTGGAACGTCACTGCGGCGGGGTTCGTGGCGGCTGGGACAACATCAAGGCGGTGATCCCCGGCGGGTCCTCGGTGCCGCTTCTGACCAAGGCGCAATGCGACGACGCGATCATGGACTTCGACTGGCTGCGCGAGCAGCGGTCGGGTCTGGGGACGGCGGCTGTCATCGTGATGGACAAGTCGACCGATGTCATCAAGGCGATCTGGCGGCTGTCGAAGTTCTACAAGCATGAAAGCTGCGGCCAGTGCACGCCCTGCCGCGAAGGTACGGGCTGGATGATGCGCGTCATGGATCGTCTGGTGCGCGGCGAAGCGGAGGTCGAGGAGATCGACATGCTGCTGTCGGTGACCAAGCAGGTCGAGGGTCACACGATCTGCGCCCTTGGCGATGCGGCCGCCTGGCCGATCCAGGGCCTGATCCGCGCCTTCCGCGACGAGATCGAGGACCGGATCAAGGCCAAGCGCACCGGCCGCATCAGCGCGGTCGCCGCTGAGTGATGCGCATGGCGCTGGCCCTCTCGGTCACCTTGGCGCAGGCCGCCTGCGTGGCGACGGCTCCGTCCGTTCCCGCAGAGCGCGGCCCTATGCGGGTGACAAACGGGGGCCAGCCCTTCCAGATGTGGGAGGGCGCGCTTGCCCGTAAGTCGGCGGATGCGGCCTGCGGCGGCAAGGTCCGCGTCTCGATCTATGACCGTTTTGACCGTGCGACAGGCGAATGGGTCTACCCGGAGGGCTGTGCATGACGCTCTCTGGTCACAAGGGCCTGATGCGGGCGGTTTGTCATGGCATATCAGGGGGTCTTGCCCCCATCTCCTGGGCACGAGCAGCCAAGGAGGCCCTGATGCGCCCGTTCATTCTGACCCTGACCCTGACCGCAGCCCTTGCCGCCCCGGCCCATGCGCTGGTGCCGATCAACGAAGAGCCGGTGATCCGCGAGCGGCTGTTGCAGGGCTTCATCGGCGACGCCATTGCCGACAACTGCCCGACGATCGAGGCCCGCAAGCTGCGCGCACTCGGCGAGTTGAGCAACCTTCGCGATTATGCCCTGAAGCAGGGCTATTCGTCCTCGGTGGTGCGCGAGTTCGTCACCTCGGACGTGGAGAAGGCGAAGTTCAAGGCCGAAGCGGCGGAATGGCTGAAGGCCAAGGGAGCCGAGCCGGGCCAGACCGAGGCCTACTGCGCCATCGGCAAAGAGGAAATCGCGAAGGAAAGCCTCATAGGCTATCTTCTGAGGTCGAGACGATGACCTCGACGACGGATAAGGAATGCGCGGCCCGGTGCGGTCGCAGGCAAGGGACGGCGGAGTAGGGCCATGACCAACCTCAAGAAAATCAACATCGACGGGATCGAGGTCGAGGTCGATGGCGCGATGACGATCATCCAGGCGGCGGAAGTCGCGGGGATCGAGATCCCGCGCTTCTGCTATCACGAGCGCTTGTCGATCGCGGGCAACTGCCGGATGTGCCTTGTCGAGGTGGTCGGTGGCCCGCCGAAGCCCGCCGCCTCTTGCGCGATGCAGGTCCGCGACCTGCGGCCGGGACCGGAAGGCCAGGCCCCTGTCGTCAAGACCAAGTCGCCGATGGTGAAGAAAGCCCGCGAAGGGGTGATGGAGTTCCTGCTCATCAACCACCCGCTGGATTGCCCGATCTGCGACCAGGGCGGCGAGTGCGACCTTCAGGACCAGGCGATGGCCTACGGCGTGGACTTCAGCCGCTACCGCGAGCCGAAGCGCGCCTCCGAGGACCTGAACCTTGGCCCGCTGGTCAAGACCGCGATGACGCGCTGCATCTCCTGCACCCGCTGCGTGCGCTTCACGACCGAGGTCGCGGGGATCACCCAGATGGGCCAGACCGGCCGGGGCGAGGACAGCGAGATCACCAGCTATCTGAACATGACGCTGGATTCGAATCTGCAGGGCAACATCATCGACCTCTGCCCGGTGGGGGCGCTGACGTCCAAGCCTTACGCTTTCACCGCGCGGCCCTGGGAGTTGACCAAGACCGAGACGGTGGACGTGATGGACGCTTTGGGCTCGTCGATCCGGGTCGACACCAAGGGTCGCGAAGTGATGCGCATCCTGCCGCGCAACCATGACGGCGTGAACGAGGAATGGATCAGCGACAAGACCCGTTTCGTCTGGGACGGCCTGCGTCGCCAGCGCCTCGACGTGCCCTATGTGCGTGAGAACGGGCGCTTGCGGAAAGCCACCTGGGCCGAGGCGCTGACCCGCGCGGCCGAGGCGATGAAGGGCCGGAAGGTTGCCGCTCTGGTCGGCGATCTGGCCCCGGTCGAGGCGGTGTTCAGCCTGAAACAACTGGTCGAAGGCTTGGGCGGCACCATCGAATGCCGTACCGATGGGGCGAAGCTCGTGGCGGGCAACCGCTCGGCCTATGCCGGCACGGCGCGGATCGAGGATATCGACACGGCGGGCGGAATCCTCCTGATCGGGACCAATCCCCGGATCGAGGCTCCGGTCCTCAACGCCCGCATCCGCAAGGCCTGGCTGAACGGGGCGGTCGTCGGCCTGATCGGACAAGCAGCCGACCTGACCTATGACGTGCACCACATCGGCGCCGACCGTGCCGCGCTGGCCGAGCATGTGAAGACTGCCGAGGCTGCGCCTCCTGATGCCAAACCCGGCGTTGTCATCGTCGGCCAAGGCGCGATCAACGAGGCTGATGGCGAGGCGGTGCTTGCTCATGCCATGCGGATCGCCGAGTTGCGCGGTGCGAAGCTTCTGATCCTGCACACTGCGGCGTCGCGCGTGGGCGCGATGGACGTGGGCGCGGTCACCGAGGGCGGTCTTGCCGCAGCCACCGAAGGGGCGGAGGTGATCCACAACCTCGGTGCCGATGAGGTCGAGATCGCAGCCGGGCCCGTCGTGATCTATCAGGGCAGCCACGGCGACCGGGGCGCCAGCCGTGCCGACATCATCCTGCCTGCCGCCGCCTGGACCGAGGAAAACGGGCTGTTCGTCAACACCGAGGGCCGGCCGCAACTGGCCTTCCGGGCGGGCTTTGCGCCGGGTGAGGCGAAGGAAAACTGGGCAATCCTCCGGGCACTCTCGGCCCAGCTTGGGGCGCAGCTTCCCTGGGATTCGCTGGCGCAACTCCGCGCCGCGCTGGTCAAGGCGCATCCGGTCCTTGGCCGTGTCGACGAGGTGGCGGAGAACCCGCTGCAGCCGGTAGAGATGAAGCACCTGGGCAAGGCGGATTTCCGCAATGCGATCAAGGATTTCTATCTGACGAACCCGATCGCGCGGGCTTCCTCGGTGATGGCCGAGCTGTCGGCGATGGCCAAGGCGCGCGCGACCCCCGCATTGGCGGCAGAGTAAGCCATGCAGCACCCGCTGACACTGCTGGCGACCCTTGGCACCGCGACCGCGGCGCTGGGGGCTTGCGCGCCTGCCGGAGAGGTGTCAGAGGGTCGCGGCCAGCCGGTGTACGAAGGGATACAGACGATCCTCCTGGACGACGACCTGGTCAGCTTTTCGCTTGCCATGCGCGGCGTGAAGAACCGGGGAGAGGTTGAGGCCTACGGGCGCTGTGCGGCGGCGCAATATGCGCTGGATCGGAGTTACGGGTTCGCGCGCCACGTGCGGACCATCGTGAAGAAGGAAGGCGGGGCATGGTACGGGGACGCGGTCTATCTGATCTCGCTCGGCCTGCCCGAGGGCCTGCGCACCATCGACGCCGAAGTGGTGGCGGTGGAATGCGCAGAGCTTGGAATACCGACGGTTTGAGGATGAGGGACTGACATGGACGGGTTTCTTGCCACGGGGTTCGGAACGGCGGTGCTGATCGCGGCGCAGTCGCTGCTGATCGTGGCCTTCGTGATGATCAGCCTTCTGTTCCTCGTCTACGGCGACCGGAAGATCTGGGCCGCCGTGCAGATGCGGCGCGGTCCCAACGTGGTGGGGCCCTTCGGCCTGCTGCAATCGGTGGCCGACGCGCTGAAATACGTGGTGAAGGAGATCGTGATCCCCGCGGGCGTTGATCGCCCGGTCTTCTTCCTGGCGCCGATGCTGTCCTTCGTGCTGGCGATTCTGGCCTGGGCCGTGATCCCCTTCGACGACGGCTGGGTCCTGGCCAACATCAATGTCGCAATCCTCTTCGTCTTTGCCGTCTCCTCGCTGGAGGTTTACGGCGTGATCATGGGCGGCTGGGCCTCGAACTCGAAATACGCCTTCCTTGGCTCGCTGCGGTCGGCGGCGCAGATGATCTCTTACGAAGTGTCGCTGGGCCTGATCATCATCGGCGTGATCCTGTCCACAGGAGCCATGAGCTTTGGTGCGATCGTGGCGGCGCAGGACGGAGATTACGGCCTGTTCAACTGGTACTGGCTGCCGCATTTCCCGATGGTGTTCCTGTTCTTCATCAGCGCCCTCGCAGAAACCAACCGCCCGCCCTTCGACCTGCCGGAAGCGGAATCGGAACTGGTGGCCGGGTTCATGGTGGAATACTCGTCCACGCCCTACCTCCTGTTCATGGCCGGCGAGTACATCGCCATCTTCCTGATGTGCGCGCTGATCAGCCTTCTCTTCTTCGGTGGCTGGCTGTCGCCGATCCCCGGACTGCCTGATGGCTGGTGGTGGATGGTCGGCAAGATGTGGTTCTTCTTCTTCATCTTCGCGATGGTGAAGGCTATCGTGCCCCGCTACCGCTATGACCAGCTGATGCGGATCGGCTGGAAGGTCTTCCTGCCGATGTCGCTGGGCTGGGTCGTCCTCGTGGCGTTCCTCGCGAAATTCGAAGTCATGGGCGGCTTCTGGGCCCGCTGGACGATTGGAGGCTGATGATGGCGAACATCGACTGGAACCGCGCGACGCGCTACTTCCTGCTGACGGACTTCATCAAGGGCTTCGCGCTTGGGCTGAAGTATTTCTTCGCGCCGAAATCGACGCTGAACTACCCGCATGAAAAGGGGCCGCTCTCGCCCCGCTTCCGGGGGGAGCATGCGCTGCGCCGCTATCCCAACGGTGAGGAACGCTGCATCGCCTGCAAGCTGTGCGAGGCTGTCTGTCCGGCGCAGGCGATCACCATCGACGCCGAACCGCGTGAGGACGGCAGCCGCCGCACCACGCGCTACGACATCGACATGACCAAGTGCATCTACTGCGGCTTCTGCCAGGAGGCGTGCCCGGTCGATGCCATCGTCGAAGGTCCGAACTTCGAATTCTCGACCGAGACCCGGGAAGAGCTGTTCTATACCAAGGAGAAGCTCCTTGCGAACGGCGAACGCTGGGAGGCCGAGATCGCCCGCAACCTCGAACTCGACGCCCCGTACCGGTGAGCCAATGACCGACGACCTCGCTAAGATGTTCGCCGCCTGGATGGAGCAGGGCCAGAAGATGGCCAGCGCCTTCATGCCGGGCATGGAGAATTTCGACGCGAAGGCGATGGAAAAGTTCTTTCCGGCCATGCCGAAGGAACTGCTGGAAATGTGGTTCGGCAAGACCTTCAACCCCGAAGGCCTTGATGCCCGGACGCGGTTCCTGGTGACCATCGCGGCCCTGACCGTGCTGGGTCCGGTAGGAGAGCCGCAGCTGCGGCTGACGATCAAGAACGGGTTGGCCGCCGGGGCCACCAAGCGCGAGATCGCGGAAGTGATCTGGCAGATGTCCATGTTCGGCGGGTTGCCCGCCATGCAGAAGGCGCTTGAGATCGCGCAAGCCGTCTTTGCAGAGACCGAGGAGAAAGACGCATGACCGTCTTCAGCTTTGCCTTCTACATGTTCGCCGTGATCACGGTGGCGTCGGGTCTGATGGTCACCCTGTCGCGGAACCCGGTGCACTCGGTCCTCTGGCTGATCCTGGCTTTCCTGTCGACCTCCGGCCTCTTCGTCATGCTGGGCGCCGAGTTCGTGGCGATGCTTCTGGTCATCGTCTATGTCGGCGCGGTGGCGGTGCTTTTCCTCTTCGTCGTGATGATGCTGGACATCGACTTTGCCGCGCTGAAGGGGGAGCTGGCACGCTACATGCCGCTGGGCCTCCTCATCGGTGTGGTCCTCATGATGCAGGTCGCGATCGGCGTGGGTGTCTGGCAGGTGGCCGACGGGGCCGAGGGCCTGCGCCAGGCTGTGGCTCTGGCCCCCGATCAGGTGGAGAACACCCGGGCGCTCGGCCTGCTGATGTATGACCGCTACTTCTTGCTGTTCCAGCTTGCCGGCCTGATCCTTCTGGTCGCAATGATCGGCGCGATCCTTCTGACGCTGCGCCACCGCAAGGATGTGAAACGGCAGAACGTGCTGGCCCAGATGTGGCGCGATCCGGCGAAGGCGATGGAGCTCAAGGACGTCAAGCCCGGTCAGGGTCTCTGACGTAGGGTGGGCAATATTGCCCACCCTACCGGGTGGGTCACGAAATTCGGGCCGATAGAGCCCAAGAGGGAACGAGAGATGGTGGGACTTGAACATTACCTGACGGTGGCCGCGGCGCTGTTCGTCATCGGGATCTTCGGGATCTTCCTGAACCGGAAGAACGTGATCGTCATCCTGATGTCTATCGAATTGATGCTTCTGGCGGTCAACATCAACCTCGTCGCCTTCTCTTCCTTCTCGGGCGATCTGGTGGGGCAGGTCTTCACCATGTTCGTCCTGACCGTGGCCGCCGCCGAGGCTGCCATCGGTCTTGCCATCCTTGTCGTGTTCTTCCGCAACCGCGGCACGATCGAGGTGGAAGACGTGAACGTGATGAAAGGCTGACGACCGATGGAAACGATCATCCTCCTTGCGCCTCTGGTCGGGGCCATCATCTGCGGTTTCGGCTGGCGCCTGATCGGCGAAAAGGCCGGGCAGGTCATCACCACCGCGCTGGTCTTCCTCGCCGCCGCGCTGTCCTGGCAGATCTTCCTGACCTTCGACGGCGAGACGCAGCGCGTGGTCCTGCTCCGCTGGATCGAATCCGGCACGATGGGCAGCGAATGGGCGATCCGGCTGGACCGGCTGACCGCGATCATGCTGGTCGTCGTGAACTCGGTCTCCGCGCTCGTCCACCTCTATTCTTTCGGCTACATGGCCCATGACGACAACTGGCACGAGGGCGAGCATTACAAGGCCCGCTTCTTCGCCTATCTGTCGTTCTTCACCTTCTCGATGCTGATGCTGGTGACCTCGGACAACCTGGTCCAGATGTTCTTCGGCTGGGAAGGCGTGGGCGTCGCCTCCTATCTCCTGATCGGCTTCTACTACCGCAAGGCATCGGCCAACGCGGCCGCGATGAAAGCCTTCATCGTGAACCGCGTCGGCGACTTCGGCTTTGCGCTGGGGATCTTCGCGCTCTTCTACCTCACCGACTCCATCCGCTTCGACGACGTCTTCGCTGCCGCTCCGGCGCTGGCCGAAACGAACCTGACCTTCCTCTGGGGCGAGTGGAACGCTGCGAACCTCGTGGGCGTCCTGCTGTTCATCGGCGCGATGGGCAAATCGGCGCAGCTCTTCCTCCACACCTGGTTGCCGGACGCGATGGAGGGCCCGACGCCCGTTTCCGCGCTGATCCACGCGGCGACGATGGTGACCGCGGGGGTGTTCCTCGTCTGCCGCATGTCGCCGGTCTATGAATACGCACCCGACGCGCTGACCTTCATCACCGTCCTCGGCGCGCTGACCGCCTTTGTCGCGGCGACGATTGGCCTTGTGCAGAACGACATCAAGCGTGTGATCGCCTATTCGACCATGTCGCAGCTCGGCTACATGTTCGTGGCGGCCGGTGTGGGCGTCTATTCGGTGGCGATGTTCCACCTCTTCACCCACGCCTTCTTCAAGGCGATGCTGTTCCTTGGCGCCGGCTCGGTGATCCACGCGACCCACCACGAACAGGACATGCGGAACTATGGCGGCCTGCGGAAAAAGATCCCGCTGACCTTCTGGGCCATGCTGATCGGCACGCTGGCCATCACCGGCGTGGGCATCCCGCTGACGCATTACGGTTTCGCCGGCTTCCTGTCGAAGGACGCGGTGATCGAAAGCGCCTGGGTCGGCTCGGGCTTCGCCTTCTGGCTTCTGGTCGTCGCCGCCTGCTTCACCAGCTTCTACTCCTGGCGGCTGATGTTCCTGACCTTCTTCGGGGAAAGCCGGGCGCATGGGCATGGCCATGATGGCCATGGCCACGGCCATGACGACCACGGCCACCATGAGCCGCATGAAAGCCCGATGGTCATGCTGATCCCGCTCGGCGTCCTTGCGCTGGGGGCGATCTTCTCGGGGATGCTTTGGTACAAGGTCTTCTTCGGTGACGAAACCGCCGTCCGCGACTGGTTCGGGATGGAACAGGTCGCCCATGGCGAGGCCCATGAAGAGCCCCATGGCGAGGTCGCCGCGGTCTCGACCGAGGGTGAGACGATCGTCGCCGACGGCGGCGCCACGACCGAGGCCACTCCGGCCCCGGAGCAGGTTGCCGAGGCCCATGCCGCAAGCGCCGCGCCGAAGGGTGCGCTGGTGATGCTGCCCTTCACGGCCGACGAGCAGGCCGTGGTCGACAGCCGCCTCGACGCGGACAAGGTGGCGAAATCCGACCACGCGCCCACGACCATGATCAATGCCGCGCATCTCGTGCCGACCTGGGTCAAGGTCTCGCCCTTCATCGCGATGCTGATCGGTTTCGCAGTGGCCTGGCTGTTCTACATCAAGGACCCCAGCCTGCCGCGTCGCCTCGCCGCGCAGCAGCGCCCGCTCTACCTGTTCCTCCTGAACAAGTGGTATTTCGACGAGCTTTACGACTGGATCTTCGTCCGTCCGGCCAAGTGGCTGGGGGCCTTCCTGTGGCGGAAGGGCGACGGCAAGGTGATCGACGGTTCGCTCAACGGGATTGCGATGGGGATCATCCCCTTCTTCACCCGCCTCGCAGGCCGTGCGCAGTCCGGCTATCTGTTCCACTACGCCTTCGCGATGGTGCTGGGGATCGTCATCCTCGTCACCTGGATGACGCTGTTCGGCGGCGCGAAGTAAGGGCGCGGTATCATGGAAAACCAGCTTCTCTCGATCATCACCTTCCTGCCGCTGGTCGCGGCGATCATCCTTGCGCTCTTCATGCGGGGTGACGATGCGGCGGCCCGCAACGGGGCGAAGTGGCTTGCGCTCTTCACCACCTCGGCGACCTTCGTGATCTCGCTTTTCGTGCTCTTCCGCTTCGACCCGTCCAACACCGGCTTCCAGTTCGTGGAAGAGCGGCAGTGGATCCTGGGTCTGAGCTACAAGATGGGTGTCGACGGGATCTCGGTTCTGTTCGTCATGCTGACGACCTTCCTCATGCCGATCACGATCTGGTCGTGCTGGACGGTCGAGCATCGCGTGAAGGAATACATGATCGCCTTCCTTGTGCTCGAGACGCTGATGCTTGGCGTCTTCTGCGCGCTGGACCTGGTGCTGTTCTACCTCTTCTTCGAGGCGGGCCTCATCCCGATGTTCCTGATCATCGGCATCTGGGGCGGCAAGGACCGCATCTATGCGGCGTTCAAGTTCTTCCTCTACACCTTCCTCGGTTCGGTCCTGATGCTGGTCGCGATGATTGCGATGTATCTGGATGCCGGGACCACGGATATCGTGCGGCTTCTGGCGCATGATTTCGGGTCGGAGACCTTCAGCCTCCTCGGCTTCCAGGTCATGGGCGGGTTGCAGACCATGCTCTTCCTGGCCTTCTTCGCCAGCTTCGCGGTGAAGATGCCGATGTGGCCGGTCCATACCTGGCTGCCTGACGCCCACGTTCAGGCGCCGACGGCGGGGTCCGTGGTGCTGGCGGCGATCCTGCTGAAGATGGGTGGCTATGGCTTCCTGCGCTTCTCTCTGCCGATGTTCCCGGTCGGTGCGGATGTCATGGCGCCGCTGGTCCTGTGGATGAGCGCGATCGCCATCGTCTACACCAGCCTTGTCGCGCTGGCGCAGACCGACATGAAGAAGCTGATCGCCTATTCCTCGGTGGCCCACATGGGCTATGTGACGATGGGGATCTTCGCGGCGAACCAGCAGGGCATCGACGGCGCCATCTTCCAGATGATCAGCCACGGCTTCATCTCGGGCGCGCTCTTCCTGTGCGTGGGCGTGATCTATGACCGGATGCACACCCGCGAGATCGATGCCTATGGCGGCCTCGTGAACCGGATGCCCGCCTATGCGCTGGTCTTCATGTTCTTCACCATGGCCAATGTCGGCCTGCCGGGCACCTCGGGCTTCGTCGGTGAGTTCCTGACGCTGATGGGCATCTTCCAGGTCAACACCTGGGTCGCCGCCGTGGCTGCGACGGGCGTGATCCTCTCGGCCGGCTATGCGCTCTGGCTGTACCGCCGGGTGGTCTTCGGCGACCTGATCAAGGAGGCGCTGAAGTCGATCACCGACATGACGGCGCGCGAGAAGGCGATCTTCGCGCCGCTGATCGCCATGACCCTGATCCTTGGCGTCTATCCCAGCCTGGTGACCAATATCATCGGCCCCTCGGTCGAGGCGCTGATCACCGACTACCACGCCGCGCTGCCCGCACAGGGCACCGAGCTGGCCCTGAACGAAGGACATTCGGAATGACTTCCGCCGATTTCCAGACCCTGATGCCCGAGATCCTTCTGGCCGGCTATGCCATGGCCGCGCTGATGGTTGCGGTCTATACCACCAAGGACCGGCTGGCCCCGTTGCTGGTCTGGCTGACGGCGGGCCTCTTCGTGGCGCTGGCGCTTTATATCGGCGGTGCCGGTGCCGGACAGCGGCTCGTCTTCAACGGCCTCTTCGTCGACGACCCCTTCGCGCGCTTCGCCAAGGTGACGATCCTCCTGTCTGCCGCTGCCGTGCTGGTGATGAGCCAGGACTACATGACCCGGCGCGAGCTGCTGCGCTTCGAATATCCCGTCCTCGTCACGCTGGCGGTGATCGGGATGATGGTCATGGTTTCCTCGGCGGACCTGATCACGCTCTACATGGGGTTGGAACTGCAATCCCTCTCGCTCTACGTCGTGGCATCGCTGCGCCGGGACAGTGCGAAATCCTCCGAGGCCGGGCTCAAGTATTTCGTCCTTGGCGCGCTCTCCTCGGGTCTCCTGCTTTACGGTGCCTCGCTGGTCTATGGCTATGCCGGGACAACCCAGTTCGCGGGCATCCTTTCGACTGTTCAGGACGGCGTGCCGCTTGGACTGCTCTTCGGCCTCGTCTTCATGCTGGCGGGCCTCGCCTTCAAGGTCTCGGCCGCGCCCTTCCACATGTGGACGCCGGATGTGTATGAGGGTTCGCCGACCCCAGTGACCGCCTTCTTCGCCACCGCGCCCAAGGTCGCGGCCATGGCCCTGATCGCCCGTCTGGCGCAGGATGCCTTCGGCGGCATTCCAGGCCAGTGGGGACAGGTGCTGGCGGCGCTCGCGGTGGCCTCGATGTTCCTCGGTGCCGTGGCGGCCATCGGCCAGCGCGACATCAAGCGGCTGATGGCCTATTCCTCGATCGCCCATATGGGCTACGCGCTGATTGGCCTGTCGGTCGGCACCGCCTATGGCGTGCAGGCTACGCTGATCTACATGGCGATCTACGTCACGATGAACGTCGGCACCTTCGCCTTCATCCTGTCGATGGAGCGTGACGGACGCCCCGTCAGCGATATCGCCGGCCTGAACCAGTTCGCCAGGAAAGAGCCCCTGAAGGCGCTGGCCATGCTGGTCCTCCTGTTCAGCCTTGCCGGTGTGCCCCCGATGGTCGGCTTCTTCGGCAAGTTCTACGTCCTGAAAGCCGCCGTGGACGCGGGCTGGGTCTGGCTCGCAGTCGCCGGTGCCATCGCTTCGGTCATCGGTGCCTTCTACTACCTCCGCATCGTCTACTTCATGTACTTCGGCGCGGAGCAGGAACCCGTGGACAGCCGCATGGCGCCGGTCCAATGGGTCATGCTGGTCGGTGTGGCGGCGATCATGGTGCTTGGCGTGATCAATCTCTTCGGCATCGAACCTGCGGCAGCAGTCGCAGCGCAAGCGCTTGTCCGGTGATCGCGGGGCAGGGCGCATTTCCCTGCCCGAGATCGACAGCACCAATGCCGAGGGCTTCCGGCGGGCCGCCAGCCTGTCGGGCCCGACCTGGATCGTCGCGGGCCTGCAAACCGCGGGCCGCGGCCGTCGCGCGCGGCCGTGGACCAGCCCGCTCGGCAATTTCCACGGCACGCTGGTCCTGAAGCCGACCGAACCGCCCGAGACGGTCGCCCTCCGCTCCTTCGCCGCCGCCTTGGCCCTGCGCGACGCGCTGGTCGAGGTCACAGGCCTGCCGCAAAGCTTCGCGCTGAAATGGCCGAACGACGTTCTCTGCAACGGCGGCAAGCTGGCCGGGATCCTGTTGGAGAGCCAGGGCCTGGGCAGTCCCGATCCGGTCCTCTGCATCGGGATCGGCGTCAACCTGATCGCTGCCCCCGACGCCGCCCAGGTCGAAGCCGGGGCGGTCCCGCCCGTCTCGCTCCTTCAGGAAACTGGCCTTCGCATCACGCCAACGGCGTTCCTCGACGCTCTCGCCCCCGCCTACGCCCGCTGGGAAGTGGTCTTCGCCGCCCAGGGTTTCGCCCCCCTGCGCACGGCTTGGCTGGACCATGCAGCCCGCTTGGGTGAGGTGATCCGCGCCCGCACCGGCTCGGAGACTCGGGAAGGCGTCTTCGAGACGATCGATACGCAGGGCAACCTGATCCTGCGCACCGCCCATGCCAGGCTTGCCATCCCCGCCGCCGAGGTGTTCTTCTGACCTCTGCCTGCATTCTCTGTCCCCGAATATCCCACGGGGGGCCGGGGGTGTGAAACCCCCGGTCCGCCGCTGAACCCCGAGACCACGCCCATGCTTCTTGCCATCGACTGCGGCAACACCAACACCGTCTTCTCGATCTGGGACGGCAAGTGCTTTCTGGCCACCTGGCGCATCGCCACCGACCACAAGCGCACGGCGGATGAATATTTCGTCTGGCTCTCCAGCCTGATGACGCTGACAAGCATCAGGGCCGAGATCACCGAGGCGATCATCTCCTCCACCGTCCCCCGCGTGGTCTTCAACCTCCGCGTCCTCTGTGACCGCTACTTCAACTGCCGCCCGCTGGTCGTCGGCAAGCCCGACTGCAGGCTCCCCGTCGCTCCCCGGGTCGATCAGGGCACCACGGTCGGCCCTGACCGGCTGGTCAATACCGTAAGTGCACATGACCGGCACGGGGGCGACCTCATCGTCGTCGATTTCGGCACCGCCACCACCTTCGACGTGGTCGACGCCGACGGCGCCTATATCGGCGGGGTCATCGCGCCCGGCGTGAACCTCTCGCTCGAAGCGCTCCACATGGCAGCGGCCGCATTGCCGCATGTCGATGTGGCAAAGCCCGCGAAGGCCATCGGCACGAATACGGTGGCCTGCATGCAGTCCGGCGTGTATTGGGGCTATGTCGGTCTCGTCGAAGGTATCGTCCGCGAAGTGCGGAGGGAGCGGGACCGGCCGATGAAAGTCGTCGCGACCGGGGGCCTCGCCTCCCTTTTCGCGCAGGGAACCGAGCTATTTGACAGCATCGAGGACGATCTGACCATGCATGGCCTCGTTCTGATCAACGACTACAACAAGGAACACGCATGAACCGCCTCATCTATCTTCCCCTCGGCGGCGCCGGCGAGATCGGCATGAACTCCTATGTCTACGGCTACGGGCCAAAGGGGAAAGAGCGGCTGATCCTCGTCGATCTCGGCGTGGCCTTTCCGGACATGGACACCTCGCCCGGCGTGGACCTGATCCTGCCCGATGTCAGCTGGCTCCACGACAAGCTGGACCGGCTGGAGGCGATCTTCATCACCCACGCGCATGAAGACCATATTGGCGCCCTGCCGCATCTCTGGCCGCAACTGCAGAAGAAGGTCTATGCCCGCCGCTTCACCGCCACGATCGGCGGGCTCAAGTTCGAGGAGGCGGGTCTGCCGCTGGACCAGATCGTCGCCGTCGAGCCGAGGCCGCATACGGTCGAGGTCGGGCCCTTCAAGGTCCAGTTCGTCCCCGTCTCGCATTCGATCCCCGAAAGCTCGGCGCTGGTCATCGATACCCCCGCAGGGCGCATCTTCCATTCCGCCGACTTCAAGATCGACCACGCCCCCGTGGTCGGTGAGGCATGGGATGACGCGCGCTTCGCCGAGATCGTCGCGGAAAAGCCGGTCAAGGCGATGACCTGCGATTCCACCAACGTCTTTTCCACCCATGCCGGTCGTTCGGAATCCACCCTGGCCGAGCCCCTGACCCAGTTGATCCGGGGCTGCACCGGCATGGTGGTGGCGACGACCTTCGGCTCGAACGTCGCGCGGCTGAAGACGCTGGCCGAGGCCGCGCGGGCCGCCGACCGCACGATCTGCGTGCTCGGCCGGTCGATGAAGCGGATGTTGCTGGCGGCAGAGCAGGCGGCGGTGATGTCCGGTTTCCCAACGACCGTGACCCCGGAAGAGGCGCTGGAAGTGCCGCGGCGGAACCTGATGTTGCTTGTCACCGGGTCGCAGGGGGAACGCCGGGCCGCGAGTGCTCAGTTGAGCCGCGGCAAGTATCTCGGACTTGAGATGCGGGAAGGCGACACCTTCCTCTTCTCCTCCAAGACCATTCCGGGCAACGAACGTGACGTGCTGCGGGTCTGGAACGCGTTTTCCGAGATGGGCGTTCAGGTGATCGACGATCAGGGCGGCAAGTACCATGTCTCGGGCCATGCCAACCGGCCCGACCTTGAACATGTGCACCGGCTGATCCTGCCCGACATGCTGATCCCGATGCATGGCGAACACCGGCACCTGTCGGAACATGCCCGGATCGCCACCGAAAGCGGCATCGCCGCCGCGGTGGCGCCGAACGGGACCATGCTGGACCTGACCGGCGACGTGCCCGAGGTGGCCGAATATGTCGAAACCGGCCGCGTCTATCTGGACGGGACCGCTCAGGTCGGCGCGCTGGACGGGGTGATCCGCGACCGGATCCGCATGGCGCTGAACGGCCATGTGCTGGTCACAGTGATCCTGGATGAGGCTGAAGAGCCGATGGGTGAGCCCTGGGTCGAGCTCATGGGCCTGCCCCCCACCGGCCGGGGTGGCCGGGCGCTGGCCGAGACGCTCGAAGGCGATCTGGCGCAGGTTCTGGACCGTCTGGGCCGCAAGGTTCTGGCAGATGACGACAAGCTGGAGGAGGAGCTTCGCCGCGTCGTGCGTCAGGTCTCGGTCGAGGAGATCGGCAAGAAGCCCGAAGTCACCGTGGTGATCAGCCGCCTGGTCGCGGAATAGCCTGTCCCATCGCTCGTCGATGATTTCGTCACTCCTCGCCGGGGTTCCCCGACGAGGAGGCCAAGTCGAAAAAGGAAGATCAGCCTTCGGTGGCGGTGCTTTCCTCGACCTCTTCGGTCGGCGCGCCCTTGAGCGCGAAGCTCCGCAGGATGAAGTCCGGCACATGATCGCCCATGCCGATCACCGCCGGCCCGAGGTCGCGGTCGCGACGGTGGTCGCGACGGTCGTCCCTAGGCTCGCGACGCTCGCCACGGTCATCGCGGCGGCGTTCGCCCCGCTCGGCGCGGGGTTCGCGACGCTCTTCCCGGCGCGGTTCGCGGGCCGGTTCTTCGGCTTCGACTTCGGCCTTGGGCGTAGCGACCAGCGGCTCCATCGGGGCCACTTCATCATGCGGCTTGACCGGGCGCTCGCGATCACGCTCGCGGCCCCGGCTGCGCTCCCGCCCCTTGCGTTCGTCGCGCGGGGCGCGGTCCGGGCGGCTGTCGGCGGTCGAGGGCTCGAACCCTTCGGGCAGCGTGCCACGCGGGATCTCGGCCTTGATCAGGCTCTCGATCGCCTTCAGGTACTTTTCATCCGAAGGCACGGCGATGGTAAAGGCCTTGCCCAGACGCCCCGCCCGGCCGGTCCGGCCGATACGGTGGACGTAATCCTCGGGATGCGAGGGCACGTCGAAGTTGAACACATGGCTCACCGCCGGGATATCCAGCCCCCGTGCCGCCACATCCGAGGCGACCAGAAGGTGCAGCGTCCCGTCGCGGAACGCGTCCAGCGTCTTCATCCGTTCGGACTGCGCAAGGTCGCCGTGGATCGGAGCGGCATTGAACCCGTGCGATTTCAGCGACTTGGCCACCACATCCACATCCATCTTCCGGTTGCAGAAGATGATTGCGTTGGTGCAGGCCTCACCCTCGGCCTTGATCAGCCCGCGCAGAACGGCGCGCTTGTCGGCAAAGCTGCGGTCCTTGCGCACCGGGGTGACCTCGATCAGGCTTTGCGTGATCGTGGTCGAGGTTGTCGCCTGCCGCGCCACCTCGATCTTGGCCGGGTTGGTCAGGAAGGTGTTGGTGATCCGCTCGATCTCGGGCGCCATGGTGGCGCTGTAGAACATCGTCTGGCGGGTGAAGGGGGTCAGCTGGAAGATGCGCTCGATATCCGGGATGAACCCCATGTCGAGCATCCGGTCTGCCTCATCCACCACCATGATCTGAACGCCGGTCAGCAAGAGCTTGCCGCGTTCGAAATGGTCCAGCAGGCGGCCCGGCGTGGCGATCAGCACGTCGACGCCGCGGTCGATCAGCTTGTCCTGTTCGCCGAAGGCGACGCCGCCGATCAGCAGGGCCTTGGTCAGCTTGGTGTGCTTGGCGTAGATGTCGAAGTTCTCGGCCACCTGCGCGGCGAGTTCCCGCGTCGGCGCCAGCACCAGGCTGCGCGGCATCCGGGCGCGGGCGCGGCCCTGACCCAGAAGCGTGATCATCGGCAGCGTGAAGCTTGCCGTCTTGCCGGTGCCGGTCTGGGCGATGCCAAGCACATCGCGGCCTTTCAGGGCCTCGGGGATGGCCTGCGCCTGAATCGGGGTGGGGGTTTCGTAGCCAGCTTCGGTGATGGCCTGCAGCACGCGCGGGTCCAGCGCGAGATCGGAGAATTTGGTCATTAGCGTCCTATGGATGCGGTATCGGACCGCATGGATGATGGGACGCTAGTTTCCGGGCGCCCCGGCGTCTCGGCCCGTGATGGCCGCGCTTGTGCCCTTAGCGCAAAAGCGCCCAGGGGTCAAGGTTGCCGGGTCTTGCGGCCCCAGGCTGCCAGCTTGGCCGGTCTTCGTCGCGACTTAGGACGGGTCGCCATCCGGCCCGCATCACCTTGACCAGCGGCTCCGGAGTAAGGACCGGGTGCTGCCCTTCGGGTAGGGGTCTTGCGCTGCCATAGCCCTCAAAGCTCCACGGACGGGCGGAACCCTGCCAGACCAGATGCGGTATGCCCTTCCACAGGAAGAACACGCCGTCGGGCGCGTCATCGACTGTCCCCAATGGCCGCAGCCTTTGCCGGGAGGCCCTGTCCCAGCGCGCGGAATGCAGGACGGCATCCATTTCCCTGGCGCGGACGGCGGTTCCAAAGGCCCGCGTCCATGCGGCGGCAAAGTCCTTTGCGACGGCGCGACGGCACTCGAAGCAGGGGCGGTGCCCGGCGGCACAGGCGACGGCCTCATCCGTGAAGAACAAGGGTGTATAGCGGCCCGGCTGGTCGTGTGGGCGAGGTACTCCCCCGGGGCGCAGATTCAGCGTGCAAGTGATCCAGGCCTTGCCGACGAAAGCGCGCCGGATCACGCCAGCCTCGTCATGCAGACAGCCCCGGTTGCCCATGAAGATGCCTTGCGCCGGGTGGGCGGCAAGAGTGCCGTCCGGCCTGACGCGATTGGTCCGCGTCACACCATCATTTCCTTGGTCGCGGTCAGCTTCACCGACGGGTAGTCGCGGACCACCCGGTCGATATCCCACTGGAGGCGCGTCAGGAACACGAGATCCCCGTCGCTGTCATGCGCGATATGGCCCTTGTTGACGTTCACGAGCTTCTCGATCTCGGCCTTGTCGCCGGAAATCCAGCGCGCCGAGGTGAAGTTCGACCCCTCGAAGCGCACGGGAAGCGAGTATTCCTGCTCGATCCGGCTGGCCAGTACGTCGAATTGCAGGGCCCCCACGACGCCGACGATGTAGCCCGAGCCGATCATCGGCTTGAAGACCTTGGCGGCCCCTTCCTCGGCGAACTGGGTCAGCGCCTTTTCCAGATGCTTGGCCTTCATCGGGTCCAGCGCGCGGATGGATTGCAGGAGTTCCGGCGCGAAAGAGGGGATGCCGGTGAACCGCAGGTTCTCGCCTTCCGTCAGCGCGTCCCCGATGCGCAGCTGCCCGTGGTTCGGGATGCCGATGATGTCACCCGCCCAGGCTTCCTCGGCCAGCTCGCGATCGGCGGCAAGGAAGAGGACCGGGTTCGTAATCGACATCGGCTTCTTCGACCGGACATGATGCAGTTTCATCCCGCGCTCGAAGTGGCCGCTGGCCAGACGGACAAAAGCCACCCGGTCGCGGTGCTTGGGGTCCATGTTGGCCTGGACCTTGAAGACAAAGCCGGTGACCGCGGGCTCGGAAGGGTCGACCTGACGTTCCGCGGCTTTCTGCGGTTCCGGTTCGGGCCCGAACTCGCCGATGCCGTCCATCAGCTCCTTCACTCCGAAGGAGTTGATCGCCGAGCCGAACCAGATCGGCGTCATCGAACCGTTCAGGAAGGCGGCGCGATCGAAGGTGGGGAGGAGTTCTCGCGCCATCTCAAGCTCTTCGTGGAACTTGGCCAGCAGCTCTGGGGGGATGTGCTCGGCCAGTTTCGGGTCGTCGACCCCGGAAATCTGGATGGATTCCGCCACGCGGTTGCGGTCGGCGCGGTCCATGATCTCCAGCCGGTCGTGCAGAAGGTCATAGGCGCCCACGAAATCCCGTCCCGATCCGATCGGCCAGCTTGCGGGCGTCACGTCGATCGCCAGGTTTTCCTGGATCTCGTCGATGATGGAAAAAGTGTCCCGGCTTTCGCGGTCCATCTTGTTGCAGAAGGTCAGGATGGGCAGGTCGCGCATCCGGCAAACCTCGAACAGCTTGCGCGTCTGGCTTTCCACGCCCTTAGCCCCGTCGATCACCATGATCGCCGCGTCCACGGCAGTCAGCGTGCGATAGGTGTCCTCGGAAAAGTCGCTGTGGCCGGGCGTGTCCACCAGGTTGAAGCGGTAGTGCCGGAAGTCGAAGCTCATCGCCGAAGCCGAAACCGAGATGCCCCGGTCCTGCTCCATCTTCAAGAAGTCCGAGCGCGTGCGCCGCGCCTCGCCCTTGGCGCGGACCTGCCCGGCCATCTGGATCGCGCCCCCGAACAGAAGGAACTTTTCGGTCAGCGTGGTTTTCCCGGCGTCGGGGTGCGCGATGATCGCGAAGGTCCGGCGGCGGGCGATTTCGGGCGGAAGGGGGGCACGGTTCGACATGACGCTCCCCATAGCTTGCGCGGGGCTTGCCCGCAACAGATGCGCGTCTTGCCCTTGCGGCTTTGGCTGCTAGGCTTGCGCCAAATCAGGAGGGTTTGCAGATGGATCTGGGGATTGCGGGAAAACGGGCGCTGGTCTGTGCCTCGTCGCGGGGGCTGGGCCGGGGCTGTGCCGAGGCCTTGGCCGAGGCGGGCGTAAACCTCGTCATGAACGCCCGCGGCGCCGAGACGCTGGAGGCCGCGGCCGCCGAGATCCGGGCGCGGCACGGGGTCGATGTGGTGACCGTGGCGGGCGACATCACTTCGGATGCGGGCCGCGCGGCGGTGCTGGAGCACGGCCCCTTCGACATTCTCGTCAACAACGCCGGCGGTCCGCCCCCCGGCCAGTGGACCGACTGGTCGCGTGAGGATTTCATAAAGGCGCTGGACGCAAACATGCTGACGCCGATCGCGCTCATGCAGGCGGTGCTGCCGGGGATGATGCAGCGCGGCTGGGGCCGGGTGGTCAACATCACCTCGGTTTCGGTCAAGTCGCCGATCGCGGCCCTCGGCCTGTCGAACTCGGCCCGGGCGGGGCTGACCGGATTCGTCGCTGGAACCTCGCGGCAGGTGGCCGGGAAGGGCGTCACGATCAACAACCTCCTGCCCGGAATCCATGCCACGGACCGCGCCCTCGCCCTTGACGGCGCGGTGGTCAAGGCGCGCGGGATCAGCATGGAACAAGCGGTCGAGGAACGCGCGGCGACCATTCCCGTCGGCCGCTACGGTACCCCGGCCGAATTCGGCGCGACCTGCGCTTTCCTCTGCTCGCAGCACGCGGGCTTCATCGTCGGGCAGAACATCCTTCTGGATGGCGGCGCTACCAACGCGACGCTGTGACCGCGCGCGGCTTGGGGCGGCCGGGGTCAAGGATGCCCAGCAGGAAAAGCGCCGCCCCGCCGCCGATCCACGCCCAGCCGCCGGGCCCCAGCACGTCAGAGGCAAGGTCGAACAGGCGGCTGGCCTCGTCCGTCGTCCATTGCGGCTCGACGATGCCCAGCGTCTCACGCGCCCGCCAGACCAGCAGGCCGGCAAGTCCCACCACGGAGGCGCCGGTCAGGAAGGCGAGCGAGCGCCGCTCGGCCCCGAAGATCGACAGCAGCAGGAACAGCCCGGCCAGCAGGAACGACACGAGAAAGGCCAGCACTTCGGGCGGGGCGTCGCGGAGGTAAGCCTCGATCGCCGCGCGGTCGAAGCTGGGCAGCGCCTCCCAAGGGGTGAGGTTCGCGCCAAGCGGGGTGGCGACCCAGGGTAGGAACAGGCCCGCAAGCATGGCAACGGAACAAAGCAGCGCAATCTGGCGAAGCAACATGGCCGGGACCTTCCGGGAATTGAGGACAGTGAAGCGTTAGCGGCGCATTTTGGGCAAAACGTGGACAGTTTGCGCCAATTTTGCGGTCGTCCGTCGCGGAAGGGGCGGTTGTCGCGACGGCGGGGCGCTGTTAGAGGAAACCTGACGAAAAGTCTTGGATACCATGCCCGATAGTACGCCCCTCCGCCTTGAGGTCCAACATGTCAGCCGCGCCTTCGGGGGACGGCGGGTGGTGGACGACGTCTCGTTGCAGGTCGCGGCGGGGCAGGTGACCTGTCTTCTCGGCCCCTCGGGCTGCGGCAAATCCACCACGCTGCGGATCATCGCGGGGGTGGAGCGGACGGATCAGGGCGAGGTCCGGATCGACGGGCGGCTGGTGGCGGGCGGCGGGGTGCATGTCCCGCCCGAGGCGCGCTCGGTCGGCCTGATGTTCCAGGATTTCGCGCTCTTCCCGCATCTGACCGTGGCCGAGAACGTGGGTTTCGGCCTGCGCGCCGACCGGGCGGAAAAGGCGCGGCGCGTCGGGGAACTGCTGGAGAAGGTGGACCTCGCCGGTTTCGGCCCCAAGCACCCGCATGAGCTTTCGGGGGGCGAGCAGCAGCGCGTCGCCCTGGCCCGGGCGCTGGCCCCAAGGCCGCGCGTGATGCTGATGGACGAGCCCTTCTCGGGCCTCGACAACCGCCTGCGGGATGGCATCCGGGACCGGACGCTGGAGCTTCTGAAGGAAGAGGGTGCGGCGGTCCTGCTGGTCACGCATGAACCCGATGAGGCAATGCGGATGGCCGACGAGATCGCCCTGATGCGCGCGGGCCGGATCGTGCAGAAGGGCGCGCCCTACAACGTCTATAATGCCCCGGTCGACCGGGCGGCCGCGGCGTTCTTCAGCGATATCAACGTAATCCGTGGCGTCTCCCGCGGTGCGCTGACCGAAACGCCCTTCGGTGCCTTCCTGACGCCCGGCCATGCCGACGCGGCAGAGGTCGAGATCGTGATCCGCCCGCAGCACCTCCGGATCGACTTCGACCGGAACGGCCGCGGCCCCAACCCGACGCCGCAGGACGGGGTCCCGGCCCGGGGAACGGTGCTGCGCAGCCGGTATCTGGGCCGCGAAAGCCTTGTCGATTTCGCGATGGATTTCGAAGGGGCAAAGCTTACTGCCAGCGTGCCGGGGGTCTTCCTGCCAAGGGCGGGTACGGTCCTCTGGCTGATGATCCGACGCGAGCGCTGCTTCGTCTTCGGGGTCTGACGCGTAAACAGCCAGGTCCCGACGTTTTGCCGGGCTCCAATGGATCTTGCATCCGCGCCCATCAGCCCTCGGTCTCGATCCCGGATTGCGGCAGCAGCGTCGCGACCTTGTACAGCAGGCTCTTCGCCGCCTTCGCCCGCGGATTCCCCTCCTGACCGACATGGCGCAACCCTTCGACCAGAGCCTCCAGTTCCTCCGACGTCAGCATGGTGGGCGGCAGCATCAGCGGCGAGCGCAGGATATAGCCCAGACCCCGCTCGCCCTCGACCGGCAGGCCGGTGGCCGCCAGCATCTCCATGTCGCGCCAGATCGTGCGGGTCGAGACGCCAAGCCGCCCGGCCAGCTCGGCCGCGGTGTGCAGCCGCCCGTCGCGCAGGACCTGGACGATGTCGTAAAGGCGGGCATCGCGTTTCATGGATGTCTCCGGGGATAGGGTGAGCAAATTGCCCACCCTACTGACAAAATACTGTCAGTAGACTGCCCCCTGCAAGCCCGAACGCACTTGGAACCGGGGGGGCAGGAGGCGTATCTGAGGATCAGTCAAGCACCAAGGGCCCCATCGGGGGCGCGAGAATCGGAGAATACGCCATGTTCAACAACATCGGTCTGCCGGGGCTTCTGCTGATCGCGGTCGTGGTCCTGGTCCTGTTCGGCAAGGGCAAGGTCAGCTCGCTCATGGGTGAGGTCGGCAAGGGCATCACCGCCTTCAAGAAGGGCGTGGGCGACGGCAATGCCGAGATCGAGGCCGCCAAGGCCGACGCCGCCAAGGACGTGACCCCGTCCGAGAAGGACAAGGTCTAACACAAGACCTCGCGGGGGACGCAAGATGGATCTGAGCTGGTCCGAGCTTCTGGTTGTGGGCATCATCGCGCTGATCGTCATCGGCCCGAAGGACCTGCCCGGCATGTTCCGCGAGCTGGGCCGGTTCACCGCCAAGGTCCGCTCGATGGGGCGTGAGTTCAGCCGCGCGATGGAGGCGGCCGCGAAGGAAACCGGCGTCAAGGACGTGGCGGATGACCTGAGGAAGGCGACCTCGCCCAAGACCATGGGCCTCGACGCGGTCAAATCCGCCGCCGACAAGTTCGAGAAATGGGATCCGCTGAAGGGCACGACCGCGACCAGCAAGCCGGCGACACCGCCGCCAGCCGCCGCAGCCGCAACGGCGGCAGCCTCGGTCGCCGCCACCGCCCCGGCCGGATCGGCCACGGCGGCTCTGGCCGCCGAGGTGGCGGCAAAGAAGGCGACCTCCGCCGAAATGGCCGCCACCCTGCGCGAGACCCGCAGCCCCGCGGCCGAGGACCCCTCTGCCGTGGTCCGGGGCGGCCGGGTCCGCAAGCGCGCAGCCGGGACAGGTGACGAGGAATGACCGCCAAGGACGATATCGACGAAAGCTCTGCCCCGCTGGTCGAGCATCTGATCGAACTGCGCAACCGGCTCATCTGGTCCGTCGGGGCCTTCCTGGTCGCGATGATCCTCTGCTTCGTCGTGGCCGAGCGGATCCTGACCTTCCTGCTCACCCCGATCGAACAGGCGATGCGCGCGCTGGGTGATCCGAACCCGGTGATGCAATACACCGCGCCGCAGGAATACTTCTTCACCCTGGTCCATATCTCGGTCGTGTCCGGGCTGATGGTCAGCTTTCCGGTGATCGCCTATCAGCTCTGGCGTTTCGTGGCTCCGGGCCTTTACCGCAGCGAGAAGCAGGCCTTCCTGCCGTTTCTCGTCGCTTCGCCGGTCCTGTTCCTGCTGGGCGCGGCCTTTGCCCATTACGTCGTGACGCCGATCGCGATGAACTTCTTTCTGGGTTTCGCCGATGCCTTCTCGGTGGTGACGGCGTTGCTTCCCGGCCTCTCTGCGATCCCCGGTGCCGATCCAGGCACCCCGGTCCCGGCCTCCTCGACCGAGGGGATCAACATCGTCTTTCAGGGCAAGGTGAACGAGACGCTGGACATCAGCCTCAAGCTGATCCTTGCCTTTGGCCTCTGCTTCCAGCTCCCGGTCCTTCTGACGCTCATGGGCAAGGCAGGGCTGGCCACTTCGGCCGGGCTGGCGGCGATGCGGCGCTATGCGATCGTGGTCATCCTGATCGTCGCCGCGCTGGTGACCCCGCCCGATGTGATGAGCCAGTTCATCCTCTTCTTCGCGGTCTATCCCCTGTATGAGGTCTCGATCTTCATGATCCGGCGGATCGAGAAGCGCCGCGAGGCCGAACTCCGGGCCGAAGGGCTGTGGGACGAGGACGAGGAAGGCGAGGGCAAGGCGTGACCGACCCCCTGGACCGTATCGCGGCCGCGCTGGAGCGTCTGGCCCCCGCCCCCATGCCCGCGCCCGACTTCGGGGCCGAGGCTTTCGTCTGGCACACCCAGCCCGACCGGCTGGATCCGGTGCAGCATGTGTCGCGCGTGGACCTGTCGCTGCTGGTCGGCGTCAATCGCTCCCGTGACACGCTGCTGGAAAACACCCGGCATTTCGCGGCCGGCCTCCCGGCGAACAACGCGCTTCTCTGGGGCGCGCGGGGGATGGGGAAATCCTCTCTTGTGAAGGCGGTCCATGCCCAGGTGCGCAGTGAAGGGTACGACCTCAAGATCGTCGAACTCTCGCGTGAGGATCTGCCCTCGGTCCAGCGCCTTCTGGCGCATCTGCGGGCCGCGCCGCATCGCTTCCTTCTTTTCTGCGACGACCTTTCCTTCAGCCATGACGACCAGCATTACAAATCGCTGAAAGCGGTGCTCGATGGCGGGATCGAGGGGCGGCCGGCGAACGAGATCCTCTATTCCACCTCGAACCGCCGCCACCTGATGCCGCGCGACATGATCGAGAACGAACGCTCCACCGCGATCAACCCCGGTGAGGCGGTGGAAGAGAAGGTCTCGCTCTCGGACCGGTTCGGCCTCTGGCTTGGCTTCCACCCCTGCTCCCAGGACGAATATCTGGAGATGATCCGGGGCTATTGCGCCGCGCATGGGGTCAATGTGCCTGACGAGCGGCTCCATGCCGAGGCGGTGGAATGGCAGGCGACGCGGGGCGGACGCTCGGGCCGGGTGGCCTGGCAGTTCTTCTGCGACCTTGCCGCGCGTGAGGGGGTGCGGATCCGCCTGTAGGCCGCCATCCGGCTTGCGGGCGATCATCCGACACCTTAGCCCTGTCTCATCATGCTTACCGAAATTCTGGTCATCCTGGCCCTGATCGTGCTGAACGGCGTGCTCGCCATGTCCGAGCTTGCCATCGTCAGCGCCCGGCCCGCCCGTCTGAAGCCGCTTGAGGGCAAAAGCCGCGGCGCGCGGCTGGCCCTGCGCCTGGCCGAGGATCCGGGCCGGTTCCTCTCGACCGTGCAGATCGGCATCACCGCCGTCGGCATCCTCTCCGGCGCCCTGTCCGGCGCCACGCTGGGCCTACGGTTCCAGGGCTGGCTGGTCGGGCAGGGCGTCTCGCCCGACTGGTCGGCGACGCTGGGCGTCGGCGGCGTGGTCGTGGCAATCACCTATGTCAGCCTGATCGTCGGCGAGCTGGTGCCGAAACAGCTTGCGCTGCGCAATGCCGAGGCGGTGGCGATCCGGGTCGCTCCGGCGATGGTGCTGTTGTCGGTCATCGGCGCGCCTCTCGTCTGGCTGCTGGACCGCTCGGGCAAGTTCGTGCTCTGGCTCCTCCGCCAGCGCGGCGCAAGCGCCAGCCGGGTGACCGAGGAAGAGGTCCATGTCCTTCTGGCCGAGGCGCATGAAGGGGGCGTGCTGGAAACGGAAGAGCGCGAGATGATCACCGGGGTCATGCGCCTTTCCGACCGTACCGCGCGCGCCGTGATGACCCCCCGGCACGAGGTGGAGATGCTGCCGCTTGATGCGACGGGGGCCGAGGCCGTTGCCGCCATCCGCCGCGTCGCCCGGCCGCGGATGCCCGTCGCCAATGCCGAGGGCGAGGTGGTGGGGATTGTCCTCTTGACCGAGGCGTTTCAGGTCGTCTCCCGCCGCGAGACCCTGTCAATCAAGGCGCTGGTGCGCGAGGTCCCCGTGGTCTCTGACCAGGCCGAGGCGCTGGATGTGCTGGAGATCCTGCAGAAATCCGAACATCAGCTGGCGCTGGTCTATGACGAATATGGCGATTTCGAAGGCATCCTGACCACCGGCGATGTGCTGGAGGCGATCACCGGCGCGGTCGCGGCCTCTGAAGCCGACGAACCCGCAATGGTCGCCCGGGACGAGGGCGGCTGGCTGGTCGCGGGCTGGATGCCGGTGGATGAATTCTGCGACAAGCTGGGCCTGCCGCAAGAGATGGCGGGCCATTACGACACGGTCGCGGGGCTGATCCTGCACCAGATGGGCCAGATCCCCGACCTTGGCGCCAGCTTCACGGCCGAAGGCTTCCGCTTCGAGGTGATCGACCTCGATGGCCGACGCATCGACAAGATCCTCGTGACCCGGATCGGCGGCTATCAGGGCTAGGGCAAAAGGGTGCGCCGCAAGCGCACCCTGCGCCGCTTACTGCAGATAGGTCATCGGATCGAAGCTCTCCTTCGAGGTGTTGCGCACCTCGAAATGCAGGAAAGCCGGATCGCCCGCCGCCACCGTGCCGATCGTCTGGCCACGGGACACCTGGTCGCCCTTCTTCACGCTCACCCCGCCCACGCCGACATAGACCGTCAGCAGGTTGTTGGCATGGCGCAGGATCACGATCCCCTTGCCCGTCGTGTCCGACGAGATCACCGTCACCGTCCCGGCATCCGCCGCCTTGACCGGAGTTCCCGGCGCCGCGGCGATGTCGATGCCCTGGTTCGTGCGGCGGTCATAGCCCCGGATGATCTTGCCCGAGACTGGCATCACCATCTTCGCCGCCGAGGCCGCCGTCGCCTGCCCGCCCAGATCGGGCGAGGGCGGGGTGGCCTTGGGCGTCGCCGCCGCCACCTCGGGCTTTTCCGCCGGCAGGGGTTTCGCGGCCGAGGGCGGCTCGGGGGTGGGGGATCCGGCTCCGGGCGGGGTCGGCACGGGCTCGGGGTTCGGCGCGGGCGCGGTCGCGATCGGGATGATCAGGGTCTGCCCTTCGCGCACCGCCATGTCGGCGCCAAGCTGGTTCCAGTCGGCCAGCGCCTTGGCCGAGACATTGTAGGTCCGGGCGATGGTAAAGGCCGTCTCGCCCCTGGCGACGCGGTGGGTCAGCGGCTGGCCCGCCACCGGCCGTGACGCGGCGGGGGAGGCCGCAACCGGGGTCGGACCGGCATTGTCCAGCGCCGTGGTGGCGATGGAGGTAATGTCGATCGGCCCCGTCGCGGGCGCGCTTGCCACCATGGTCGGCTGCGGCACGGCCGACACGCGCGACGGCAGAAGCAGAAGCTCCCCCTCGCGCAGGGGGTCGGTCGGGCGCAGCGCGTTGGTCTGGGCAAGCTGGGTCGCGTTCAGCCCCAGGCGGCTGGCCATCGAGGCCACCGTATCGCCCCGGCGCGCCTTGGCGAGCTGATAGTCCGGATAGGACAGGATGCCATTCGCATCCGCCGTCGGCGCCGCCGCCGTGGCCTGCCGCGCCGCATCTGCCGTCGCGCCGTTCCCGGAGCGCAGGTCCCAGTCGAGGTCGCTGCTGTTCATGCAGGCGGCAAGCGCCAGCGTGCTTGCGCCCAGGACCAGAAGCCCCCGCAGTCTGCCGTAGGAAATCCGCATCGTCACCGCCTCATCACGCCTGCCGGCTGCCCCGGTTCTGGGCAGCAGTCTACTCGGACCCTAACCCTTCCACCAGCGGAACGAAACGCACTGGGCGAAGTTCTTCGTAATCAAATCCCCGTGCGTTGCGGGTGACCTTGATCAGACTTTGCACGGCATCCGACTGGCCGACCGGCAGAACCATGATCCCGCCGGGCTTCAATTGTTCCAGCAAGGGGCCCGGAGGGTCCTCGGCCGCCGCTGTCACGAGGATCCGGTCGAAGGGCCCCTGATCCGGCAGTCCAAACGAGCCATCGGCCGCAATGGCGGTGATGTTGGTGATGTCGAGTTGACGGAACAGCTCCCCCGCCTCACGCACCAGGCGGCGGTAGCGGTCCACGGTGTAGACCCGCCGCGCCAGATGCGCCAGGATCGCGGCCTGATACCCCGACCCCGTGCCCACCTCCAGCACCGTGTCGCGCGGGCTGACCTGCAGGGCCTGCGTCATCAGCCCCACGACCGAAGGCTGGCTGATCGTCTGACCACAGGCGATGGGCAGCGGCATGTCCTCATAGGCACGGTCGGCGAAGATGCCGCGCACGAACAGGCCGCGATCGACTTTTTCCATCGCGGTCAGGACGCGCGTATCGGTCACGCCACGGGAACGGAGGGCAAAGAGAAAGCGCATCTTGCGTTCGGCAAGCTCGTCGGAGGCGAAGGGGTCCTCCGGTCCCGCCGTCATCCCAGCCGGGCCTCTAGATCGGTCAGAAGGTCATGTGCGGTCAGGTCGGCGCGCATCGGTGTGATCGAGATATATCCGTCCAGGTTCACCGCGGCGTCCGTTCCGGGCAGCGTGGGCGTGTGCTGCGGGCCGCCCTTGATCCAGAGGAAACGCCTGCCCGAGGGCGAGATATGCGGCTCGACCGAAAAGGCGGTGTCGCGGCGATAGCCCTGCGGGGCGACCTTCATCCCCCGCGTGGCCGAGGCGGGCAGGGGCGGGAAGTTGACGTTGTAGAAGCTGCGATAATCGCCCTCGGTCCACAGCCCCCGGTCCAGAAGCGCGCGGACCACCGACGCCCCATGCACCCGCGCGCTTTCGAACGGGTCTGCAAGGCGCGCATTGTCGGGCCCGAAGAACTGCGACAGCGCGATGGCCGGCACGCCCTGCAGCGCCGCCTCCATCGCCCCGCCGATGGTGCCGGAATAAAGCACGTTCTCGGCCGCGTTGTTGCCCCGGTTGACGCCCGAGAGCACAAGGTCGGGCTTGGCCCCGTCCAGCACGTCATAGATCGCGGCCAGCACGCAGTCGGCCGGGCTGCCCTCGGCGGCAAAGCGGCGCGGGGCCAGTTCCGCGATCATCATCGGGTGGGTATAGCTGATGCAATGGCCGACGCCCGACTGTTCAAAGGCCGGTGCGACGGTCCAGACCTCGCCCTCCGGCCCCGCGATCGCGGTGGCGATTTCGGTCAGGACCTGCAGCCCCGGCGCGTTGATGCCGTCGTCGTTGGTGATCAGGATGCGCATGGGTCCCCCGTGTCCGCCTCCTGCTTAGACGAGCCGCCCCCAGCCTTCAAGGCGCGATGCCGCCGGCGCAAGGAAAGGCTTGCATGGGCCAGAATTGCACGCTCATATAACAAGGCGGGGGGCACATGACGACAGACAGGCCAGAGGCAATACGGGTCGAGGATCTTCACAAGAGCTTTGGCGCCCATGAGGTGCTTAAAGGGGTATCGCTGACGGCGCGCGAAGGCGATGTGGTGGCGATCATCGGCGGTTCGGGCTCGGGCAAGTCCACCATGCTGCGCTGCATCAATTTCCTCGAAACGCCCAGTTCCGGCCGGATCATCGTGGCCGGGGAGCCCGTGGCGATGCGGGCGGATGGCACCCCCGCCGACCGCCGCCAGATCGAGAGGATCCGCCAGTCGCTGGGGATGGTCTTCCAGAGCTTCAACCTCTGGACCCACCGGACGGTGCTGGAGAACCTGATCGAGGTGCCGGTCCATGTGCTGAAACTGCCGAAGGACCAAGCCATCGCCCGGGCCCGCAGCCTCCTCGCCCGCGTGGGCCTGGCCGAGAAGGAGGGGGCCTATCCGGCCTTCATGTCCGGCGGCCAGCAACAGCGCGCGGCCATCGCCCGGGCGCTGTGCATGGAACCAAGGGCCATGCTCTTCGACGAGCCGACCTCGGCGCTGGACCCCGAGCTTGTGGGCGAGGTCCTCCAGGTGATCCGCGGCCTCGCCGACGAAGGCCGCACGATGATCCTCGTGACGCATGAGATGAAGTTCGCCCGCGAGGTCGCGGACCATGTCATATACCTCCACAACGGCCGGATCGAAGAGGAGGGCCCGCCCGACCAGCTGTTCGGCGCGCCGAAATCCGACCGGCTGAAACAGTTTCTGAAATCCGTCGCCTGAACGGCGGAGCAACAACAGGAGAGACCCATGAAACTTCGTTCCCTCGCCGCCGCGCTGATGCTGATGGCCGCCCCCGTCGCTGCGCAAGAGGTCAAGATCGGGATCGCGGCCGAACCCTATCCCCCCTTCACCAGCCCCGACGCCGCCGGCAACTGGGTCGGCTGGGAGGTGGACATCATCAACGCCGTCTGCGCCGCGGCCGAGCTGCAATGCGTGATCACTCCGGTTGCCTGGGACGGGATCATCCCGGCACTGACCGCCGGCCAGATCGACGCGATCATGAACTCGATGTCGATCACCGAAGAGCGGCTCAAGACGATCGACTTCTCCGACAAGTACTACAATACCCCGACCGTGGTCGCGGTCGCCAAGGGCTCGGGCATCCAGCCCACGGCCGAGGGGCTGGCGGGCAAGGTCATCGGGGTCCAGGTGGCCACGATCCATGAGGCCTATGTGAACAAGCACTTCGCGGACAGCGCGGCCGAGATCAAGGTCTACCAGACACAGGACGAGGCGAACCAGGACCTCGCCGCCGGCCGGATCGACGCGACCCAGGCCGACAGCATCGCGCTGGAGGACTTCATCGCCTCGGACACCGGCGCGGCCTGCTGCGAGATCGCGGGCGCCGTGGCGGATGACCCGGAGGTGCTGGGCCTTGGCGTCGGCGCGGGCCTGCGCAAGGGCGAGGACGAGCTGAAGGCCAAGATCAACGCCGGTATCGCCAAGATCCGCGAGGACGGGACCTACGACGAGATCACCGCCAAATACTTCGCCTCGTCGATCTACGGCGAATGATCGCTGGCCGTAACCCGGCCCCTGGCGGCCCGGCCTCCTTGTGGGTCGGGACGCCTTTCATATTGAGCGGCTTGCGCCGCACGCCTTTTGTCTCGCCTCTGCTCGCCAGGGGCGCGCAACCGGCTCGGGGGGTCGCCTCCGGCGGGGATATTTGGGAAGGGAAAATGTTCGGGGTGGGGCGGGCTTGCTGAGTGGTGCGCTGTTGTCGTCGACGCTGGACCTCCTGGCGCTGAACCCGCCCGGCTGGGGGGCAGTGCTGCTTTGGGGGCTCTGGAATTCGGTGCTGATCGCCGCCGGAGCCTTCGCACTGGGTCTGGTGATCGGGACACTTGGCGCCTATGGCAAGCTGTACGGCGGCCCGGTCACGAAGGACCTCCTGGCGGTCTACACCACCGTGGTCCGGGCGGTGCCCGAGCTGATCCTGATCCTGATCCTTTATTTCGCCGTCACTGATGCGATGAACCAGGGTCTTGTCGCGCTGGGCCGTGAGAAGGTGCAGATTTCCGGCCTGGTCGCGGGGATCCTTGTCCTTGGCGTCGTTCAGGGCGCCTATGCGACCGAGGTCCTGCGCGGCGCGATCCTTGCGGTTCCCTCCGGCCAGATCGAGGCCGCCCGGGCCATGGGCATGTCGCCCCTCCTGCTCGCACGGCGGGTGACGCTGCCCCTGATGCTGGCGCTGGCGCTGCCGGGGCTGGCCAACCTCTGGCTCATCGCGACCAAGGATACGGCGCTTCTCGCCGTCGTGGGCTTTGCCGAGCTGACCCAGTCCACCCGACAGGCGGCCTCGACCACCAAGGCCTTCTTCACCTTCTACGCCGCCGCCGGCGTGCTGTATCTTGGCGTATCCATCCTCTCGACCCTGGCCTTCGCCTGGGTGGAGCGACGGGCCCGGCGGGGGCAAAGGCCGGTGTCAGGATGATCCGCGCGCTTCTGATCCCGCGCCGGCTGGTGATGCTGGCGATCCTGATGGTCATCGTCGCGCTGGTGGCGATCTATGGCCGCTGGGACTGGCTGGGCAATCCGAAATACCAGGCGCTGATCGTCCGGGGGATCGGCAACACGCTGATCCTGCTGGTCCTCACCATGGCGATCGGCATGGCGCTGGCGATCCCCCTCGGCCTCGCCCAGGCGGTGGGGCCCTGGTATCTGGCCTATCCCGCCCGGGCCTTCTGCTCGGTGATCCGGGGCACGCCGCTGCTGCTTCAGCTCTTCCTTCTGTATTACGGGATCGGCAGCCTTTTCCCCGGAATTCCCGGCATCCGGGACAGCTGGGCCTGGCCCTATCTGCGCGACGCCTGGTATTACGCGGTCCTCGGCCTGTCGCTTTCCGTCGCGGGCTATGAGGGTGAGGTGATGCGCGGGGCCTTCCGCGCGGTGCCGCATGGCCAGCTTGAGGCCGCACGGGCGATGGGGATGCCGCGTCTCACCATCTTCCGCCGGATCTGGCTGCCGCAGGCGCTGCACCGCGTCCTGCCGACGCTTGGCGGTGAAACCGTGCTGCAACTGAAGGCCACGCCGCTGGTGGCGATGATTACCGTCGTCGACATCTACGCCGTGGCCAGCCGCGTCCGGTCCGAGACGCTGATCACCTACGAACCGCTGATGCTGCTTGCGGTCGTCTACATGGCGATCACGGGTGTGATCGTGCTGATCTTCCGCTGGTTCGAGAACCGGGTGCCGCAGCGCGTGGCCTAGTCGAAGGTGGAATGGATCCGCTGCAACCGTTCGTCCTCGGCCAGGGCGCGGGGGGTGAGGATCGGTTCTTCCGCAATCCGCGCGAGGCAGTCCTGCGCGTCCCGCGCCTGTCCCTTGTCGCAGGCGGGGTGGCTTTGCCAGCGCGCCTCGACCAGCTTCAGCGCCTCGGTGGCGGCAAGGTCCAGATCCCCCAGGCGTTCGGTCTGCCCAAGTTCCAGCCCCAGCGCGTCGCGGAAGGCGATCTGCACCAGCTCGCTGCAGTAAAGCGCCTCGGGCGAGGCATGGAACCACGGATCATAGGGCTTGCCGAACTGGTGGCGGGCGGCCTCGGCCACCTTGCGCGCCTCAAGCTCGGTCAGGCCGTCCAGCCGGTAGACGGCAATCTTCCGGTCCCGGCCGCGGTCGATCCACTGCGAAATCGGCGTGGCGCGGGTGGTGGCCGCAGCCTCCAGCACCACAAGCGCGCCCGAAGCGTCGAAGTCCACAATTCCGACATGGGTATAGGGGCTGCCGGTCGCCTCGAGGATCGCGGTGGACTGATCCGAGCCCGAGGTCTGGAAGATGAGGTCGCCCCGGCGCAGGGTCGGAAGGTCCTGGGCCAGTGCGGGACCGGCCATCAGGGCAAGGGCAATGGCAAGGGTCAGGCGCGGAGGCATGGGCGATCCCTGGGCTGTTGCCAGTCAGGATAAGGCCCGGTCCGCAGGCAGCCAAGGGTTAAGACTTCCTGAACGGAAAATGGCAAGCCCTTGGAATCGAAGGACAGTCCGGATTTGTCCACGGTGGACAGATCAGGCGTCGCGCTGGGCGATCCAATCGTGGTCGGGATCGTTCTGGAAGCGCCACTTCCGGATCGGTCCTGCCATGACGTTCAGATAGTACATCTCATAGCCATAGGGGGCCCCGCAGGGATGGTGCCCTTTCGGGACCAGCACGACATCGTGGCTTTTCACCGCCATCGTCTCATCCAGCAAGCCGTCCTCGGTATAGACCCGCTGGATCCCGAAGCCCTGACCGGGGTTCAGGCGGTGATAATAGGTCTCTTCCAGATAGGTCATACGGGGGAAGTCGTCCTCGTCATGCCGGTGGCTGGGATAGCTGGACCAGTGTCCCGCCGGGGTGAAGACCTCGGTCACGAGGAGGCTGTCGGCGACCTCGCGCCCCTCCATCGCGATGTTGTTGACGTGGCGGGTGTTGGTCCCCTTGCCGCGCGGGGTCAGCTCGATCCCCTCCGGTCCCAGTCGCCGGGCGGGGTGGTTGCCCTGGCCGGGGGCCTTGCAGATCCCGATGGTGCAGGCGGTGGTCGCCTCGGCCCGCCAGTCCTGCCCGTTCGGGACATAGAGGCAATGCGGTGGGGTCTTTTCGAAGACATCCATCCGGTCCCCCATCTCGCCCCAGTCCTTTCCGGCGGCCTCGACCTTGGCCTTCCCTTCGACGATGACCAGGATCACCTCCTGGTCTCCCGTCATCTCCTCGGCCACGTCGCCCGGTTCCAGCCGGTAGAGGGTGAAGCCGACATAGCCCCAGCCTGCGCTTTCGGGCGTGATCTCATGCACCTTGCCGCGGGTGCCGGTCGGGTGGCGGAGGAGGTCGGGCATCGGCAGGTCCTTCAGGCGGGGCGGGAGTGGTCGATCTGGAGGCCGGCCTTGGCGCAGACCTTCAGGATATGTTCGTAGCCCAGCTTCGAATACTCGTAGGGTTGGGCCTTGGCCGGGTCCTGCTCGGCCTCGACCACGATCCAGCCGTTGTAATCCATCGCCTTCAGCTTGTCGGCTACGGCCTGGAAGTCGATGCAGCCGTCGCCGGGCACGGTGAAGGCCCCGGCGATCACGGCGTCAAGGAAGCTGCGGTTGTTCTCGCGAACGTCCCGGACGACCTCGGGACGGATATCCTTGAAGTGGACGTGGTGCACCCGGTCCGCCCAGCGGTCCAGCACCCGCATCACGTCGGCCCCGCCAAAGAGCAGGTGCCCGGTGTCGAAGAGGAGCTTCACGTCCGCGGTAGAGCCGTCCATCAGCGCGTTCACGTCGTCTTCGCTTTCGATGAACGAGCCCATGTGGTGATGGTAGGCCAGCGTCACGCCCTGATCCGCCATCCACTTCGCCAGCTCCGACAGTTTCGCGCCATAGGCCCGCACATCGGCGGCCGCGAATTTCGGACGATTGTTCACCGGGACGGCGATGTTGCCCTGCACGGTGTTCGAGCATTCCGCATAGACGATGCAGGGGGCCTTGAGGGCCGCGAACTGCTCCACCTGCTGGCGCACGGCCTCGATCTCGGTCTTGATGTCGTTGACCAGAAGGTTGCCCGAGCACCAGCCGCCGCAGAGGTAGAGGCCATTGGCGTTCAGGTAGCTGCGCAGCCCCTCGGTGTCGGCGGGCATTCGGCGGCCGCGTTCGACGCCGGTATAGCCGATCTCGCGCGCCTCGCTGAGGGCCTGCTCCATCGTGTAGGCTGCGGTCAGGTCCGGCAGGTCGTCGTTCTGCCAGGAGATGGGAGAAATCCCGATCTTCACGCTCATTCGTCAGTCCTCAATTCAACAGCCACTGGGCCTTGACGCCCGCTTCATAGCCCTTGCGGGCCTTGTTCACTTCTTCCCGGTCCGAAACCTCGGGGACGGCCACATCCCACCAGTGTCCGCCCGCGCCGGTGCCGGGGGCCGGATCGGTGTCGATCACGATCACGGTCGGGATCGTCGCCGTCTTGGCCTTCTGCATCTCGGCCTCCAGCTCGGCGATGCTTGCAGCCTTCACCGCATTTGCCCCCATCGCGCGGGCATGGGCGACGAAATCCAGGTCAGCCTCGTTCACGTGATAGCTGTCGCGCAAGAGGTTGTTGAACGGCGCGCCGCCAGTGGCCTGTTGCAGCCGGTTGATGCAGCCATAGCCGCGGTTGTCGGTCAGGACGACGGTGAAGGGGATGCCCATCATCACGGCAGTCGCGAGTTCCGAGTTCGCCATCATGTAGCTGCCGTCGCCGACCATGCAGATCACGTCGCGCTGGGGCTGCGCCATCTTGATCCCCATGGCCCCTGCAATCTCATAGCCCATGCAGGAGAAGCCGTATTCCATGTGATAGCCGCCCTGCGCCGCGCGCCACAGGACATGGAGCGCGCCGGGCATGGTGCCGGCGGCGCACATGATGATCGACTGCTTCCCGGCATTGCGGTCCACCGCGCCGATCACCTGCGCGTCGGTCGGCAGTTCGTTGGTCCTGGGGGCGGCGAACAGGGCGTCGGTGGTCTGGAACCACTTGGTCCGCGCGCTGAAGTCCGGGTCTGCGAAGCGGTGCTGCCCCAGGGCGGCGCTGATCTTTTCCAAGGCCACTTTCGCATCCGAAACAAGCGGTTGCGCTGCGCGCTTATGGGCGTCGTAGCCGTGGATGTTGATCGAGAGGAGCTTGCGGTTCGGCGCGCTGAACACGGTCCAGGAGCCGGTGGTGAAGTCCTGGAAGCGGGTGCCGACGCCGATCACCAGATCGGCCTTTGCCGCCAGTTCGTTGCCGCAGCCGGTGCCGGTGACGCCGGGCGAGCCGAAGTGGAGCGGCTCCTCCCAATCCACCGCGCCTTTCCCGGCCTGGGTTTCCACGAGGGGGATGTTGTGCGCCTTGGCGAAGTCGAGAAGCGTCTGCTCTGCGCCGGAGTAGAGGACGCCCCCGCCCGCGACGATCAGCGGGGTCTTTGCGGCCTTGATCGCCGCCACCGCGGCCTCAAGCTCGCGCTGGTCGGGTTCGGGGCGGCGAATGTGCCAGACACGCGGTTCGAAGAATTCGACCGGGTAGTCGTAGGCTTCCGCTTGCGTGTCCTGGCAGAAAGCAAGGCAGACCGGGCCGCAGTTCGCCGGGTCGGTCATGACGCGCAGCGCGCGGGGCAGGGCGGTCAGGATATGCTCGGGGCGGCTGATGCGGTCGAAGTAGCGGACCACGGGGCGGAAGCAGTCGTTGGCCGAAACGGTCGCGTCGTCGAAATCCTCGATCTGCTGCAGCACCGGGTCGGGGGCGCGGCTGGAAAACACGTCGCCGGGGATGAACAGGACCGGCAGGCGGTTGACATGTGCCAGCGCGGCGGCGGTGACCATGTTGGTTGCCCCCGGCCCGATCGACGAGGTCACGGCCATCGCCTTCCGCCGCCCGTTCGCCTTGGCATAGGCGATGGCGGCATGGGCCATGGTCTGTTCGTTCTGCCCGCGCCAGGTTGGCAGGACGTCACGGTGGGCGTGCAGCGCCTCGCCGAGGCCCGCGACATTGCCGTGGCCGAAGATCGCCCAGACGCCCTCGATGAAGCGGGAGCCGTCCTCGGCCTGCTGGACCGAAAGCCAGCGGACAAGGGCCTGCGCGGCGGTGAGGCGGATGGTGGTCATGCTTTGGCTCCTTCGCGTGCCTTGTCCCACAGGGCGGCAAGGCGGGCATATCGGTCGGACATCTGCGCGATCGCCTCGGCATCGGTCATCTCGCCCTTCAGCCAGGCGCGGGCGGCCTCCCCAAAGATCGTGCGGCCGATGGCAAAGCCTTTCACAAGCGGCTGTTTCGCCGCAAGGGCCAGCGACGCGGCAAGCGCGGCTTCGCTGGCGTCGAGGCCGAGGACAACCACGCCGCGCGTGTGCGGGTCGTTCCGGGTGATCGCGGTGCAGGCGTTTTCCCAGGCGGCATCGGTGGTGAAGGGTTCCAGCTTCCACCAGTCGGGGTAGACGCCAAGATCGTAGAACCGCTGGATGATCCGGGCAGAGGTGTCGTCGTCGGTCGGGCCGACCTTCGACGGGATGATCTCCAGCAGCATCTCAAGCCGGTTGCGGCGGCAGGCGTGGAACAGGCGGCGGACAGTGTCCTCCTGCTCGGCCCGCAGCGCCGGATCGTCATCGGGGTGGGTAAAGCACAGGACCTTGACCACATGCTCCAGCGGCCATTCCTGAAGGCCGCCGAAGTCGGGCCCCAACTCTGGCTCAAGGCTCAGGGGGCGTGAGCCCGGCCATTCGACGGGCCGCCCGATCCAGAGGCCGGTCCCGGCGGCCCGGAACAGTGCGTCGCGGCCGAGGCGGCTGTCGCAAAGGATGCCATAGCCGGGTTTGCCGCCTGCCACCCGCAGGGCGGCTTGGAGGCAAAGCTCCTTGAAGGCGCCGATCTTCGCGGGCGTCGCGCCCTCCATCTGCTCCAGCTGCATCCGGTGGTCGAAGGCGAAGACGCGCATCGTGGACCAGTCCTTGTGGCGGTTGGTCGCCCAATGGACCTGCTCCAGCGCCGGATCCTTGCGCAGCGCGGGGGTGACGACGCCGCGGTTCAGGAAGAACTGAAGCTCCTCCCACGAGGGATAGGCCGGGGTGCAGCCATGGCGGGATACGGCGAAGGCGCCGCAGGCATTGGCGTATTTCAGCGCCACGGGCCAGGGTTCGCCATCAAGCCAACCTTTCAGCAGCCCCGACATGAACCCGTCGCCCGCGCCGAGGACGTTGAACACCTCGATCGGGAAGCCGGGGCCGGTTTCGCCATCGTCGAGGGAGTCCGGGATCGCGCCGGTGAAGGCGACTGCGCCCATCGGGCCGCGCTTGCACACAAGGGTGGCGTTCGACACCTCCCGCACGGCACGCAGGGCGGCGATGGTGTCAGTGGTGCCACCGGCGATGTGGAACTCTTCCTCTGTACCGACGATGAGGTCGAAGTAATGCAGCGTAGATTGCAGCTTGGCGGTGACCTGCGCGGATTCGATGAACCGGCTTTCCCCGTCGCCGTGACCCGCAAGCCCCCAGAGGTTCGGGCGGTAGTCGATATCCAGCGCGGTCTGGAGCCCGTGCTTGCGCGCCAGGGTCAATGCCTTGAGGACGGCGGCCTCGGTCCGGGGGTGGCTGAGATGCGTACCGGTGGCGACGACCGACCGCGCCTCTGCGATGAAGGCTTCGTCGATGTCCTCCTCGCACAGCGCCATGTCGGCGCAGTTTTCCCGGTAGAAGATCAACGGGAATTGCTTGTCGTCGCGGATGCCGAGAAGGACGAGGGCGGTCAGCCGCTCGGGGTCGGTCTTGACGCCGCGCACGTCGACACCTTCGCGGGCCAGTTCCTCGCGGATGAAGCGGCCCATGTGTTCGTCGCCGACCCGGGTGATCAGGGCGGATTTCAGGCCCAGCCGCGCGGTCCCCGCCGCCATGTTGGTCGGCGAGCCGCCGATATACTTCTGGAACGACCCCATATCCTCAAGCCGTCCGCCGATCTGCGCGCCGTAAAGGTCGACCGAAGACCGACCGATGGTAATGACATCAAGTGTGCGGGGCATGGAAAGGTCCTGACGAGTCGGATGGGTCGTGGAACGTTTATTCCATTTTTCCGAGTCGGGGAAGCATCAAGTTTCACGCCGTGAGGCGACGGCAAGGGCTAGCGACAGGGCCAGGGCAATGGCCGCCGAAAGCGAGCGGAAAGCCCCGAAGTCGATCTCGGTCACCGTCAGGATTGTGTTCCCAAGGGGGGCAAGGGCGGTGGCGGGCGGGTCGGTGAGCACGACCACCGGCAGACCCCGGTTGCGTGCCTCGCGGGCCAGGGCGTGCGTTTCCTCGGAATAGGGGGCGAAGGTGATGGCGAGCAAGGCATCGCCGTCCCGAAGGGTGGAACGCTGGCCTAGGCCGGCCACCCCGTCATGCAGCACGGTCGGAACCCCCAGCTTGTCGAAGACATAGGCCAGGTAAGACGCCACGGGGAACGAGCGTCGGAAACCCGCCAGATGGATGGTCCGCGCGGCAGACAGGGTGGAAACGGCTTGATTCAGGGCGGATTCGTCAAGATTCTGCGCCAAGGCTTCCATCGACTGGCGGCCCGCCTCGACAAACTCTGCGACAAGGGCGGCCGGCTGGTCCGCCCCCCCGGCCTTCAGATTGGCCAGCCGGGTGGCATAGTCCGGCGGAGCGGTGGAAAGCGCCTCGCGGAACAGCCGCTGCATTTCGGCATAACCGGAGAAGCCCAGAAGCTGGCAGAAGCGCATCACGGCCGAGGGCGGCACGCCGGCACCCTGGGCGATCTGCGCGACGGTGGACAGCGCAATCCTGTCGGTGTGGCGTGCCAGGTGGTCCGCGCATTGCTGCAGGCGCAGGGGCAGGTGGCCGCTAAGTGCCATGAGCCGGTTGCCGAATTCTTCGACCGATTGCGGGGGGCTGGGGGTATCGGGCATCGGGGTCCTGCGCTGCTGCTTGGGCCAGCATAGCAGATGGAACGGATGTTCCAACAGAGGATTACGCAGCAAGAAGCCCCGCGCCTTTCGGCGCGGGGCTTGTGTCAATCCGTCAGGCTTACTGGCTGAGCTTGTTGTATTCGGCCAGGCCGGTGGCGACGATGTCGTACCATTCGCCGGATTCGCGCATCTCGGTGATGCCGCGGTTCAGCATGGCGATGTAGACGCGGCCGCGCGGATTGCTCTTCGACGTGAGGAAGTGGTAGTTGATGAAGGTCGCCAGCGCCGGGTTCGGCAGCACGCGGTCCGTCGCGCCCAGTTCCTCGAAGTTGCGCGTCGCGGTCTCGGATTCGATCGAGTAGAGATCGACCTCACCGTTCAGCAGCATCTGGGCACATTCCTGCGGGCTTTTCGGGTGGACGTAGGTCACCACAGGCTCGACCAGACCCTGCACTTCCAGATCGCTGATCGGCCAGGCTTCGGGGCGGCAGATCCGGGCGCCGGCGTAATCGCCGAAGGCACGGGCGTTGGCATATTTGCTGTCCGCCAGCGTGTTGAAGGCATAGGCGGTTTCATAGATTGGCAGCGAGAAGTCGAATTCGGTGCACATCCGGATCGAGAACTCGCCGAGCAGGTCGAGCTTCGAGCAGTCCGGAGCTTCCCAGGCGATCGATACGTCGAAGGCACCCGAAGGCAGCAGGACGTCGATATGGGCCATCCAGTCATCGACATAGGAGACTTCGTAGCCACGGTCGTTGCCGCCGCGCTGCATGGCAGTGGTGGCCATGCGGGTGAAGATGCCGCCGCCCGAAAGGCTTTCGTCGGTGAAGGGTGCCCAGTCGTTCGAGGTCACGAACTTCAGCGGCGGCTCATAGGTCTGGTTCCGCCGCGTATTCGTGGCCTGACGCGCGGTTTCCGCCGCGATCACCGCGTTGAGCTGGCTGTCTGCGGTCAGACGGCCGTCCTCGCAGGGCAGGATCAGTTGCAGACCCGGGGGCAGGTTGTTCGGGTTCGAGGCCAGCGCGTCGCGGTTGGCGTTGAAGATCATCTGGTAGTCATACGACCCATAAGCCGCCTGGGCGATCGTGCCGAGCGTGTCTCCGTCGCGCACGGTATAGGTGGTGCAGGCCTCTTGCGCCGCAACGACGCCGGGCACCGCCAGCATCATCGCCGCAAGAGTGATGGAACGGGTCTTGAGGGATGCACGATTCATTTCGACTGGTCCTCTTGTCGGCATTGGCGGGTAATCTGACGGTCACGATAGCGAAACAATGATCTCCACTTCCGTCAGAAAGCCGTGGTTAAGTGGCACGATTAAGGCAATTCGGTGGATTCACGGTCGCAAATCCTGCGGGCGTAAAGGGTTGATCGGGGAATACGGCGCAGGCCGTTGCCCACGGCGAAACACGGGGTCGATCTGGGGGAAACGGACCCGATCACTGGCCGCGCAGGTCGCGGGAAAGGGCGCTCGAGACGATCTCGTACCACTCTCCGGAGTCGTACATCTCGATGATGCCCTCGTCGAACTTTGCCAACATGTCGACGGCCCGGAGGTTCGACTTGTGGGCGATGATATGCAGGCTGGTCAGCGTCGCCAAATGGGGGTTCTGCTCTACCTGCTTGACCGCGCCCAGCTGGGCGATCAGCGAATCGCCCACCTCGGCGTCGATCGAGACCACGTCGACGCGGTCCGCCAGCAGCGCCTCGAAACAGTCGCTCGCCCGGTCGGGGCGAGTCAGCTGGATCTGGCCGGCGGAAAGGCCGTTCGCCTCAAGCACGCTGGTCGGATAACCCTCGGGCCGGCAGATCCGCTTGCCCAGAAGGTCGGTGTATTTGGTGGCCGCGATCAGCTCGTTGTCGCGCAGCGTGAAGAAGCCGTCGACGATTTCCACGAAGGGGGCGGAGAAGACGAAATTCTCGCAGCGGAAAAGGTCGCCGGCGGTCAGAGTTTCGGGCGCGTCGCAATTGGGGCGAAGCCAGGGATAGCTGAGATCGTAGGCCAGCGAAGGCAGGAGCGCATCAAGATGGGCCTGCCAGTCATTGATGAAGGTCAGGCTGTAGGGAATCGACGGGTCGGCGCGGAAGACGGCCATTTCCACCAGCTGCGTGAACATCCCGCCGCCGGGCAGGCCTTCGTCGACATAGGGCGCGAAGTTGTTGCCAGTGACGATCCGCACGGTGAGTTGCGGCGCCGGATCGTTGCCGGCGGGTTGGGTGGCAGCAGCCGGGGCCGCGGCCGGGGCAAGCTCGGCCGCGGCGGGTTCGGCGGCGGCGGTCTGAAGCTGCGTGTCGGACGGCGGGCTCTGGCCTTCTGCGCAGGGCAGGCGCAGTTCCATGCCGATCTCGATATGGTCGGCCTTGGCCCCGATCACCTGGATATTCGCCTCATAGATAAGGCGGTAGAGGTCGGGGTTGCCATAGGTGCTGCGGGCGATGAAGCGCAGGTTGTCCCCGGCCTTGACCAGATGGGTGCCGCAATCCTGCGCCAGGGCCGACCCGCCCATCAGCGTCAGCGCCGTGCATCCCAAGGCGAGCATCTTCGCGGTCTTCATGGCAGAGTCTTCTCCTTGCGGCGGTCGCATCCGGACGGTCGTTGGCAGGGTGATGGAAAGGATCGCGCGGTCAGCGCGATCCGGTTTCGGGGGGGCGGGCCAGCCGAAGCAGCGCGCGGTCCAGAGCGGCGACAAGATCGTCAAGGTCCCCATTCGGCGGCAGATCCCCGGCACCAAGCGG